>NZ_CP069243.1:0-173319 GCF_018343855.1 Rhodococcus sp. USK13 | reverse complement strand
CGCCGTGCAATCGACGCGGTGGAACGTGTGAGTTCCCCGCCGCGACAGGAGTATGAGATGAGTGTGCGCCGATTCCTGGCCGTGGCCGCAATACTAGGCGTCGCCGTCGCGGTCCTGGTCTACGCATTCCGGACGACCCGAGACGATCCGCAGACCGCGGTTCCCGAGACATCTGCTGCGCCCGTACCAACCTCGACGACGACTGCACCCCCGCCGCGACCGCCCACTTCAGAGAGGTCGCCCGACGCCAGTGAGGCTGAGGACATTGCCCGGCAGGCTCTGACCGTGGCGTTCACTTGGTATCCGTCCACCGACAACTCCCCCAGCGACGGATTCATGCGGGCGCGGCAATGGCTGACCGAAAACCTTGCCGCACAGATCGCCGTTCCGGTCACGACCGAACGCGGGCCCGGCGTCCAGTGGGGGCAGTGGGCGGCGAAGAACGCCAAGGTCATCGCCGACGTGACGATCGGCTGCTCCGGGTGCCCGCCTGATACCGATACCCTTATCCACCGAGTCGCCACTATCGAGCAAACCGCGGTCACCGGTGACGACGCTGCCCCCGTCGACCCGGACACCACCGTGTGGGTCACCCTCAGCAAAGCCGGGGGCAGCTGGTTGATCGACACCGTCCGGTATTGAAAGCAGTGGTCACCGCACCGAGTTCGATCGCGCCGCCCTGCGGCAACAGGAGGGGAAATCAAATGTCCAACCACGCCCGTACACTCTTCACCCTCGCTCTCGCCGGCACGATCGCCGCGGCCCTGACCGCATGCTCCGGCTCGGCGGAGGAGGACGGACGGCTTGGAACCATTACGCCAGCAGAAAGTGCAGGCGGCTCGGATGGATGGGACGGCAACCTCGCTATCGGAGTCGGGAATCGCAAAGGTAGCGACCTCGTGACGCTCCCGGCTCCTGACCAGGTCGATGCGCAATGCCACGGCGAGGGTGACACTCTCACCGTCGACGTCACCGCACCGAACGGCTGGCACGCCACCCTGACCCACGGCTCCCAGACCGTGACGGTCGAGAATGAGACTCTCAATTACCCCCCACACGGCTTCGCCGAATCCCAGCAGGCGATCGACGCCGTCAACAGAACGCGACCACCAGGCGACACCAAGATATTTCCCCTCGGCATCACCTGGGACCGGCCAGCCGTGGGTGACGTCGAGATCCAGGTCGACGTCGATACACCACCACACTGGATCATCAACTCGCCCTACGAGGACTTCGACATGTACATGCACATCAGCTGTGGCCTGAAGTAGGAGCTGTCCTCGAACCCGCCAAGGGGACGTGTCGTCTTCGCAGGTAGAAGCGAGAATTTTCGGCGCCGACGTATTGCGCAAACCTCATGGCGCACACGATCATTCCTGCAGCGGAAGTCTGCCTGCCTAGCATTTTCCTTAGTGGCGCGTAACATAGCGTCGCGCCTTCAGGTGTGAAGGTTTCCCGGTGCTTGACGATTTCGGCTCCGGATGTGGCGGCCCGGCATAGCTCATGCCTGGCCACACCTGCCAATAAGCCCGGTGGTGCCTTCATGTCCGGTGTTCGACGCGTCCATCATCTGAACTGCGGTTCCTTCGACTCGCTCGCAAGCGGACCACTCGTTTCACACGTCCTACTCTGCGAGACGGACGGCGGCCTGGTTCTTGTCGATAGCGGAATCGGCCTCGCAGACATCGCCGCACCGAAGAGCCGACTCGGCCGCTCTGCCCTAGCACTCGGGCCTGCACTACGAGTGGAGGAGACCGCTGCACACCAGATCGAAACCCTCGGCTACCAGGCCTCTGATGTGCAGCACATCGTCGCAACACACTTGGACTATGACCACATCGGTGGCGCACTCGACTTCCCACATGCAACGGTGCACACCACGGCCGCCGAACTCCACACCGCGAAGACTCGACAGCACCTGCCCGAGCGGTTGAGATACCGCCTCCCACACATCGAAGCGATCACATCGTTCCACACGTACGAAGGCGAGGGCGAAGAGTTACTCGGCCTGCCCACGGCGAACCCGATCGTTGGCATAGAAGACATATGGCTGGTGCCGATGCCCGGCCATACGATCGGGCATGCCGGCGTCGCCGTCCGGACGAGCAATCGGGGATGGCTATTTCACGCTGGCGATGCGTTCTATCATCGGTCGGTTCTCTCCCCCGACCGATCCGCGCTGATAAGCCGTGAACGTGTGTTGGGCGCTCTTGAATTCGCCTTGGCAGCGGCCCCAACCCGAGTTCGGGCAAACCATCGGCGACTCCGTAACCTCGCGGGCCGCTCCTCACAAGCAATTACAGTGTTCTGTGCGCACGACCCCGTACTATTCGATCGACTTCACGCTGAGGCGAGCCCGATTTTCCCCTGACGATCCCCTTACATAAGGTTGGGTTCGAGGGAGGGGAAATCTACGTGACCGATGTACTCGAGGGCGGCCGGCAGCGGAAAAACTCAACGGATACTCGCCACCTGGGTTGGGTGATCTACGAAACTCTGGGCATCCGTACAGGCGAGGAGCCTTCCGTCGTTTCGGAGGGCGGACAGGCTCGCGACTTCGCCAGCCGAACCAGGGGAACCTGGGAGGTTGCCAAGAGAAGCAACAGCGACCGCGCCAAAGCCCGCGAAGCAGCGCAGAATGCCGTCAAATCCGCCTACACCTCACGTAAGCCACTCCACGACCGTGTCTGGTTGTCGGGAAATCGGACTGCAGTCGCATACGCAGATCCACTGCTGTCCGCCGAAGGTGACGTCTTCGGCGTTCAGGTCTTCGTTGGGGCACCTGGTGAAGCTCCGCCGCCGCCGCGAACGGTAGGCACCTTCGAATGGGACTACGGCACGCAACGAACCCGGCATAGCGGTCCTGTCGAACAAAAGATCCTCGGCATCGACATGTCACAGCCGGACCGCGCTCTCCCCGAAATCTGGCAGTTCTTCACAGCCTTCGACAAACGGGATGCTTACACGATGTATGTGGGCGCATTCGGCCATGGAGAGCTAGGAGCTGGCGCGCCATTCGCCGCCGAGATCAGCCTCAAGGGCGACGATGGCGGTTTCCGCTGCGTACACATGACGGTTCGCTCCATCGAAAGGGCTGGCCAGAAATCTGTCGGTGGCCTCATCCACGACATCACCGACGAGACCCCTCCGAAACAAGACTTTCACCGCGAGTACAGCAAGACGCAGGTGATGGCACTCGAGAAGTCGCTGTCCGAACCAATGGGCATCGGCTACCTCGAGCTAATCACCGGCTTGTTCCTGGAATGGGACGTCCCGCCGCCCGGCCCCCTCGCCCGTTGGGCAACCGAGGTCGCCCAGATTCACGAGAAGAGTCGCGCCGAGCTCGATCGCGCGCGGGCATCACTTCGCAACGGCGAGGCCCTTAGCGTCGACCTGGTGCTCTTTGTGCGGTTCTCCGAATCGGAAGCGTGGACACCCGCGGACTTGACCATCACTGGAGTAGCTACCGCCAGTGCTGAACACGGCGTAACGGTCGCACAGTCGACGGTGCTAGTACGCCCAGGAACGAGCCCACAGTTCTGGTAGTACATGATTCAACCAGGGGGGCAATTGATTTCAGCCGTTAAGCCGAGGAACCGAGATCGACACACGGTGGGAGTCGAACGGTTGCAGACTCCCGGGGTGCTGCTAATCTGATCTCCGCGCTCCCACCCGGGAGTTTCCTGAGGCTTGTCGTGTTCGGCTTCAGATGTGGCTATGAACGTGTGGCACACCTATATCTATGTGCTGCACCGACTCCCGGGGTGGGTTATGTCGAGCGGAACTCTCGAACTGCCGCAACGCGCAGACGTGCTCTCCGGATCGAACAATGAATCGTCGGCTTTGCCTCCCGCGTTACACGGCCAAAGCGCTTCCCTATCAGTCGTGCCCTCAGTGGCACGAGGTCTAATCGAGCGGTGGTCGGGCGCGACCGCGCTCGTAAGCTTCACGCACCTCCGTCACAGACACGCCAAGTTCCTTGGCAAGACGATCAGCAATAGCCTCACCGAGCTTCGCGTGCCCACGTTCGAGGGCAGCAAGGAGGGGCGTCGACACACCGACGCTGCGGGCAAGCTGGGCTTGGGTTTGACCAGTCAGCTCACGGAGCGTTCCGAGTTTTCGCTTGTCGGCTGGGACATCGATCAACTCGTCCATTCGCAGGCCGAGGATTTCCGCAACCCTGAGCAGTCGATCGACCTGAGGGGTCGATCGACCCGTTTCCCATGCCGAGATCGTGGCCGTGCTGACGTCAGCGCGAAGAGCCAGCTCACCTTGGGCCAACTTCTTGTCAATGCGGGCAATGGAAAGCCGGGAGGGAACGAATCCCTCCAGTGTTCGTCGGCTCATTCTGGGCACCCTCGCATATCGAGTCATGCTGCCCGACCTCCTGGACTGTTGTCACACACAAGTGCTATAGACAAGAAGCGATAAGTGTAAGAATATAGAAGAACCCGTGGGGAAAGGACCGCTCCTCACACAACAAGAAACCCCCCAATCGCTACCAACGATCAGGGGGCCTCGGACCGCGAGGGGCTGCAACCCCATAGCGGCCATAGCAGATTGGAACCTCTGCAATGAACACGTTAGCTGGCGCTCACGTCGAGCGCCCCAAGAAGCACCTGTCCGCAACACAATCGTTGGCCGCAGCCACTACAGCCGAACTGGGCCGCCTCACTTACCAACACTCGACAGTGGACGGCCGTTGCTCCGGCTGCGGCTACGAGCCGACCGTCACCGAGCCGATGTGCCCGGTAGCTGCGGCCGCCCTGGGTGAGCTGCTGCGACGAGATCCGCACCCCAACACTCGCTCGATCAAGCTGTCGAAGTTGTCGACCAACGACCTCCTGGTCACCGCGAGTGCGCACCGCCCCACTTCCGCCGGCCGGTGCCACCGATGCGGGTTCGCCTACACAGCTCAATGCCAAGACTGCCCCTCACTACGCCTGATCCGTCAGGAACTGGAAGCCCGCGGAATGATCCCGCTGACGCAGCCTGATGCCGACTCCACACCCTGCGCCGGAAAGTCCGCGACATGGGAGTTGGCAGGGCAGAGTTTCGCGGCATGGCAACGAGCAATCGAATCGTGCAAACACTGCCCGTTCCTCACCCAATGCCGCGACGAACTGAATGACCGGATCGCTCAGGGAGACACACCGCACGATCAGATCGTCGCGGGAGAAGCGTTCGACTACTACGGCGACCACGTGCCGGCCAAGCGCCTACGTCCGTATGCGGTCCTCCGCAATCGCAAACCACGTCGATACGCTACGGCGACTGCCGCAGGTGATGCGGCATGACCGCACAGTCGTCTCTGCCAGGCCCGCCGTGTGCAGCCAATCCTCGGCTATGGGACCTCGACCAAGGATCTTTCCCAGCCGCACTCGACGCGAAAACGGGATGCCTCCTATGCCCGGAGCTCGCAAGTTGCCGGCAAATGGTCATGGAAATGGTCAAGGCCGGCACTCCCCCACAGTCAATGATCTGGGCAGCAGTTGCCTATCGACACGACGGCAAAGCGATTCCCACTGACCGAGCCCTGCGCGCCTACTTCAACAGGGCGGATGGCCAACGGGATGCCAACCGGGGAGTAGCGGCATGACCTCACTCGTCGATCACGTTTACCTGATGGCTGCCGGTCAGGTGGAGGCACCCGCCACCGAAGGACCCGCAGTCACTCGTTGGGGCTGGTTCGCCGACCTCTACTCAAACCCGCACTGGGGTCTGATCACACTCCCAGGCGTCTCCGTGGCCGAGGCACAAACAGTCGCGGGACTTTGCCGGGCCACACCGATCGGCTCGGTCAGCACTATTCGCGCCCGCTGGGACGCGCTCGAGCAGCTCGCCGCCATCAAGCTCGGCCGCACACAATCCGATTACGTATGGGCAGCGGTAGCCAATTCAGCCATCGATGCACACGACTACCTGCTCGGCGTCGACTTCAGCGGGGTCGAGACCACTACCAGTGCCTTTTGGGCACACCTCGCCGTCCACCCGATTGCAGCTGCAGAGGCCCGCATTACGGCGGCTATCGACGCGTGGAGCGGCCGTCTCCACGATTCAGCCAAGGGGGAAGCCGCATGACCAGACTCACTGCAACCGACAGCCAGGGGCATGAGTGGGAACTCATGCCGACGAAGGACGGGGTAGGCGCCCGCCTCATCGCGGACGGTGACCAAACGGCGATTCTGCAGGCTGAGCAATTGCTCGCTGAGCATGGGCCGCTCCTGATCTCAGCTTGCCGGCCGGCGTTCTCCATGGGAACTCACGAAGCGCTCGCCGACGTGGTGAATCTTGTCGCCTCCGATCCCGAAACTGCCTCCCTTGAACAGGTCCGCGAGGTTGCCGCCGTGGCACAGCTCCTGCTGGCCCGATCGGGCGTATCAAGGCGGGCACATCTGCTGCAGGGGCCCACTGCACCGTTCCCCCTGCAGCAACAGGCCACCGGGGATAGAAGGAGCGGTCTGGCGGGCGGACCGTGGTGACCACTTCCGTCACAGCCGACACACCGGACGCTCTTGGTTACCCGTATCGGTTACGGATTCGATCTAGGGTTTCCACATGGCACAGCGCAACAAGGGACCCCGCGGTCAGATCGCCACGCGTGCACCCCTCAGACACCACAGGTTTTACGAGGCTCGGGCAGCCGAGCTCGGCCTCGACACTGGGGACTACTCCGTGCTCATTCTCGCGATCACGCACGGATTGGACATCCCGGACTACATCAGCGCGAAACTTCGCCCCGAGCAGCTTCGACTCCTCGAGATCGAGGCAGCGGGGTCGTTACGGCGCGTTGAGCAGCTCGCGATGGGCGCGTGACCGTGCCCTGAACAGCGAACAACCCCCAGGGCTTGGCGGCGTCGGGGGTTGTCCGTTTATGCAATTTTGGGAGCTTCCCAGCTCCCTGACCACCACTAACCCTCAGAAGGAAGAGGCGGTGACCTCCCCTACCTCGAAAGGAAGAGTCGGTGCTTTCTCGATGATAACGCAGAGCCGCAATACCGGACTGCCTGCGAAGACGTTTCGCATATCACTGTTGGCACAGCATGGCCACATTCCCATGTCAGCGCGGTCCATCGCACGGATCGGCGGAACCGCACTTGCAGAATCCCAGCGGGCCGTCGCGACGCCACAAGTTTTCGAGGCCCCAGGTCTTCCGCCTCGAAACCCTGTCCGATCTCTCCGGAGCGCATGGAGAGGAGGTCGGCCTTTTGATTAGTCACATCGTGAGTACCTCGATGGCTAACTAAACAGCGCAGACCCTCGAAAAAACAAAGCCCCCTGGTGGGGGTGGTTTGGGATCAGGTTCCGCATTGCGGTGACACAAGGACTGGCAGGTCCTTCAGAGGGAGAACGTGGCAGGTTCTCCGTCTTCTCAAACTTTCGAGAGGTGAGCTTCGGAAGTTGGCGCTTCCTGGCTCGTACTGCATTCCCCGAAGGGACACCGTGACCGGTTCGTCTCAGGCTAGCTCACGTCCTGGGCCAGCTTCAACACATTCTATTTCGCCCATTGATTTCGTGTCGCCCGACAGCGGTGACGCGAATGTTCCTCAGTCCCCCGAGGTCGACGCCTGGGCAGCCTCCGTCGAGGCCGCAGCCCGGGCTGTCGACGAGCTGCACGAGTTCAATCGGGAAACCGGACAGCGCGGCCGCTCCTTCGCGCTACCCGTCGAACCGGGCCGAGAGGCCTGCGTTCCGGTGTGGTCTGGACGCACCGAATGGTTGCGCCAACTCCGCCACCAGATCACCCACAGCGACACGGGCCGGACATCCGTGTCGAAACACAAAGTCGGTGTGGAACGCATGATGGCCGTCGCTACCGCACACGCTCACTTCGCCGAATCAAAAACCGGCCGAGGCATCACCGCATCACGCGAGTTGATCGCAAAGTACGCGGGAGTCTCCGAAACGACGGTCAACCGTGGCCGTCGCGTCCTGCGAGACCTAGGCATGGGCGTCGAGCTGGCGCGTGGCCGCAACCTGAACGGCCGCGAGTTCATGGCCGCCGAGCTGCACCACGGCGGCCGCCAACACCGGGCGGCTTCAGTGTGGGCACTCAGCTCGCCGAGAGAGGTCGTAGCGGCCACTCCCCCAGCCCCGCAGTCAAAGCGCAAGAAGCGCACCCGCGCGGCCGAACGCCTCACGAACTACCGTGCACGCCTCGCTCGCCACGCAACGAAGACAGCCAAAGCCGGATCCGAGAATCCCCAGATCAGAGGCCGTGACACCCTATCCCTAAGTTCTTACTTTTCTTCAGAAGATCTCTTGTTACGTAGTACTCACCAACGCGCACGCGCGGGCGAAGATTCATCCAACCCAGCACACCAAGAGCACCAGCGCTCTATCGAGCTTCAGAAGGCCGCGGCCAGCCTTGTGGCCAATGCTCCTGCTCTGAACCCGCGGGGTCATATCGGGGCTATCTGTGACGCACTGGTGGCGTCAGGAATCGACATCACACGTTGGACAGGCCGAGACATCGCGCGAGAACTCGGTCGAGATACCGCTGCACGTGGCTGGATCTGGCCGAACAGTGTCGATTCCCCGGCTGCGTTTCTTCGCTGGCGGCTCGCTCGCATGGACTGGAAAAAGGCCTCCCCCAGCGAACTCCGCGCTCTCGTAGACGCCGAGCGTCGGCGGGAGCAGGCCGCCCGTGCGGCCGAGCGTGAACATCGCGACGTGCAGGCTGCATCCGCTGAGCATCGAGCTGCAGCGCTCGCCGCTGTTCGGCAGGTATTGCGCGACAATCGTCGCCGCGCGGAGCAGTGAGGGGCGGAGGGACATGTCGTTTGCGCTGGTAGTTTGCGTTATTGAGGACCAACACCGCTCTCGAGATCAGGTTCGTCGTCCCCCGACGAAAACAAAGGAGGTGGCCAGGTCGGCGGATCCAGATACTCGGGTGACGGTTCGTTGACCCAGTCCCCCCTTGGGCGGGTTCTCCCACTTGCGCGGGCTACGGAATCTGATTACCGCACCAAACTCGACTCGCGCATTACGGAGATCGACATCCCCACCTTGAAACCAAGCGTTCGAGAAGTCGAGCGTGGGGGTTGGTCCTATATCCCCTATGGGCAGGAATGCGCCATATGGGTTATATGGTGCAACGTTGCGCCGCAACGGATATGGGTCCTGCCAGCACAAACAGCATTGCGTAGGCACGGCCCGCAACGGTCGCAACGAAGAGACCCCGCCGGGGCCTAGCTGGTGTCGGATGGGGTGCGGCGGGGGAACGCCCCCTCTGGAGGGCTTCTGCGGCGTTATCTCAGCTGGCGCTATATCTCCCCATTGGATCTCTGATGAGCAGAGTTCACCTCAGAGCAGCTATGGCTACGGGACATTTTGCTAGCAGAGATCTTCTGAAATAACTGTATATAACAGCATGTCACTCCAGATTATCTCCTCTTAGGAAATCTAGGATCACCCTAGGTAAGGCAAGAGAACGACATGTACCGCTAGCTGATATAAGCTAATATAAGCATTTATAAGCTCCCATATGGGAAGAGAGGGGAGGGGCATGACGATCACTGCGATCGCAAACCTCAAGGGCGGCGTGGGGAAGACGGTGGTCGCCAACGGGCTCTCGCATGCCGCGGCCGCAATCGGGCGGACGATCCTGCTGGTAGACGCGGACATGCAGGGCAACTCCACGAAGCATCTGACCGGCTATACGACAGCTGAGCCGCCGCCGCATTCGCTCGCAGATGTTCTCGACCGCCAGACGGATCTACCGATTCGCGAGGCGATCGTCGCCGCGCGACGGGAAGAGATTCACGTTGTACCTTCGGGCTTCGCTGAACTCCAAGCTGTCTCAGATCAGCTCGGCACCAAGCCAGGGGAGAGATGAGCTTCGCACGCGCTCTCAAGCCGGTGTCCAGCGATTACGAGCACATCTTGATCGACTGCCGTCCTGCAATCGACCTCGTTTCCCGGAGCGCCCTCTACGCCGCCGACAACCTTCTGATCGTGGTTAACCCGGAACCGGATGCAGTCGACGGCCTCAACTCGATCCAGACAGCTCTCGAAGACCTGGCCGAGTACATGGACAAGGTCCTGCCGATCGCAGGGATTGTCATCAACAAGCTCGACGGCCGTCGCAACGACCACGCGGAGGTCATCGCCTACCTCAAGGAGTACGCGTCGGCGGACGGTATCGCCCTGCTCGGCGACCCGATCATTCAGAAGGCGGATATCTCGAAGCTGACCAACGTCGGCATGGGTTTCGATGAGCACCCCGCTAACCCGGTCTGGTCCCGCAACCTCCACAACAACTTCATCTCGATCCTGGAGAAGGTGGCCCTCTGATGAGCAAGATTCCCCAACCTGCCCGACCCGCCCCTCGCAGCGCGCGCAACACGTTCGCTCAGGCCGCGGCAACGACCGCAACGGCGCAGCCTGTTGCATCGGAGCCGACCGCAACGTTGCCTGACACGCCCGCCACAGCGGCTCCTTCCGCAACATCGTCTGCAACGCCGCGGCAACGCAAGACCGCATCGACGCCGGCGAAACAGGCAACAGAGAAGAAGCGCAAGGCTCAAACCACCGACATCCTGCTGTCGCTGGAAGAAGAGCTCAAGGACCGCATGGTCGCCGCACTCGACCACACCCGCCCACGCACCGGAATCAAAAGCCAGCAGCAGTTCATCCGCACCGCCATCGACCAGCTGTGCACCAAGCTCGAAACGCAGTACAACAACGGCGAGCCGTTCCCCGCGCCCGCTGACGAGATCGCCATATAACCACTATGGGCAGGGATGTTCCATATGGGCGATATGGCGCAACGTTGCGCCGCAACGGATATGGGTTCTGCCAGCACAAACAGCATTGCGTAGCAACGGCCGCAACGGCCGCAACGAGAGAGACCCCGCCGGGGCCTAGCCGGCGGGGCCTCATCGACCGGGACCCCGTGGAAGGAAACCCCGATCTATGAATGACCTTAATCTCAAGGCCGCACGAATCCAGCTCGGCGCCCTGATCGCTGCCTTGGTCGTTGCGATCCTTATTGCGGTGGGCATCACGGCAGGTGCCTTCGTACTGTCCTTTGCGGTGCTTCGCGACCTCGCGTTGCAGGCCACCATGCCGTATTGGCTCACCTGGATCTTCCCCGCGATCGTCGACGGCGCAATCTTCGGCGCAACGATTGCCGTCGTTGCACTCAGTAAGATCAGCGGCAGCTCGGCCGGCAAAAGGTTCTTTCTGGGACTTGCCATCGCAGTCGTACTGATCAGTGTGGTCGGCAATGCCGTACACGCATACAAGGCGGCGGAGATCTCCGCACGCAACGTTGCGGCCGGCCTCGACCTGGGCTACATACCGCTGGCCCCTGAGGGGGCCGCTCTCATTGCGGTCATCCCGCCCCTGTTGGTTCTTGCCTTCACCCACGGTGTGGGCATCCTCATCAAGGCCATCGGTACCGCCCACAGCGAGTACTCAGAGGTCGTCGACGCCGCCCGGTTGGGGCCCGCAATCGACAAGAGCGCCCCTGAGCTCAACGAGATGGTCCATTATTCCGCTTCGACACGCTACGGGGCGGGGTCCGATGTGGCCCACGATGTTGCGCCGGCATCGAACGTTGCGTACTCGCCGATTACTGGGGCTGCCGACCTGGCGCCGCGAGTGACCTCGGCTTCTGCCGAGGTGTTGGACTCGGACACCATTGCGCCCGCTGCGCAGTACGTTGCGCCGGTCTCCGAATCGGTCGTTGCGGCCACCCACAACGTTGCCGACGTTGCGGAGGCAGGGGAGTGGGAGGTTGCACGCAATGCGCCGGGCGAGGACTCCCAGGAGATCTACGTGCTGCCCGATGAGGAGCAGACCATCGAGAATCTCCTCAACTTTATTGATTCCTGCGATGACTTCGAGCCCGTCGTCAAGGAGACAGCGCGTCTGCGGATTACCGAGAACCTCAGCTACGCGGAAATCGCGACGATTACGCGGGCCAAGGCGGCATCCACCGCAATGCGCCGCTTCGTCAAGGTAGAGCAACGCGCGGTGGAGGCCGGATTCCGGACCCCGCCGCTGCCCGAGGTCGACGACGCAACTGATAGCCGCAATGCGGCAACGCCCGACCAGCAGTACACATTGGTGGGGGCACGCTGATGTCCCGCCCGGGCAAGAGCGGGGACGATCAGTTCGCGCTCTTTGACCTGACGGCCGGTGAGGACATCAAAAGGGAGTTGGCGACGGACCCCGGTACACCAACACCGACCACCGAATCGGACGTTGCGCTGCAACACGCACCCGTTGCGGACGCAACAGGAGGCGACGTTGCACCCCAGGCAGTCGACGATCAAGCAACGTCGGACGAGACCGCAACGGACACCAGCGTTGCGGACGATACGACCGAGCCGGCCGCAACACCCACACCGGTGTGGGAGTCGTTGCCCGTGGGGGAGGACGCAGACGGGCACGCCCTGATCGTCACCGCCACCGGGACCTACACCCCGTCCGGACAAAAGCTGGCCGGCCCGGTCAACTCGATCGAGAAACTCGACAAATTGATCCGATGGGCATCGCTCACCCCTCTGGGCACTCCCGCCCAAATCTGGGTCGTCGGAATCGACGCCTGCGAACTCCTCGGGTGGGTCATCGACCCCGGCAGCGAAGACGACGTCGACGACATGGAAGCACTCCGCACCCGCGCCGCCGCCGAGCTGACCGACATCCTCCACGCCACGCTCACCCCGCTCCTGAGCACGGGATGGGAGCTTCGCGGCGACCCGGGCCACGTGATCCACCTCTCGCGTGCCATCGGCAAGTTCACGTCGATGGTCGATGTAGTCATCGAGCCGTACGTGTGGACCTACTGGAACAAGGACTTCGGATGGGGAAACCGGGTCGGTGACATGGGTGTCCTCGGCTCACCCACCGCCGGCACCTACCTTCCCGACGATGATCTGCCTGCAGCGCGCGAGCTGGGCCGTCGACTGGCGTGGTGCGCGAAACATCTCGGGGTGCTCCCCGGTCCGACCCCGGCGCGCACCGGGGCCGCTGTCATCGACAAGATCAAACGAGAGCGCACCCGTAGCGGGAAAGGCATCGTTGTCACGACCGCTGGGCCTGTTCCACCCCTCGACGGCGCACCCCGGGGAGACCTCGAGCCGGCTGTGGGCTGGACCCGCGTCCCGGAGGCTGCCGACCTCGCCGGCGCCCACCGCGTGGTCTCGATCGACCAGCGCGCCGCCTACCTGGCCTCAGCCGGGATGCTCGAATTCGGCTATGGGAAGCCGAAGCACCTGACCGGTGATGCGGCGGCCACAGCAGCAGTGGGAGAGAAGGGGACCCCGTTCGGGCTGTGGCGCATCACCTTGCCCGCCGCACAGACGCTGGCACTACCTGAGAAATTGCCCTTGCCGCACCCATACATGCTCGACGACCAGCCGGTGCAGACCTGGGTCACCACTGTCACCCTTGATGCCCTCAGAGATCCGATCGCCGATGGTGGCATCGGCGCCGATCTTGACGACCTCGAGATTGCCGAGGCCTGGGTGTACCCCGAACAGGGCCGGGTGCTGGACAAGTGGGCGAAGATCCTGCGAGAGGCGCGACGGACTGCGGGCGATACCGAAGACGCCGCGATGAAGCGGTTCCTCGGGGCCTGCTACAAGGGCTATATCGGCCGGATGGTCAACCCGGACATGTGGACGTCCAACCGCATGGTGCACCACCATCAGCCTCTGTGGCGGGCGGCGATCATCGCGCACTGCCGGTGGCGCGGTCGTCGCGTGGCCATGCGCATCGCACGCGAGACGGGGCGCTGGCCGGTGCGCACCGTGACCGACTCTTGGGTGTACCTCCTCGCTGACGAGGACATCGCGGATGACAGTGCCGCGCTCGGGAAGATGGTCATCGAGAAGGAGTCGGACCTCACCGATACCCTCCTCTCTGCGTTCGCGAACGCCCAGGATGTGCACGATGTGAATCTCGCGATCAAGGCGGCATTCGAGGACGAGGAGGGGGATGACTGATGGCACTGCACCTCCCGAAGCCGCGTAGCAAGAAACCGGCGCAACAGGCGGTCGGCCTCGACGGTCTGAAGGTGTCCGTCGCCAATGCGGCTACCAGCGGGATCGAAAAGTCCAAGCAGGTCAAGAGCGGGGGACTAGCCGGGCTGACCAGCAAAGTCACGGTTCAACAGGTTCGCAAAGAGATCGGCAATGAGGGTCTTCGACAGGCCGCAATCGACGCCGGCCGCAAACCACCGTCCGACCGGACGTTGCGCCGCTGGGCGCAGAAAGGCAACATCCCGCACCCCGACGTTGCCGAGCGCGCGCAACGCCGCGCGGCAATCGAACGGCTCGGTGGCATCGACGCGGTGGCCGCCGCAATCGGGCGTTCCCGCTCCGCTGTATCCCGATACCGATCCGGTGAAACGAACGAGCTGCGTGCCGACGCCAGTAAGAAACTGAAGAAGGTCAAGGCCGAGGACACGATGAAACGGGCCGGAGTCCTGCGCCCCGACGGGACACCTAAGAAAGCAACCATTCGCGTCAAAGGCGGAGTGATGGTGCGCAACGGATCCGACGAGGGATACGACTATCGAGTCCGCACCTTGAATTTCGCGAACTCCGATACCCCGTTCAGCACCGAAGAATCTCGCGAGCTCGCCGCAGCGCTGGCTAACGACGATCACGCCCGGGTCGTCGCACTCCTGGAACGCCACGCCACCCTCGACTACCCCGAAAACAAGGGATTCGACAAGTACAGCGACGAATTCGGCTTCCATTTCGACTCCATCGAATCTGTGCACATCGACTGGACTTAGCCAACCTCGGCGCTCTTACTTAGACGGGCGAACCGAAGTTATCCACAGATCACGTTGAGATTCAGGCACCAAATCAGACACTGTGGGCGCTCGCCTCGCGGTGGCATGACTGGCAGTCACAGCAGTTGTTCCCACCAACAGGCGATTCACTGTCCGCCGGTAGATGAGGTGCCGATTGCCTGCCACACGTCCGAACGCTCGCCGCATGCTCACCGCCGCCGTGGCCGCGACACTCGCGTCCGGAACAGCAGCCCTGACGGTTCCCTCGGTGGCAAGCGCCGATCCAGGTAGCTGCGCGGCCGTGTTCAACCTGATGATCCCCGGAACCTGGGAAACCAACGAGACAGCCGACCCATCAGTTCCGGTTGGCATGCTCAAGCCCATCGCCGACGCCATCAAAACCAAACAGGGAAACCGCGCCGAGGTGTACACCTTGCCGTACATGGCCCGTGCATTCGACAACGGAAAGACCTACGCCGACAGCAAGTCCGATGCGCATGCCAAAGCCAGCAAGGTGCTGACCGACACTGCGGCCAAATGCAAAAGCACCAAATACACGATCACCGGATACTCGCAGGGCGCCGACGCTGCAGGCGATCTCGCCTCCGACATCGGAAACGACAACGGCCCGATTCCACCCGAGCGGGTGCTTGCGGTTGGACTGCTCGCTGACCCCGGCGCCGGTACCAAGGGCGAAGCCGTCGTCGGGCCCCGCGCGACCGGAACCGGGATCGCCGACCCTCGCCCACAGGGGATGGGCAAGCTCTCCGGCCGTGTCGCCTCAATCTGCTATTCCGGAAAAGACCTGTACTGCTCAATCCAGAAGGGCTCGAGCCCACTGCTGGGGTCGCTGGGATCGATCCTGAGTAAGGCGCCCAGCGCTGAGAGCGAAGGTTCCGCCGCTGGAGGGAGTTCAACGGTTGCCACCGCGTTGACCTCAGATTTCTCCAAAGCTGATCTGCCAGGACTGGGCTCGAACACCGAGACTCTCGCGCAACAGGCCACCGCAGAGACGATCGATGTCGCGCAGTTGGCGAGGTCTGCAACGTCAGTGATGAACACACTCACCCCGGTGGCAGATCTACTCGCCACCGGGGCCGCGAACTCTGCAGCAACGGCCAACCTGACCACCGCCGCGCCGGGAACGGCAGAGCATGCCGCCGGCCAGGTCCTCAACACTGCAACCCAAGCCGATCTATCGAGTGCGTTGACCACCGCAGCGAAACTCGCCGACACGGCATCGTCGTTGACTCAAACGGGCACCACCACGCTGTCGGCCTCATCCCCAGACGCGGTCGCGCTGTCGTCGGCGGCCGGGACTCTGAGCACACAGGTCGCGCCACTTGCTGCAACACCTGCAGATGCGCTCGCGTCGGCGTCGAGCGTGCTGTCGGTGCTCAAACCCAGTGTCGTGGTGGGTCAAGCGCTCAACGTGGTGACCAACGTGACCGCACTCGACCTGCCCGCCATCCTCAACAATCTCGCCGTGCTTCCACAAAAAGTCGCAGCTCTAGACGCGCGCGGGGCACATCACATTGCGGGAGAGTTGAACAATCAGTTCTCGCCGCTGGTGAAAATGGCTGCTGGAGTCGACCTGCAGTGGGTCTCCCAGGTGCTCTCCGTCATTCCCGATCCGACCGGCTACACCCAGATCGCCGCGCTCGTCACGTCCATTCTCGGAAATGTCGACATCATTCGGCTCGCAAACATCGTTGGCCAGATCCAAGAGATCGCCTGGACAGCCGTCGAGAGGCTGCTGCCACCGCCGGGACAGGCACCCGACCCCCTCGGCGCAGGCGCAGCGATGGCGGGGCTACTGCCGGTCGGCCTCGACCTCGCCTCAGTGGCGGTGAACATGCTCTCCGGTAAGGCCACCAAGACCGACCCTGCACTGCTGGGAAAGCAATCACACACCGCATCCAACGCGATCACCAGCCAGGCACAGAACCTTGACCTCAAAGGGCTGACCGGATCGCTGACGACGATGGCCAGCTCCCAGGGCGCCGACGACCTAGCAGCCCTCGTCGGGGAAGGCCTCAATGCCGCATCCTTCTTCACCTCTGGTGCCCACACCGACTACAACAACCTGGTCGTCGACAACGCCGGGCGAAACGCCATCCAGTGGCTCTCGGACTGGCTCAACCTTCAAATCGGCCGGGCAGCGTAATCGCCTCCGAGATCAAACCTGCAAGCGAGAGGCGATCGTCATGGCTATCCCCCGATCACACAACCCCGCGGCACGCTGGACCTGGTGCGCGCACTGTGAGCACCGCGGCTACCTCGCGCGCGCTGACGCGAAAAAGGTTCGCAAGCGCCACCAGACCCAGAAGTCGCTCGCAGTGTTCCCCTGCCCTCACACGGCCGGGCTCTACCACGTTGGACACCGTCCGGCCGCACTGAGTGAAGGCACGATCGATCGCCGTACGCTGGTCAAAAGCCAGCGAACTGCGCTTCAACAGAGCCTCGCGCCTGGTGGCGCATGGTGACTCCGAGGTGCACCACCGCGGCGCCGGCTACGCCCGCCCCGCGGGAGGCAAGGTCCGGTTCGGGATGGGACCCCTCGCGACCCATGGAATTCCATCTGGCGGCAAACCCGGCGTCCACCTGATATTCCCCCGAAGCCGCCTGGACTACTCGAACGAGATGCGATCGGAGAACCGGCACGAACACAACGACGCTCACCGGTCACACAGGCTGGTGTTAACGCTGTTCGTGAAAGGAACACCCACCATGCCGCTCTTCATGTGGATCTTCTACTTGCTCGGAATCGGCGGAGTCCCCGGCACCGGTCTCTTCGGCTAGACCCCACACGTCACTGCCCCGGGCGACTAGCTTCTACCACCCGCCCGGGGCCGTGTTGTGTTTGAGTCAGCTCGATTTCTCACTTCCCCCTGCGGCATAGATGTGTGCGATGCTGATCCCTGCAGTTCGTGAAAACGTGTGGGGGGACATGACTGTTGAACACTTTGCTGCGTGCCACTGGACGACGCGGTTGGACGATCCACTGTGGCCTATGCGAGCACCGTTTCGCTGCCGCGGTGGCCGATCAATACGACGCTGTCGCATTCGCGCGAACACATGGGTGGATCATCGACGAACTCACGCGCTGCCCGATGTGCGCAGCCACCCGAGCAGCGTCCATAGACAGCGGAACCCAGCCGACCGGGCATGTGCAGTGTTGTCATGAGGAACCAATTGTCAGCGAAAGGGGATAGGCGGTGGGGGAGTCGAACCAGCGGGCCCACGTGTTCGTCATGGTGTCGTACTGGTGGAGCCGTGGCGATGACCTCGCGAACTATCAGCTCGGACACATCTTGTCTCAGACAGAGTGTTGGAGTGGCGATATCACCGACGCGCAAGCAGTCGACCGCGCCTTACGGGTCGCCGCCGACAATCCAGCGCTCCTGGTGGAACTCGACGAGTGGTGGCAGATGGTCGCCGCCCGTCGCAACGGCAACAACACACAGAACCCCGGCCGCAGCCTGAGCGGAGCTATCGGATACCTCACCGACCGGCTCGACGCCGACCCGATTACACCGGACGCAATCGAAGAATGCCGCCGCCAGATAGCGGTTCTAGATCGTCAGATCATCAAGGCGAAGAACTTGCCTGAGCTAACCCACCCCGATGTCGAAATGCTTACCCTGCTGGCCCGTTACATGGAAGCGCGGTCACGGGTGTTGGCATTGAACGCCGACCGGTGAACCAACCGCCCGAACTCTCGGCGAACTTGGAACTTGTGTTGAATCGCCGCTTGTTTCGTGGTCTGGTGGGCGTTGCGGGCTTTCCCCGAGTCCGCTCAGGGCGCTCTGCCTCCCCCCGGTGAGCGCGCCGGACGCGCCCCAGCTGTAGATCGGCTGGGGCGCGTCCCCAATACCGGGAGTCCGGAATGCAGTCGAGAGCGCGGGCGGCTGGTGGACCGCTCAGGCAAGCAGACGTCGAAGGCAACACGCCATGACCGCTTTCCGCCGAGGAGCCAGCATTGAACAGAAAGGACGTCACGCACGCACTGTGGTGGAACTTTTGTTCCGCTCAGAGCCCCGGCTTATCGGGCGTAAACCACCGGTCGGCCTGAGGTTGAGGTCCTGAACATGGCGGTATTCGTATCGTTGCGAGACAACCTCGGCAGAAGAACGTTCGGTGACCACCGTTCGCCGCGTCCTCGCATCCACAGACCTCCCAGCCGACAAGGCAGGTCCCGCCAACTAGGCGATGCCCGTTTGGGCATAGGTCAGGGGAGGGTTCCACGGCCATCACCCCTCCATTATCGCACATACGTTCGAACGTATGTCTTCGGCGCATCCGCCCTCACGGGGTCGGACGAGCGGCATAACGCCAGTTCAAAGCATTGAAACCCTCGCCCGGCGGCTGCCCGCGGAGCACAATCGGCAAATGAGCGAAGTTGGGAGGCAGCCGATCGCTCCGATGTTGGCAACTCTCGGGCTCCCGCCGGAGAGTGAGGGCTGGGCCACTGAGTTCAAATGGGATGGGTGCCGAAGTATTGTCACGACCTGCGGTGATTCTCCGGTTTTGTGGTCCAGAAGCGGGAACAGCGTCGAACAGTCCTACCCCGAGGTTGTGGCAGCGTTAGCGGCTGCAGTGGGGGAGCGGAAGGTTGTCCTCGATGGCGAGCTCGTTGCTCTCGACCACGGCCGGCCGTCTTTCGGACGACTGCAACATCGAATGAACGTGACGCGGCCGACCGCGTCGCTGTGCCGGCGCTTCGCGGTCACCTTTTACGCCTTCGACCTTCTGTCGGCCGACGGGGTGGATCTGACCCGTGAGTCGTACCTCGACCGCCGTGCCGCGCTTGCCGCCCTAAACCTTCCCGGCCCACGGCTGCAGGTGCCGCCGCACTGGGTGGATGTGGACAGCCGGACCATGCTCGAAGTGGCACGTCAGCACGCGCTCGAAGGGTGTGTGTTCAAGAAGGTCACCTCGATCTACCTGCCCGGCGCCCGGTCGAGATCGTGGGTGAAGTCCGTCATCCGGCGAAGGGCCTCCCTGTTGGTTGGTGGGTGGAGCGCTGGGTCAGGTATGCAGCGAAACGTGGTGGGATCGTTGCTGCTCGGCGCCTATGATCTTTCCGGCGATCTCGTTTATGTCGGCCATGTGGGAACTGGATTTACGAACTCCATGCGGCGGCAGCTTCGGGACCGGCTCGTCGAGTGGGAACGTCCGACGAGTCCATTCCGTGGCTTTGACCAGTACTCGAAGGGTGTGCACTGGACGGAATCGCGCCTGGTGGTCGACGTAGAGTATCGAGAATTCACCGGAGCAGGCCTCAGGCACCCGTCATTCAAAGGGATCAGGGCCGACGTCTCGCACCATGATGTTCAGTGGCATCTATTGCTTTGAAGCGACATCATCAGAGGCCGTGAGCGGGCAGGCTCGAATCATGGCGAAACGCGAGATCAGGATCTACCTAACTATTCCAGGTGAACCCGGAGATACCGCGCAAGATATACGCAGACGCAGGAAACGCCGTGTGCGCGAGTTGTTCCAGCGGGCCCGCGACTGGATGAACATGAAAGCGATGGCCGAGCCGGATCGGTTCGATTACGAAATCGCTCATGACCACCAACGTTCCGACCTCGGCCAACAAATGAACGACCGCTGGGATGTGTACGGAAAAGAGACTCGGTGGAGTTGATCGGCGTCAGGGATGAACTGGACAAGGAAGCCGCTGGCTCCAGATGGAGTCAGCGGCTTCGTTCCTTCCCGGCACGCTTCGCAATGAAGGTCTGACCGGTCAGGATGACGGTGCCGCCATATCGCCTCTCGGCATGTGGTCGCTCGCGGCGACGATTCTGATGTGGTACCCGGGGTATGCGCGACACCGTCCACCCCTTCAACGGCTATGGCAACAGTGATATTCCCATCGGGGACATGTGTCTTTACAGGTCAGGTCACTTGTTGTGGGCTGGGTGATGCGTTAGCGCTCGACGTCGCGTGGGCAAGTATCGCTCCTGTGAGGCCTCCTCGGCGGGACACCAACTCGCCACGGTGAGACAACCGTGTGATCTGAGCACTCCCCATAGATACTTGATAGACCTTTCATCCCTGGGTTTGTAGTTATGCGCCAACAGTGGCAAACTAGCCAACTAGCAGGAATGGTGCATAACCGAGCCTCCAAGCCCTAGGGGTATAGAAATGCTGCATATCAAGTTGACCAGGGCTGTGAAAGCCACTGATCCGACTGACCCTTTGCCTCGGGAGTTCTATGGATGGGATGAGCGCAGAACTCTTCAGGAGAACTGGGACGCCAACCGTGGGTACTGGGCACTCGGGGCGCGCGCCGACCTCCAGGATTACGTCCTGTTGTCTTACAACGAAACCGGCGAAGTCGTCATGGCTGCGAAGATCAGAACCATTGTCGACGCGGAAGGGAAACCGAACCGGCGAATCATTGAAGGTGACCTCCTCGCGGAAGGTCACCCCGTTCACGACACCTACGTCGGTCACCGTGCACCCGAAAAGTCGCTCAGCGCGCGCAATCCGATCACCTACATCGACGACAACACTCCAGGCTTCGGGCGCCCATGCCTGTGCGGATGCGGCACAGAAATCCATGGAGCCCTCTTCGTTCCTGGTCACGACCAAGCTGCGCTACATCAGAGAATCGCCAAAATCGGTTCAATCGCCAACTTCCTCGAGTGGTTCGACAAGACCACCAACACCGAAGCGAACTTCGACACGAATGCCCCGACGGTGCTCAGGGGCGTTGGACGAATAGACCTGACTGTGTACCCGGACGGACGAATCGACTTGAAATTCGATCCCACGAAACCGGGCACACCACTTACGGAATAGCAACGCAGAGCCGCCGGTACGAATACGGCCACTGCTCCCCATCTTCGCTTGGCAACAAAAATGACCTGATACATAGACCGCAAAGGAGGGGACATGTCATCTCCCCAGTACTCTGCCCTCATGTGTCGGTCGAAATCACATGGAGCCCGGCGGTGCCCAGGATGCGGTAGCTACGGCGCCGCAGCGAAAGCGAACGCAAACCGTCGACACGGCCGCAACGCCCGAAAGAAAGTCGTCGACCACCTCAAAGAGCAAGGCCTGACGGAAACAGCGGCCGCAGTACAGTCGGCACCGCCGAGCATCCTGCCGGAACTGATGGCCGCCTTGGGAATCGACAAATCTGTCCTCGGTGACATCCCGATGCCGAGTACCCACGCCAACCCGCCGTCGGCGAAACTCCTGATCGCCCATGCCGAAGCCGAACGCGCGAAGCTAAAGGGCCCGCAGATGACCTCAGCGCAGGCCGCCCTCGACGAAGCAGAGCAACGCGTCCTCGACGTCGATGCCGAGGCCGAGGAAGCGCGCAAGGCAGTCAACCGAATTCGAGCCCGGCTCCGGAAGGCAAAGAAGGCCGCCGAAGACGGTACCGGTTCATCAGACGACATCGCAGCGAAGCAGAAGGATCTCGACGACGCGAAACAGGCTTACCTGGACGCGAAGCGCCGGCAGGTCGAGGTTCGAGAAGACCTAGCGGCCGCGAAGTTCGGTCTGCGCGAGGACATGGCCACCGGCGCCGAGCGCGACGCATACTACGCATCCCTGTCCGACGACGAGATCGACGCGATCGCCCGATCGGTGAACCGCCGCGCCGCACCAGAAGCGGCGAAGGCGCTCACCGAAGGTGGACAGCCGACCCTGGCATCGACACCGCGGGACACCAGTGTCTACACCGCCGGCACCATCGCGATGGAAACCGGGTCCGGCGTCACCGAGGTCGAGGGCCGCATCCTCGACGGCGGCACCGCGATCTACCGGCGCGGCTCCTCGGATTTCTTGATCCTGCAGCGCAAGGGCGACGCCTACCATCCGGTGGGCCAGGCCACCGGTAAGAACGATGCGCTCGCGAAGGCCAATCGCATCCCGAAACTGACCGATCCTGATCCGCTGCCCGCGAACGCCACCGAGCTGCAGAAACAGGCGCACGCGATGAAGGGCGACGTGGGGCTCGAAGTCGCCCGCAAGGCCGTTGACGGATATGCGTCGACTCCGGCCGCGCAGCAGGCCGTCATCGACGAGGAGATGGCCGAGGCGAAGGACAAGTTGACCGACTCCGCCGGGGGCGGCCCGGTCCGCGCGGACATCCACGACGGCATCAAACGGCATCGGCGGACGCTACGGCAACAGTCTGCAGTGCAGGCGGGCGAGCAGGCACGCGCGAAGGCCCTCGCCGATGGCGCCAACAAGGCGGAGGCCGACGCCGCCTACGCCAAGGCCCACCGGCGGGCTCTGGGTACACCGACAATCGGTGGCGGCACGATTCCGCACTTCGAGCACGACATCCCACCGCAGAGTCTCGGCGCGGACAAGCACGCCAGCCTCTGGCGCAGCGGAATCCGCGCCTATGGCAGGGAGACTGCCGACGACTACGCCGTGATCTCTCAACGGGCCGGCGACTTGAAGTCGTGGGGCTTCCAGGTCGGGCCGGGTGGCCAGGTGCAAACGTCGAACATCGGGGCGCTGACCACCTCCAACACGGCGTTCGTGCAGAAGGTATTGAGCTACAAGGAACGCAGTGCCCTGACGACCTACACCGGCGGCAGCTACCGCTCGATCAACGCGGCCATCACCGGCCGCGATGCCAACCCCTCCGGGCACGTGAAGACCGTGGTGTCCCAGTTGGACTCGGCGTTCGACAAGTTCCGTGCGCACAACCCGAACAAGACGCCGATGACTCTGGTCCGCGGCACCCAAGTTCCCAGCGGGTGGAAAGGCACCACCGAGGAGTACATCGACTCGGCCTTCACCGTCGGGTCGCGGATGGAGATCGGCAAGGTCACCAGTTTCAGCACCAACCACAGCACCGCCCACAACTTCGCCGGCCACCCGCCGTACATGATGGTCGTCCGCACCCGCGACGGCCTGCCCGTCAAGTCCATCTCGAACTTTTCGTCCGAGGATGAGGTCGTCCTGCCGATGGGGACCCACCTGCGGTGCGTGAAGGTCGACCATCACGGGATCAGCGGCCGGCCAACGGTCTATATGGTCGCCGAGGACTTAGTCGCCGAGGCCGAAGACGGTGACGGTTCCGCCACCAAGGCTGCATAAACTGCCGTGTACCAGCAAAAATGACACGTCCCCTCCCCGGAGGGGCGAGACGGAAGGACCCCACGATGGCCGCACTGAACGACGAGCAGCTCGACGAGATCCGTCGGCACCTCGATGAAGGCATGACCCCCGACGCGATCGCCGACTACCTCGGCCGCGTCGCCGACCTCGACCTCATGGACATCGTCACCATCCGGTCAGCGGCGGTTGCCCTCTCGCGGGGGGAGACCCCGTGACAGTGACACCCTCGATCAACCCCGACGCGGCACCAACCGAGGACAGTGCCATCCGGTACGCCAATGCACTGACCGGCCTCGCCGCCGGCGACGCGTGGGGGTATCAGGTCGAATTCACCAGCTACGCACAGATGCCGGCCTACCCGGTCGCCCCGCCATCCGGGCAGTGGGTGCTCTCCGATGACACGCAGATGACCCTCGCCGTGCACCACGCGCTGGTCGAGGTCACCGACTTCGGCGACATCGACGCGGTCACCGACGCGATCACCCGGCACTTCCTCCTCTGGCAGGTCGACCCCGACAACACCCGCGCCCCCGGCCGCACCTGCATGACCTCGTTGAGGAACCTGCGCGCCGGCGCTCGCTGGTACGACACGGACGGGGCCGTCGAATCCGCCGGCTGCGGGGCAGTGATGCGTTTGGTCCCAGTCGCATTCGCCCCCGAGCCCTACTGGCTGGGGCTGACCGCTCTGCAGGCCGTGATCACACACAAGCACCCGCGCGCTGTCGTCCCGGCGCTGCTCCTCGCCGACGCAACCCGCCACGCCCCCGAACGCCGCGGCCGGTTCCTCGAACACGCCCTGACTGCGGCCACACAGATCTACAACGGCACCAGCACCTGGACCGAGGACTCCTACCTGCGCGATGTCCTCGCCCCGATCACCGGGGACGTGTCGTCTTACCTGGTAGACGGTCTGAATGACGGCACCTGCGAGATCCTCACCCACGCAGCGGAACGCCTCGAACAACTACGCACCCTTCCGCCGGCCGACTTCGGCGACCCATGTGCGGGAATCGGTCAAGGCTGGGAGTCGGCCAGCGCCGTCGCTCTCGCCCTGCTGGTCGCGGACCTGGGAACCGCAGAGGATGAGGCCGCCCTCACGGGACCCGAGGCCCTCGCCTGGGCATCGACCAGCAACGGCGACTCCGACTCCATCGCGTGCATCGCCGGCGGGCTTATCGGCGCAGCCCATACCGCCGAGGACTACTGGAACAGCGCCGGCATGAACCCGCTCTTCGAGCCCCGCTACTCCGCCGAACTCGCCGCCGCGGCGATCCGGCCTCCGGGAACACCGAACACCCGGTGACCACAGACCCTGGGCCGAACAGGGTAAGCGGTCTTGACCAGGGGATACGACACGTTCCTGAGTCGCCGCAGGCGCCGCTAGCCCCCATAGAGCGGATAAGTACCCATATGGGCACAGCTGTTGCGTTGGTCGACGAGGCAGGCAGCGCCGGATCCGGAACATACCCGCGCAACGATTCGGTCAGTCGACCATTGGGACAGTGGTTTCGGGCTGGCCGTCGACGGAAGACAGAGGATAGTGCGGACAGGTGACCACCTGACTGGGCACCGGGATGGCACGCCGGGCGGTGTCGAGGTAAAGGCGATACGCGAACTGTCCGCTCCGGTGGGTTCCGGTATCCGGGTCGACAGCGCCGAGAAAGTAACCACTCGTGGAGTCGACGGTCGAGAAGATTGCCCGAGCCCACTCATTGGGCTCCGCCGGCGGCAGATGCCGCGGTTGTCCCGTCGACGCATCAACGGTACGTACGACGACTGTGACCACGGTCCCGGCCGACGCCGGAACCCACGCCTCGGCCGCGACATCGAACGGTGCGGTAGACGTGTGAATGCGCAACTCGACATTCGTTCCGGTCCGAGCCCTCGCCGTGACACTGTGTGGATTCGCCGCGCCGTCCTCAGCTACTAGGTCCGGCAGCGACTCGTGAGAGTCAGCGTGGATTCTGCCGAGGTCAGCGGACATACCGGTAAGCGTACGTGCAGCACACGGGGTCGGCAGGGGCGGCGTAGTTCCATATCGATACTGCTCGCGGAGCTAAATCAGCATGATGGGCGATCGGTGACCCCTGTCCGTGAGGGCCCGCCGATGGCACGCGTGTGCAGGAGCTCACCCCTTGTGTTGGGAAGTGGCTCGTATGCCATGTCCGATGTGGAGGCTCACCATGACTCCGGGTCCCCCGGCATGGCGCCGGGATTGCACATAACAATGTGGCATTGTAAAGTTCTGCCGAAGGGTTCTTACTGAGGGGGATACGTGATGTACGACTTGCCGATGGCCAATCTGACGGCGGCACTAGAGCAGATCGACAAGGCCAACGCCCGTCTGGCGCGCAACAACATCGCCGAACGGTTCACCTACGCCCTCGACCCCTACACCCACGAGGAGACCAACGCCCTCGGCATCACGATCGCACAGGAGCGGGTGCGCCTGACCTTGTCCGCGCCGCGAATCGGGTTCGGCGGCTGGGTGTTCATTGCCCGCCTGGTCGAGGAGGAGGCGGGTTACGTCACCTTCTGCGCTCCCGGCCAGAACCTGGACGGATGGAGCCGCCCGGAGACCCCGCACTGCGACTACTGCGACAAGTCCCGCCGCCGCGCCAAGTTGTACGTGCTGCGCCACACCGAAACCGGTGAGATCAAGCAGGTCGGCGCCAGCTGCATCACGTTGTTCCTCGGGGTGAAGGTCGCCGGACTGTGGACCCTCGAATACGACCTGGATGAGCACCTGCCCGCCCTGGGCGGGCAGGAGTGGGGTGAACCGGCAGCCGGTGGGGACCGGTCGCTGCACAAGCTCGACACCATCGCCCTGGCACTGGCCTTCTCCGAAGGCGGGCGCGGCTACATCTCCCGTGCCAGAGCCCGTGACCGCGAGATTCCCGCAACCGCCGACACCATCGCGACCGCCGTGTGGGGACTGGCGTCCATCCGCAACCAGGCAGTGCGCCGTGAACTCGAAGACGGCGTAGCGAAGGCCCACCGAATCAAGGCTGAGCAGCCCGAGCTGATCGACGCCGTCCTCGCCTCCGCCGAGACCGTCGACCCGACCACCGATTACGGGATGAACCTGCGCACCCTGCTCGCCGGAGAATACGTCTCGGCGAAGTCAGTGGGTATCGCCGCATCGCTGGTCGCGGTCTACGCCCGGCAGCAGCAGTACGCCGCTGAACGCGCCACCATCGTCCCCGGTTTCGTCGCGCCGAAGGGTGCCAAGGTCGCCGACCTCGACGCCACCGTGACCGTCTCCCGCATCATCGACGGCCATTACGGATCCAAGACCCTGCTCGTTCTCCGCACCGACGGCAACCAGCTGATCAAGTGGTTCGCCTCCGGTGCGCGAGACTACGAGCCCGGCCAGCGGGTGCGGATCCTGCGCGCCACCGTCAAAGACCACGAGACGTTCCGCGACCAGGACCAGACCGTCGTCACCCGCGCCAAGCTCGACACCCTCGAACCCGCCGCCTGACATACGGCACCAACCCCACACCGCGTGCCCGGCCTCGACGAGATGACCCCGACGCCGCCGATGACGCGCGCCCACCTCCCGCCACCGACAAGGACCCGCCATGCCTGCGCTGATTCGCCCGACCTACCGCTACACCGACCCGACTCTGACTCCGCCCGCGCCGGGCGGAGCCCTGATCATGGAAGTTGGCCTGGTGTTCTCCCGCCCCGGAATCGGCCCGAAGGGCGGTGGCCAGCACGGCGGTGTCCCGCTCTCCGTCGGCCCGACCACCACGCTGTTGCGCCGGCACGACGGCATCGAGATGCGGTTGCCGAACACCGATCTGCTGCTCTGGAATTCCCCGTTTCTGATCGCCGGTCACCGACACGGCGTCTTCGACCTGCGGCACCGTCCGGGTTGGGAATGGCTGGGTTGGACGCTCGCCGACCACGTCATGCACGACCACCACACGAATGTCACCACAGGACTGGCGCACGGCGTCGTCCCTGTCACCGCGGGTGAGCCGGCCCCCGTTGGTAGTGATTCCTTGTGGGGCACGAAAGACTGCTGTACCGATGCCGGCCGGTGCCCTTTACCTCGGCTCTTACCACCGGCTGTGCCAGAAGGCGGCCGTTCGGCTCACCCCACGTAAGCACATTCGCATCCTGTCCGGGCTGCACGGGTTGCTCAACCTCGACACCGTGACCGCCCCGTACGAGATGCGGCTGGGCGAGCTCGGCTCGATTACCGCCGACACCGTTCACGAGCAGGCCGCTGCACATGGTTTGCTCGATACCGACGACGTGATCGTCCTCCGGTCGCGACTACAGCCGGATCGTCACCGCGGTCTTCCCACACGCCCGCACTCCACTCGCGGGTTGCCGCGGCATCGGAGAACAGCAACAACGCCTCGCGCACATCGCTGCCATAGGCGTGGCCGCTATCGATGCGGCAGAGTCGCATCCGAAGTCGGCATGACCCAGAAACGTCGGAGTCGCGCGATAGATTCGAACGAGGACGCCGCACGTCTGGACTTGTGGGGGCAAGAATGCTGACGGTTTCCTATCTCGTGCTGGGCGGGCCTTAAGCCGGTTGGTGACTGGAGGAATCGCGGTCGAGGGCCGCCCAGTGGCCGCAGGTTAACTTCGCCGCTGCCCCCGCCTGAGATTTCCGTTCAGGGGACGGGCCATATTCGCAGTTCAGGGGCGTAACAGGGCTGGATTACGGCGCTGGGATGCGGGAGTCGACGAAGCGGCGGATTACGTTGTCCCATCCCATCGACGCGAGAAGTTGAGCTGCGGCGGTCCGTGAGGTGAGAGCTCGGAGCGTGTCTACGTCAGGGTCGGCGCCGTCTCCCAGGACATCGTCGATCCGCAGGCAGTCCACATAGCCGTAGTTCGTCCAGGGCTCGACATGGTTGTCCCAGTCAGCGGTATCAGCAAACGGTCCACCAAGTCTTAGCTTCCCGCTTCGGTGAATCATCACGTACCGGGGCACTACCTGCATTGCCTCAGTAGCTCTGGCCAGGCGCTCCGCCGGATCAGCGGCCGAATCCATACTGTCGAAGCGGCGATCGAAGGAGGATGTCTTGACCGTCGCGATCTGAACCAAAGCTCGCACATACAGCCATCGCACACGTTCTATCGATTCTGCCCACGCTGAATCCTCATCGGCGCATGAGAACACGTTCTTGAGTGCGGGCGCCAACAATGTCGTCCCCACCCGCTCGTGGTCTGCGACCAACTCACCATCGACAACGAACTGGTCGCCATGAGGTCTGATCGTCGTGATGGTCGCGACTGCACGGACCACATCACCGGGACCGGCGACGAACAACTCTCGTTCAGGGTGGGTGCCGACGTCGCCCGGAAATGGGCCACGACCTCGGGACAGATACTCCTGCTGGGTCAGATCAGGCCGGAAGCCGATTTCGGCAACGCCCAATGGATGATCGAGCACATCTCGCGGTTCACCAAGCCGCAATCGCAACGTCACAGACAATCCCCGATTCTTCTCCGACGCAATGCCGAAGAACGCTCGAATCATAGCTTTTGACCTGCGATGACGCCGATTCGGTCTAGGTGTACCAAGAGTGCGGGAACGCGACGAACACGGACTGTAGCGTGCCTCGAATTCCGCTGAAAACCGCTTCCCGCAGTAGGGTCACAGGCACCTGTATGAACGACCGAGGGGGGCCGGTGGCTAGTTCTGCATCTGAGGAGGGCATCTCTCCTGGAGCACGCGACTTCTGGGACCGTAGCTTCATCGGCCGCCTCGCACTGTTCGAGAGGCTACGGCAGCAACCGGCAATCGAATTCCACACCGAAAGAGCCGGTCCCGGGTTCTGGTCGGTAGTCGGATACGACGATGTCGTGGCGGTCAGCCGGAATCCGGATGTCTTCTCCTCGGCCGAAGGCTTCACGATCGATGATGTGCCGCCCGAGATCCGCGAGTTCGCCATGTCAATGATCGCGATGGACGATCCCAGGCACCACCACCTGCGAGGAATCGTGCAATCCGCGTTTACCGCTGCCTCAGTGCGCGGCATCACCGATCGATTGCGCGCCTACGCAATTCAACTCGCAGCCGATCTCCCCCGCGACCAGGTCTTCGACTTCGTTCCGGACGTCGCAACCCGACTACCAGTACAGGTCATCTGCGAGCTGATCGGAATCCCAGACAACGACCGGCCGATGATCGTGCAATCAGCGGCCGACGTCGTGTCAGGGGGGAGCGAACAGGAATTTGCGACCGCCCCGGGCGGCGCCGCCGGCCTTCTCCAGATCTACGGTTACGCACTCGAGCTGGGGGAGAAGCGCAAGACAAACCCAGGCGATGACTTGACCTCGCGCCTGATGACCACCACTGTCGACGGGCAGCACCTCACCCCTGCGGAATTCGGCTCCTTCGTCATTCTGCTGATCACCGCCGGTTTCGACACGACGCGTCAAGCTCTGGCCTGGGCCCTGCATCTTCTCAGCGAACACCCCGATCAGAAAGAACTGCTGCTCGCCGACTTCGCCGGCCGCATCGACAACACGATCGATGAGGTCATTCGCCTGTCCTCCCCGGTGCCCTACATGCGCCGGACCGCGACCGTCGATACCGAACTCGGAGGAGCCGAGATCGCGGCGGGAGACAAAGTCGTGATGTGGTACCTATCCGCGAACCACGACGAACGTGTTTTCGAGGCCCCTGGCCGGTTCAACATCTTGCGAGACAACGCTGGCAAACACCTCGGCTTCGGTGCGAAAGATATCCATCACTGCTTGGGCATGAACCTCGCACGGATGGAATTGCGTGTGATGCTGGAAGAGCTGTTCACCGCCCATCCCAGAATTCGGGCGACCGGCAAGCCCGAATTGATGCTGTCGGCCTTCGTCAGTGGGATTAGATCGCTGCCCACAATCGCATAGCCCAGGGGACGTGCCATCTGTGCAGGTCGGCGACCTGTAAGGGCGCTCTGCGCCATCGCCGTCTGGAGTCGGAGTGGAGCGGCCGCGGTGACATCCGGTGCTGCCCGAAACGCGTCGGTGCAGTGAACTACGGGAGTATGGGAACATATGTTCTAATACGTCGTGTGTGGGAGGTGCCATGGGGGCCGGACCAACGGTCGACCCGAGGGCCGACCGTATCGAGCAATTGCGTCGACGCATGGATGCGATCCCGGCGCGCTCGGCCGGCCCACCGCGGCTCACTCCTGTCGAGCCGGCCGCACCGGACCCCGCCCGGACCCCGCCCTCGTCGCTGCGGACCCTTCCCGTCCCTGCCCCGCTCGCGCAGCTGCTGCCGCACGGCGGCCTCGTGCGGGGCTCGGTCGTTCAGATCGCCGGCGCAGCGTCCCTCAAGGCCGGCCTGATCGCATCGGTGACCGGTGCTGGTGGTTGGGCGGCGGTCGTGGGATGCCCGGATCTCGGACTGCTCGCCGCAGCCGAGATGGGTGCCGATCTGAGCCGCTGCGCCGTCATTCCGAACCCAGGGGAGGATCCGGTGGCCGTTGCGGCGGTCCTCGTCGACGGCCTCGATCTCGTCGTCTTGTCCCTTGGAGATCTCAACGCCCCACCCAGTCGCGTCCGCGCGGTCACTGCCCGAGCTCGCCGCAACGGCACTGTGCTCGTGGTCGACGGGCAATGGCCGAACGTCGACCTTCGTCTGGGCGCGAAGGTCTCCCGCTACAAAGCGACTCGGGCGGGCCCACGGCCGCGTAACCGGCATCGACCTCGACGTCGAAGCGACACCCCGCGGACAGCTGCCGCACCGAGCCCAGGTAACCATCTCGGGTAGTCGTGGTGTAGCCGCATGGACGACCGCAGAGGCTGAGGTCCCTGCATCACACCGCGAGTCGACACTGAGGATCGCCCAATGAGCAGGCGAAGCGGCCTCGAAGACTGGGCCGAGCCGTTCCCCGGCGCGCCCATCCTTCGCCGACTCGACACCCCCACTGAGGTCGTCGTCGACATCGCCCACACCCTTCCTGGTCCCGCAGGCTTCACCCGCGCCGACACGCTTCCGCTCCGGGTCCGCGCGGGCGGAATCCTCCTTGAATCCACGATGCCCGGAACCCTGCATGCCTGGCTCCGAATTGCGGACGGGCGGTGGCTCGCCCAAGTCTGTGTGCCTGCCAGCTCAGCGAATGGCTGCAGTCAGCTGGACCTGTGGTTGTGGGTCGAATCCGCCAACCTCACCCGCCGGTAGGTCGGTAATAAACTTCTGACCGGGCTAAATGGCATGTCCCCTTATTGGTCGTAGGGTGGGCCTTCGACCGACATCAACGCCGAAGCGTGGTCTCGCGGGCGGGATACGGCCGACTAGTGCGCGGTTCACGCTATTCAGTGCCGCAGCGGTTGTAGTGGACTGGAGCGCTGGGAATTACAGCGTGGACCGGCAGCGTATCAATGCAACGCTACGATGTAAGGTAATGTGTCAGGCAAACAACCAGGAGTAGCGAAATGCTTCCGAACGATTGCAACGCCCCAGATCCCGCGGACCTCTGCTCCCGCTTCCCGAGAACGCATTCCGCCGAGGAGCTGCTTCCGCTGCCCGTCAAGACGCCTATTCATGTGAGCGACACCGCTCGACGGTTGGCTATCGCGCCCCAGATCGGGGACGTTCTCGCTGGCCGCCGAACGGTCCTGCTTGATCCTGCTGCCGACACACCTGCTGCGGTACCGATGCAGCGGGATGCGACGGACGCTGATCGATGAAGCGCGCTGCCTACTGGGGCTGGGCCGCGGCCAGCACCGTCCCGGAGGCCTTGCAGAAAGCTTTGGACGTCGCGACGTCGACGATGTACCAAGACCTCGGCGCCGAAGCGCAACCAGTAAATACGTCCCACACCACAACGATTCTCACCGACGAAGTTCGTGAAGACCCCGGCCTCCTCAAGTCACTGCTCGGAGGCTCGCCGGCAACGGTGAGTCGTGAAGATCAAGCGTTGGTCACTGTCGTACTCATCGGGGAAGTCTGGTAGTCAGTCGCACTCTCATCTCGGTCCGCACGGCGCAGGACCGCGCCGAATCCGGTACGTGCGTGGATGGCCCCTCCCTGCTTCCGCAGGGAAGAGATGCTGGCGTGATCCTCCTGGCCTGACTCCACGCGAATGACCGGCGAGCGCGGGGCTCTGCCTCTGGAGACGGGGTTATTCAGGTGCTCGGCAGCACACTGCATGCAAGAGATTCGGCTGATATTGTGATCGCGCGCTCCCACCCGGGAGTTTCCTGAGGCTTGTTCAGTTCGGCTTCAGATGTGGCAACGAACGTGTGGCGGAGCTGTATCCGATGCCGCACCCGTCACCCCGGGTGAATCAAATTGTCGAGTAGATCCCGATCCGATGCTCAGTGGTCAGCCGCTGCCCGTGATGCGTGCGCAGTCCCGCTCCCATCCTGGCTAAACGCCCTGGCACCGACACCGGATCTGCGCAGCGGCGGCAAAGGACCCGCCGGAAATCTGGACGGAGATCGATGAGTCACGAGCCATCGAGAAGCCAGGACACTTACGGAGGATCAATGCAGGAAAAGCGAGTTACTCAGGACGATCGGCAGCGAAGCCGCGACTTCAAGGTCGCGCTATTCGGGTCGAGGACCCGTCTACCTGATGCGGCACATGAGGACTCCGCTGCGAACCACGGCTCACCCTCGGACCGCCGAGGTTGATTGTCCCCTCTGACGGCGAAGGCCCCGTTACTCATTGTGTGGGTGCGGGCGGTTGCCGCGGCTGAGCCGCGTGTGTGTACGCGTTCGCGCCCCAGTGCCCCCGGTGCTGGGGCGGATTGCGTTCCATCGACCAGCCATTCTTCCGGCGCTGGGTCTTCCCCTTCCGAACCAGTTCCGGACAAACCATCCTCACGGAGAATGACAGCGATGACCGAGACCACCAGCATGGGCCGCGTCCCTGTCGGCGATCCGATCCCGCTCCGCTTCGATCCGCAGGTCAAGCAGCGACTCGACGAGGTGGCCGCCGGGATCGGGCCGCGTCGCTTCGGCGCTCTGGTGCGGGTGGCCGCCCACCGCCTCCTCGCCGACCCGGACCGCGTACCTACTGCACTCGATGAGTACCGTCGCGTCTCCGCCGCCGCCCGGAGCCTGCCACGGGTGGAAATAGTCTTCGATCTGGATCCGGTAACCGACCGGCGCCTCGAGGAGCTGGCCCGGGCCCATCACACCAAACGCAGCGCGATCCTCCGCGTCGCCGCACACCGCTTTCTCGCCGCGGCGGGCCGATTCCGTCCCTACGTGCTTCGGGAGGACGCTCGCGGCGATCTCACCTGCCGAACCCGCCTGCACGTCAACCGCTCCACGCTCGACCGGCTGGACCGGCTGACCGGCCGCAACGGGGACGTCTGCACCTCCGCCGCGCTGCGGGTCGCACTGCGCCGGCTCCTCGACGACCCCGGCGACCTCACTACCGACCTGGCCGCGATCGGGGCGGTCCGGGACCTGGCACCGGAGGTCTTCGGCCCGCGCACGAATGTGCACTTCGATGAGGAACTGCGCGATCAGCTCGACGCCCTCGCCCGCCAACTGGGGTCCGATCGCGGCGAACTGATGCGCCTGGCCGCCCACCGGCTCCTGGCCCATCCGCGGGACCTCGAGCAGGCGGTGACCGAGGAGATCTACCGGGGGGAGTCGAACCGCGGTCAGCTCCTAGCCCGCAACGAACGCCGCAAAACCACCGCGGCCGGCGCTGTGCCCGCCGGAGCGGTGAAGGCGCCGTCCCCGGCGGGGCGCCCGTTCGGGAAGCCGCACTCGTTCCTGGTGGATGAGGACACCAAACGCCGACTGCACGAGCTCGCCGACGAGTACGGGCCCCGCCGGGTCTCGGCGCTGGTGCGCGTGGGGATCCGCCGACTCCTCGACAACCCAGGCAACCTGGCGGCCGACCTCACCACCGTTGCCCCCGTGCACGATCTGCGGCCCGAGCCGCCCAAGGCCAGGATCGCTGTCGCTCTCGATGACGAACTCCTGGTGCACCTCGACGCCCTCGCCGGCCGGCTCGGCTCGACCCGGCAGGAACTGGTGTATCTGGCCGCCACACGCATCCTGCGCCAGCACACCGGCATCGAAACCTGCATGCTCGACGAGATGTACCGAGCTCCGGGCAACCGGCAGAAACTGATCACCAGACATGCCCGCCGCGAGCGAAGACGCCGGACTGGCCACGGCGATGCCGACTGACCTGCGCGAATTGTGTGCGGGTCGGGCCCGCACCACCGGAGGATCCCCTGTCTCGGTTTCTGCGCCCGGCCCTCATCGCGACCACCGCGGCCGCCCTGTCCCTGACCGCGCCACGCACGCGCAGCACCACCACCCGACGCACCCGGGTGCACAGTGCACAGGTTCGTCCTCGGCGGCATGTCGACGTGTGCCCCGGGTTCGGCGAATACCCATCAGGTGGAGATGGTGTGCCGGATCTTCGGATTTCCCGCCAACCTGTACTACGCGTGGGGACCGGAGGTGCCCACGTTCCTGCCCTCCCTCGCCCTGTGCCCACCGCTGAGCTACGGGTTCACAGCGACCGTCCACACCCGATAGCCATGCTCTGACCTGCGGAATGACACGTCCCAGGACCTGATCCCCCAGTGAAGGCGCGACCGCCAGTAGGGGCATCGATCTGCAGCGTTTCCCCGAGCTTGTCCAGGGAGTTTCCGATCGTGTTCCTCGTGCGAGTCCTCCGCGCGGAAGAAGCTCCGCGATCGGAGAGGGCACGGGATCGCAGCGTGGTCTGAGCGGTGGCCACAATCGGTGTCGGCTCGTCGACGGACCGCAGCATCACCGCAGGCATAGCCGGTTCCGTACCGTCGGATCGGGCGGGAATCGCCGCCATATTCCGACGCAGCTGTTCGAGCTTTTGCGCCTTACTGAGCGCGTCCGAGGCGGGCGCGGTGCGGTATTCGTTGTCTATCTTCACGACCTCCCTGTCGTGTCCGGCCGGTTGGCGTTGAGTCGTCCCGCCTCTGATCCCTCATTCCGCGAGATGCGTCGGAGCGTCCAGGCGCCGACCGCGAGCAGGCCCGTCATGGTGGCGACGAGGAGGACCTTGAGGATGGTCGAGACGTCCGAGGTGATCGCGGCGTAGATCAGGATGGGGCAGGCGACGATGACGAGGGCGAGAGCCCATTCGCGTATCCGCCAGGGGTTGCTGGATCGTTGAGCGACGGGTCCGCCGAGCAGACCTCCGGCGAGCAAGACTCCAAGCCCCACCGTAAATGCGGTGTTCATACTCCCCCTCTGTGTCTGTCACGCCCGGTTTGATCGGGATGTTGCGCGATGGCCTCACTCTGAGGTGCTAGCAGGCCTGCTTCACACTGAGGTCGCGTTCTTGGGCGGAAGGTCGATGTGGGTCCCCTCGGTCAGCGTGAGTCCAGCGCCGAGGACTGGGCTGTTAATGACGTTCGCGCGTACGAACTCGATCTGGGCGGTCAGGTTCGCTCGCAGCGCGGTGAGTTCGTCGGCCATCCTTTGAGTTTCGGCCGTGGCGAGCTCGTTGCGAGTGATCTGCGTGTACGCCTGGTGAAGGCTCGCCTGCTGCTCTTCGAGCTGGTCGAGGGTCGTCATCTGCTTGATCAGTCGATCCAGCGGTGCGAGTTCGTCGCGGTACGCCAGCAGGGCGGCAACTCGGTTCACGAGGCTGGCCCGCATCTCGTCGATCAGTCCGGTGCTGCGTTCGACTGCCCGGCGGAGGCGCTCGACGTCCGGGCCTTCATCCTCAAGAACCTCCGGGTCGATGGCGGCCGAGAGCTGTTGCTTGTCCAAGAGTGCCGCGCTGCTCGCGATCTCGAACCGTTCCCGCCCGAGGTCCAGCCGGATTCGGTGTTCGTCGAGCAGTGGCGACTTCCACGCTGCGCTTTTGCGGATGTCGGTGATGATTCGGTCTGCGACGTAGGCGATTCTTTTCTGCGTCGCGGGGTTGTTTCCGCGCTTCTGCCGGGAAACCCGTGCCCTTGTAGGCCTCCTCGATCGCTATGCGTTCGTCCGTGGTCAGGTGCAAGGGATGATGGGCGGCGCGTCGACCGCGAGCGGCGGCCGCGATGCCCAGACCCGTGGGAAGAAGGAACGGAATGGTCGTCGTCAGCGGACTCGGTTCCCCTTGCGCCGCGACGATCGCGATGGCGCACAGCAGGGACACGAGAGACAGAACGGCCAGGGCCGCGGTCGTTCCCCACCCGGACTTCGGCGCCCACGCCCAGTGATCGTTGACGCCAGCCTTTTTGCGTTCGTCGAGTTTGCGGGTCAGTTCCGGTGTGAGCGAACTCCGGTCGAGCCGCTTCAGGTCGCTGAGCTTGTAGCTGGTCGCATAGTCATATTCGGAGATACCGGGAATGAGCTTCTCGACTTCCGTCGATGACACCACTGAAGCCGGCCGACCGCGCTCGAGACCGCTGCCGGTCACCGGTGCCGACTCATCGCCGTTCTCCTTGCCGTTGCCGTCCATCGTCTCCCCCTCGTGTGTTGTCGGTGCACTTGTTCAGGCTGTCGGGCTTTCCCAGCTGCGCAAGATTTCGGCGTGGTCCTCTGACAGTCGCAGCAGGTCAGCAACTTTGCGCTCTTCGGTTTCCCGCTCGGCGGCGATCACCGGTGCATACTTCCGCTGCGCTGCCTGCTTCGTGATCCCGCCCAGCGCCTCGCCGATCTCAGCCCAGCTGATCCCCCGCCGTCGGGCGAGGGCCACGATCTGCCCCAGTGTCCACTTGGCGAGATTCGTGGCCTCGTACTGGGTTCGGAGCGCTTCGACGACCTGTTCGTTCGTCGCGGATCCGCTGAAGCGCGTGACGTCGCCGGTATCGCTACGCTTTTCCATCCCACTCATGCGTCATCATTTTGCTGACCAGAGAGAGGTTTGTCAACATTATGATGACAAACGTGGGTGTTCGCTCGGTGTGGACTGAGTTTCAGCGGCTACGGGCGGTGAGCTCGACCCGTTGGCGGAGCGAGCCATCTGCGTGCGGAACCCATGCCCCCACAGGGGCCCACCGCCGCTTCCTGAGCGCTGTTCGAGCGGCGGTGCGGGCAACTGTCGGCAGATCACCGGATACGGCATCCAGTGTCCAGGTATCGAGCAGAGCGCCGTCACTGGTACGGATTTCGACCACTTGCGACTCTGATCGGCTCTGGAGGATCGCGACCGGGCGTTTGAGGCGATCGTGCTGGGCGATTGTGTGGAGCTCGCACACGTACACGATGGTGGGCAGTCCAGGGATGGTGGCTAGCAGTGAGGACAACAGCAGCAGCAGATCCGACCCGGTGGTCGAGACGAGAAGCTGGGCGGCGACGTAGAGGGCAGACACCGCCGCCATTCCCACCACGCCGAGCGCCCATGCGGCAGAGCGCGGAAGCCGGTGACCGCTGCGGTGGTCGGCGAGCATCACCGTGGACGCGACAACCGACACGCTCAACGCTGCCACTACCGCGGTTGCACCAGTATCTTCGTCGACCGCGAGTGCCACGCTGGCCATTCCGGCAACGAGCGCACCCATCACCACCGCCATCTCAGCAGCACCTACGACGACACCCACCACTTCCTCCCGCGTCCATGCCCCCCGGAAGACTGACGATCGCTCGCGCATCGGCACTGGTCCCCTCCCCATTTCTCGGGAGGAGCCTATCCGGGGCGCTGTCATACGAGGCCAGCCGGTGCAACCGCCCGCGGAGGGGCAGTGGAAGCCCTGGTCACCACGATCCTGACATCTACGTGTCGGCCCGAATGTGCGTTGACCTGGTGAGATGACACGTCCCCTTCTCTTTGGGGAGCGGTCAGAGGTTCCAGAGCCGGAGGAGGGCGGCCCGCAGGGTGGGGGAGACGATGCGGTGGTCGGTCCGCAGCCGCGGGTTGTGGTGCCCGAGATCGGCGAGCGTCTTCTCCGCGTCCGACAACCCGATGGGCTCCAAATCGATGCGGGTGCGGAGGAAGTGCGCGATGGCGCCGCGGGAACGGGGAATCGTCACGGCCTCGGAGTGCACCACGGCGGGCGGATGAACCCAGTCGTCGGTGACCTGGATCAGGACGTCACCGAGTTTCAGGTGGCCGGGCTCGTCGAGGCGGAACCATTCGAGCTGGTACCTCGCGGTCGGTCCGGCGTTACGCCGCTGGCGCCGTTGTTGGGTCGTCCATTCGCGTTGCTCGGACGCGCTGGGGTCGTACTCTTCGGTCTGCCACACGAACATCCGGGGCACCGGTGAGGGAAGGAAGTCGGGTTCGGGCCGGATCCGGCCGGTCACCCCGGGAATGGTGAGCGCCCGCCCCTTCGCCCACTCGGCGTTGGCGTTGTCCAGGAACGCCGCATCGACCTCGGTGATCTCGTCGATTGCGTCGATGAATGCGCCGGCGGCGGCGAGCAGGTCCGGGTCGTCGGTGATGATCACCGCTTCGTCGACGACGGTGGAGTTCTGCGAGGCGTTCGCGGAGCCGATGACCGCCCGACGGTCGGTGACGATCACCTTCGCGTGCAGGTTCGGTGAGGACAGCACCCGCACCCCGGCGCCCACGTAGTGGGCAAGCGCGGCCGGTGAGGTGGCATGCGCGCGCAGGGCCGCTTTCGAGGCGTTCACGACCAGGACGTCCCCGGTGTGCAGGGGAAGCAGGGTCGGGGCGTCCTGGCCGAGGTAGGCGATCGCGGCCCGGCGGAGGCCTTTCGTTCTGATCGCCGCGGTGATATGCGGCCAGGGGCTCGGCCCGTGGAATGTCGTCCCCATACCCGGGAACGGTAGCGCGGCCGCGAGACCCCAGGGGCCGGTAGCGCCCGATCACATCCCACGATCGGTGTCCCTGCACCCTCAGGCGTTGATGCCATCCAGGGCTTGTGAGATTCCAAAATGGCCCGCTGAGCTGGGTAGATGACACGTCCCCACCTCGTGCACCGGCGGGGGAAGTAATGCGACGAAACAGTGCAACCGGGTGGAAGCGTCTGCACGACAGGGTCTCCCCGCTTGTTCTATACAACGTTACGTTGTAAAGTCGGTTTCCGAACAGTCCGCGGTGACATTCACCCGGCTTACCTCACGCACTCTGTGGAAAAGGAACCCGCACTTGATGATTGCTTGCTCTGACCTCTCGGTGAACCTCGACGAGCCCACACCGAAAGTCGAAGGCATAGGTTGTCCTCATCGGGCTCGATTGACCTGAATTGTCCCCGCATTCGCCCCTTGATTCAGAAGCTTCACAACCAAGTCTCCTCCGAAGACGAGCGCCCCGGTGGGGAACCTGTGGCAGGTCCCGATAGTCGGCGCCAGCGCATGTCCGGCAGCAGCCTGGCGCTCGTACCTGGCTCGGCAACACGCTGCCGTGGCCGCTACCCGCGAACGCTTGGCCGAGTTGACCGGCACACAGCTCGTCACTGACGAACGGGCAGACACTCTCAGGTGATTGCGTCGGGTTAGTAGCTTGCCCGGCATGGGAACCTGCACCGAGGCAAAGTGGCGTCCCAGCGCCTGCCGGCGGCAGTCGGACCTCGTTCCGTAAGCGGATCCCTCCGCGGTTCAGTCGGAGTCGCCGAATCGGACCCAGGTTACCCCGTCGACCAGGGTGGCAGAGGGGAAGTGCGGTTGGTCGAACGGTGTGTAGCCGACCGCATATGCCGCCATGCTTGCCCGAGGGTCGTCGAACTCTCGCAGGTGTCGTGCGCGGAGACCGTCGAGGTCGATGTCGAACGCGATCTTCTTGTCTCCGTCGACCAGATGCCAGGTGTAGCGGACGACGACCCGGTCGCGGCCGTGCAGGCTCACCTCCTCGAAGGTGAACCATCGGCGATCACCCATCCGGCCGAGCCGGTCGGCGAAGGTGGCGGCAAGCTGGGAAACGAACTCGAATGCCCACACCTCGGGGGCGGGCGCTTGCGGGTGGGGCACCAGGTCAGCGTTGATCATGTCGCCGTGCCGGCGAAGGTAGGTGAGAAGCTCCCGATTCTCGGGGACGAGTTTCTCCGGGTAGGCACGGCGACCTCCACAGACGAGGAGCCACTTGAAGTCGCTGGGCGCGAGCCGGGGGGTGGGGGGATCGACGAACACGGCGAAGAACGCGGGACGGACCCGCAGCTGCGCCATGTCGTTGAGGACTCGGTACGCGTAGTCCGCCAGCTCACCCAACACCACCCGCACCCAGGCGATCTGCTCTCTTACCGGCAGATCCACCGCCCGAGACTTGATGTCGGGTTCCTCCGCGCTGCTGCCGGTGGAACGTGCGCTGATCGCCACCTGGATCATGCGGGTGGCGGCGGTTCTGTCGAACGTGCCCAGGAACTGGGGATCCTGCCATCCCAGGGACACCGTGACGCGCACGTCGGCCATCTCGACGCTCGGGGCGGTGAACGCCGGACCGACCTCATGCACCGGTGTGCGGTCGGGATCGGTTACGGCGGACAGGTAGTTGCGCATTGGTCCGAGCTCGACGTCACTTCGGCCGTGTATTACCGCAGCCAGCTGAGCGGGTGTTCGGTCCACGCCATCACACATGGTCCCTACTCTCGAGTTCCGCGGTGCGGCTCATCAGCCACGCGACCGTTTGCATTTGCTTGTGCTCGGGCATCGCGTATCGCTCCCAAAGACTCCATCCGGAGACGAAGAGAGCGAGTTTACACCCGAACCTCGATGCAACCCCTGCACGGACGGAGACTGCCGCCGCCCGTGCGCGAAAGCTTCAGCCAGACTGGATTCCGCCGCTTGCGGCAATGACTCCGCCCCAGCCCAGTTCCAAGAGCGAGCCGCGACCGCCGGGGCAAGGTGACGGCAGTCGGTGCTTGTTCCGGAAGCGGATCCTCATCCGGGGGTGGAACCCGGACGCAACGTGGTGGCTGAACAACGACGTCGCTCACGTCGAGGTCGAGCCAGCGTTGTGGCGACGATGCGACGACCGCTGGGTACGAGTCTGAGCCCCCGAGAAGGATCGCTGATGGGCAATCCCGTACTGCGTGTTCGTTCCGAACTGCCGGCTCAAGTTCTCCAAGGCATTCGAGGCTTGGGCAGGGAGTGAAACCACTACCGTTATGTCGTGGCGTGGTTGCTATTTCTTGCGCTCGGAGTCGTGGCATTGGTCGCGCGTGTGGTCTTGCCGAGGCGTGCACGACTCGAGCGGGCCCCTGGGTTTCCTTGGTTCTGGGTGGCCTTCCCCGTTACGTGCCTCGTGGTCGCCGCCGCGGTAGGCGCTTTCACTGCGTGGCCCCATGCAGTGAGCGGAGTGAGGAGTTTCTGGTGGGATCTGTCCACCCCGGACAACGCACACGGAATGCAATTCCTGTCGAGTGAGCAGTACCACCGGTTTGTCACGATGGGGAGGGCGAGGCAGGTGCTCCCCGTAGTAGCCGTAGCGGGGATCGTCTGGTGCGTCTGGACGTGGCGTCGAGGACGCGTGTGAGTCAGACCGTCTCTGGCATGGCGCGCTGCAAAATCCATTCCGTGTCGCAGTCCCGACAATCCCGGCCTCCGATAGAGGAACCAGCACCGGGACGAAGTGGTGCCCCAGCGCGGCCGGCCGGAGTCGGGTCGTTCCGTATGCGGATCCGCTTACGGAACGGGACCGAACAGCCGCCGGCATACGCACCACTTCGTCCCGGTGCTGGTTCCGCTTTCGGACGTCGACGATTCTCGTTGGAGCTCGCACAGCGATGGTCTGGTGGATTCGTTCTCACAGCAGTGACATCGTCGATACGCTGCTTTGAAGATCGCCGCTTTCATGCGCTTGGTGGGAGGGACCTGGATGGCGGAGCAGACCTCCATCGCTGTGGTGTCCCTCTCAGGTACACCTGACAGCTGGTTCGGGCACGGAGAGTGGGGTGCCCGAGCACTGGATATCCTGGGTGAACCCATCCCCGATCGTGCGCTGGCCGAGCAATTCGCCAGCGAGAAGCAACTGCCACTGGAAGACCGGCGCGCGTTGCTGATCCGCAGTCGCGACTTGCCCGACTGGCGGCGCCCACCCAAGCCTGCCGAGATTCCCACCGCTACCGACGATCATCAGGTGACGATCTACCAGCGGGAGGGACTCGATCTCGGTGTCGGAAACTTCCGCGTCTACGACCGAGGGATCCTGTTCCGCATCGAAGCGCTCGAGCCGGATCCGGTAGGAGACGTCCGCCCCGGCGCCGACGTGATGAACTTCAGCTACAGGCTCCGGCCGGACCAGCCTCATCGCCTCCGTCTGCTCGTATACGCCGAGCCCGGCGGCACTCTGCTGACCAACACCGCCCATTTTGGCGCATTCCCGGACGACCCCGACACACTGTGGCTCGCCGGCGGGATCAGTGGCAGCGGCCGCCGAAACCCTGGGATGGCGACCTGGGGCGAGTACTTCCTCTCCCCGCGACCGATCAGTTCGTCGCTGACGATGATCGTGTCTTATCCGGAGTTCGACATCCCACCGAGCGGGGTCGTGATCACCTACCCCTGGTGAACAGTGGGCGGCTGGCACATCTCGGCCGTCCACCCGCGCGCACTACCTCTCGGGATGCTGACACTATGGATTGATGGTGAAGTTCGTTGAAGGAGTAAACCCAGACGATCCCGGGGTGGCCAGGATCAACTATGCAATAGGGTTCGAACACACCCCCGAGTTCGAAGCGCATCTTGAGCGCCTACAAGCGCGCAAAACCGCCGAGGAAGCCCGGCTCGCCGCCCGGAAAGATGTTCCGGCCAGACGCAAGCCCCCAGGTAACAATGACACCCTGGTCTCTTGGTCCGATGAGGAAGTCGTCTTTGCTCAGGATCAGAACCGGGATGTGGAATTGATTTTGTCCCGCCTGCGGGTCTATCCCACTGGGATCCGCTTCGATCTGATCGCACGTGAGCAAGATGAGGGCAAGGCCACGTTCATCGGCGAACGAATCAATCTCACCCATCGCATCCGCCGACCCTTCAAACACCGCATCTACCTAGGAATCGTGCTTCCGGACGGCAAGATCGTCACCAACAAGAAATGCACCCCGCCCCAGGCCCCAGAGGATGACGACCTCACAACACCCTGGTTGTATGGCGGTAAGAGTTACAGCCGTCAATCCGAAACGGGGGCCACGTACTTCCTGAGTCCCAGACCAGAAGACTCCAGTGAGCTCGTCTTCACGATTGCATATCCAGAGATCGGGATTGACCGCGCATCTTCGATCGCACTGGATTGCACACGCTTCACGCGCTCAGACACATAGTCCCGGTCTGTGCTCCTCAACCGGTCGGGCCTCCAGGTTCGAACCATGACTGGAGAAGAAGTGAGCGGCCGTCCAGTTTGTTACCAAAGTGACATCTGTGACTGCTGAGTAAATAGCGAACGGTTGGTTTAGGTTGCTAAAGAGCGACGGGCCCGCCGCTGACCGAAGTCCCCTCAGAGAGACAGGTGTCAGATGGCAGTACGCACACGAGGGTGGAATTTGTCACGGGCTACGAGCAATCGCGCCATTTGGCTTGCTCCAGCTCTTTCGATCGTCCTGGCAATAAGCGGTGGCGGTATAGCTTCTGCTGCGCCAGATGCACCGACGACTACACCCGCAGTCCCTGTTGCACCGAACATTGAAACGGGCGTCGAGCCTTCACCGCCGCTGCCAGTTTTCCCCGGACCACCGACCGAGCCCCCGAATCCAACAGCTGACGAAGAGACCCCTCAGACGCCAGTACCGCCACCGGATCCTGCTCCGCAACTGGGTCCCGCTCCGCAACTGGGTCCCGTTCCGCAGCAAATTCCGGTCATTCCTTCGGACCCGACTAATGACCCGGACTACCCCCCAACGAACTTTCCTGTCAGAGGCTCACTGGTTCCTGATTCGGCATGGAAAGACATGAACACTGAGCTCCTTTCCTACCTCAAGGTCGAAGGCGGGGGATATGAGCTGACGGATAGGTTGACCTTTAAATTCAGGGTCACGATGACGTCGAAACGTCCAGTCGTCGACTGGACGTGCGTGTATTCACCGATCACCCAAACGTTCCCCTACCTCGACTATGACACGCATCTCACGATGTATCTCCTCGTGAACGGCGTGATGATGGATTTCCAAAACAGTGATCCATTTTCATGCAACAACCCCGGAACTTTCCAAATAGATAACGACGTCAACTATGCCGGTCAGAACATCGAAGTCGCAGTTCGTGCCTGGTCGGCGAACCTCGACGACGATTACCAAACATCTGGGGTAAAGACCGCAATGTTCCACTGTGATCCGCTCGATCCCGGCGAGGAAGTTCCGGCACAAGGTGAACTTTGCCGGCGCTCGGAGGACTAGCAAATCGGGTTCATAGGAATACACTCGAACTGGAAAAGGCTGCTAATGACTAGAGTGTCTCGACCAAAGTTCTGGATAGGCCAAGGCATAGCCGTGGCCTTAATCTTTCTTGTCTGCCCCGCTGTTACGACCGCCCAGCCGACAACTACAACGCCGACCACACCGCCCAGCTCGAGTAGCACCACACCACCAACCCTCCAGCCCGAGACATCGTCGGCCGAGGTCCCGGCGCAGCGGGTTACGCCGAGCGCGTCCACCAAGACAGCGGAAGTCCCTCCGGCGACCACTCCGGCGGCCCCTTCCACCCCGAACCCGAGCTCGGTTCAGAGGAGCGAAGCCACAACACCACCGGCATCGAGCTCAGAGGCGGTGCCGACCGACGGGAAGAAGATTCCCTACACAGGCAAGCCAACCGAGAACCCCAACGCGACCATTGTCCCGGGCAAGATGCGTTCGGATCGCGAAGAACTGCCCGAGGGTTACACCAAGGAAGACGCCGACAAAGCCGAGATGGCCGAGGCAAGAATTCTGGCGGAATCGAAGTCGCGGAACGCGCGCAGCAGTACCACAGCCACCAACGCTATAGCTGCGGCCGCCCCCACGGACTGCATGACCTACTTCCCCGAGTGGAGGTACCAGGTCTGCGGTGCGATCCGGGTCAAGTACGACTCTCTCGGTGGCTCGACCAGTTTCCTTCTTCTTCCCACCAGCAACGAACTGGTCAATCCCGACCAATTCGGACGTCGCCAAACCTTCGTCAACGGACCGATCTACTGGTCCGCCGCCAGCGGCGCGCATCCCGTGGTCAACCACTTCTTCGCAGCCTGGGCGCGGAAGGGCTACGAGGGCGGCTATATCGGCTATCCGACGACCGATGAGATTGTCAATGCCGACGGCGTTGGGCGCCGCCAGGAATTCCAAGGCGCGGCCATCTACTGGAAGCTTAACGAGGCCTACTCGATCGGCGGCGCAATCCGATCCAAGTGGAACACGGTCGGCGCTGAAACCAACAGCGGCCTCCTCGGCTATCCCACCTCCGATGAGAAGGTCCTTCCCGACGGTCAAGGCCGGATGAACAGCTTCGAACGAGGCGCCATCTATTTCCACCCATCAACCGGCGCCCAGATAATGACGACTCCGTTTTTCACCAAGTTCGGATCGCTAGGCTTTGAGACAGGTCCACTGGGCTATCCCGTGGCTGGTGACCTTCCCAACTCTGACGGCAAGGGGCGGCGGCAACAGTTCCAAGGAGGCTGGATCTATTGGCATCCCGTCATCGGAGCTCAGTCGGTACGCGGTCGTATCTTCGAGAAGTGGGCGGAACTCGGCTACGAAAACGGACCCATGGGCTATCCCATCTCGGATGAGCTGGCGACCACCGCTGGATTCACCTCGGTCGGGCAAAGGATGAGCTTCTTCGTGGGAGGTGGACTCATCTACAACGGGCCGACCAACACAGTAATTCGGGCCGACCGTGTCAACCCTGGCCAACCTAACTGACCCCTCGAGTTCCCTGGGACATCCGCGCCAGAAGCTCCGCCCGTCGACCTCGGTCCTGCTTTAGCGGGAAGCCGTGCTCACGGCAGGGGCCATCGTCATAAGCCCTTTCCGCCTCCGCCGACTGGCGCAGTGCCGTCCGAGGTATCGGGGGGAAGGGCAGCAACATCAGCCGATTCAGACCCCAGGGGCGGTAAGGATCGAGAACACTAGCCTGTTGCCGTAAGCGTGAGGGTGGGCGGAACCTACTGGGTTCCATCCACCCTCACGCGGCGCCGCGGTCGGGAACGGTGCCGTCGGATTTCAAGCCGGTCGCCGCCATTACCTGCGACGAATGGCTCGCGAATTCGGTTGCCGCTGATCTCACCGGGAGTTTTGCCGAGCACCGATGGGAGGGTGACTTCGCTGCGGCTATCGACAAGCTCAATGCCCCGTCTGAGGGCCAACGTCTGGATCAGAACAGTTGTGGAACGGCGAGTTTGGCACCGATACCGGACTTGTGGTTGATCGACGCGCACGGTCGCGCACTACGCCCGTCCTACCCTGTCGACGACTGTGGATTCCTCAAGATCGGTGGACTCCGCGAAATCGAAAAACTAGTCCAGGTCGATCGGATCGAACACTACGTCCGCCACACGCCGGATTCGCTGCAACAGCTGATGGGATGCAGCACGCGGCGAGTGACGCCAAAAATCGGTAATCAGCGCCTCTAGCCGACCAGTACTGGGTCGGCAGCGCAGTTTGTCGCTACACCACCGATCCGGACGGGACTATCATCCAGGACAGCCCGGGGCCGACGTTCTTCTCACTCCCGCCGGCGACCGAGTGTTCGTCGGACGCGAGCCTCACGGCCGGCACGACAGTGACACTAGCGGGGCCAGAGTATGTCGAACCGTTGCCGGTACTCATTGAGATCGATGGATGCCGCCGTGTACTCATTGACGAGCACATCGCCCTGCAAGCGTCCGAGGACGTCATCACGCAGGTCTCTTAGCTGGCAATCGGTCGTTGAGTCAGCCGCTTCTGATGGGTGACCCGTAGGCGGAAGCCTGACCGGAGCATTCCGCTAGAGGTTCCTTGACCGGAAGCTCCCGACCTGTTGCTGTCTCGTAGAGGTGGTCCGCTGACCGTTTCCACAGCGGGGCGGTAACCGGGGCACTCGAACGTCCCTGGGTCATGCCGGCTCGCGGCGGTCAGTGGTGATCGGTTGATCCGATTTTCGGGCATATGCGCCGCGCGGGGTGGAGCGGAGCAGCGCAGTACCTGCGGGTGTCGGTGTGGTGTGTCACACTCGAGGCATGGAGGGGGCCAACAAGTTTGCGCGTGAGGTGATTGCCTTACTGCGTCCCGTACTACCGGCGCCGACGCTCGATCACGTGAGCTTCTCACTCGAGACCGGTCAGGTCCACCAGGCGCTGATCGAAGCGCTGGGCGGGGCGGTCAAGCACGAGGTGACCGTTCCGGCCCGTGTGGTCGAGACGGTGCGGGAGCTGCTGGCGGAGGGGTCGTTGCGGCGCCGCGATGCCCGTGCGGTGCACCGGATGCTGCCGCGGCTGCGCGTGGACACCGCCACCTGAACTCCCCGGCACCATCCGCATGGCCACACGGGATGGAATGCGGCGGCCGGTCACTGGGTGCGGCGCCGCCGCTTCGGTATGTCGGTGCGGGCGCCCTGGCCGGGCCGGTTGTGCGCCCATTCGATGATGTCCGAGCGCTTCCACAGTGGGGTGCGGCCGATCTTTTCTACCGGCGCGGGCGCTTGGCCGCGTGAGACATATCCGCGGAAGGTCGAGATGGAGAGCTCGGTGCCGGTTTCCTCCTTGATCAGGTCGATGACTTGGTCGGTGGTGAGGCGGTGCGGGCTGACCATGTTTCTCAGACCTTCCCGTCCGGGTCGGTAGTGGTGAGGGGTGTAGACCGGCCACGCCGCGACGTCGGCGCCGAGTGGCAAAGGTGGCGGCGTGCCGGTGCCGCGCCGGGTGAGGTGTCCATGCCCTAGACCCTACAACGCCGTGCTGTAACGAACCCTTCCGTTCGTGTCGTGGTGCGGTGGTATGCCCTCATGATGACAACCATGCAACGCCGAATTGTGACGTATGGGGCTGAGGGGTGGGGTGGAATGTCGATGAAGCAGTGACACTCACACCTTGCTACATTACAATGTAACGATGCAAGGTAAGTGACGGAACATCTGCAGTGCAGCGAAAGAGGGACTTCGATGGTTCAGGTAGTGAATGCAGTCCCGGCGGAACCTGCGATCGGGGACATGGTGTCGTGGACGGTGCGTCTCGGGGTGTATGTGGTGACCGGGTGCTCGCGGGGGTCGGTGACGTTGATGCCAAGGCAGAAGGGGTCGAGAAGAGCATCCGGCTCGGCGCCGCCCACCGGGCCCGCGGCGATGCCGAAGCCGCTCGCGGTGTTCTTCAGGCCATCGCGGACGGCCGGTTCTGAATCCCGCCGCAGGGGCAGCAAGATCCAGAAAACCCGTTCTAGCTGCGTAGATGACACGTCCCCCTTTCATGAAAGAGGCTGACATGCCCGTACCCGTAGACCATGACCTCACTGAACGCGCTGTCCGCGTCATTGACCGCAGCGGCTGAGGGACCAGCGCCGCCTACCCCCAGATCCGCACGGTCATTCTCACTTGGGTCTGCCCGGTCTGCCATGGGCCGCGCGGTATCCCGAAGAGCCATAGGTTCCACGAGGACGGCCACTGGCTGACCTGCGATCGCTGGGACAACCCGTGCGGGCACCTCGACCTGTACACCGCGGTCCTCGCCGAAGCGCGGGAGCCGCACCCTGCCGGGCCGCGACCGTGAATGCCGCCCTGTTCGACGAGTTCGGTGAGCCCGAGCTTGACGCGTATCCGCCGCTGCCGGCAACGGATCCACGGCTCGCGGAGTTCTTCCGCACGCACAATGTCGTCCCACCCGTCATGCTGGGTCGCTGCATCGGCCGGAGCGTGTGGTCGAAGACCGGGGCCGATCCGCAGACCTGCACCGGCGCCTACCGCACCCTGATCGGTGTGCGGACGGAGCCGTGCACCGAGTCACCGCGCGGCGGCACGGTGTGGATTCTGCGTCTGCGCGATGACGACGGCATCGAACACGACAGCCCGCGCTACACCAGCAGCAACCACGTCGCGGTGCTGCGGTAACCGCACCGGCACTCCCACACGGGCACTCCCGCACCCACAACCCCACGTGTCTGTGGGCGCGCCGACGTGCGTACCCGGTGAATCCGGTTACTAGGCTCCTGCTCGCGGGCGTACCGACCGCCTCGCGGCCCTTGACGAAAGGACTCGGCCCCACCCTGGCGGGCCGGAACACACCATGACCTCTCTGACACGCGGGGCGAACAGCCCGATCGACACGGCCACCACGACGGTGGAGGTGACCGGCGCCCGGCAGGGAACGGTCGATCTGTTCGTCTTCCAGCTCGGCGCCGATCTGAAGGTCCGGACCGACGCCGATCTGGTGTTCTTCAACAACCCCAGCACCCCGGAAGGTGCGGTCACCCTCACCGGCGGGCAGGTGACCTTGCACCTCGCGGCAGTGCCCGCGGCGATCGACACCCTCGCCGTGGCCGTCGCACTCGATGAGAACGTGCCCGGCAGCCTCGCCCAGGTCCCGGGCCTGTCAGTAACTCTCACCCAGGCGGGCGGAACCTCGTTCGCGATCCCGGCGGAAGGCCTCACGACCGAGCGGTCCGCGGTACTGCTCGAGGTGTACCGGCGCAACGGGTCCTGGAAGGTCCGCAACCGGTCGGCCGGCTGGAGCGGCGGACTCGACGCCCTGGTCACCGAGCACGGTGTCAGCGTCGACGAAACCCCTGCACAGGCACCCGAACCCGCACAGTCCGCTGTCGCGGCGGCGACTTCGGCGACCGTCGACGGGGAGGGGGTGCGGACGGTGCCCGGCGAAGCGACGCTCTCCCTGGTCAAGCGGGAGAAGCTGAATCTGCAGAAACGGGAGGTCGCGAAAGTCCTCCTGCGCAAGGGTGCCGCCAGCCCGGTCGGCCGGGTCGTCCTGGTCATGGACAACACCGGGTCGATGTCCAAGCGGTACCGGTCCGGTGAGGTCAAACGCATCATCGAGCGGATGGTGCCGGTCGCGACCCAGCTCGATTCGGACGGAAACCTCGAGGCCTACGCCTACGCCCAGCGGTTCGTGAAGCTGCCGGACGTCACCGTCGCCGACGCCGACACCTGGGTGAACACCTATGTCCACCTCCGTGGCCGCCACGGCGGTATCGATTTCGATGCGATCGGCGGCACCAACAACGAGATCCCGATCATGGAAGAGATCATCGGCACCCTCGACAAAGCCACTGCGGTCCCGACGTTGGTGCTGTTCTTCACCGACGGCGGATTCAACGCCAGGGCGCAGATCACCGCCCTGATGCGGACAGCCAGTGCGTTGCCGGCGTTCTGGCAGTTCATCGGAATCGGCAAGTCCAGCTTCGGGATCCTCGAAAAACTCGACACCCTGACCGGCCGTCTCGTCGACAACGCCGGGTTCTTCGCGGTCGAGAACATCGACAAGCTCACCGACACAGCCCTGTACGAGCTACTCCTCAGCGAGTACCCGGACTGGTTACGCGCGGCCCGGAAAGCCCGCGTCCTCAGCTGATCCCGTTGTCCCCAAATGACATGGCGCGATTGCGAAATAGGTAATCTACCTGCGCAGATGACATGTCCCCGGCGGTAGTCTCCTGCGATCGGTGTTCGCGGCTCTCGGGTATGCTTGCGGGGCGGGGGCGCCGCCGGCTGGTTACCGGCACCAGTGTTCCTCGCCCGGCGTGGCAGACGCCAACTGGAACGTTTCCGTCTGCCACGCCCCTCTACTTTCCGCGGTCGGTCCGCCCGCCTACACAGATCCGGGGGAGATGCAGAGTGGGCTACAGCGCCAGCCCGGACGGCCCACCGGCACACCTCGACCCCGAGCTCGGGCAGTCGAGCTCGCCGGCGGTCAAACCGGTCGGCTACCGCACCGAAGCAAGTCACCAGGACCGGGCGGCGGAACGTTCCTCGGCCCGCGAGCTCGACGACATGGTCGAAGACAGCGCGTTCACCCGGGCCCGCAAGGACCTCGAGCGCGCCTTCCCCAGAGCTGCCGTCACCGACGTCTCGGCGCGTAAACGCCGGCAGCTACCGATCCCCGACTCGATCCGGATCCCACCCTCGGCGCGGCAACGCAAGGCACGCTCGGTCACCAAAAACATCGCCCAGACACAGCTTCCGGCCGTCGGATACAAGGCGGTGCACACCCTGATCAGCGATACCGATCATTGGTCGCAGCTCGGCACGGCGCTGAGCGCGGCCCGCGGGGACGCCCAGCACCTCGACGAGAAGACCCGCACCCAGGTCCAACGCATCGACCGGGCGATCCAGACCGCCGAACGGGCCAACGACCGCGGACACGTCCTCTACTGCGCGGCCCGGCTTCCGCACGCAGTGCCCGCATCGGGGACGAATCTGCCGGCCGCGCTGCAGCAGGGTTCGATGCTCGACTTCGACCGCTTCACCATGACCACACACGCTGTCCACCAGCTGGACGAGACGATGACCGAGCACGACGTCGTGTTCGAGATCGAGACGGACCGGGGCATGTACCTGGGGCGCTCGGACAAGGTCGACGACACCGCGCACCTGCTGCCCCGGGGGATGCGGTTCGAGGTCGTCTCCGCAGGACCGGGGCGCTACCGTCGACCGGACGGCACGATCGGACGCCGCATGATCGTTCAGCTACGCGATATCACCGGAGTAGGAAAGGTCAGCTGATGGGACTGTTCACCGATGGAAAAGGCCGACCCGAACTCGTGGTCAACCCCGACATCATCCTGGGCCGCGCCGTCTACCGGCCCGTCGACGACAGCCCGGCCGCCGAGCCGGTGGAGACGCCGAAGCAACGCGCCCGCCGGGAGCTGAAGAAACGTATGACCGAAGAACGTGAGCGGAAAAAGAAGACCGGAGACGTACCCACCGAAGAGGGGTGACGCCTCCGGCTCATCCAGTGCATCTGCAGTGCCACTGATCGTAGCTTTGCTGGAACATCCCACGCCATTTCACCTCTGTGCGTGCCATGGGTAGTACGCACAGAGGTTCCGTCGTTGGTTCGAACCCGCGTCGTTATGCCAGGCGGAGGCGAGCGATTCTGCGCGCCCGGCACACCACCGGCTCCACGCGGATCTCTACTGGTATTTCTGAATTCCGATCACGAATGCCAAAGCGGCCACCGCTTGCTCCGGTCCAGGCATCGCGAGATCCGCCTGGTCGCCTACCGGCCGAGCCACCTCATGAATTGGCTGGTGACGGAACCGTTAGGGTCATCGTGGGGGATGGGAGACGATGCGTTAATCCGTCCCGGAAACTTCGCCTTCTGTAGGCCGTGCGCCCAGGAGTTCGATGTACTTCTCCGCCATTCCATACAGGAGATCCCACGCCACTTGAATGCCCTGCAGGAGGTCCTCCCCTTGCGGGTTCCAGAGAGTTACTTCCCGGCCATTTGCATCAGTCCCGCGGGCGGTGGTCATCTCGGCGGCCCAGCTCAAACCGTGTGCATGGGCACTCATTGTCCGCCAGACACGCACTACTTCTTGTTTTGCTCCAAAGTCCTCGTAGTACTCCTGTGCTCGGACCAACTTGGTGGCCTCACCGATCATGGACGTGTCGGTGGGCTTGTCGGTGACGCACAGAAGCGCTTCCTTCGACATATCGGCTGCGGCCCCGATCCGTACGGCGTCCATCTTGACGTCCTCAAGGCGCGCCGTAAGTCGTTCAACCGCGGCGGACGCCGACTTGTGCCGCGCGTTGTAGACGGCGTGCTCCGGCAGGTCAGGCTTGTCTTGCCCCACCAACTCACGAGCGGCGGTCCGCTCGTTCTTCAGCTCGTGGTAGGTGAGGTTTAGCGTCCGTGTCTGGCGAACGATCGAATCATCCGAGGCGAGAAGCCAACCCGCAAGTCCCGCCGCCGTGATCGCGGATCGAACGAGGGTAAACGTCGCAAACGCCGTGATACGCGAGCTATTCAATACCGACGTAGCGGCAAGGTGCAGGTGGTCCAGCGCATTCAGCCCGACCACGGTCACCGCGTCGCGCGGGGATCGGATAGTGAGCACGCCTTCTTCCGCCGCGAACGCGCTACCCGGCCGGGGACTCGAATGGTCACATAACAGGTCCGCATATTGATTGATCGCGGGGACAAGTCGTTCTAAATGCTCTCGGGTCTTTCCGTCGATCAAGTGCAGGCGTTGGGGAGTGGCGTCTTCAGTCATGGCGGCCAGGCTAATCGGCCGGTAACCCGGCACGAGCGGCACCAAGAGTCCGCCCGGTCGGTCAGAGTTTCGCCACCGCGTCGTCCTGCCGCCGGACAAGCGGGACCTGTAGTCGGCCGGCGGGTCGTCAGCCTGGTTAGGTCATGTGCCGGATTCTCGGCAACGCGTCCGCGAGTTGTTCGTACAGCTGTGGCCAGCCGCGGCGCAGCCAGGTCAACCGGCCGCGGTCGAGATGGGCGCCGTCGATCAGGTGCGAGAGGCGGTGCTGTGCCGGCGGCACGCCGATCCTTGTGAGAACGTCGTAAACCGGGTTGACCGGTAGCTGGTTCCGGGAGATGTGGGCCCAGACATCCTGGGTGGTCCAGTTCCAGATCGGCCCGTAGGCGATGGTCCCGTCGGTGCGGGTGATGATTCCGTCGCGTCGGCCACCACGGGTGTAGAGGTGTCGGCGGCCGGCGGACTCGTCGGCCCGCACACCCCACAGCTCACCGGGGCCGAACATTTCATGCGCGCGTCGGGCCGGGGCACCGATCAGGATGTCGTGGAGATCGATCCGGGCATCGGCATGCGGGGCTGAGTGATCCCACAGCCCAGAAGCAACCAGAGCGTCGAGGAGCGGCGGCTCGGCTGCGATGACGTGCAAGTCGAGCTGCCACGCCACGGCGAGCTCACGGATGTAATCGTAGGTTTCGGGGTATTCGAGTCCGGAGTCGAAGAACACCACCGGCACATCCGGATCGGCCCGGCGCGCGAGGTCGAGCGCAACAAGTGAATCTTTTCCGCCGGAGAACGCGACATACCCGTCGTGATGGGCGAGATGGTCGCGGATCCGGGTGCCGATCTGTTCAAGCGAGGACGGACCGGATCTGGTCGAGGCCTGCCGCATCCCTCGCAGCGTTGCAAGGTCGAGTCCTGGTTCCGGTGTTGTCACCACGTTTCCGAGGCTACTGGTGCGCAGTCGTGCCCCACCCCGCGTTGCCGCCGTGTCCCGTGGATGCCGACAGGGGATGCGTCGGAATTCGCGCTCGCTGAACTGGAATGGGGCAGGTCGTCGCCCGCAACTCAGGTAGCGACGTGTCGGTCGTGACCGATAGCGTCCTGCGCGACAACTCAAAACGATTTCGGGAGGAGATCATCGTGGGGGAAGTAGCAGTCAATCATTTCAGCGACTGGTCGCATTGGCACTGGATGCTGTGGACATTGATTCTGATTGCGGCCGGAGGACTGTCACTGGTCGCATTGTCCCTGGCCAACTCGGGATCGGAAGCGGAGCGGTCGCACGGAGACGGGTTCGGTTGGTTCGCCGCAGCGGCCGGGTCAGCTTTGCTGGCGTTCATCGCCTTCACCGGTGCGTTGATCAATATCTCCAGACATCTGCCGGGCTTCAAATGGGCCATATTCGCGGTCATCGTGGCGGTCGGTGTGACGGCATTCGCGCAGTTTCGCGTGGTGGAGGCAGAGGCCGGAGATCGGGCTCACCCGTGGCTCTGGCGGAGTGCGGCGATCGCCACTGCCGTCGGTGGTCTCATCGCAATTGGGTACGACGGCCTCAACCGTGTGGCCGCCTGGATTCCCACGACGATCGGCGTGGTGCTCCTAGGTATCTTTGCCGCAGTCCTCTACGCGTCGACCCCTTCACGGACACGGTGATACCGGCCGCCGGACAAGGGTAGGGAGCGGGTCGGGTGTGATGGTGCACCTGACCCGCTTTCTTTTTGGTCTGGTGTAGATGGGCGTGCGTTCGAGTTTCACGGTGTGGGTGACCGTGCCACCCGGACCGCGCCCGGCACGACCGCGGTGGGCAGGTTACGGTGCCGGCCATGACGATCACCGCTGTTGCCGACGTGGCATTGGCCGCATTCACGGCGGCCGAGGGACCCACCGAGGTCGCCACACCCGATGACCGGGAGACCGGGTGCGCGCGCTGCGGCAGGGTGACCGCGGTGATGATCCCGGTTGGGAGGGTGATCTCGCGGCGGTTCACCGGGTTCGAGTCGTGGACGAATCTCGCCGGCCGCCAGCTGTGCGAAGTGTGCGTGTGGGTCTACCGGCACCGTCCGCTGCGCACCGAAGCGCATATCGTCACGCGCACGCCCGTCACGCTGACACCCGCAGGCCCGCAACAGCTGCGCCAGGTGCTCTCCACCGTCGTCGACGCGGACACCGCGGTTCTCGTGCCGCTGCGGCCCGGCCGCAAACATGTACTTCCCGATGCCCGGTGGGGGAAGGTCACGGTCGACGACACGGCCCTGAGCTGGACAGCAGCGGATGCGGTTCGGCTGCAGGTGGTGCGCCGCCTGCGGGCACACGGCTTCTCCGAAACCATGCTCCGCGATGACAGTCCGGCCTACTCGGTCCTGAGCCGGGTCGTCGCCGACCAGTGGCCGCAGGTCTTCGACGACTGGAACCATCTCACCCCTTGGCATCACGCCGGGCCATGGTTCGACGTGGGGTTGCGTGCCAGTCGATAGAGGGCATCCAGTCGCGCAGGATCTCGTCAGCTTGTAGATACCGATGTCGGTCAGTCCGATTGGGCCGGGCATGCTGAGCGTGTGACAGCTATCGAACAGGATTTATTGCGTCCAGACCTGTGGGACCTGCTCTTGCCAGCTATCAGGGCTGCACGCGAGGCCGGACGCGAGTACGCACGCAGCGGTCGGCACGTTCCAATGCAGCCCTTGATCAAGTATGCGGAGAGCGACGCGGGTTGGCCTCTCGTCTCCTCCGATGGGTTCCTCGGGGGTCCGAAAAGTGACCGTGTGGACTGGACGGAGGTCTTCGGGCTCAGCGGAGGATTCGGCACGACCATTCCGGTCTCGGAAGTTCCCCGGTTGGCCGAGGCTGTTCGGGAGGTCAGTCGTCGGGCAATGGACGACGACGAGCTGATGCGAGGCGTCAGTCGTCTCGCACCGCTGATGGACGGGAAGACAAGAGAAGAGAGACGGGAGCAGGTTGAGTTCGAGACTGCCGCGAGACTGGTTGGCAAGATACTCAACCGAGCGGACGCTATTGATGCCGAGACGGATGAGGAACTCCGGTCAATTTACCAACAGATCGAGAGGGCACGATTCAGCAAGAAGCTGACCGGCGACGTGATCGTCCCTCTCGTAGCGGTGTCCTTCGACACCGATGAGCCAGTTCACATTGATAGCAATGCCTGGATCGAGCAAATGACCGAAGCAGACCACCGAGCCCGCGCGCTGCAATGGATGCGGCAGGATAACGTGTCACCATACGTCGCCGCCGCCGCCACCCACGCCGTTGTCCTGCGAGACGTCCAGTTCACTAATGTCGTGCATTCCTGGCCGCCAGGCCAACTGCCTTCCGAAATCTCGGATGACATCGCACGTGCGGTGGCGGAAGCCGTCTATATCGTCGCCGAGGTTCCCTCCGGCCATGCTCAGATCCTTATTCGACCGCGGGATTGGGCCACCGAGTGGAGGCTGGACTTGCCACCGCTGTGGTCCGCGTGGACCGGGCGGGCGTATCCCGAGGACTTGATGACTGATCGAGCATGGAATAAGGCGAGAATCCCTATCCCGAAAGCCGAAATCGACGAAATAGTACAGATCGCGAAGGCCCTAAAGACCGCGCCCAAAAACGTATTGATCGCGGCTCGTCGCTGTCGCCGTACCTCATTCCGAGACGACCCCGAGGACATCGTTCTGGACGTGGCCATTGGGATTGAAGCACTCGTCGGTAAGGAAAAGGACGCTTTGACGCACCGTATGGCCCAGCGAGCCGCTGTCGCGCTGGCAGACCGCATCCCACCGGGGGACACTTACAGCCTGGTAAAGCAGTTCTATGGCATTCGATCCAGTATCGCTCATGGGGTGTCGCCAAAGAATTGGACTCTCAAGCTCGGTAATGACCAATTTGGTGCAGTCGATGCCGGCAGGTTCATACTCCGCTATCTGCTTCGGAGCTTGCTGTCGACCGACAAGCCATGGGATGCCGCCTCATTAGACGCGCGCATGCTGGAGCGATTAGAACCACCCGAGGGATACCCCTCCACCGAACCGGATGAGGAGTGAAGAAGCAATACCGCACCCTGGTGATCTACTCGCGGGCGCGCAGAACCCTCCATCGCTACGCGAGGGCTGGCATCTGCCCGGCGCACAGCAGTGTGGCCGGTGCAGGGTGAGCACGACTCCGTGCCGGTCACCGGGTGCGGCGGTCATCTGTGGGGACGCCCTGTTCAGTTCGGTGGGCGACTCGAGAAATCCCGCGTAATTCTCTACGCTCGGCAGCAATGAATACCTCGGGGGAGAACACGATTTCGGTGACCGACCGCTGGCTTGCGGCGGTGCCGCAGTTGCCGGCCTTGTTGGATCCGGCCGCCCGTGTGGCGGAGCGGTTGATGTTGCTGCTGCACTACGGAGTGGACTGGTCGGAGGGGAACTGGGTGGCCGCCCGCCGCGGTGACTACTGGGACAACCTGCTGCCCACCCGGATCCGGTTGGCCACCTACAACAGTGTGAATCTGCACCAGTGGTGGACCGCCTCGGCGGCCCGGCTCGGCTCGTCCCCGCGCACCGACGAGCAACGCGCCGAGCTGGCCGTGCTGCTCACTTACGAGCCGCGGCCGGTGCTGCAGGTGATGCGCGATCAGACGACCGCGCTGACCTTGCGGACCCGGATCGTCGCCGACGCGGTCCGCGCCGCCCGCACCGAGCACGGGGTGGCGTCGTGAGCGTGTCCCGGGTGTGGGAGATCGAGATGACCGCGAAATCCCCGATCTCGCACCGCGGGGAGCTGATCGGCACCACCGCGATCGGCCGGCGGATGAAGATCCTGCAACAGGATGGGTCGGTGGAGTTGGTTCCGGTGATCTCCGGCAACTCGTTTCGTGGGGTGTTGCGCCGGATCGGTGAGGAGCTGCTGCGCGATGTCCTCGGTTACGAGAACCAGCTGCCCCTGGCGGTCGCACATACCCTCCGCAACGGCGGCGCGATCGTGAAAACCTCGGCGGAACCGGTCACCGGGCGGCGCCTGCAGCAGCTGCGGGAGCTGATCCCGCAGATCAGTGTGTTCGGCGGTGCGGTCGGGGCGGCACCGATCGACGGCTGCCTACGGGTCGGGCATGTCGTGCCGATCGTCACCGAAGCCGCCCCGATCCTGCGGCGGCAGTATCCGGGCCCGTTGCCGTCCCGCTTCGACATCGAGGCCCTCGAGTCCTATTCACACCTCGACGACGTCGCCACCGGCCGGAACCTCACCGACCCCACCGACGACGGTTCCGGTTCCGGGTCCCCGGTGATGCGGTACGACATCGAAACCCTGGCGCCGGGCACCCGGTTCGAGTCCTGGGTGCAGCTGAGCCGCGGCTCGGACCTCGATCACGCCTTCGCCGCCGACGTGCTGACCGAGTTCACCCGGTCCGGCTGGCTGGGTGGGCGGACCGGGATCGGGCACGGCCAGATCGCCACCACACTCACCGAACCCGCTTCGGGTGGCCCGGTGGTCGATTGGCGGGAGATCGTCGCCGCACGACGCGATGAGGCCGTCGCGATGCTGCTTTCCCTCCCGGCATGACTCCCGCGGTGACCGGGGAAGGCATGGTCCCGATGGTGGTACGTGCCCGCCTGGCCGGCGGCGTTGCGCACGGTGTGCCGTGGGGCATCAGCCTCGACGGCCTCCTCGCCTCCGAAGTGCGCGAGAACGTCAAGGCCGCCGCCCGCGCCGCTGGCACCGACTACCCGCCCTACAGCTCCGATACCGTGCCGGAGGACCTGGAGTTGCCGCTGGCCCGCTGCACCGCCGGTGGCGGCGGCGAGCACTGGCATTGGGCGGCGACCTTCGCCTACCCGGAGGACGAGGTCCCGGGCCCGCACGTGCAGTACTGGTCGGCCCGCCCGGATCAACAGGCCCTCGCCCACATGTCGGCCGCGTTGCCGGCGTTGGTGTCCGAGCGGCAGGGCCGCTACCGGTCTCGGGTGATGCCGCTGCCGCTCACCATCTGCCGGAACTTGGTGTGGCGGGCGGTCGGCGACCCGGCCGCGGTCGCCGATCTCCTCACGCCGATCGTGTCGATCGGGAAGAAACGCAGCGCCGGCCACGGCCACATCCTCGACTGGACGGTCACCGAGCACCATGGCGCTGACCGGTGGGAGCACGGGCACCTGCACCCCGATGGCACCCTCGGCCGCACCGCCACCGCGGCCTGCCTGCACGGTCGGGAGGTCCGCACGGGTGGGGACGGGCAGATGGGGTTGCGGCCCCCGTACATGCATCCGGGGATGCGCCGTCAGGTGTTTCTGCCGGCCCGCTGATCTCCCGCCAAGCCGCGACTGAGGGGACGTGTCATCAGTCCAGGTCAGGGCAAATGTTTCGCGCATTCCACGTCTGCCTGTGACGGCGCCGATGTGGTGGTAGCGCTACTCTCGCAGGACGGTTCGGAGAAGGGGGCGTAGTTGGTGTTCGGTTGGTTTCGCCGCACACGTGCCGGCGACACGGTTCCGCGGAGGCGCGAGGACAACGGGTATCAGCAGAAGGCGGAGAAGGCGGTGGCCGCCGCGCTGAGCGGTGATTTGCGCGAGGAGTACCTCGCCGCGATCGCTGAACGGTCGGAGTTGCTGAAGGAATTCGGCGTCGGGTGGATTTACGAGTGCACACGTGACTTCTCCCAGCGTGACCCGGTACTGCTCTCACCGGAGGAAATCCGTGAGCGCACGGCACAATTACGCCGCACGTTCATTGCCGGACGCACCACCCGCTCAGCACTGAGAACCCAGCAGAGACGGCCCGCGATCACCCCCTGAAGGAATCTCGGCCGCGTGCGAGCTCGCGGCAAGGTGTGCGCTCTAAGATCAGCGTCGAGGTTTCGTGCAACGTGTGAAGCACTGGCGGTGGGGGTGTAGAGCGCATGAACACAGTCGATATGTCGAAGACCCCGGCGGGTCCCGCGCTGGATCCGATCAACCCGTACGCGGTGATTTCCCTCGTCGCAGCACTTCTGGGCCTGTTTCCGGTGGCGATCGTGTTCGGCATCCTCGCGTTCTGGCGGCCGGGTGGCCGCGGCATCGCGATCGCCGGCCTGATCCTCGGTGTCCTCGAAGCCCTCGCGACCGCCGCCGTGCTCTATTCGGCGGGAACCGCATTCAACTCCGACACCGACTCCCAGGACTACTCGGCAACCGCGGTCACCACGTTCCCAGAGATTGCCCTACCCGCACCGTTCACAGCGGCACCCACCACTGCCGTCGCCGAGCCCACCACCGTGGAGACGACCACCGTCGCGGTCGAAACCACGGCGCCGGCCGCCATCGCGCCGGTGGTCAACGGGGACTGCGATCCCTCGGTCGACAACCACGCCACCGCGGCCGACGGAACGTTCCTCAAATGCACCTACGCCGGATCGACCCGGCCGCACTGGGTTCGATCGGTCCCGATCATCGGCACCGCATCGGAGGGCGACTCGTGCGACCCCTCGGTGACCGGTATCGCCGTCTCCCCGCAGGGCCAGGACCTGTTCTGTGTGACCGATACGCGGACCGGCGGCGGAACCTGGACACCGGGCCCATGAGTTCCCAGGACCTCGCGGGTGAGGGTCTTCGGGGCGGGCGGAACACAGACCCCGACCCTGTGAGCTCTGCGCTGCGGCACGGGTATCCAGGCCTGTGACGGTGCGGGGTGAGTCTGAGCGGCTTCCCGGGGCGCTCACCGCGATTGCTCTGCTCCTCGGGGGATTGGTCGCTGGTTACGTGTTCGGAGATACCCGAACCGGCCATTCCGTGCTCGACTCCACGGCCCGCTTCGATGCCGCCTCCAGCATCGTCAGCGGAACAGTGCTCGCCGCGGTCGCTGCGGCCATCGCCGCGGTGGTTCTCAACACACGAGGCGAACTACCCACGGCACCCTTCATCACCGCACTCTTCGGCTTCGGTGTCGTCACCGCAGGCGCACTGGGGGCGGTGCCCGATCCGGGGGCCCGGTTCAGCACACCGATCGGTGCCGGCGTACTGCTCGGGGCACTCGCGGTCTACGCGGGGCGGCGCCCGGCCGCGTTGATCGCACTGGCCACTGGAGTGTTGATCTCCGCGCTTGTGGGGAACCGGCTCGACGAGATGCTCCGCGTCACCTCCCTGACCGGGTCGGAGTTCGGGTGGACCGCATACACCCCGGTCGACTCCGTGCCCCCGCCCGAGCGGGCTCTGGTGGTCGTGGCCGTAGTCTTCATCGCGGTGATCGCGCTGGTCACCGCCCATCTGATCGCCCCACCCACCGCTGGTGCGGCGGGTCACCTCGATCGCCGCACGCTGGGTGTCGGTGTCGTCCTTCCGGTTATCGGCGGTGTGCTGTCGTGGGTGTTCGTCGCGTTCACCGACCGGTCGTGGGTGTGGTTCGTGGGCGCGGCCGCGGTGGCGGTGACCGCATGGACAGGGGCGCATCTACTTCGGGGCCGCGACGGCGCGCTGATTCTGGTTCTCGTCGCGATCAGCGGATGCGCTCTGAGCTCCGGGTTCTGGGTGGCGGAATCCGCGGTGGTCTTGCTCATCCCCGCGGTGCTTCTCATCGGCGGCGCCGTGTGCGGGTACCGGTGGCCACGGCTGTATGCCGGGATGGTCGCGCTCGGGGTGATCGCCTGTAGCTCGCTGCTCGACTTCGCCGGGCTGGACCTGATTCCCTCGGTGGCCTACTACTTGATGTTCCCGCTCGTTGCCGGGTTTACCGCGGCCTCGGTGTTGCCCATGTCCGGGGTGGGAGCGGCGATCGCACTGAGTGCACCGTTTACGTTGTCCATTACGGTGACCGCGTTCGTCGCGGGCGCCGGCGCCATGCCGCCGTTGATGTTTCTGCGCGCGGCCACGTCACCCGACCCGGCCGCGGTCACCATCGTCTCCGTCCTACTCATCGGGGTGTGCCTGCTCGGTCTTCGATCCCTGGCCACGAGGACGACCTAAGCTGCAGCGGGCCGAACGGACGGCACCGATCGACCGGCACCGATCGACCGGTGCTGCCGAGAAGCACGTGTGGTGCCACATGTCGTTGAGCCCTGGGCCAGGGCATTGTGACCGGGTTCTTAGCCCAGTTGATGTCCCAGCTGCCGCTACTTGTCGGTAGCGGTGTGAATACTCGACTCTCAACGCTTGACCACTCACACCAGGAGAGAACCACTGATGCAGCTTCGGACCCGCCCGGTCGCAGCCACTTTCGCCGCTACCCTCACCGCCGCGGCGTTGACCTTGACGGGGTGCTCCGCCGCCGGCGCGTTCCCGGCGGGATCGAGTGGCGCCGGCGCACCCGCACCGGCCGCACCCGCACCGGCCGCACCCGCGCCGGCCGCACCCGCCGTCGATACCGCGGCCACGCTGACCAAGCTCGACGCGCTGGCGGTCAAGGGCCGCGCCCCGAAAACCGGCTACAGCCGGGAACAGTTCGGGCCGTCGTGGTCCGACGACAACGGCGTCGAGGGCGGCCACAACGGCTGCGATACCCGCAACGACATCCTGCGCCGCGACCTCGTCGAGATCACCTACAAGCCCAGCACCCGCGACTGCGTCGTTGCGACCGGCACACTGCACGACCCCTACACCGCCACCACGATCGCGTTCGTCCGTGGGCAGGACACCTCGACCGCGGTGCAGATCGACCACGTCATCGCCCTGTCGGATGCGTGGCAGAAAGGCGCCCAGCAACTCAGTCCGGAGCGGCGCCGCGACCTGGCGAATGACCCCCGCAACCTCCAGGCCGTCGACGGCCCCACCAACGGACAGAAGTCCGACTCCGATGCTGCGTCCTGGCTGCCGCCGAACAAGGGCTACCGCTGCACCTATGTCTCCCGCCAGATCGACGTCAAAGCGCTCTACAACCGGTGGGTCACCCAGGCCGAGAAGGACGCCATGATCCGGGTCCTGGCGGCCTGCTGACCGGGGTCGTCTCGCGGGCGAGGGGCCGGCGGTTCCCCGTGAGTGTTGGCGCTCCGGCGCAAGCCGGGTGGTGTGGTGTGCCCTGCAGCGTCGGCAGATCTCTGATGGAAGCTGGGCCGATGAATGTGAGTGACCGCGTCAAGGTGCATGCCGAAGTCACCTCGGAGTTCGTCATCGTGAGCATTGACGGCGAGGATGCGGTGATCGAGTCGGTGCACGACGACGTCCCTGGTGGTCGGTTCCCCTTCATGCCCGCCTGGAGCGGTTGGTTTAGGGCGAACCCTGAACTCGATACGAAAATGCCGTCTGAACTAGGTGGATGACATGTCCCCTTTCGGTGATGGGGCTCCGCCCGCGGCTATCGTCACGACTACCACGTAGCGGCGGTGGGGGGATCGGTGCGGGCTCAGCGTGTCCCGCTGAAAGAACGAGGCGTCGGCGGTGACAACTCAGGAGTGCTCGACCATGGATTGCGTACTCCGCAGAATGTGGTGAGTTCGCAGCGCACGGTTGGTTGCGGGCGCGCTGCTGCGGTCACGAATTGCAGGACGGCGTCCGCCCACGTGACAATTACCAGCGGCTGCGGTACCGAGTCGGATTGCACGAACTGCGGAATCAATTGACCGACTGCTCGTGACAAGTTGTCAGTTGAGTTGGACAAGTTGGCAGTCCCCCCGCTAAGGTGATACGCAACATGGCCGGCCGTCCACCTCCGTATAGGAGGGGGCGGTCGGTTCTCCTATATTTGCGATGACTGAAACATTTACGAAGACGTTCAAGACGATTCCTGAGCAGGTCGAACTGCTTCGCAGTCGTGGTATGGAGATACCGGACGAGTCGTCGGCAACTCGGATTCTCGAGACGGTCGGCTACTACAGGTTGAGCGGATACTGGTACCCGTATCGGAAGCGACGGCCGGTACCCACAGCTGACCCGAAGGTGTTGCCTGGGTATGAGGCGATGGACGAATTCGCTTCCGGTACAACCTTGGAGCAGGTCGTTCGGCTGTACGAGTTTGACCGGAAGCTGAAGTTGCTTGTACTCGATGCGATTGAACGCATAGAGGTCGCCATGCGGATGCGGATCGGACACGCGCTTGGCCAAGGTCATCCGTTCGCGCACTGCGACATGCATGCTCTCGGCAGTGGGTTCACCGCTGTAGAAAACCACGATGATCCCTTGCACCGGTTGCAGTGGTTGAGCAGTGACCACTCTGCCTGGCTCGGCAACGTCCGCCGATTGGAGACGTCATCGAAAGAAGAGTTTGTTAAGCACTACCAGGCGAAATACGGTCACACACTGCCCGTCTGGGTCGTGACTGAAATCCTTACCTTCGGCGGCCTATCCAAGCTGTATGAAGGACTGAAGCCGAAGCACCGGGACGAAATTGCTGAGAGCTTCGGGATCATGAAGGGTTCCCGCGGAGACGGTGCCGCACTCGCCAGTTGGATGACGACGCTCAACTACATCCGAAACACCTGTGCGCACCATGCACGGCTATGGAACAAGAACATCGCTGTCCAGGTTGGCCAGATCGCGCTGATCGACGAGTTGAAGCACGCGGATCATTCCAAGCAACGGGTGTACGCCGCATTGGCAGTACTGGCATTCCTAATCGTCCGAACAAACCCGGAATCAACCTGGCGCCAAGACATCGCCGACTACGTTCAGAAGGGGCTCAAGGCGATCGGACAACCCGAATCGAAGATCGGGTGCCCCGCCGGGTGGGAAAAGGAGTCCATCTGGGACCCCGGATATCTGCCGCCGGCGGACCCATATCCTGCCGAGCATCGCGCGCTCCGCCGCGAGTTTGAGACCGTAGGCGCGAGTGACGTCGGACTTGTCCTCGCCCCGACCAGCGAACCGAGATCACGCACCAGCATCGTCCGTCGCGAGCGGAGTGCCGGACGGCTGCTTGGATTGAAACTTGGCGAGGCCTTCGACTACCCAGTCTTCCAACTGGAAAAGGGACAGAGCCGGATCCACCCTGTCGCCGCGTATGCCAATCACAAACTTAACGCCGCGGACGATCCGTGGGGTGTGGCCCGCTGGTGGGTCAACGCAGACGTCAGACTCAACGGACGCACACCGCTCAACGACCTTGAATCTGGACTGCTTACCGAGGCGGTCGTGGATATCCTCTCCGGACCCAACGGCCCCGACGCATAGTTCATCACCCCGGTGGTCCGCCCAGTCTTCACGTCCACCGCCGCTGTCCCCACTGCCACTATGACAAGTCGTTCAATCAGGAACGGGCACCGGACCGTCTACGGGCCCAAGTTGTGCCGGGTCCGGCTGCTGCTCCCTCATGCGGGGAGACGATCTTGATCGCTATGCTGGTGTTCTCGGTGAAAACGCCGACAGCATCCCAGGTGAAGGCCACTTTTCCTCTAGAAGTCCCGTGGGAATCGTCGGCAATTATTGGTAGATCGATGCATGTGTCACCCGTCCACGTGACTGCGAGCGGCACGTGCATCCTCCCGTTGGCCGGAAGTCGCGCTAGCAGTGACGGCCGTGGCGGACGCCGGAGTGCTGGCCTGACATCATGTCTTCGTGCAGCATGATCTCGAGAAGTTGGGGCCGTTCGGGTTCCAGGACCTCGCAGCGGCGTTGGCGACCGCGGTGTGTGGTCCGCACGTGCAGGTTCTCGGGTCTGGCTCCGACGGTGGCCGGGACATGCTCTGCCAGGGAACGATCATCTGGTCCGGCACGGAGACCGAGCGCGGCGAGGTATGGGACGGCTACACCGTCTTCCAGGTCAAACACAAAGAACGCCTGGCCGCGCAACCTTCGACCAACTTGTCGTGGTTGTGGAAACACGTGAAAGCCGAGCTGGACGCGTGGGCGGATCCCGCATCGGTGCGAGGCCAGGTGCCCGATTACCTGGTGATCGTGACCAATGTCCCGCTGACACCCGTCCCTGAAAAGGGCGGACTGGCTCAGCTCGACAAGAACATCAAATCCTACATTCAGGCCCTTTCCGATGGATCCCGGGACATCAACGACGCCGCGACAGAGCGCCGGAATGCGATGAGAAGGCGCATGTCCCGCCTGCGAAAGTGGCGAATCTGGGACGGCAATCAGGTCGACGGACTGGTCACCACCAACCCCGGCATCCGGCGAGCGTTCGGCGCCTTCCTCACTGTCCCGGATGTCTTCGCGCACCTGGCCGACTTCACCGACAAGCTCCCACTCGACGAGCTGGAATCGGGACTGCACCGACAAGCACGCATGGCTCTGATGGGCGATCGCGCCATCTACTTCGACGAGGCCGGCTCCGGAGACGGCCCTGGCACTCCGATCGAAGAAGTCGCAATCGATCTGCCGATCACACCCAGCGGCGACGGTAGGCGGCGCACGGTCTTCGGATACGTCCTGGACCGCGGAGAGCACGTCCTGAAGCCGCGCCTGAACCTGCACGACGGACCGAGACACATCGTGGTCGCCGGCGGACCCGGCAACGGGAAAACGACGATGTCGAAGTTCCTCGTCCAGGCCTACCGCACCGCGATCCTGGCGGGCGGATCAGATCTCGGCTCCGATCACATTGGGGTGATAGAGGAGACTGCAAAAACGTTGCGCGGTATGGGACGGGACGGGCTGCCGAAGCACAGGCGGTGGCCGATGCGTATCGATCTTGCCGAGTACGCCGAGGAAGAGGGCCTGAGTGAGGACTCCACACTGCTGCGGTGGATCGCATACAAGGTGTCCAAGCGACTGAACGCGGGCGACGTATCGGCTGCAGCTCTCGACTCGTGGATGAAGCAGTGGCCGTGGTTTCTCGTGCTCGACGGCCTCGACGAGGTGACCGAACCCCGCATCCGTAAACGTCTCATCGCGCAGATCACCGAGTTCGTCACCGAGGCCGAAGGCGACAACTGCGACTTGCTGGTCGTGGTCACCACACGACCCACCGGATACGTCGAGAACATCGCCCCGACCCAGTTCGAACGGGTCGACCTCTCCCGGCTCGACGTGGAACAAGCTGTTCGGTACGGGATCCGGGCAACCCGAGTACGCCTCAAAGACGATCTCGACAAGATCGAACGGATCGAGGCGCAGCTGCACCGCGCGGCGGACAACGAGTCGCTGCGGAACCTGATGCAGACACCGCTGCAGGTGCTGATCATGACAATCATCGTCGAGGGAGCCGGCCGACTGGCTCCGGACCGCTACAGCCTCTTCTGGGGCTACTACGAGACCGTCCTCAAACGCGAACGCGCCAAGCAGATGGCCTACGCCCGATTACTGCAGGACCATGCTCCGCACATCCTCGACCTTCACCAGCGCGTAGGCTTCGAGCTGCAGATACGTAGTGAGGACTCCGACGGGTCCACGGCCACGATGAGCCCAGAGGAACTTCGAAGCATCGCCTGGCAGGTGCTGCACGACGCCGGCTTCCATCCTTCCGACACCGATTCTGGCCTCCTCGACCAGATCGTCACCGCGGCCACCCACCGCTTGGTCCTCCTCGCACCGCGCGGTGCAGAAGGAATGGGCTTCGACGTCCGATCACTGCAAGAACTGATGGCCGCACGGTTCCTCACCACCGGACCGCTCGATCAGGCGACGGCACGACTACAGAGGGTCGCAGCAAGCCCACACTGGCGCAACGCCTGGGTCTTCGCCGCCGGCGGCCTCTTCACTGAACCCCAGCCCCACCAACACGAGGCGATCGTCTCGCTACTCGAGCGAATCGATGACGACGCCGCATCCAGGCTGGGGCGAATCTGCCCAATCGGCCCTTCCCTGGCGCTCGACCTCATCGACGATGGCATGGCTCGGACACAGCCCCGCTTCCACGACCGGCTACTCGCGGTCGCATTCGCAGTGCTGAAGGCCCCCAACCTGCCCGATCCACTCGCAGTCGCGCGCGTACTCGTGCGAGCTGCGGACTTCAACGATCGAGCACGGAGCCTCGTCGCCGATGCACTGCGTGACTCACTCGGCGCCGACCCGGTGACGCGCCAGACGGCAGAGCAGGTCCAAGCGCTCATCGAGACCGCCGGCCGCGAAGCAGGTGCCGGCAGGCACGCGCGCACGCTCACCGCGGTCCGGGCGAAGGTTCCCCGGTCCCCGGTATCGGTCCCGAGCGCTGCGGTGCAGTGGGCGCAGTACCAGCAGACCCTGGTAGACCTGTCCGCCGACGACGAGGTCGCCGACAAGATCGGCAACGCTGATCAGGCTCTGCACCGGCTGCGGGCGGGCGGCGACATCGACACCGAAAGCCCGGCGATTCTCGACGCGCTCGCAGATCCCGAGGCGGCTGAGATATTGGAGATGGCGCTCGAACCTGTAACCAGGCATGGCCCTGAACTGCTGACGCTTCTCCGCGATGGTGTTCTGCCGGCGGTGCACCGAGCACCGGTCGGCGAGTCGATCAGAACTGAACCACTCGCCGAGCCTGCCAGGCCGTGAAGCACGCTCTCCCGTATTGCTCTCAGCGCAGGACGGTCTCGGCTTATCGCCCTATCGCTTGGATGAGTCACCATACGGTCCGAGCGAGTGCTCTAGCGTGGGACTGGAATGAGAAAGACAAACTCAAGGCGAGCCTGATGAACGAGCCCGACCGATGGTCCCGTCCCCGTATATCGCCCGAGGCGTTCGACGCCCAATGTCAGGCAGCCGGTCTTCCCGCGGACGATGCTGCCACGGTGAGCGAGTTCCTACGGAAAGCTCAATCCGGTAGAAGGCTCGCTCCCAGGTGGTACCGGAATTTCAAGTTCCAGTACGACTACGACCCGGTGGTCTGACGCACACCGCGTACACCCGCAAGGCTGACACCGACACCGGCGGGGGCACACGCCCTCGTGGGTCTTGGGGCGATGTAGCGGAGGATCTTCCGGCTTCGCTGCCCACGGTGCGCCACCGGCGGCGGCGCGGCCCGCACGCTAGTCGATTCGAGGGGGTTGAAGGGAAAGGTCCGGCGCGGGTCGTATCGCCCAGTCCCTATCGCCACCTTGTATGCGTCCCAGTCCCCGCGGAAGAAGTATGAGGTATTGCCATCGCTGTAGGTCACCTCGACCGGCATGGATCCCCGGCGACTGATCACAACCAGTTCACCCTTCACCGTTGCCGCAGCGATCTTCTCAGCGAGAGCCCGCTCGCGGGCCTCGCGCTCCCGTCTACCCTTCCGCGCTGCCGCGGCCGCAGCCCGGCGCCGCCGCCACTGCAACCACACTCCCTTCACCCGAGGAGCAAGAAACTTGAACGTGCCGGCAATCGCCGCAACGACGAGACCGACCGCGATTGCCTGCCAAATAGTCATGCGCAGCAGAGTACGGATTGGGGGTGCAGGCCCTGGCAGGTAAAGCTCGAGGCACTCGACGAGGGTGTCCTCGACCGGGTGGCTGTCGTCGCTACCGGCTTCCGCTTTCAGGGACTTGAGCGGTGCGAGTCCGGTGACCGCAGGCCCCGCCCCTTACTCGCAGGGGGCCGCGCCAAGCACGCCCGCGGGCCGGTGACGCGGTGGCCACCAGCCCGCCGTTGCCGGACAACGCCGATGAGGTGCTCGAGGCGTCGACCTGGCAACGCTGCCGCCGCTCCTCGCGTGTCCCAGAAGCATATGACCGCCCGGAGAAGCCTACCCATCCAGTGCCCCGGCACTGGATGGGTAGGTGCCGTGAGGGCTTGACTTTCAGGGGGTGCGTGTGGTGCGTGAATGGCCGAAATGCGCTGTATGTCAGTGGTTTTGGGTTGTTGTGTTGTGTCGGTGGGGTGGGTTATGGTTCGTGTCGTTCCAGTTGGTGCGGGGGCGTCGGGCTTAACCACTCCGGCGTTTCCGCGTTCGAGTCCCCCCGGTGGGTTTCCGGGTTGGAGGCGTCATGTCTGATGTGGTGTTGGTGGACGGTGTTCTCGTCCCGGCAGGTGTCGAAACGCAGGAGGGTTGGGTGTTCCCGCCGGATGGTGCGTATGTCGCCCTGCGGGATGCGGTGGGGTGGTTGGTCGTCGATCCGGTGGACCGCGTCGGTCAGGTGCCGGGCGGTAAGGCGGCGGTGGCGCTGTTGGTGCAGGACGTGAAGCCGGGGGTGTCGGGCGGGTTGCTTGTCGCGGATGTGTCGCCCGGTGATCTGGTGGTGCGCACCGAGTCGGATACGCGGACGCTGCTCGACAGCGAGCGGGTGTTGATGGCGGCGGTACTCGGTGAGCACCGCCGCGAGCGGGAGGCGCGCGCGGAGCTGGCGGCGGCGCGCCGTGAGCATGAGCAGCGGATCGAATCGTTGGTCGATGACGCGCACACCTGGGCGGACGAGAACAGCCTGTGCGGGCAGTTCGACCGGTTCATGGACGAACACGGTTTGCGTTCGCGTAGCCGGGAGTACGTGGTGGAGTGCGCAGTCACACTCACCGCGAAGGTATCGGTACGGGTCAGCGCGTCCGACTCGAGCGCCGCCGAAGATCGGGTCGAGAGCGGTGAGGTGGCCCGCGCGCTCGGCCGCCAGCTCGGCGGGTTCCGCCGCCACGGCCTCGAACTCGACGACTACACGGTGACAGGAGTTGAGGAAGCATGAGCGAGAAGAACCAGGGTCAGCAGCAGATGCGGGTGCAGGCGGTGCGGGTCGGGTTGGACGGCAGCCTGGAGGTGATCGATCTCGGGGCGGGGGAGAGTACCGGGGCGGCGATCCGCACGGCGATCGGGTGCCGTTGGTTCGATGTGGTGCGCCTGAGCCCGGATTTGGATATGTGGATCGACGACGAGGGCGCGGTGATGGCGGACGCACAGGTCAACGTCGTTGCTACGGAGATTGCGCGGGCCTATGGGGCTTTCTGGCAGCCGTTCTGCGGTGTCGTGGTGTTCGCTGCCCACGACCGCCACGGCGAGACTGTCGGCCTCTCAGAGCCGGTAAAAGATGCCCTGCTGTCCGGTGCAATCCTCACCCGCACGGCGGCGGTGAGCCGATGACCCCGCCCGCAGCACCCACGACAGCAACAACGACGACGATCCCCACACCGGAGGCGTACATGTCACAGGCTGAGCGTGCCCTCGAGCGCGGCACCCACTACATCGAAGAATCGGTGTGGGTCTACCTGATGCGCGACTGGGATGGCACCGATCGGTGGGTCCTCGACCCGGTGACGGTGGACGGGTGCGGCCTGGACTCGGGCCTCGAGGACGGTGCACGCAACACCGAGTGCATGTGCGACAACCAGGCCGAATGCGACACCATCCGGGAGCGCATGGACAAGGTGTACCTGCCCACGGCGGAGGACTTGATGCACCTGCTCGCGGAGTCGTTGGGCTACACGGTGACGAAGGCGGTGCAGCCGTGACGGTGGAAGCAATAATTCTCCGCGACCCCGACGGGCCGACCAGCGTGTGGGTACTCATCGATGGTGAGCCCGTCGAGGTGGTGGAGAGCTGCATCGATGCCGGTGCGGGTTGGGAGTGGGACGACTGGATCGAGCATCGCGATCTGATCCTCGGGCGTGCCTCTCCTGCGGCGCGGGAGTTGTTGCTGGGGGTGCTCGATGGTCCGCCCGGCGGGGTCTTAAGCACATCGAACGTTAATATCGTTGTATACAAACATATTTCGAGCTCTAGTCAAGACAGAATGTGCATAACCTATGTAAGAATAGTCATACCAACCGATTACCGAAACATATTGATTACCAACATGATTCAAAACGAGACGAAACGGGCAAAACCGGCACCCCGCGACACGCACCCCTCCCCCGACAACCACCCCGCACCTCGCCGGCACCCACACACCCTCCGCAAACTTCGGGCGGTACCGACCGGGGACCTGCCATCACCGCAGCTCACACCGCCCACCCACACGGGCACGGCCCGCACCCCACGCGTTCGGGTACGGGCCGTGCCTGGAGAGAAACGATCTAGGCTGCGGGATCCAGCCAGGGCCGATCGTCGCGGCCCTCCACATAGACCCCGCCGGGCGGACCATCGAGCACCCCCAGCAACAACTCCCGCGCCGCAGGAGAGGCACGCCCGAGGATCAGATCGCGATGCTCGATCCAGTCGTCCCACTCCCAACCCGCACCGGCATCGATGCAGCTCTCCACCACCTCGACGGGCTCACCATCGATGAGTACCCACACGCTGGTCGGCCCGTCGGGGTCGCGGAGAATTATTGCTTCCACCGTCACGGCTGCACCGCCTTCGTCACCGTGTAGCCCAACGACTCCGCGAGCAGGTGCATCAAGTCCTCCGCCGTGGGCAGGTACACCTTGTCCATGCGCTCCCGGATGGTGTCGCATTCGGCCTGGTTGTCGCACATGCACTCGGTGTTGCGTGCACCGTCCTCGAGGCCCGAGTCCAGGCCGCACCCGTCCACCGTCACCGGGTCGAGGACCCACCGATCGGTGCCATCCCAGTCGCGCATCAGGTAGACCCACACCGATTCTTCGATGTAGTGGGTGCCGCGCTCGAGGGCACGCTCAGCCTGTGACATGTACGCCTCCGGTGTGGGGATCGTCGTCGTTGTTGCTGTCGTGGGTGCTGCGGGCGGGGTCATCGGCTCACCGCCGCCGTGCGGGTGAGGATTGCACCGGACAGCAGGGCATCTTTTACCGGCTCTGAGAGGCCGACAGTCTCGCCGTGGCGGTCGTGGGCAGCGAACACCACGACACCGCAGAACGGCTGCCAGAAAGCCCCATAGGCCCGCGCAATCTCCGTAGCAACGACGTTGACCTGTGCGTCCGCCATCACCGCGCCCTCGTCGTCGATCCACATATCCAAATCCGGGCTCAGGCGCACCACATCGAACCAACGGCACCCGATCGCCGTGCGGATCGCCGCCCCGGTACTCTCCCCCGCCCCGAGATCGATCACCTCCAGGCTGCCGTCCAACCCGACCCGCACCGCCTGCACCCGCATCTGCTGCTGACCCTGGTTCTTCTCGCTCATGCTTCCTCAACTCCTGTCACCGTGTAGTCGTCGAGTTCGAGGCCGTGGCGGCGGAACCCGCCGAGCTGGCGGCCGAGCGCGCGGGCCACCTCACCGCTCTCGACCCGATCTTCGGCGGCGCTCGAGTCGGACGCGCTGACCCGTACCGATACCTTCGCGGTGAGTGTGACTGCGCACTCCACCACGTACTCCCGGCTACGCGAACGCAAACCGTGTTCGTCCATGAACCGGTCGAACTGCCCGCACAGGCTGTTCTCGTCCGCCCAGGTGTGCGCGTCATCGACCAACGATTCGATCCGCTGCTCATGCTCACGGCGCGCCGCCGCCAGCTCCGCGCGCGCCTCCCGCTCGCGGCGGTGCTCACCGAGTACCGCCGCCATCAACACCCGCTCGCTGTCGAGCAGCGTCCGCGTATCCGACTCGGTGCGCACCACCAGATCACCGGGCGACACATCCGCGACAAGCAACCCGCCCGACACCCCCGGCTTCACGTCCTGCACCAACAGCGCCACCGCCGCCTTACCGCCCGGCACCTGACCGACGCGGTCCACCGGATCGACGACCAACCACCCCACCGCATCCCGCAGGGCGACATACGCACCATCCGGCGGGAACACCCAACCCTCCTGCGTTTCGACACCTGCCGGGACGAGAACACCGTCCACCAACACCACATCAGACATGACGCCTCCAACCCGGAAACCCACCGGGGGGACTCGAACGCGGAAACGCCGGAGTGGTTAAGCCCGACGCCCCCGCACCAACTGGAACGACACGAACCATAACCCACCCCACCGACACAACACAACAACCCAAAACCACTGACATACAGCGCATTTCGGCCATTCACGCACCACACGCACCCCCTGAAAGTCAAGCCCTCACGGCACCTACCCATCCAGTGCCGGGGCACTGGATGGGTAGGCTTCTCCGGGCGGTCATATGCTTCTGGGACACGCGAGGAGCGGCGGCAGCGTTGCCAGGTCGACGCCTCGAGCACCTCATCGGCGTTGTCCGGCAACGGCGGGCTGGTGGCCACCGCGTCACCGGCCCGCGGGCGTGCTTGGCGCGGCCCCCTGCGAGTAAGGGGCGGGGCCTGCGGTCACCGGACTCGCACCGCTCAAGTCCCTGAAAGCGGAAGCCGGTAGCGACGACAGCCACCCGGTCGAGGACACCCTCGTCGAGTGCCTCGAGCTTTACCTGCCAGGGCCTGCACCCCCAATCCGTACTCTGCTGCGCATGACTATTTGGCAGGCAATCGCGGTCGGTCTCGTCGTTGCGGCGATTGCCGGCACGTTCAAGTTTCTTGCTCCTCGGGTGAAGGGAGTGTGGTTGCAGTGGCGGCGGCGCCGGGCTGCGGCCGCGGCAGCGCGGAAGGGTAGACGGGAGCGCGAGGCCCGCGAGCGGGCTCTCGCTGAGAAGATCGCTGCGGCAACGGTGAAGGGTGAACTGGTTGTGATCAGTCGCCGGGGATCCATGCCGGTCGAGGTGACCTACAGCGATGGCAATACCTCATACTTCTTCCGCGGGGACTGGGACGCATACAAGGTGGCGATAGGGACTGGGCGATACGACCCGCGCCGGACCTTTCCCTTCAACCCCCCTCGAATCGACTAGCGTGCGGGCCGCGCCGCCGGCCGGTGGCGCACCGTGGGCAGCGAAGCCGGAAGATCCTCCGCTACATCGCCCCAAGACCCACGAGGGCGTGTGCCCCCGCCGGTGTCGGTGTCAGCCTTGCGGGTGTACGCGGTGTGCGTCAGACCACCGGGTCGTAGTCGTACTGGAACTTGAAATTCCGGTACCACCTGGGAGCGAGCCTTCTACCGGATTGAGCTTTCCGTAGGAACTCGCTCACCGTGGCAGCATCGTCCGCGGGAAGACCGGCTGCCTGACATTGGGCGTCGAACGCCTCGGGCGATATACGGGGACGGGACCATCGGTCGGGCTCGTTCATCAGGCTCGCCTTGAGTTTGTCTTTCTCATTCCAGTCCCACGCTAGAGCACTCGCTCGGACCGTATGGTGACTCATCCAAGCGATAGGGCGATAAGCCGAGACCGTCCTGCGCTGAGAGCAATACGGGAGAGCGTGCTTCACGGCCTGGCAGGCTCGGCGAGTGGTTCAGTTCTGATCGACTCGCCGACCGGTGCTCGGTGCACCGCCGGCAGAACACCATCGCGGAGAAGCGTCAGCAGTTCAGGGCCATGCCTGGTTACAGGTTCGAGCGCCATCTCCAATATCTCAGCCGCCTCGGGATCTGCGAGCGCGTCGAGAATCGCCGGGCTTTCGGTGTCGATGTCGCCGCCCGCCCGCAGCCGGTGCAGAGCCTGATCAGCGTTGCCGATCTTGTCGGCGACCTCGTCGTCGGCGGACAGGTCTACCAGGGTCTGCTGGTACTGCGCCCACTGCACCGCAGCGCTCGGGACCGATACCGGGGACCGGGGAACCTTCGCCCGGACCGCGGTGAGCGTGCGCGCGTGCCTGCCGGCACCTGCTTCGCGGTCGGCGGTCTCGATGAGCGCTTGGACCTGCTCTGCCGTCTGGCGCGTCACCGGGTCGGCGCCGAGTGAGTCACGCAGTGCATCGGCGACGAGGCTCCGTGCTCGATCGTTGAAGTCCGCAGCTCGCACGAGTACGCGCGCGACTGCGAGTGGATCGGGCAGGTTGGGGGCCTTCAGCACTGCGAATGCGACCGCGAGTAGCCGGTCGTGGAAGCGGGGCTGTGTCCGAGCCATGCCATCGTCGATGAGGTCGAGCGCCAGGGAAGGGCCGATTGGGCAGATTCGCCCCAGCCTGGATGCGGCGTCGTCATCGATTCGCTCGAGTAGCGAGACGATCGCCTCGTGTTGGTGGGGCTGGGGTTCAGTGAAGAGGCCGCCGGCGGCGAAGACCCAGGCGTTGCGCCAGTGTGGGCTTGCTGCGACCCTCTGTAGTCGTGCCGTCGCCTGATCGAGCGGTCCGGTGGTGAGGAACCGTGCGGCCATCAGTTCTTGCAGTGATCGGACGTCGAAGCCCATTCCTTCTGCACCGCGCGGTGCGAGGAGGACCAAGCGGTGGGTGGCCGCGGTGACGATCTGGTCGAGGAGGCCAGAATCGGTGTCGGAAGGATGGAAGCCGGCGTCGTGCAGCACCTGCCAGGCGATGCTTCGAAGTTCCTCTGGGCTCATCGTGGCCGTGGACCCGTCGGAGTCCTCACTACGTATCTGCAGCTCGAAGCCTACGCGCTGGTGAAGGTCGAGGATGTGCGGAGCATGGTCCTGCAGTAATCGGGCGTAGGCCATCTGCTTGGCGCGTTCGCGTTTGAGGACGGTCTCGTAGTAGCCCCAGAAGAGGCTGTAGCGGTCCGGAGCCAGTCGGCCGGCTCCCTCGACGATGATTGTCATGATCAGCACCTGCAGCGGTGTCTGCATCAGGTTCCGCAGCGACTCGTTGTCCGCCGCGCGGTGCAGCTGCGCCTCGATCCGTTCGATCTTGTCGAGATCGTCTTTGAGGCGTACTCGGGTTGCCCGGATCCCGTACCGAACAGCTTGTTCCACGTCGAGCCGGGAGAGGTCGACCCGTTCGAACTGGGTCGGGGCGATGTTCTCGACGTATCCGGTGGGTCGTGTGGTGACCACGACCAGCAAGTCGCAGTTGTCGCCTTCGGCCTCGGTGACGAACTCGGTGATCTGCGCGATGAGACGTTTACGGATGCGGGGTTCGGTCACCTCGTCGAGGCCGTCGAGCACGAGAAACCACGGCCACTGCTTCATCCACGAGTCGAGAGCTGCAGCCGATACGTCGCCCGCGTTCAGTCGCTTGGACACCTTGTATGCGATCCACCGCAGCAGTGTGGAGTCCTCACTCAGGCCCTCTTCCTCGGCGTACTCGGCAAGATCGATACGCATCGGCCACCGCCTGTGCTTCGGCAGCCCGTCCCGTCCCATACCGCGCAACGTTTTTGCAGTCTCCTCTATCACCCCAATGTGATCGGAGCCGAGATCTGATCCGCCCGCCAGGATCGCGGTGCGGTAGGCCTGGACGAGGAACTTCGACATCGTCGTTTTCCCGTTGCCGGGTCCGCCGGCGACCACGATGTGTCTCGGTCCGTCGTGCAGGTTCAGGCGCGGCTTCAGGACGTGCTCTCCGCGGTCCAGGACGTATCCGAAGACCGTGCGCCGCCTACCGTCGCCGCTGGGTGTGATCGGCAGATCGATTGCGACTTCTTCGATCGGAGTGCCAGGGCCGTCTCCGGAGCCGGCCTCGTCGAAGTAGATGGCGCGATCGCCCATCAGAGCCATGCGTGCTTGTCGGTGCAGTCCCGATTCCAGCTCGTCGAGTGGGAGCTTGTCGGTGAAGTCGGCCAGGTGCGCGAAGACATCCGGGACAGTGAGGAAGGCGCCGAACGCTCGCCGGATGCCGGGGTTGGTGGTGACCAGTCCGTCGACCTGATTGCCGTCCCAGATTCGCCACTTTCGCAGGCGGGACATGCGCCTTCTCATCGCATTCCGGCGCTCTGTCGCGGCGTCGTTGATGTCCCGGGATCCATCGGAAAGGGCCTGAATGTAGGATTTGATGTTCTTGTCGAGCTGAGCCAGTCCGCCCTTTTCAGGGACGGGTGTCAGCGGGACATTGGTCACGATCACCAGGTAATCGGGCACCTGGCCTCGCACCGATGCGGGATCCGCCCACGCGTCCAGCTCGGCTTTCACGTGTTTCCACAACCACGACAAGTTGGTCGAAGGTTGCGCGGCCAGGCGTTCTTTGTGTTTGACCTGGAAGACGGTGTAGCCGTCCCATACCTCGCCGCGCTCGGTCTCCGTGCCGGACCAGATGATCGTTCCCTGGCAGAGCATGTCCCGGCCACCGTCGGAGCCAGACCCGAGAACCTGCACGTGCGGACCACACACCGCGGTCGCCAACGCCGCTGCGAGGTCCTGGAACCCGAACGGCCCCAACTTCTCGAGATCATGCTGCACGAAGACATGATGTCAGGCCAGCACTCCGGCGTCCGCCACGGCCGTCACTGCTAGCGCGACTTCCGGCCAACGGGAGGATGCACGTGCCGCTCGCAGTCACGTGGACGGGTGACACATGCATCGATCTACCAATAATTGCCGACGATTCCCACGGGACTTCTAGAGGAAAAGTGGCCTTCACCTGGGATGCTGTCGGCGTTTTCACCGAGAACACCAGCATAGCGATCAAGATCGTCTCCCCGCATGAGGGAGCAGCAGCCGGACCCGGCACAACTTGGGCCCGTAGACGGTCCGGTGCCCGTTCCTGATTGAACGACTTGTCATAGTGGCAGTGGGGACAGCGGCGGTGGACGTGAAGACTGGGCGGACCACCGGGGTGATGAACTATGCGTCGGGGCCGTTGGGTCCGGAGAGGATATCCACGACCGCCTCGGTAAGCAGTCCAGATTCAAGGTCGTTGAGCGGTGTGCGTCCGTTGAGTCTGACGTCTGCGTTGACCCACCAGCGGGCCACACCCCACGGATCGTCCGCGGCGTTAAGTTTGTGATTGGCATACGCGGCGACAGGGTGGATCCGGCTCTGTCCCTTTTCCAGTTGGAAGACTGGGTAGTCGAAGGCCTCGCCAAGTTTCAATCCAAGCAGCCGTCCGGCACTCCGCTCGCGACGGACGATGCTGGTGCGTGATCTCGGTTCGCTGGTCGGGGCGAGGACAAGTCCGACGTCACTCGCGCCTACGGTCTCAAACTCGCGGCGGAGCGCGCGATGCTCGGCAGGATATGGGTCCGCCGGCGGCAGATATCCGGGGTCCCAGATGGACTCCTTTTCCCACCCGGCGGGGCACCCGATCTTCGATTCGGGTTGTCCGATCGCCTTGAGCCCCTTCTGAACGTAGTCGGCGATGTCTTGGCGCCAGGTTGATTCCGGGTTTGTTCGGACGATTAGGAATGCCAGTACTGCCAATGCGGCGTACACCCGTTGCTTGGAATGATCCGCGTGCTTCAACTCGTCGATCAGCGCGATCTGGCCAACCTGGACAGCGATGTTCTTGTTCCATAGCCGTGCATGGTGCGCACAGGTGTTTCGGATGTAGTTGAGCGTCGTCATCCAACTGGCGAGTGCGGCACCGTCTCCGCGGGAACCCTTCATGATCCCGAAGCTCTCAGCAATTTCGTCCCGGTGCTTCGGCTTCAGTCCTTCATACAGCTTGGATAGGCCGCCGAAGGTAAGGATTTCAGTCACGACCCAGACGGGCAGTGTGTGACCGTATTTCGCCTGGTAGTGCTTAACAAACTCTTCTTTCGATGACGTCTCCAATCGGCGGACGTTGCCGAGCCAGGCAGAGTGGTCACTGCTCAACCACTGCAACCGGTGCAAGGGATCATCGTGGTTTTCTACAGCGGTGAACCCACTGCCGAGAGCATGCATGTCGCAGTGCGCGAACGGATGACCTTGGCCAAGCGCGTGTCCGATCCGCATCCGCATGGCGACCTCTATGCGTTCAATCGCATCGAGTACAAGCAACTTCAGCTTCCGGTCAAACTCGTACAGCCGAACGACCTGCTCCAAGGTTGTACCGGAAGCGAATTCGTCCATCGCCTCATACCCAGGCAACACCTTCGGGTCAGCTGTGGGTACCGGCCGTCGCTTCCGATACGGGTACCAGTATCCGCTCAACCTGTAGTAGCCGACCGTCTCGAGAATCCGAGTTGCCGACGACTCGTCCGGTATCTCCATACCACGACTGCGAAGCAGTTCGACCTGCTCAGGAATCGTCTTGAACGTCTTCGTAAATGTTTCAGTCATCGCAAATATAGGAGAACCGACCGCCCCCTCCTATACGGAGGTGGACGGCCGGCCATGTTGCGTATCACCTTAGCGGGGGGACTGCCAACTTGTCCAACTCAACTGACAACTTGTCACGAGCAGTCGGTCAATTGATTCCGCAGTTCGTGCAATCCGACTCGGTACCGCAGCCGCTGGTAATTGTCACGTGGGCGGACGCCGTCCTGCAATTCGTGACCGCAGCAGCGCGCCCGCAACCAACCGTGCGCTGCGAACTCACCACATTCTGCGGAGTACGCAATCCATGGTCGAGCACTCCTGAGTTGTCACCGCCGACGCCTCGTTCTTTCAGCGGGACACGCTGAGCCCGCACCGATCCCCCCACCGCCGCTACGTGGTAGTCGTGACGATAGCCGCGGGCGGAGCCCCATCACCGAAAGGGGACATGTCATCCACCTAGTTCAGACGGCATTTTCGTATCGAGTTCAGGGTTCGCCCTAAACCAACCGCTCCAGGCGGGCATGAAGGGGAACCGACCACCAGGGACGTCGTCGTGCACCGACTCGATCACCGCATCCTCGCCGTCAATGCTCACGATGACGAACTCCGAGGTGACTTCGGCATGCACCTTGACGCGGTCACTCACATTCATCGGCCCAGCTTCCATCAGAGATCTGCCGACGCTGCAGGGCACACCACACCACCCGGCTTGCGCCGGAGCGCCAACACTCACGGGGAACCGCCGGCCCCTCGCCCGCGAGACGACCCCGGTCAGCAGGCCGCCAGGACCCGGATCATGGCGTCCTTCTCGGCCTGGGTGACCCACCGGTTGTAGAGCGCTTTGACGTCGATCTGGCGGGAGACATAGGTGCAGCGGTAGCCCTTGTTCGGCGGCAGCCAGGACGCAGCATCGGAGTCGGACTTCTGTCCGTTGGTGGGGCCGTCGACGGCCTGGAGGTTGCGGGGGTCATTCGCCAGGTCGCGGCGCCGCTCCGGACTGAGTTGCTGGGCGCCTTTCTGCCACGCATCCGACAGGGCGATGACGTGGTCGATCTGCACCGCGGTCGAGGTGTCCTGCCCACGGACGAACGCGATCGTGGTGGCGGTGTAGGGGTCGTGCAGTGTGCCGGTCGCAACGACGCAGTCGCGGGTGCTGGGCTTGTAGGTGATCTCGACGAGGTCGCGGCGCAGGATGTCGTTGCGGGTATCGCAGCCGTTGTGGCCGCCCTCGACGCCGTTGTCGTCGGACCACGACGGCCCGAACTGTTCCCGGCTGTAGCCGGTTTTCGGGGCGCGGCCCTTGACCGCCAGCGCGTCGAGCTTGGTCAGCGTGGCCGCGGTATCGACGGCGGGTGCGGCCGGCGCGGGTGCGGCCGGTGCGGGTGCGGCCGGTGCGGGTGCGCCGGCGCCACTCGATCCCGCCGGGAACGCGCCGGCGGCGGAGCACCCCGTCAAGGTCAACGCCGCGGCGGTGAGGGTAGCGGCGAAAGTGGCTGCGACCGGGCGGGTCCGAAGCTGCATCAGTGGTTCTCTCCTGGTGTGAGTGGTCAAGCGTTGAGAGTCGAGTATTCACACCGCTACCGACAAGTAGCGGCAGCTGGGACATCAACTGGGCTAAGAACCCGGTCACAATGCCCTGGCCCAGGGCTCAACGACATGTGGCACCACACGTGCTTCTCGGCAGCACCGGTCGATCGGTGCCGGTCGATCGGTGCCGTCCGTTCGGCCCGCTGCAGCTTAGGTCGTCCTCGTGGCCAGGGATCGAAGACCGAGCAGGCACACCCCGATGAGTAGGACGGAGACGATGGTGACCGCGGCCGGGTCGGGTGACGTGGCCGCGCGCAGAAACATCAACGGCGGCATGGCGCCGGCGCCCGCGACGAACGCGGTCACCGTAATGGACAACGTAAACGGTGCACTCAGTGCGATCGCCGCTCCCACCCCGGACATGGGCAACACCGAGGCCGCGGTAAACCCGGCAACGAGCGGGAACATCAAGTAGTAGGCCACCGAGGGAATCAGGTCCAGCCCGGCGAAGTCGAGCAGCGAGCTACAGGCGATCACCCCGAGCGCGACCATCCCGGCATACAGCCGTGGCCACCGGTACCCGCACACGGCGCCGCCGATGAGAAGCACCGCGGGGATGAGCAAGACCACCGCGGATTCCGCCACCCAGAACCCGGAGCTCAGAGCGCATCCGCTGATCGCGACGAGAACCAGAATCAGCGCGCCGTCGCGGCCCCGAAGTAGATGCGCCCCTGTCCATGCGGTCACCGCCACCGCGGCCGCGCCCACGAACCACACCCACGACCGGTCGGTGAACGCGACGAACACCCACGACAGCACACCGCCGATAACCGGAAGGACGACACCGACACCCAGCGTGCGGCGATCGAGGTGACCCGCCGCACCAGCGGTGGGTGGGGCGATCAGATGGGCGGTGACCAGCGCGATCACCGCGATGAAGACTACGGCCACGACCACCAGAGCCCGCTCGGGCGGGGGCACGGAGTCGACCGGGGTGTATGCGGTCCACCCGAACTCCGACCCGGTCAGGGAGGTGACGCGGAGCATCTCGTCGAGCCGGTTCCCCACAAGCGCGGAGATCAACACTCCAGTGGCCAGTGCGATCAACGCGGCCGGGCGCCGCCCCGCGTAGACCGCGAGTGCCCCGAGCAGTACGCCGGCACCGATCGGTGTGCTGAACCGGGCCCCCGGATCGGGCACCGCCCCCAGTGCGCCTGCGGTGACGACACCGAAGCCGAAGAGTGCGGTGATGAAGGGTGCCGTGGGTAGTTCGCCTCGTGTGTTGAGAACCACCGCGGCGATGGCCGCAGCGACCGCGGCGAGCACTGTTCCGCTGACGATGCTGGAGGCGGCATCGAAGCGGGCCGTGGAGTCGAGCACGGAATGGCCGGTTCGGGTATCTCCGAACACGTAACCAGCGACCAATCCCCCGAGGAGCAGAGCAATCGCGGTGAGCGCCCCGGGAAGCCGCTCAGACTCACCCCGCACCGTCACAGGCCTGGATACCCGTGCCGCAGCGCAGAGCTCACAGGGTCGGGGTCTGTGTTCCGCCCGCCCCGAAGACCCTCACCCGCGAGGTCCTGGGAACTCATGGGCCCGGTGTCCAGGTTCCGCCGCCGGTCCGCGTATCGGTCACACAGAACAGGTCCTGGCCCTGCGGGGAGACGGCGATACCGGTCACCGAGGGGTCGCACGAGTCGCCCTCCGATGCGGTGCCGATGATCGGGACCGATCGAACCCAGTGCGGCCGGGTCGATCCGGCGTAGGTGCATTTGAGGAACGTTCCGTCGGCCGCGGTGGCGTGGTTGTCGACCGAGGGATCGCAGTCCCCGTTGACCACCGGCGCGATGGCGGCCGGCGCCGTGGTTTCGACCGCGACGGTGGTCGTCTCCACGGTGGTGGGCTCGGCGACGGCAGTGGTGGGTGCCGCTGTGAACGGTGCGGGTAGGGCAATCTCTGGGAACGTGGTGACCGCGGTTGCCGAGTAGTCCTGGGAGTCGGTGTCGGAGTTGAATGCGGTTCCCGCCGAATAGAGCACGGCGGCGGTCGCGAGGGCTTCGAGGACACCGAGGATCAGGCCGGCGATCGCGATGCCGCGGCCACCCGGCCGCCAGAACGCGAGGATGCCGAACACGATCGCCACCGGAAACAGGCCCAGAAGTGCTGCGACGAGGGAAATCACCGCGTACGGGTTGATCGGATCCAGCGCGGGACCCGCCGGGGTCTTCGACATATCGACTGTGTTCATGCGCTCTACACCCCCACCGCCAGTGCTTCACACGTTGCACGAAACCTCGACGCTGATCTTAGAGCGCACACCTTGCCGCGAGCTCGCACGCGGCCGAGATTCCTTCAGGGGGTGATCGCGGGCCGTCTCTGCTGGGTTCTCAGTGCTGAGCGGGTGGTGCGTCCGGCAATGAACGTGCGGCGTAATTGTGCCGTGCGCTCACGGATTTCCTCCGGTGAGAGCAGTACCGGGTCACGCTGGGAGAAGTCACGTGTGCACTCGTAAATCCACCCGACGCCGAATTCCTTCAGCAACTCCGACCGTTCAGCGATCGCGGCGAGGTACTCCTCGCGCAAATCACCGCTCAGCGCGGCGGCCACCGCCTTCTCCGCCTTCTGCTGATACCCGTTGTCCTCGCGCCTCCGCGGAACCGTGTCGCCGGCACGTGTGCGGCGAAACCAACCGAACACCAACTACGCCCCCTTCTCCGAACCGTCCTGCGAGAGTAGCGCTACCACCACATCGGCGCCGTCACAGGCAGACGTGGAATGCGCGAAACATTTGCCCTGACCTGGACTGATGACACGTCCCCTCAGTCGCGGCTTGGCGGGAGATCAGCGGGCCGGCAGAAACACCTGACGGCGCATCCCCGGATGCATGTACGGGGGCCGCAACCCCATCTGCCCGTCCCCACCCGTGCGGACCTCCCGACCGTGCAGGCAGGCCGCGGTGGCGGTGCGGCCGAGGGTGCCATCGGGGTGCAGGTGCCCGTGCTCCCACCGGTCAGCGCCATGGTGCTCGGTGACCGTCCAGTCGAGGATGTGGCCGTGGCCGGCGCTGCGTTTCTTCCCGATCGACACGATCGGCGTGAGGAGATCGGCGACCGCGGCCGGGTCGCCGACCGCCCGCCACACCAAGTTCCGGCAGATGGTGAGCGGCAGCGGCATCACCCGAGACCGGTAGCGGCCCTGCCGCTCGGACACCAACGCCGGCAACGCGGCCGACATGTGGGCGAGGGCCTGTTGATCCGGGCGGGCCGACCAGTACTGCACGTGCGGGCCCGGGACCTCGTCCTCCGGGTAGGCGAAGGTCGCCGCCCAATGCCAGTGCTCGCCGCCGCCACCGGCGGTGCAGCGGGCCAGCGGCAACTCCAGGTCCTCCGGCACGGTATCGGAGCTGTAGGGCGGGTAGTCGGTGCCAGCGGCGCGGGCGGCGGCCTTGACGTTCTCGCGCACTTCGGAGGCGAGGAGGCCGTCGAGGCTGATGCCCCACGGCACACCGTGCGCAACGCCGCCGGCCAGGCGGGCACGTACCACCATCGGGACCATGCCTTCCCCGGTCACCGCGGGAGTCATGCCGGGAGGGAAAGCAGCATCGCGACGGCCTCATCGCGTCGTGCGGCGACGATCTCCCGCCAATCGACCACCGGGCCACCCGAAGCGGGTTCGGTGAGTGTGGTGGCGATCTGGCCGTGCCCGATCCCGGTCCGCCCACCCAGCCAGCCGGACCGGGTGAACTCGGTCAGCACGTCGGCGGCGAAGGCGTGATCGAGGTCCGAGCCGCGGCTCAGCTGCACCCAGGACTCGAACCGGGTGCCCGGCGCCAGGGTTTCGATGTCGTACCGCATCACCGGGGACCCGGAACCGGAACCGTCGTCGGTGGGGTCGGTGAGGTTCCGGCCGGTGGCGACGTCGTCGAGGTGTGAATAGGACTCGAGGGCCTCGATGTCGAAGCGGGACGGCAACGGGCCCGGATACTGCCGCCGCAGGATCGGGGCGGCTTCGGTGACGATCGGCACGACATGCCCGACCCGTAGGCAGCCGTCGATCGGTGCCGCCCCGACCGCACCGCCGAACACACTGATCTGCGGGATCAGCTCCCGCAGCTGCTGCAGGCGCCGCCCGGTGACCGGTTCCGCCGAGGTTTTCACGATCGCGCCGCCGTTGCGGAGGGTATGTGCGACCGCCAGGGGCAGCTGGTTCTCGTAACCGAGGACATCGCGCAGCAGCTCCTCACCGATCCGGCGCAACACCCCACGAAACGAGTTGCCGGAGATCACCGGAACCAACTCCACCGACCCATCCTGTTGCAGGATCTTCATCCGCCGGCCGATCGCGGTGGTGCCGATCAGCTCCCCGCGGTGCGAGATCGGGGATTTCGCGGTCATCTCGATCTCCCACACCCGGGACACGCTCACGACGCCACCCCGTGCTCGGTGCGGGCGGCGCGGACCGCGTCGGCGACGATCCGGGTCCGCAAGGTCAGCGCGGTCGTCTGATCGCGCATCACCTGCAGCACCGGCCGCGGCTCGTAAGTGAGCAGCACGGCCAGCTCGGCGCGTTGCTCGTCGGTGCGCGGGGACGAGCCGAGCCGGGCCGCCGAGGCGGTCCACCACTGGTGCAGATTCACACTGTTGTAGGTGGCCAACCGGATCCGGGTGGGCAGCAGGTTGTCCCAGTAGTCACCGCGGCGGGCGGCCACCCAGTTCCCCTCCGACCAGTCCACTCCGTAGTGCAGCAGCAACATCAACCGCTCCGCCACACGGGCGGCCGGATCCAACAAGGCCGGCAACTGCGGCACCGCCGCAAGCCAGCGGTCGGTCACCGAAATCGTGTTCTCCCCCGAGGTATTCATTGCTGCCGAGCGTAGAGAATTACGCGGGATTTCTCGAGTCGCCCACCGAACTGAACAGGGCGTCCCCACAGATGACCGCCGCACCCGGTGACCGGCACGGAGTCGTGCTCACCCTGCACCGGCCACACTGCTGTGCGCCGGGCAGATGCCAGCCCTCGCGTAGCGATGGAGGGTTCTGCGCGCCCGCGAGTAGATCACCAGGGTGCGGTATTGCTTCTTCACTCCTCATCCGGTTCGGTGGAGGGGTATCCCTCGGGTGGTTCTAATCGCTCCAGCATGCGCGCGTCTAATGAGGCGGCATCCCATGGCTTGTCGGTCGACAGCAAGCTCCGAAGCAGATAGCGGAGTATGAACCTGCCGGCATCGACTGCACCAAATTGGTCATTACCGAGCTTGAGAGTCCAATTCTTTGGCGACACCCCATGAGCGATACTGGATCGAATGCCATAGAACTGCTTTACCAGGCTGTAAGTGTCCCCCGGTGGGATGCGGTCTGCCAGCGCGACAGCGGCTCGCTGGGCCATACGGTGCGTCAAAGCGTCCTTTTCCTTACCGACGAGTGCTTCAATCCCAATGGCCACGTCCAGAACGATGTCCTCGGGGTCGTCTCGGAATGAGGTACGGCGACAGCGACGAGCCGCGATCAATACGTTTTTGGGCGCGGTCTTTAGGGCCTTCGCGATCTGTACTATTTCGTCGATTTCGGCTTTCGGGATAGGGATTCTCGCCTTATTCCATGCTCGATCAGTCATCAAGTCCTCGGGATACGCCCGCCCGGTCCACGCGGACCACAGCGGTGGCAAGTCCAGCCTCCACTCGGTGGCCCAATCCCGCGGTCGAATAAGGATCTGAGCATGGCCGGAGGGAACCTCGGCGACGATATAGACGGCTTCCGCCACCGCACGTGCGATGTCATCCGAGATTTCGGAAGGCAGTTGGCCTGGCGGCCAGGAATGCACGACATTAGTGAACTGGACGTCTCGCAGGACAACGGCGTGGGTGGCGGCGGCGGCGACGTATGGTGACACGTTATCCTGCCGCATCCATTGCAGCGCGCGGGCTCGGTGGTCTGCTTCGGTCATTTGCTCGATCCAGGCATTGCTATCAATGTGAACTGGCTCATCGGTGTCGAAGGACACCGCTACGAGAGGGACGATCACGTCGCCGGTCAGCTTCTTGCTGAATCGTGCCCTCTCGATCTGTTGGTAAATTGACCGGAGTTCCTCATCCGTCTCGGCATCAATAGCGTCCGCTCGGTTGAGTATCTTGCCAACCAGTCTCGCGGCAGTCTCGAACTCAACCTGCTCCCGTCTCTCTTCTCTTGTCTTCCCGTCCATCAGCGGTGCGAGACGACTGACGCCTCGCATCAGCTCGTCGTCGTCCATTGCCCGACGACTGACCTCCCGAACAGCCTCGGCCAACCGGGGAACTTCCGAGACCGGAATGGTCGTGCCGAATCCTCCGCTGAGCCCGAAGACCTCCGTCCAGTCCACACGGTCACTTTTCGGACCCCCGAGGAACCCATCGGAGGAGACGAGAGGCCAACCCGCGTCGCTCTCCGCATACTTGATCAAGGGCTGCATTGGAACGTGCCGACCGCTGCGTGCGTACTCGCGTCCGGCCTCGCGTGCAGCCCTGATAGCTGGCAAGAGCAGGTCCCACAGGTCTGGACGCAATAAATCCTGTTCGATAGCTGTCACACGCTCAGCATGCCCGGCCCAATCGGACTGACCGACATCGGTATCTACAAGCTGACGAGATCCTGCGCGACTGGATGCCCTCTATCGACTGGCACGCAACCCCACGTCGAACCATGGCCCGGCGTGATGCCAAGGGGTGAGATGGTTCCAGTCGTCGAAGACCTGCGGCCACTGGTCGGCGACGACCCGGCTCAGGACCGAGTAGGCCGGACTGTCATCGCGGAGCATGGTTTCGGAGAAGCCGTGTGCCCGCAGGCGGCGCACCACCTGCAGCCGAACCGCATCCGCTGCTGTCCAGCTCAGGGCCGTGTCGTCGACCGTGACCTTCCCCCACCGGGCATCGGGAAGTACATGTTTGCGGCCGGGCCGCAGCGGCACGAGAACCGCGGTGTCCGCGTCGACGACGGTGGAGAGCACCTGGCGCAGCTGTTGCGGGCCTGCGGGTGTCAGCGTGACGGGCGTGCGCGTGACGATATGCGCTTCGGTGCGCAGCGGACGGTGCCGGTAGACCCACACGCACACTTCGCACAGCTGGCGGCCGGCGAGATTCGTCCACGACTCGAACCCGGTGAACCGCCGCGAGATCACCCTCCCAACCGGGATCATCACCGCGGTCACCCTGCCGCAGCGCGCGCACCCGGTCTCCCGGTCATCGGGTGTGGCGACCTCGGTGGGTCCCTCGGCCGCCGTGAATGCGGCCAATGCCACGTCGGCAACAGCGGTGATCGTCATGGCCGGCACCGTAACCTGCCCACCGCGGTCGTGCCGGGCGCGGTCCGGGTGGCACGGTCACCCACACCGTGAAACTCGAACGCACGCCCATCTACACCAGACCAAAAAGAAAGCGGGTCAGGTGCACCATCACACCCGACCCGCTCCCTACCCTTGTCCGGCGGCCGGTATCACCGTGTCCGTGAAGGGGTCGACGCGTAGAGGACTGCGGCAAAGATACCTAGGAGCACCACGCCGATCGTCGTGGGAATCCAGGCGGCCACACGGTTGAGGCCGTCGTACCCAATTGCGATGAGACCACCGACGGCAGTGGCGATCGCCGCACTCCGCCAGAGCCACGGGTGAGCCCGATCTCCGGCCTCTGCCTCCACCACGCGAAACTGCGCGAATGCCGTCACACCGACCGCCACGATGACCGCGAATATGGCCCATTTGAAGCCCGGCAGATGTCTGGAGATATTGATCAACGCACCGGTGAAGGCGATGAACGCCAGCAAAGCTGACCCGGCCGCTGCGGCGAACCAACCGAACCCGTCTCCGTGCGACCGCTCCGCTTCCGATCCCGAGTTGGCCAGGGACAATGCGACCAGTGACAGTCCTCCGGCCGCAATCAGAATCAATGTCCACAGCATCCAGTGCCAATGCGACCAGTCGCTGAAATGATTGACTGCTACTTCCCCCACGATGATCTCCTCCCGAAATCGTTTTGAGTTGTCGCGCAGGACGCTATCGGTCACGACCGACACGTCGCTACCTGAGTTGCGGGCGACGACCTGCCCCATTCCAGTTCAGCGAGCGCGAATTCCGACGCATCCCCTGTCGGCATCCACGGGACACGGCGGCAACGCGGGGTGGGGCACGACTGCGCACCAGTAGCCTCGGAAACGTGGTGACAACACCGGAACCAGGACTCGACCTTGCAACGCTGCGAGGGATGCGGCAGGCCTCGACCAGATCCGGTCCGTCCTCGCTTGAACAGATCGGCACCCGGATCCGCGACCATCTCGCCCATCACGACGGGTATGTCGCGTTCTCCGGCGGAAAAGATTCACTTGTTGCGCTCGACCTCGCGCGCCGGGCCGATCCGGATGTGCCGGTGGTGTTCTTCGACTCCGGACTCGAATACCCCGAAACCTACGATTACATCCGTGAGCTCGCCGTGGCGTGGCAGCTCGACTTGCACGTCATCGCAGCCGAGCCGCCGCTCCTCGACGCTCTGGTTGCTTCTGGGCTGTGGGATCACTCAGCCCCGCATGCCGATGCCCGGATCGATCTCCACGACATCCTGATCGGTGCCCCGGCCCGACGCGCGCATGAAATGTTCGGCCCCGGTGAGCTGTGGGGTGTGCGGGCCGACGAGTCCGCCGGCCGCCGACACCTCTACACCCGTGGTGGCCGACGCGACGGAATCATCACCCGCACCGACGGGACCATCGCCTACGGGCCGATCTGGAACTGGACCACCCAGGATGTCTGGGCCCACATCTCCCGGAACCAGCTACCGGTCAACCCGGTTTACGACGTTCTCACAAGGATCGGCGTGCCGCCGGCACAGCACCGCCTCTCGCACCTGATCGACGGCGCCCATCTCGACCGCGGCCGGTTGACCTGGCTGCGCCGCGGCTGGCCACAGCTGTACGAACAACTCGCGGACGCGTTGCCGAGAATCCGGCACATGACCTAACCAGGCTGACGACCCGCCGGCCGACTACAGGTCCCGCTTGTCCGGCGGCAGGACGACGCGGTGGCGAAACTCTGACCGACCGGGCGGACTCTTGGTGCCGCTCGTGCCGGGTTACCGGCCGATTAGCCTGGCCGCCATGACTGAAGACGCCACTCCCCAACGCCTGCACTTGATCGACGGAAAGACCCGAGAGCATTTAGAACGACTTGTCCCCGCGATCAATCAATATGCGGACCTGTTATGTGACCATTCGAGTCCCCGGCCGGGTAGCGCGTTCGCGGCGGAAGAAGGCGTGCTCACTATCCGATCCCCGCGCGACGCGGTGACCGTGGTCGGGCTGAATGCGCTGGACCACCTGCACCTTGCCGCTACGTCGGTATTGAATAGCTCGCGTATCACGGCGTTTGCGACGTTTACCCTCGTTCGATCCGCGATCACGGCGGCGGGACTTGCGGGTTGGCTTCTCGCCTCGGATGATTCGATCGTTCGCCAGACACGGACGCTAAACCTCACCTACCACGAGCTGAAGAACGAGCGGACCGCCGCTCGTGAGTTGGTGGGGCAAGACAAGCCTGACCTGCCGGAGCACGCCGTCTACAACGCGCGGCACAAGTCGGCGTCCGCCGCGGTTGAACGACTTACGGCGCGCCTTGAGGACGTCAAGATGGACGCCGTACGGATCGGGGCCGCAGCCGATATGTCGAAGGAAGCGCTTCTGTGCGTCACCGACAAGCCCACCGACACGTCCATGATCGGTGAGGCCACCAAGTTGGTCCGAGCACAGGAGTACTACGAGGACTTTGGAGCAAAACAAGAAGTAGTGCGTGTCTGGCGGACAATGAGTGCCCATGCACACGGTTTGAGCTGGGCCGCCGAGATGACCACCGCCCGCGGGACTGATGCAAATGGCCGGGAAGTAACTCTCTGGAACCCGCAAGGGGAGGACCTCCTGCAGGGCATTCAAGTGGCGTGGGATCTCCTGTATGGAATGGCGGAGAAGTACATCGAACTCCTGGGCGCACGGCCTACAGAAGGCGAAGTTTCCGGGACGGATTAACGCATCGTCTCCCATCCCCCACGATGACCCTAACGGTTCCGTCACCAGCCAATTCATGAGGTGGCTCGGCCGGTAGGCGACCAGGCGGATCTCGCGATGCCTGGACCGGAGCAAGCGGTGGCCGCTTTGGCATTCGTGATCGGAATTCAGAAATACCAGTAGAGATCCGCGTGGAGCCGGTGGTGTGCCGGGCGCGCAGAATCGCTCGCCTCCGCCTGGCATAACGACGCGGGTTCGAACCAACGACGGAACCTCTGTGCGTACTACCCATGGCACGCACAGAGGTGAAATGGCGTGGGATGTTCCAGCAAAGCTACGATCAGTGGCACTGCAGATGCACTGGATGAGCCGGAGGCGTCACCCCTCTTCGGTGGGTACGTCTCCGGTCTTCTTTTTCCGCTCACGTTCTTCGGTCATACGTTTCTTCAGCTCCCGGCGGGCGCGTTGCTTCGGCGTCTCCACCGGCTCGGCGGCCGGGCTGTCGTCGACGGGCCGGTAGACGGCGCGGCCCAGGATGATGTCGGGGTTGACCACGAGTTCGGGTCGGCCTTTTCCATCGGTGAACAGTCCCATCAGCTGACCTTTCCTACTCCGGTGATATCGCGTAGCTGAACGATCATGCGGCGTCCGATCGTGCCGTCCGGTCGACGGTAGCGCCCCGGTCCTGCGGAGACGACCTCGAACCGCATCCCCCGGGGCAGCAGGTGCGCGGTGTCGTCGACCTTGTCCGAGCGCCCCAGGTACATGCCCCGGTCCGTCTCGATCTCGAACACGACGTCGTGCTCGGTCATCGTCTCGTCCAGCTGGTGGACAGCGTGTGTGGTCATGGTGAAGCGGTCGAAGTCGAGCATCGAACCCTGCTGCAGCGCGGCCGGCAGATTCGTCCCCGATGCGGGCACTGCGTGCGGAAGCCGGGCCGCGCAGTAGAGGACGTGTCCGCGGTCGTTGGCCCGTTCGGCGGTCTGGATCGCCCGGTCGATGCGTTGGACCTGGGTGCGGGTCTTCTCGTCGAGGTGCTGGGCGTCCCCGCGGGCCGCGCTCAGCGCCGTGCCGAGCTGCGACCAATGATCGGTATCGCTGATCAGGGTGTGCACCGCCTTGTATCCGACGGCCGGAAGCTGTGTCTGGGCGATGTTTTTGGTGACCGAGCGTGCCTTGCGTTGCCGCGCCGAGGGTGGGATCCGGATCGAGTCGGGGATCGGTAGCTGCCGGCGTTTACGCGCCGAGACGTCGGTGACGGCAGCTCTGGGGAAGGCGCGCTCGAGGTCCTTGCGGGCCCGGGTGAACGCGCTGTCTTCGACCATGTCGTCGAGCTCGCGGGCCGAGGAACGTTCCGCCGCCCGGTCCTGGTGACTTGCTTCGGTGCGGTAGCCGACCGGTTTGACCGCCGGCGAGCTCGACTGCCCGAGCTCGGGGTCGAGGTGTGCCGGTGGGCCGTCCGGGCTGGCGCTGTAGCCCACTCTGCATCTCCCCCGGATCTGTGTAGGCGGGCGGACCGACCGCGGAAAGTAGAGGGGCGTGGCAGACGGAAACGTTCCAGTTGGCGTCTGCCACGCCGGGCGAGGAACACTGGTGCCGGTAACCAGCCGGCGGCGCCCCCGCCCCGCAAGCATACCCGAGAGCCGCGAACACCGATCGCAGGAGACTACCGCCGGGGACATGTCATCTGCGCAGGTAGATTACCTATTTCGCAATCGCGCCATGTCATTTGGGGACAACGGGATCAGCTGAGGACGCGGGCTTTCCGGGCCGCGCGTAACCAGTCCGGGTACTCGCTGAGGAGTAGCTCGTACAGGGCTGTGTCGGTGAGCTTGTCGATGTTCTCGACCGCGAAGAACCCGGCGTTGTCGACGAGACGGCCGGTCAGGGTGTCGAGTTTTTCGAGGATCCCGAAGCTGGACTTGCCGATTCCGATGAACTGCCAGAACGCCGGCAACGCACTGGCTGTCCGCATCAGGGCGGTGATCTGCGCCCTGGCGTTGAATCCGCCGTCGGTGAAGAACAGCACCAACGTCGGGACCGCAGTGGCTTTGTCGAGGGTGCCGATGATCTCTTCCATGATCGGGATCTCGTTGTTGGTGCCGCCGATCGCATCGAAATCGATACCGCCGTGGCGGCCACGGAGGTGGACATAGGTGTTCACCCAGGTGTCGGCGTCGGCGACGGTGACGTCCGGCAGCTTCACGAACCGCTGGGCGTAGGCGTAGGCCTCGAGGTTTCCGTCCGAATCGAGCTGGGTCGCGACCGGCACCATCCGCTCGATGATGCGTTTGACCTCACCGGACCGGTACCGCTTGGACATCGACCCGGTGTTGTCCATGACCAGGACGACCCGGCCGACCGGGCTGGCGGCACCCTTGCGCAGGAGGACTTTCGCGACCTCCCGTTTCTGCAGATTCAGCTTCTCCCGCTTGACCAGGGAGAGCGTCGCTTCGCCGGGCACCGTCCGCACCCCCTCCCCGTCGACGGTCGCCGAAGTCGCCGCCGCGACAGCGGACTGTGCGGGTTCGGGTGCCTGTGCAGGGGTTTCGTCGACGCTGACACCGTGCTCGGTGACCAGGGCGTCGAGTCCGCCGCTCCAGCCGGCCGACCGGTTGCGGACCTTCCAGGACCCGTTGCGCCGGTACACCTCGAGCAGTACCGCGGACCGCTCGGTCGTGAGGCCTTCCGCCGGGATCGCGAACGAGGTTCCGCCCGCCTGGGTGAGAGTTACTGACAGGCCCGGGACCTGGGCGAGGCTGCCGGGCACGTTCTCATCGAGTGCGACGGCCACGGCGAGGGTGTCGATCGCCGCGGGCACTGCCGCGAGGTGCAAGGTCACCTGCCCGCCGGTGAGGGTGACCGCACCTTCCGGGGTGCTGGGGTTGTTGAAGAACACCAGATCGGCGTCGGTCCGGACCTTCAGATCGGCGCCGAGCTGGAAGACGAACAGATCGACCGTTCCCTGCCGGGCGCCGGTCACCTCCACCGTCGTGGTGGCCGTGTCGATCGGGCTGTTCGCCCCGCGTGTCAGAGAGGTCATGGTGTGTTCCGGCCCGCCAGGGTGGGGCCGAGTCCTTTCGTCAAGGGCCGCGAGGCGGTCGGTACGCCCGCGAGCAGGAGCCTAGTAACCGGATTCACCGGGTACGCACGTCGGCGCGCCCACAGACACGTGGGGTTGTGGGTGCGGGAGTGCCCGTGTGGGAGTGCCGGTGCGGTTACCGCAGCACCGCGACGTGGTTGCTGCTGGTGTAGCGCGGGCTGTCGTGTTCGATGCCGTCGTCATCGCGCAGACGCAGAATCCACACCGTGCCGCCGCGCGGTGACTCGGTGCACGGCTCCGTCCGCACACCGATCAGGGTGCGGTAGGCGCCGGTGCAGGTCTGCGGATCGGCCCCGGTCTTCGACCACACGCTCCGGCCGATGCAGCGACCCAGCATGACGGGTGGGACGACATTGTGCGTGCGGAAGAACTCCGCGAGCCGTGGATCCGTTGCCGGCAGCGGCGGATACGCGTCAAGCTCGGGCTCACCGAACTCGTCGAACAGGGCGGCATTCACGGTCGCGGCCCGGCAGGGTGCGGCTCCCGCGCTTCGGCGAGGACCGCGGTGTACAGGTCGAGGTGCCCGCACGGGTTGTCCCAGCGATCGCAGGTCAGCCAGTGGCCGTCCTCGTGGAACCTATGGCTCTTCGGGATACCGCGCGGCCCATGGCAGACCGGGCAGACCCAAGTGAGAATGACCGTGCGGATCTGGGGGTAGGCGGCGCTGGTCCCTCAGCCGCTGCGGTCAATGACGCGGACAGCGCGTTCAGTGAGGTCATGGTCTACGGGTACGGGCATGTCAGCCTCTTTCATGAAAGGGGGACGTGTCATCTACGCAGCTAGAACGGGTTTTCTGGATCTTGCTGCCCCTGCGGCGGGATTCAGAACCGGCCGTCCGCGATGGCCTGAAGAACACCGCGAGCGGCTTCGGCATCGCCGCGGGCCCGGTGGGCGGCGCCGAGCCGGATGCTCTTCTCGACCCCTTCTGCCTTGGCATCAACGTCACCGACCCCCGCGAGCACCCGGTCACCACATACACCCCGAGACGCACCGTCCACGACACCATGTCCCCGATCGCAGGTTCCGCCGGGACTGCATTCACTACCTGAACCATCGAAGTCCCTCTTTCGCTGCACTGCAGATGTTCCGTCACTTACCTTGCATCGTTACATTGTAATGTAGCAAGGTGTGAGTGTCACTGCTTCATCGACATTCCACCCCACCCCTCAGCCCCATACGTCACAATTCGGCGTTGCATGGTTGTCATCATGAGGGCATACCACCGCACCACGACACGAACGGAAGGGTTCGTTACAGCACGGCGTTGTAGGGTCTAGGGCATGGACACCTCACCCGGCGCGGCACCGGCACGCCGCCACCTTTGCCACTCGGCGCCGACGTCGCGGCGTGGCCGGTCTACACCCCTCACCACTACCGACCCGGACGGGAAGGTCTGAGAAACATGGTCAGCCCGCACCGCCTCACCACCGACCAAGTCATCGACCTGATCAAGGAGGAAACCGGCACCGAGCTCTCCATCTCGACCTTCCGCGGATATGTCTCACGCGGCCAAGCGCCCGCGCCGGTAGAAAAGATCGGCCGCACCCCACTGTGGAAGCGCTCGGACATCATCGAATGGGCGCACAACCGGCCCGGCCAGGGCGCCCGCACCGACATACCGAAGCGGCGGCGCCGCACCCAGTGACCGGCCGCCGCATTCCATCCCGTGTGGCCATGCGGATGGTGCCGGGGAGTTCAGGTGGCGGTGTCCACGCGCAGCCGCGGCAGCATCCGGTGCACCGCACGGGCATCGCGGCGCCGCAACGACCCCTCCGCCAGCAGCTCCCGCACCGTCTCGACCACACGGGCCGGAACGGTCACCTCGTGCTTGACCGCCCCGCCCAGCGCTTCGATCAGCGCCTGGTGGACCTGACCGGTCTCGAGTGAGAAGCTCACGTGATCGAGCGTCGGCGCCGGTAGTACGGGACGCAGTAAGGCAATCACCTCACGCGCAAACTTGTTGGCCCCCTCCATGCCTCGAGTGTGACACACCACACCGACACCCGCAGGTACTGCGCTGCTCCGCTCCACCCCGCGCGGCGCATATGCCCGAAAATCGGATCAACCGATCACCACTGACCGCCGCGAGCCGGCATGACCCAGGGACGTTCGAGTGCCCCGGTTACCGCCCCGCTGTGGAAACGGTCAGCGGACCACCTCTACGAGACAGCAACAGGTCGGGAGCTTCCGGTCAAGGAACCTCTAGCGGAATGCTCCGGTCAGGCTTCCGCCTACGGGTCACCCATCAGAAGCGGCTGACTCAACGACCGATTGCCAGCTAAGAGACCTGCGTGATGACGTCCTCGGACGCTTGCAGGGCGATGTGCTCGTCAATGAGTACACGGCGGCATCCATCGATCTCAATGAGTACCGGCAACGGTTCGACATACTCTGGCCCCGCTAGTGTCACTGTCGTGCCGGCCGTGAGGCTCGCGTCCGACGAACACTCGGTCGCCGGCGGGAGTGAGAAGAACGTCGGCCCCGGGCTGTCCTGGATGATAGTCCCGTCCGGATCGGTGGTGTAGCGACAAACTGCGCTGCCGACCCAGTACTGGTCGGCTAGAGGCGCTGATTACCGATTTTTGGCGTCACTCGCCGCGTGCTGCATCCCATCAGCTGTTGCAGCGAATCCGGCGTGTGGCGGACGTAGTGTTCGATCCGATCGACCTGGACTAGTTTTTCGATTTCGCGGAGTCCACCGATCTTGAGGAATCCACAGTCGTCGACAGGGTAGGACGGGCGTAGTGCGCGACCGTGCGCGTCGATCAACCACAAGTCCGGTATCGGTGCCAAACTCGCCGTTCCACAACTGTTCTGATCCAGACGTTGGCCCTCAGACGGGGCATTGAGCTTGTCGATAGCCGCAGCGAAGTCACCCTCCCATCGGTGCTCGGCAAAACTCCCGGTGAGATCAGCGGCAACCGAATTCGCGAGCCATTCGTCGCAGGTAATGGCGGCGACCGGCTTGAAATCCGACGGCACCGTTCCCGACCGCGGCGCCGCGTGAGGGTGGATGGAACCCAGTAGGTTCCGCCCACCCTCACGCTTACGGCAACAGGCTAGTGTTCTCGATCCTTACCGCCCCTGGGGTCTGAATCGGCTGATGTTGCTGCCCTTCCCCCCGATACCTCGGACGGCACTGCGCCAGTCGGCGGAGGCGGAAAGGGCTTATGACGATGGCCCCTGCCGTGAGCACGGCTTCCCGCTAAAGCAGGACCGAGGTCGACGGGCGGAGCTTCTGGCGCGGATGTCCCAGGGAACTCGAGGGGTCAGTTAGGTTGGCCAGGGTTGACACGGTCGGCCCGAATTACTGTGTTGGTCGGCCCGTTGTAGATGAGTCCACCTCCCACGAAGAAGCTCATCCTTTGCCCGACCGAGGTGAATCCAGCGGTGGTCGCCAGCTCATCCGAGATGGGATAGCCCATGGGTCCGTTTTCGTAGCCGAGTTCCGCCCACTTCTCGAAGATACGACCGCGTACCGACTGAGCTCCGATGACGGGATGCCAATAGATCCAGCCTCCTTGGAACTGTTGCCGCCGCCCCTTGCCGTCAGAGTTGGGAAGGTCACCAGCCACGGGATAGCCCAGTGGACCTGTCTCAAAGCCTAGCGATCCGAACTTGGTGAAAAACGGAGTCGTCATTATCTGGGCGCCGGTTGATGGGTGGAAATAGATGGCGCCTCGTTCGAAGCTGTTCATCCGGCCTTGACCGTCGGGAAGGACCTTCTCATCGGAGGTGGGATAGCCGAGGAGGCCGCTGTTGGTTTCAGCGCCGACCGTGTTCCACTTGGATCGGATTGCGCCGCCGATCGAGTAGGCCTCGTTAAGCTTCCAGTAGATGGCCGCGCCTTGGAATTCCTGGCGGCGCCCAACGCCGTCGGCATTGACAATCTCATCGGTCGTCGGATAGCCGATATAGCCGCCCTCGTAGCCCTTCCGCGCCCAGGCTGCGAAGAAGTGGTTGACCACGGGATGCGCGCCGCTGGCGGCGGACCAGTAGATCGGTCCGTTGACGAAGGTTTGGCGACGTCCGAATTGGTCGGGATTGACCAGTTCGTTGCTGGTGGGAAGAAGAAGGAAACTGGTCGAGCCACCGAGAGAGTCGTACTTGACCCGGATCGCACCGCAGACCTGGTACCTCCACTCGGGGAAGTAGGTCATGCAGTCCGTGGGGGCGGCCGCAGCTATAGCGTTGGTGGCTGTGGTACTGCTGCGCGCGTTCCGCGACTTCGATTCCGCCAGAATTCTTGCCTCGGCCATCTCGGCTTTGTCGGCGTCTTCCTTGGTGTAACCCTCGGGCAGTTCTTCGCGATCCGAACGCATCTTGCCCGGGACAATGGTCGCGTTGGGGTTCTCGGTTGGCTTGCCTGTGTAGGGAATCTTCTTCCCGTCGGTCGGCACCGCCTCTGAGCTCGATGCCGGTGGTGTTGTGGCTTCGCTCCTCTGAACCGAGCTCGGGTTCGGGGTGGAAGGGGCCGCCGGAGTGGTCGCCGGAGGGACTTCCGCTGTCTTGGTGGACGCGCTCGGCGTAACCCGCTGCGCCGGGACCTCGGCCGACGATGTCTCGGGCTGGAGGGTTGGTGGTGTGGTGCTACTCGAGCTGGGCGGTGTGGTCGGCGTTGTAGTTGTCGGCTGGGCGGTCGTAACAGCGGGGCAGACAAGAAAGATTAAGGCCACGGCTATGCCTTGGCCTATCCAGAACTTTGGTCGAGACACTCTAGTCATTAGCAGCCTTTTCCAGTTCGAGTGTATTCCTATGAACCCGATTTGCTAGTCCTCCGAGCGCCGGCAAAGTTCACCTTGTGCCGGAACTTCCTCGCCGGGATCGAGCGGATCACAGTGGAACATTGCGGTCTTTACCCCAGATGTTTGGTAATCGTCGTCGAGGTTCGCCGACCAGGCACGAACTGCGACTTCGATGTTCTGACCGGCATAGTTGACGTCGTTATCTATTTGGAAAGTTCCGGGGTTGTTGCATGAAAATGGATCACTGTTTTGGAAATCCATCATCACGCCGTTCACGAGGAGATACATCGTGAGATGCGTGTCATAGTCGAGGTAGGGGAACGTTTGGGTGATCGGTGAATACACGCACGTCCAGTCGACGACTGGACGTTTCGACGTCATCGTGACCCTGAATTTAAAGGTCAACCTATCCGTCAGCTCATATCCCCCGCCTTCGACCTTGAGGTAGGAAAGGAGCTCAGTGTTCATGTCTTTCCATGCCGAATCAGGAACCAGTGAGCCTCTGACAGGAAAGTTCGTTGGGGGGTAGTCCGGGTCATTAGTCGGGTCCGAAGGAATGACCGGAATTTGCTGCGGAACGGGACCCAGTTGCGGAGCGGGACCCAGTTGCGGAGCAGGATCCGGTGGCGGTACTGGCGTCTGAGGGGTCTCTTCGTCAGCTGTTGGATTCGGGGGCTCGGTCGGTGGTCCGGGGAAAACTGGCAGCGGCGGTGAAGGCTCGACGCCCGTTTCAATGTTCGGTGCAACAGGGACTGCGGGTGTAGTCGTCGGTGCATCTGGCGCAGCAGAAGCTATACCGCCACCGCTTATTGCCAGGACGATCGAAAGAGCTGGAGCAAGCCAAATGGCGCGATTGCTCGTAGCCCGTGACAAATTCCACCCTCGTGTGCGTACTGCCATCTGACACCTGTCTCTCTGAGGGGACTTCGGTCAGCGGCGGGCCCGTCGCTCTTTAGCAACCTAAACCAACCGTTCGCTATTTACTCAGCAGTCACAGATGTCACTTTGGTAACAAACTGGACGGCCGCTCACTTCTTCTCCAGTCATGGTTCGAACCTGGAGGCCCGACCGGTTGAGGAGCACAGACCGGGACTATGTGTCTGAGCGCGTGAAGCGTGTGCAATCCAGTGCGATCGAAGATGCGCGGTCAATCCCGATCTCTGGATATGCAATCGTGAAGACGAGCTCACTGGAGTCTTCTGGTCTGGGACTCAGGAAGTACGTGGCCCCCGTTTCGGATTGACGGCTGTAACTCTTACCGCCATACAACCAGGGTGTTGTGAGGTCGTCATCCTCTGGGGCCTGGGGCGGGGTGCATTTCTTGTTGGTGACGATCTTGCCGTCCGGAAGCACGATTCCTAGGTAGATGCGGTGTTTGAAGGGTCGGCGGATGCGATGGGTGAGATTGATTCGTTCGCCGATGAACGTGGCCTTGCCCTCATCTTGCTCACGTGCGATCAGATCGAAGCGGATCCCAGTGGGATAGACCCGCAGGCGGGACAAAATCAATTCCACATCCCGGTTCTGATCCTGAGCAAAGACGACTTCCTCATCGGACCAAGAGACCAGGGTGTCATTGTTACCTGGGGGCTTGCGTCTGGCCGGAACATCTTTCCGGGCGGCGAGCCGGGCTTCCTCGGCGGTTTTGCGCGCTTGTAGGCGCTCAAGATGCGCTTCGAACTCGGGGGTGTGTTCGAACCCTATTGCATAGTTGATCCTGGCCACCCCGGGATCGTCTGGGTTTACTCCTTCAACGAACTTCACCATCAATCCATAGTGTCAGCATCCCGAGAGGTAGTGCGCGCGGGTGGACGGCCGAGATGTGCCAGCCGCCCACTGTTCACCAGGGGTAGGTGATCACGACCCCGCTCGGTGGGATGTCGAACTCCGGATAAGACACGATCATCGTCAGCGACGAACTGATCGGTCGCGGGGAGAGGAAGTACTCGCCCCAGGTCGCCATCCCAGGGTTTCGGCGGCCGCTGCCACTGATCCCGCCGGCGAGCCACAGTGTGTCGGGGTCGTCCGGGAATGCGCCAAAATGGGCGGTGTTGGTCAGCAGAGTGCCGCCGGGCTCGGCGTATACGAGCAGACGGAGGCGATGAGGCTGGTCCGGCCGGAGCCTGTAGCTGAAGTTCATCACGTCGGCGCCGGGGCGGACGTCTCCTACCGGATCCGGCTCGAGCGCTTCGATGCGGAACAGGATCCCTCGGTCGTAGACGCGGAAGTTTCCGACACCGAGATCGAGTCCCTCCCGCTGGTAGATCGTCACCTGATGATCGTCGGTAGCGGTGGGAATCTCGGCAGGCTTGGGTGGGCGCCGCCAGTCGGGCAAGTCGCGACTGCGGATCAGCAACGCGCGCCGGTCTTCCAGTGGCAGTTGCTTCTCGCTGGCGAATTGCTCGGCCAGCGCACGATCGGGGATGGGTTCACCCAGGATATCCAGTGCTCGGGCACCCCACTCTCCGTGCCCGAACCAGCTGTCAGGTGTACCTGAGAGGGACACCACAGCGATGGAGGTCTGCTCCGCCATCCAGGTCCCTCCCACCAAGCGCATGAAAGCGGCGATCTTCAAAGCAGCGTATCGACGATGTCACTGCTGTGAGAACGAATCCACCAGACCATCGCTGTGCGAGCTCCAACGAGAATCGTCGACGTCCGAAAGCGGAACCAGCACCGGGACGAAGTGGTGCGTATGCCGGCGGCTGTTCGGTCCCGTTCCGTAAGCGGATCCGCATACGGAACGACCCGACTCCGGCCGGCCGCGCTGGGGCACCACTTCGTCCCGGTGCTGGTTCCTCTATCGGAGGCCGGGATTGTCGGGACTGCGACACGGAATGGATTTTGCAGCGCGCCATGCCAGAGACGGTCTGACTCACACGCGTCCTCGACGCCACGTCCAGACGCACCAGACGATCCCCGCTACGGCTACTACGGGGAGCACCTGCCTCGCCCTCCCCATCGTGACAAACCGGTGGTACTGCTCACTCGACAGGAATTGCATTCCGTGTGCGTTGTCCGGGGTGGACAGATCCCACCAGAAACTCCTCACTCCGCTCACTGCATGGGGCCACGCAGTGAAAGCGCCTACCGCGGCGGCGACCACGAGGCACGTAACGGGGAAGGCCACCCAGAACCAAGGAAACCCAGGGGCCCGCTCGAGTCGTGCACGCCTCGGCAAGACCACACGCGCGACCAATGCCACGACTCCGAGCGCAAGAAATAGCAACCACGCCACGACATAACGGTAGTGGTTTCACTCCCTGCCCAAGCCTCGAATGCCTTGGAGAACTTGAGCCGGCAGTTCGGAACGAACACGCAGTACGGGATTGCCCATCAGCGATCCTTCTCGGGGGCTCAGACTCGTACCCAGCGGTCGTCGCATCGTCGCCACAACGCTGGCTCGACCTCGACGTGAGCGACGTCGTTGTTCAGCCACCACGTTGCGTCCGGGTTCCACCCCCGGATGAGGATCCGCTTCCGGAACAAGCACCGACTGCCGTCACCTTGCCCCGGCGGTCGCGGCTCGCTCTTGGAACTGGGCTGGGGCGGAGTCATTGCCGCAAGCGGCGGAATCCAGTCTGGCTGAAGCTTTCGCGCACGGGCGGCGGCAGTCTCCGTCCGTGCAGGGGTTGCATCGAGGTTCGGGTGTAAACTCGCTCTCTTCGTCTCCGGATGGAGTCTTTGGGAGCGATACGCGATGCCCGAGCACAAGCAAATGCAAACGGTCGCGTGGCTGATGAGCCGCACCGCGGAACTCGAGAGTAGGGACCATGTGTGATGGCGTGGACCGAACACCCGCTCAGCTGGCTGCGGTAATACACGGCCGAAGTGACGTCGAGCTCGGACCAATGCGCAACTACCTGTCCGCCGTAACCGATCCCGACCGCACACCGGTGCATGAGGTCGGTCCGGCGTTCACCGCCCCGAGCGTCGAGATGGCCGACGTGCGCGTCACGGTGTCCCTGGGATGGCAGGATCCCCAGTTCCTGGGCACGTTCGACAGAACCGCCGCCACCCGCATGATCCAGGTGGCGATCAGCGCACGTTCCACCGGCAGCAGCGCGGAGGAACCCGACATCAAGTCTCGGGCGGTGGATCTGCCGGTAAGAGAGCAGATCGCCTGGGTGCGGGTGGTGTTGGGTGAGCTGGCGGACTACGCGTACCGAGTCCTCAACGACATGGCGCAGCTGCGGGTCCGTCCCGCGTTCTTCGCCGTGTTCGTCGATCCCCCCACCCCCCGGCTCGCGCCCAGCGACTTCAAGTGGCTCCTCGTCTGTGGAGGTCGCCGTGCCTACCCGGAGAAACTCGTCCCCGAGAATCGGGAGCTTCTCACCTACCTTCGCCGGCACGGCGACATGATCAACGCTGACCTGGTGCCCCACCCGCAAGCGCCCGCCCCCGAGGTGTGGGCATTCGAGTTCGTTTCCCAGCTTGCCGCCACCTTCGCCGACCGGCTCGGCCGGATGGGTGATCGCCGATGGTTCACCTTCGAGGAGGTGAGCCTGCACGGCCGCGACCGGGTCGTCGTCCGCTACACCTGGCATCTGGTCGACGGAGACAAGAAGATCGCGTTCGACATCGACCTCGACGGTCTCCGCGCACGACACCTGCGAGAGTTCGACGACCCTCGGGCAAGCATGGCGGCATATGCGGTCGGCTACACACCGTTCGACCAACCGCACTTCCCCTCTGCCACCCTGGTCGACGGGGTAACCTGGGTCCGATTCGGCGACTCCGACTGAACCGCGGAGGGATCCGCTTACGGAACGAGGTCCGACTGCCGCCGGCAGGCGCTGGGACGCCACTTTGCCTCGGTGCAGGTTCCCATGCCGGGCAAGCTACTAACCCGACGCAATCACCTGAGAGTGTCTGCCCGTTCGTCAGTGACGAGCTGTGTGCCGGTCAACTCGGCCAAGCGTTCGCGGGTAGCGGCCACGGCAGCGTGTTGCCGAGCCAGGTACGAGCGCCAGGCTGCTGCCGGACATGCGCTGGCGCCGACTATCGGGACCTGCCACAGGTTCCCCACCGGGGCGCTCGTCTTCGGAGGAGACTTGGTTGTGAAGCTTCTGAATCAAGGGGCGAATGCGGGGACAATTCAGGTCAATCGAGCCCGATGAGGACAACCTATGCCTTCGACTTTCGGTGTGGGCTCGTCGAGGTTCACCGAGAGGTCAGAGCAAGCAATCATCAAGTGCGGGTTCCTTTTCCACAGAGTGCGTGAGGTAAGCCGGGTGAATGTCACCGCGGACTGTTCGGAAACCGACTTTACAACGTAACGTTGTATAGAACAAGCGGGGAGACCCTGTCGTGCAGACGCTTCCACCCGGTTGCACTGTTTCGTCGCATTACTTCCCCCGCCGGTGCACGAGGTGGGGACGTGTCATCTACCCAGCTCAGCGGGCCATTTTGGAATCTCACAAGCCCTGGATGGCATCAACGCCTGAGGGTGCAGGGACACCGATCGTGGGATGTGATCGGGCGCTACCGGCCCCTGGGGTCTCGCGGCCGCGCTACCGTTCCCGGGTATGGGGACGACATTCCACGGGCCGAGCCCCTGGCCGCATATCACCGCGGCGATCAGAACGAAAGGCCTCCGCCGGGCCGCGATCGCCTACCTCGGCCAGGACGCCCCGACCCTGCTTCCCCTGCACACCGGGGACGTCCTGGTCGTGAACGCCTCGAAAGCGGCCCTGCGCGCGCATGCCACCTCACCGGCCGCGCTTGCCCACTACGTGGGCGCCGGGGTGCGGGTGCTGTCCTCACCGAACCTGCACGCGAAGGTGATCGTCACCGACCGTCGGGCGGTCATCGGCTCCGCGAACGCCTCGCAGAACTCCACCGTCGTCGACGAAGCGGTGATCATCACCGACGACCCGGACCTGCTCGCCGCCGCCGGCGCATTCATCGACGCAATCGACGAGATCACCGAGGTCGATGCGGCGTTCCTGGACAACGCCAACGCCGAGTGGGCGAAGGGGCGGGCGCTCACCATTCCCGGGGTGACCGGCCGGATCCGGCCCGAACCCGACTTCCTTCCCTCACCGGTGCCCCGGATGTTCGTGTGGCAGACCGAAGAGTACGACCCCAGCGCGTCCGAGCAACGCGAATGGACGACCCAACAACGGCGCCAGCGGCGTAACGCCGGACCGACCGCGAGGTACCAGCTCGAATGGTTCCGCCTCGACGAGCCCGGCCACCTGAAACTCGGTGACGTCCTGATCCAGGTCACCGACGACTGGGTTCATCCGCCCGCCGTGGTGCACTCCGAGGCCGTGACGATTCCCCGTTCCCGCGGCGCCATCGCGCACTTCCTCCGCACCCGCATCGATTTGGAGCCCATCGGGTTGTCGGACGCGGAGAAGACGCTCGCCGATCTCGGGCACCACAACCCGCGGCTGCGGACCGACCACCGCATCGTCTCCCCCACCCTGCGGGCCGCCCTCCTCCGGCTCTGGAACCTCTGACCGCTCCCCAAAGAGAAGGGGACGTGTCATCTCACCAGGTCAACGCACATTCGGGCCGACACGTAGATGTCAGGATCGTGGTGACCAGGGCTTCCACTGCCCCTCCGCGGGCGGTTGCACCGGCTGGCCTCGTATGACAGCGCCCCGGATAGGCTCCTCCCGAGAAATGGGGAGGGGACCAGTGCCGATGCGCGAGCGATCGTCAGTCTTCCGGGGGGCATGGACGCGGGAGGAAGTGGTGGGTGTCGTCGTAGGTGCTGCTGAGATGGCGGTGGTGATGGGTGCGCTCGTTGCCGGAATGGCCAGCGTGGCACTCGCGGTCGACGAAGATACTGGTGCAACCGCGGTAGTGGCAGCGTTGAGCGTGTCGGTTGTCGCGTCCACGGTGATGCTCGCCGACCACCGCAGCGGTCACCGGCTTCCGCGCTCTGCCGCATGGGCGCTCGGCGTGGTGGGAATGGCGGCGGTGTCTGCCCTCTACGTCGCCGCCCAGCTTCTCGTCTCGACCACCGGGTCGGATCTGCTGCTGCTGTTGTCCTCACTGCTAGCCACCATCCCTGGACTGCCCACCATCGTGTACGTGTGCGAGCTCCACACAATCGCCCAGCACGATCGCCTCAAACGCCCGGTCGCGATCCTCCAGAGCCGATCAGAGTCGCAAGTGGTCGAAATCCGTACCAGTGACGGCGCTCTGCTCGATACCTGGACACTGGATGCCGTATCCGGTGATCTGCCGACAGTTGCCCGCACCGCCGCTCGAACAGCGCTCAGGAAGCGGCGGTGGGCCCCTGTGGGGGCATGGGTTCCGCACGCAGATGGCTCGCTCCGCCAACGGGTCGAGCTCACCGCCCGTAGCCGCTGAAACTCAGTCCACACCGAGCGAACACCCACGTTTGTCATCATAATGTTGACAAACCTCTCTCTGGTCAGCAAAATGATGACGCATGAGTGGGATGGAAAAGCGTAGCGATACCGGCGACGTCACGCGCTTCAGCGGATCCGCGACGAACGAACAGGTCGTCGAAGCGCTCCGAACCCAGTACGAGGCCACGAATCTCGCCAAGTGGACACTGGGGCAGATCGTGGCCCTCGCCCGACGGCGGGGGATCAGCTGGGCTGAGATCGGCGAGGCGCTGGGCGGGATCACGAAGCAGGCAGCGCAGCGGAAGTATGCACCGGTGATCGCCGCCGAGCGGGAAACCGAAGAGCGCAAAGTTGCTGACCTGCTGCGACTGTCAGAGGACCACGCCGAAATCTTGCGCAGCTGGGAAAGCCCGACAGCCTGAACAAGTGCACCGACAACACACGAGGGGGAGACGATGGACGGCAACGGCAAGGAGAACGGCGATGAGTCGGCACCGGTGACCGGCAGCGGTCTCGAGCGCGGTCGGCCGGCTTCAGTGGTGTCATCGACGGAAGTCGAGAAGCTCATTCCCGGTATCTCCGAATATGACTATGCGACCAGCTACAAGCTCAGCGACCTGAAGCGGCTCGACCGGAGTTCGCTCACACCGGAACTGACCCGCAAACTCGACGAACGCAAAAAGGCTGGCGTCAACGATCACTGGGCGTGGGCGCCGAAGTCCGGGTGGGGAACGACCGCGGCCCTGGCCGTTCTGTCTCTCGTGTCCCTGCTGTGCGCCATCGCGATCGTCGCGGCGCAAGGGGAACCGAGTCCGCTGACGACGACCATTCCGTTCCTTCTTCCCACGGGTCTGGGCATCGCGGCCGCCGCTCGCGGTCGACGCGCCGCCCATCATCCCTTGCACCTGACCACGGACGAACGCATAGCGATCGAGGAGGCCTACAAGGGCACGGGTTTCCCGGCAGAAGCGCGGAAACAACCCCGCGACGCAGAAAAGAATCGCCTACGTCGCAGACCGAATCATCACCGACATCCGCAAAAGCGCAGCGTGGAAGTCGCCACTGCTCGACGAACACCGAATCCGGCTGGACCTCGGGCGGGAACGGTTCGAGATCGCGAGCAGCGCGGCACTCTTGGACAAGCAACAGCTCTCGGCCGCCATCGACCCGGAGGTTCTTGAGGATGAAGGCCCGGACGTCGAGCGCCTCCGCCGGGCAGTCGAACGCAGCACCGGACTGATCGACGAGATGCGGGCCAGCCTCGTGAACCGAGTTGCCGCCCTGCTGGCGTACCGCGACGAACTCGCACCGCTGGATCGACTGATCAAGCAGATGACGACCCTCGACCAGCTCGAAGAGCAGCAGGCGAGCCTTCACCAGGCGTACACGCAGATCACTCGCAACGAGCTCGCCACGGCCGAAACTCAAAGGATGGCCGACGAACTCACCGCGCTGCGAGCGAACCTGACCGCCCAGATCGAGTTCGTACGCGCGAACGTCATTAACAGCCCAGTCCTCGGCGCTGGACTCACGCTGACCGAGGGGACCCACATCGACCTTCCGCCCAAGAACGCGACCTCAGTGTGAAGCAGGCCTGCTAGCACCTCAGAGTGAGGCCATCGCGCAACATCCCGATCAAACCGGGCGTGACAGACACAGAGGGGGAGTATGAACACCGCATTTACGGTGGGGCTTGGAGTCTTGCTCGCCGGAGGTCTGCTCGGCGGACCCGTCGCTCAACGATCCAGCAACCCCTGGCGGATACGCGAATGGGCTCTCGCCCTCGTCATCGTCGCCTGCCCCATCCTGATCTACGCCGCGATCACCTCGGACGTCTCGACCATCCTCAAGGTCCTCCTCGTCGCCACCATGACGGGCCTGCTCGCGGTCGGCGCCTGGACGCTCCGACGCATCTCGCGGAATGAGGGATCAGAGGCGGGACGACTCAACGCCAACCGGCCGGACACGACAGGGAGGTCGTGAAGATAGACAACGAATACCGCACCGCGCCCGCCTCGGACGCGCTCAGTAAGGCGCAAAAGCTCGAACAGCTGCGTCGGAATATGGCGGCGATTCCCGCCCGATCCGACGGTACGGAACCGGCTATGCCTGCGGTGATGCTGCGGTCCGTCGACGAGCCGACACCGATTGTGGCCACCGCTCAGACCACGCTGCGATCCCGTGCCCTCTCCGATCGCGGAGCTTCTTCCGCGCGGAGGACTCGCACGAGGAACACGATCGGAAACTCCCTGGACAAGCTCGGGGAAACGCTGCAGATCGATGCCCCTACTGGCGGTCGCGCCTTCACTGGGGGATCAGGTCCTGGGACGTGTCATTCCGCAGGTCAGAGCATGGCTATCGGGTGTGGACGGTCGCTGTGAACCCGTAGCTCAGCGGTGGGCACAGGGCGAGGGAGGGCAGGAACGTGGGCACCTCCGGTCCCCACGCGTAGTACAGGTTGGCGGGAAATCCGAAGATCCGGCACACCATCTCCACCTGATGGGTATTCGCCGAACCCGGGGCACACGTCGACATGCCGCCGAGGACGAACCTGTGCACTGTGCACCCGGGTGCGTCGGGTGGTGGTGCTGCGCGTGCGTGGCGCGGTCAGGGACAGGGCGGCCGCGGTGGTCGCGATGAGGGCCGGGCGCAGAAACCGAGACAGGGGATCCTCCGGTGGTGCGGGCCCGACCCGCACACAATTCGCGCAGGTCAGTCGGCATCGCCGTGGCCAGTCCGGCGTCTTCGCTCGCGGCGGGCATGTCTGGTGATCAGTTTCTGCCGGTTGCCCGGAGCTCGGTACATCTCGTCGAGCATGCAGGTTTCGATGCCGGTGTGCTGGCGCAGGATGCGTGTGGCGGCCAGATACACCAGTTCCTGCCGGGTCGAGCCGAGCCGGCCGGCGAGGGCGTCGAGGTGCACCAGGAGTTCGTCATCGAGAGCGACAGCGATCCTGGCCTTGGGCGGCTCGGGCCGCAGATCGTGCACGGGGGCAACGGTGGTGAGGTCGGCCGCCAGGTTGCCTGGGTTGTCGAGGAGTCGGCGGATCCCCACGCGCACCAGCGCCGAGACCCGGCGGGGCCCGTACTCGTCGGCGAGCTCGTGCAGTCGGCGTTTGGTGTCCTCATCCACCAGGAACGAGTGCGGCTTCCCGAACGGGCGCCCCGCCGGGGACGGCGCCTTCACCGCTCCGGCGGGCACAGCGCCGGCCGCGGTGGTTTTGCGGCGTTCGTTGCGGGCTAGGAGCTGACCGCGGTTCGACTCCCCCCGGTAGATCTCCTCGGTCACCGCCTGCTCGAGGTCCCGCGGATGGGCCAGGAGCCGGTGGGCGGCCAGGCGCATCAGTTCGCCGCGATCGGACCCCAGTTGGCGGGCGAGGGCGTCGAGCTGATCGCGCAGTTCCTCATCGAAGTGCACATTCGTGCGCGGGCCGAAGACCTCCGGTGCCAGGTCCCGGACCGCCCCGATCGCGGCCAGGTCGGTAGTGAGGTCGCCGGGGTCGTCGAGGAGCCGGCGCAGTGCGACCCGCAGCGCGGCGGAGGTGCAGACGTCCCCGTTGCGGCCGGTCAGCCGGTCCAGCCGGTCGAGCGTGGAGCGGTTGACGTGCAGGCGGGTTCGGCAGGTGAGATCGCCGCGAGCGTCCTCCCGAAGCACGTAGGGACGGAATCGGCCCGCCGCGGCGAGAAAGCGGTGTGCGGCGACGCGGAGGATCGCGCTGCGTTTGGTGTGATGGGCCCGGGCCAGCTCCTCGAGGCGCCGGTCGGTTACCGGATCCAGATCGAAGACTATTTCCACCCGTGGCAGGCTCCGGGCGGCGGCGGAGACGCGACGGTACTCATCGAGTGCAGTAGGTACGCGGTCCGGGTCGGCGAGGAGGCGGTGGGCGGCCACCCGCACCAGAGCGCCGAAGCGACGCGGCCCGATCCCGGCGGCCACCTCGTCGAGTCGCTGCTTGACCTGCGGATCGAAGCGGAGCGGGATCGGATCGCCGACAGGGACGCGGCCCATGCTGGTGGTCTCGGTCATCGCTGTCATTCTCCGTGAGGATGGTTTGTCCGGAACTGGTTCGGAAGGGGAAGACCCAGCGCCGGAAGAATGGCTGGTCGATGGAACGCAATCCGCCCCAGCACCGGGGGCACTGGGGCGCGAACGCGTACACACACGCGGCTCAGCCGCGGCAACCGCCCGCACCCACACAATGAGTAACGGGGCCTTCGCCGTCAGAGGGGACAATCAACCTCGGCGGTCCGAGGGTGAGCCGTGGTTCGCAGCGGAGTCCTCATGTGCCGCATCAGGTAGACGGGTCCTCGACCCGAATAGCGCGACCTTGAAGTCGCGGCTTCGCTGCCGATCGTCCTGAGTAACTCGCTTTTCCTGCATTGATCCTCCGTAAGTGTCCTGGCTTCTCGATGGCTCGTGACTCATCGATCTCCGTCCAGATTTCCGGCGGGTCCTTTGCCGCCGCTGCGCAGATCCGGTGTCGGTGCCAGGGCGTTTAGCCAGGATGGGAGCGGGACTGCGCACGCATCACGGGCAGCGGCTGACCACTGAGCATCGGATCGGGATCTACTCGACAATTTGATTCACCCGGGGTGACGGGTGCGGCATCGGATACAGCTCCGCCACACGTTCGTTGCCACATCTGAAGCCGAACTGAACAAGCCTCAGGAAACTCCCGGGTGGGAGCGCGCGATCACAATATCAGCCGAATCTCTTGCATGCAGTGTGCTGCCGAGCACCTGAATAACCCCGTCTCCAGAGGCAGAGCCCCGCGCTCGCCGGTCATTCGCGTGGAGTCAGGCCAGGAGGATCACGCCAGCATCTCTTCCTGCGGAAGCAGGGAGGGGCCATCCACGCACGTACCGGATTCGGCGCGGTCCTGCGCCGTGCGGACCGAGATGAGAGTGCGACTGACTACCAGACTTCCCCGATGAGTACGACAGTGACCAACGCTTGATCTTCACGACTCACCGTTGCCGGCGAGCCTCCGAGCAGTGACTTGAGGAGGCCGGGGTCTTCACGAACTTCGTCGGTGAGAATCGTTGTGGTGTGGGACGTATTTACTGGTTGCGCTTCGGCGCCGAGGTCTTGGTACATCGTCGACGTCGCGACGTCCAAAGCTTTCTGCAAGGCCTCCGGGACGGTGCTGGCCGCGGCCCAGCCCCAGTAGGCAGCGCGCTTCATCGATCAGCGTCCGTCGCATCCCGCTGCATCGGTACCGCAGCAGGTGTGTCGGCAGCAGGATCAAGCAGGACCGTTCGGCGGCCAGCGAGAACGTCCCCGATCTGGGGCGCGATAGCCAACCGTCGAGCGGTGTCGCTCACATGAATAGGCGTCTTGACGGGCAGCGGAAGCAGCTCCTCGGCGGAATGCGTTCTCGGGAAGCGGGAGCAGAGGTCCGCGGGATCTGGGGCGTTGCAATCGTTCGGAAGCATTTCGCTACTCCTGGTTGTTTGCCTGACACATTACCTTACATCGTAGCGTTGCATTGATACGCTGCCGGTCCACGCTGTAATTCCCAGCGCTCCAGTCCACTACAACCGCTGCGGCACTGAATAGCGTGAACCGCGCACTAGTCGGCCGTATCCCGCCCGCGAGACCACGCTTCGGCGTTGATGTCGGTCGAAGGCCCACCCTACGACCAATAAGGGGACATGCCATTTAGCCCGGTCAGAAGTTTATTACCGACCTACCGGCGGGTGAGGTTGGCGGATTCGACCCACAACCACAGGTCCAGCTGACTGCAGCCATTCGCTGAGCTGGCAGGCACACAGACTTGGGCGAGCCACCGCCCGTCCGCAATTCGGAGCCAGGCATGCAGGGTTCCGGGCATCGTGGATTCAAGGAGGATTCCGCCCGCGCGGACCCGGAGCGGAAGCGTGTCGGCGCGGGTGAAGCCTGCGGGACCAGGAAGGGTGTGGGCGATGTCGACGACGACCTCAGTGGGGGTGTCGAGTCGGCGAAGGATGGGCGCGCCGGGGAACGGCTCGGCCCAGTCTTCGAGGCCGCTTCGCCTGCTCATTGGGCGATCCTCAGTGTCGACTCGCGGTGTGATGCAGGGACCTCAGCCTCTGCGGTCGTCCATGCGGCTACACCACGACTACCCGAGATGGTTACCTGGGCTCGGTGCGGCAGCTGTCCGCGGGGTGTCGCTTCGACGTCGAGGTCGATGCCGGTTACGCGGCCGTGGGCCCGCCCGAGTCCTTTGTAGCGGGAGACCTTCGCGCCCAGACGAAGGTCGACGTTCGGCCATTGCCCGTCGACCACGAGCACAGTGCCGTTGCGGCGAGCTCGGGCAGTGACCGCGCGGACGCGACTGGGTGGGGCGTTGAGATCTCCAAGGGACAAGACGACGAGATCGAGGCCGTCGACGAGGACCGCCGCAACGGCCACCGGATCCTCCCCTGGGTTCGGAATGACGGCGCAGCGGCTCAGATCGGCACCCATCTCGGCTGCGGCGAGCAGTCCGAGATCCGGGCATCCCACGACCGCCGCCCAACCACCAGCACCGGTCACCGATGCGATCAGGCCGGCCTTGAGGGACGCTGCGCCGGCGATCTGAACGACCGAGCCCCGCACGAGGCCGCCGTGCGGCAGCAGCTGCGCGAGCGGGGCAGGGACGGGAAGGGTCCGCAGCGACGAGGGCGGGGTCCGGGCGGGGTCCGGTGCGGCCGGCTCGACAGGAGTGAGCCGCGGTGGGCCGGCCGAGCGCGCCGGGATCGCATCCATGCGTCGACGCAATTGCTCGATACGGTCGGCCCTCGGGTCGACCGTTGGTCCGGCCCCCATGGCACCTCCCACACACGACGTATTAGAACATATGTTCCCATACTCCCGTAGTTCACTGCACCGACGCGTTTCGGGCAGCACCGGATGTCACCGCGGCCGCTCCACTCCGACTCCAGACGGCGATGGCGCAGAGCGCCCTTACAGGTCGCCGACCTGCACAGATGGCACGTCCCCTGGGCTATGCGATTGTGGGCAGCGATCTAATCCCACTGACGAAGGCCGACAGCATCAATTCGGGCTTGCCGGTCGCCCGAATTCTGGGATGGGCGGTGAACAGCTCTTCCAGCATCACACGCAATTCCATCCGTGCGAGGTTCATGCCCAAGCAGTGATGGATATCTTTCGCACCGAAGCCGAGGTGTTTGCCAGCGTTGTCTCGCAAGATGTTGAACCGGCCAGGGGCCTCGAAAACACGTTCGTCGTGGTTCGCGGATAGGTACCACATCACGACTTTGTCTCCCGCCGCGATCTCGGCTCCTCCGAGTTCGGTATCGACGGTCGCGGTCCGGCGCATGTAGGGCACCGGGGAGGACAGGCGAATGACCTCATCGATCGTGTTGTCGATGCGGCCGGCGAAGTCGGCGAGCAGCAGTTCTTTCTGATCGGGGTGTTCGCTGAGAAGATGCAGGGCCCAGGCCAGAGCTTGACGCGTCGTGTCGAAACCGGCGGTGATCAGCAGAATGACGAAGGAGCCGAATTCCGCAGGGGTGAGGTGCTGCCCGTCGACAGTGGTGGTCATCAGGCGCGAGGTCAAGTCATCGCCTGGGTTTGTCTTGCGCTTCTCCCCCAGCTCGAGTGCGTAACCGTAGATCTGGAGAAGGCCGGCGGCGCCGCCCGGGGCGGTCGCAAATTCCTGTTCGCTCCCCCCTGACACGACGTCGGCCGCTGATTGCACGATCATCGGCCGGTCGTTGTCTGGGATTCCGATCAGCTCGCAGATGACCTGTACTGGTAGTCGGGTTGCGACGTCCGGAACGAAGTCGAAGACCTGGTCGCGGGGGAGATCGGCTGCGAGTTGAATTGCGTAGGCGCGCAATCGATCGGTGATGCCGCGCACTGAGGCAGCGGTAAACGCGGATTGCACGATTCCTCGCAGGTGGTGGTGCCTGGGATCGTCCATCGCGATCATTGACATGGCGAACTCGCGGATCTCGGGCGGCACATCATCGATCGTGAAGCCTTCGGCCGAGGAGAAGACATCCGGATTCCGGCTGACCGCCACGACATCGTCGTATCCGACTACCGACCAGAACCCGGGACCGGCTCTTTCGGTGTGGAATTCGATTGCCGGTTGCTGCCGTAGCCTCTCGAACAGTGCGAGGCGGCCGATGAAGCTACGGTCCCAGAAGTCGCGTGCTCCAGGAGAGATGCCCTCCTCAGATGCAGAACTAGCCACCGGCCCCCCTCGGTCGTTCATACAGGTGCCTGTGACCCTACTGCGGGAAGCGGTTTTCAGCGGAATTCGAGGCACGCTACAGTCCGTGTTCGTCGCGTTCCCGCACTCTTGGTACACCTAGACCGAATCGGCGTCATCGCAGGTCAAAAGCTATGATTCGAGCGTTCTTCGGCATTGCGTCGGAGAAGAATCGGGGATTGTCTGTGACGTTGCGATTGCGGCTTGGTGAACCGCGAGATGTGCTCGATCATCCATTGGGCGTTGCCGAAATCGGCTTCCGGCCTGATCTGACCCAGCAGGAGTATCTGTCCCGAGGTCGTGGCCCATTTCCGGGCGACGTCGGCACCCACCCTGAACGAGAGTTGTTCGTCGCCGGTCCCGGTGATGTGGTCCGTGCAGTCGCGACCATCACGACGATCAGACCTCATGGCGACCAGTTCGTTGTCGATGGTGAGTTGGTCGCAGACCACGAGCGGGTGGGGACGACATTGTTGGCGCCCGCACTCAAGAACGTGTTCTCATGCGCCGATGAGGATTCAGCGTGGGCAGAATCGATAGAACGTGTGCGATGGCTGTATGTGCGAGCTTTGGTTCAGATCGCGACGGTCAAGACATCCTCCTTCGATCGCCGCTTCGACAGTATGGATTCGGCCGCTGATCCGGCGGAGCGCCTGGCCAGAGCTACTGAGGCAATGCAGGTAGTGCCCCGGTACGTGATGATTCACCGAAGCGGGAAGCTAAGACTTGGTGGACCGTTTGCTGATACCGCTGACTGGGACAACCATGTCGAGCCCTGGACGAACTACGGCTATGTGGACTGCCTGCGGATCGACGATGTCCTGGGAGACGGCGCCGACCCTGACGTAGACACGCTCCGAGCTCTCACCTCACGGACCGCCGCAGCTCAACTTCTCGCGTCGATGGGATGGGACAACGTAATCCGCCGCTTCGTCGACTCCCGCATCCCAGCGCCGTAATCCAGCCCTGTTACGCCCCTGAACTGCGAATATGGCCCGTCCCCTGAACGGAAATCTCAGGCGGGGGCAGCGGCGAAGTTAACCTGCGGCCACTGGGCGGCCCTCGACCGCGATTCCTCCAGTCACCAACCGGCTTAAGGCCCGCCCAGCACGAGATAGGAAACCGTCAGCATTCTTGCCCCCACAAGTCCAGACGTGCGGCGTCCTCGTTCGAATCTATCGCGCGACTCCGACGTTTCTGGGTCATGCCGACTTCGGATGCGACTCTGCCGCATCGATAGCGGCCACGCCTATGGCAGCGATGTGCGCGAGGCGTTGTTGCTGTTCTCCGATGCCGCGGCAACCCGCGAGTGGAGTGCGGGCGTGTGGGAAGACCGCGGTGACGATCCGGCTGTAGTCGCGACCGGAGGACGATCACGTCGTCGGTATCGAGCAAACCATGTGCAGCGGCCTGCTCGTGAACGGTGTCGGCGGTAATCGAGCCGAGCTCGCCCAGCCGCATCTCGTACGGGGCGGTCACGGTGTCGAGGTTGAGCAACCCGTGCAGCCCGGACAGGATGCGAATGTGCTTACGTGGGGTGAGCCGAACGGCCGCCTTCTGGCACAGCCGGTGGTAAGAGCCGAGGTAAAGGGCACCGGCCGGCATCGGTACAGCAGTCTTTCGTGCCCCACAAGGAATCACTACCAACGGGGGCCGGCTCACCCGCGGTGACAGGGACGACGCCGTGCGCCAGTCCTGTGGTGACATTCGTGTGGTGGTCGTGCATGACGTGGTCGGCGAGCGTCCAACCCAGCCATTCCCAACCCGGACGGTGCCGCAGGTCGAAGACGCCGTGTCGGTGACCGGCGATCAGAAACGGGGAATTCCAGAGCAGCAGATCGGTGTTCGGCAACCGCATCTCGATGCCGTCGTGCCGGCGCAACAGCGTGGTGGTCGGGCCGACGGAGAGCGGGACACCGCCGTGCTGGCCACCGCCCTTCGGGCCGATTCCGGGGCGGGAGAACACCAGGCCAACTTCCATGATCAGGGCTCCGCCCGGCGCGGGCGGAGTCAGAGTCGGGTCGGTGTAGCGGTAGGTCGGGCGAATCAGCGCAGGCATGGCGGGTCCTTGTCGGTGGCGGGAGGTGGGCGCGCGTCATCGGCGGCGTCGGGGTCATCTCGTCGAGGCCGGGCACGCGGTGTGGGGTTGGTGCCGTATGTCAGGCGGCGGGTTCGAGGGTGTCGAGCTTGGCGCGGGTGACGACGGTCTGGTCCTGGTCGCGGAACGTCTCGTGGTCTTTGACGGTGGCGCGCAGGATCCGCACCCGCTGGCCGGGCTCGTAGTCTCGCGCACCGGAGGCGAACCACTTGATCAGCTGGTTGCCGTCGGTGCGGAGAACGAGCAGGGTCTTGGATCCGTAATGGCCGTCGATGATGCGGGAGACGGTCACGGTGGCGTCGAGGTCGGCGACCTTGGCACCCTTCGGCGCGACGAAACCGGGGACGATGGTGGCGCGTTCAGCGGCGTACTGCTGCTGCCGGGCGTAGACCGCGACCAGCGATGCGGCGATACCCACTGACTTCGCCGAGACGTATTCTCCGGCGAGCAGGGTGCGCAGGTTCATCCCGTAATCGGTGGTCGGGTCGACGGTCTCGGCGGAGGCGAGGACGGCGTCGATCAGCTCGGGCTGCTCAGCCTTGATTCGGTGGGCCTTCGCTACGCCGTCTTCGAGTTCACGGCGCACTGCCTGGTTGCGGATGGACGCCAGTCCCCACACGGCGGTCGCGATGGTGTCGGCGGTTGCGGGAATCTCGCGGTCACGGGCTCTGGCACGGGAGATGTAGCCGCGCCCGCCTTCGGAGAAGGCCAGTGCCAGGGCGATGGTGTCGAGCTTGTGCAGCGACCGGTCCCCACCGGCTGCCGGTTCACCCCACTCCTGCCCGCCCAGGGCGGGCAGGTGCTCATCCAGGTCGTATTCGAGGGTCCACAGTCCGGCGACCTTCACCCCGAGGAACAACGTGATGCAGCTGGCGCCGACCTGCTTGATCTCACCGGTTTCGGTGTGGCGCAGCACGTACAACTTGGCGCGGCGGCGGGACTTGTCGCAGTAGTCGCAGTGCGGGGTCTCCGGGCGGCTCCATCCGTCCAGGTTCTGGCCGGGAGCGCAGAAGGTGACGTAACCCGCCTCCTCCTCGACCAGGCGGGCAATGAACACCCAGCCGCCGAACCCGATTCGCGGCGCGGACAAGGTCAGGCGCACCCGCTCCTGTGCGATCGTGATGCCGAGGGCGTTGGTCTCCTCGTGGGTGTAGGGGTCGAGGGCGTAGGTGAACCGTTCGGCGATGTTGTTGCGCGCCAGACGGGCGTTGGCCTTGTCGATCTGCTCTAGTGCCGCCGTCAGATTGGCCATCGGCAAGTCGTACATCACGTATCCCCCTCAGTAAGAACCCTTCGGCAGAACTTTACAATGCCACATTGTTATGTGCAATCCCGGCGCCATGCCGGGGGACCCGGAGTCATGGTGAGCCTCCACATCGGACATGGCATACGAGCCACTTCCCAACACAAGGGGTGAGCTCCTGCACACGCGTGCCATCGGCGGGCCCTCACGGACAGGGGTCACCGATCGCCCATCATGCTGATTTAGCTCCGCGAGCAGTATCGATATGGAACTACGCCGCCCCTGCCGACCCCGTGTGCTGCACGTACGCTTACCGGTATGTCCGCTGACCTCGGCAGAATCCACGCTGACTCTCACGAGTCGCTGCCGGACCTAGTAGCTGAGGACGGCGCGGCGAATCCACACAGTGTCACGGCGAGGGCTCGGACCGGAACGAATGTCGAGTTGCGCATTCACACGTCTACCGCACCGTTCGATGTCGCGGCCGAGGCGTGGGTTCCGGCGTCGGCCGGGACCGTGGTCACAGTCGTCGTACGTACCGTTGATGCGTCGACGGGACAACCGCGGCATCTGCCGCCGGCGGAGCCCAATGAGTGGGCTCGGGCAATCTTCTCGACCGTCGACTCCACGAGTGGTTACTTTCTCGGCGCTGTCGACCCGGATACCGGAACCCACCGGAGCGGACAGTTCGCGTATCGCCTTTACCTCGACACCGCCCGGCGTGCCATCCCGGTGCCCAGTCAGGTGGTCACCTGTCCGCACTATCCTCTGTCTTCCGTCGACGGCCAGCCCGAAACCACTGTCCCAATGGTCGACTGACCGAATCGTTGCGCGGGTATGTTCCGGATCCGGCGCTGCCTGCCTCGTCGACCAACGCAACAGCTGTGCCCATATGGGTACTTATCCGCTCTATGGGGGCTAGCGGCGCCTGCGGCGACTCAGGAACGTGTCGTATCCCCTGGTCAAGACCGCTTACCCTGTTCGGCCCAGGGTCTGTGGTCACCGGGTGTTCGGTGTTCCCGGAGGCCGGATCGCCGCGGCGGCGAGTTCGGCGGAGTAGCGGGGCTCGAAGAGCGGGTTCATGCCGGCGCTGTTCCAGTAGTCCTCGGCGGTATGGGCTGCGCCGATAAGCCCGCCGGCGATGCACGCGATGGAGTCGGAGTCGCCGTTGCTGGTCGATGCCCAGGCGAGGGCCTCGGGTCCCGTGAGGGCGGCCTCATCCTCTGCGGTTCCCAGGTCCGCGACCAGCAGGGCGAGAGCGACGGCGCTGGCCGACTCCCAGCCTTGACCGATTCCCGCACATGGGTCGCCGAAGTCGGCCGGCGGAAGGGTGCGTAGTTGTTCGAGGCGTTCCGCTGCGTGGGTGAGGATCTCGCAGGTGCCGTCATTCAGACCGTCTACCAGGTAAGACGACACGTCCCCGGTGATCGGGGCGAGGACATCGCGCAGGTAGGAGTCCTCGGTCCAGGTGCTGGTGCCGTTGTAGATCTGTGTGGCCGCAGTCAGGGCGTGTTCGAGGAACCGGCCGCGGCGTTCGGGGGCGTGGCGGGTTGCGTCGGCGAGGAGCAGCGCCGGGACGACAGCGCGCGGGTGCTTGTGTGTGATCACGGCCTGCAGAGCGGTCAGCCCCAGCCAGTAGGGCTCGGGGGCGAATGCGACTGGGACCAAACGCATCACTGCCCCGCAGCCGGCGGATTCGACGGCCCCGTCCGTGTCGTACCAGCGAGCGCCGGCGCGCAGGTTCCTCAACGAGGTCATGCAGGTGCGGCCGGGGGCGCGGGTGTTGTCGGGGTCGACCTGCCAGAGGAGGAAGTGCCGGGTGATCGCGTCGGTGACCGCGTCGATGTCGCCGAAGTCGGTGACCTCGACCAGCGCGTGGTGCACGGCGAGGGTCATCTGCGTGTCATCGGAGAGCACCCACTGCCCGGATGGCGGGGCGACCGGGTAGGCCGGCATCTGTGCGTAGCTGGTGAATTCGACCTGATACCCCCACGCGTCGCCGGCGGCGAGGCCGGTCAGTGCATTGGCGTACCGGATGGCACTGTCCTCGGTTGGTGCCGCGTCGGGGTTGATCGAGGGTGTCACTGTCACGGGGTCTCCCCCCGCGAGAGGGCAACCGCCGCTGACCGGATGGTGACGATGTCCATGAGGTCGAGGTCGGCGACGCGGCCGAGGTAGTCGGCGATCGCGTCGGGGGTCATGCCTTCATCGAGGTGCCGACGGATCTCGTCGAGCTGCTCGTCGTTCAGTGCGGCCATCGTGGGGTCCTTCCGTCTCGCCCCTCCGGGGAGGGGACGTGTCATTTTTGCTGGTACACGGCAGTTTATGCAGCCTTGGTGGCGGAACCGTCACCGTCTTCGGCCTCGGCGACTAAGTCCTCGGCGACCATATAGACCGTTGGCCGGCCGCTGATCCCGTGATGGTCGACCTTCACGCACCGCAGGTGGGTCCCCATCGGCAGGACGACCTCATCCTCGGACGAAAAGTTCGAGATGGACTTGACGGGCAGGCCGTCGCGGGTGCGGACGACCATCATGTACGGCGGGTGGCCGGCGAAGTTGTGGGCGGTGCTGTGGTTGGTGCTGAAACTGGTGACCTTGCCGATCTCCATCCGCGACCCGACGGTGAAGGCCGAGTCGATGTACTCCTCGGTGGTGCCTTTCCACCCGCTGGGAACTTGGGTGCCGCGGACCAGAGTCATCGGCGTCTTGTTCGGGTTGTGCGCACGGAACTTGTCGAACGCCGAGTCCAACTGGGACACCACGGTCTTCACGTGCCCGGAGGGGTTGGCATCGCGGCCGGTGATGGCCGCGTTGATCGAGCGGTAGCTGCCGCCGGTGTAGGTCGTCAGGGCACTGCGTTCCTTGTAGCTCAATACCTTCTGCACGAACGCCGTGTTGGAGGTGGTCAGCGCCCCGATGTTCGACGTTTGCACCTGGCCACCCGGCCCGACCTGGAAGCCCCACGACTTCAAGTCGCCGGCCCGTTGAGAGATCACGGCGTAGTCGTCGGCAGTCTCCCTGCCATAGGCGCGGATTCCGCTGCGCCAGAGGCTGGCGTGCTTGTCCGCGCCGAGACTCTGCGGTGGGATGTCGTGCTCGAAGTGCGGAATCGTGCCGCCACCGATTGTCGGTGTACCCAGAGCCCGCCGGTGGGCCTTGGCGTAGGCGGCGTCGGCCTCCGCCTTGTTGGCGCCATCGGCGAGGGCCTTCGCGCGTGCCTGCTCGCCCGCCTGCACTGCAGACTGTTGCCGTAGCGTCCGCCGATGCCGTTTGATGCCGTCGTGGATGTCCGCGCGGACCGGGCCGCCCCCGGCGGAGTCGGTCAACTTGTCCTTCGCCTCGGCCATCTCCTCGTCGATGACGGCCTGCTGCGCGGCCGGAGTCGACGCATATCCGTCAACGGCCTTGCGGGCGACTTCGAGCCCCACGTCGCCCTTCATCGCGTGCGCCTGTTTCTGCAGCTCGGTGGCGTTCGCGGGCAGCGGATCAGGATCGGTCAGTTTCGGGATGCGATTGGCCTTCGCGAGCGCATCGTTCTTACCGGTGGCCTGGCCCACCGGATGGTAGGCGTCGCCCTTGCGCTGCAGGATCAAGAAATCCGAGGAGCCGCGCCGGTAGATCGCGGTGCCGCCGTCGAGGATGCGGCCCTCGACCTCGGTGACGCCGGACCCGGTTTCCATCGCGATGGTGCCGGCGGTGTAGACACTGGTGTCCCGCGGTGTCGATGCCAGGGTCGGCTGTCCACCTTCGGTGAGCGCCTTCGCCGCTTCTGGTGCGGCGCGGCGGTTCACCGATCGGGCGATCGCGTCGATCTCGTCGTCGGACAGGGATGCGTAGTATGCGTCGCGCTCGGCGCCGGTGGCCATGTCCTCGCGCAGACCGAACTTCGCGGCCGCTAGGTCTTCTCGAACCTCGACCTGCCGGCGCTTCGCGTCCAGGTAAGCCTGTTTCGCGTCGTCGAGATCCTTCTGCTTCGCTGCGATGTCGTCTGATGAACCGGTACCGTCTTCGGCGGCCTTCTTTGCCTTCCGGAGCCGGGCTCGAATTCGGTTGACTGCCTTGCGCGCTTCCTCGGCCTCGGCATCGACGTCGAGGACGCGTTGCTCTGCTTCGTCGAGGGCGGCCTGCGCTGAGGTCATCTGCGGGCCCTTTAGCTTCGCGCGTTCGGCTTCGGCATGGGCGATCAGGAGTTTCGCCGACGGCGGGTTGGCGTGGGTACTCGGCATCGGGATGTCACCGAGGACAGATTTGTCGATTCCCAAGGCGGCCATCAGTTCCGGCAGGATGCTCGGCGGTGCCGACTGTACTGCGGCCGCTGTTTCCGTCAGGCCTTGCTCTTTGAGGTGGTCGACGACTTTCTTTCGGGCGTTGCGGCCGTGTCGACGGTTTGCGTTCGCTTTCGCTGCGGCGCCGTAGCTACCGCATCCTGGGCACCGCCGGGCTCCATGTGATTTCGACCGACACATGAGGGCAGAGTACTGGGGAGATGACATGTCCCCTCCTTTGCGGTCTATGTATCAGGTCATTTTTGTTGCCAAGCGAAGATGGGGAGCAGTGGCCGTATTCGTACCGGCGGCTCTGCGTTGCTATTCCGTAAGTGGTGTGCCCGGTTTCGTGGGATCGAATTTCAAGTCGATTCGTCCGTCCGGGTACACAGTCAGGTCTATTCGTCCAACGCCCCTGAGCACCGTCGGGGCATTCGTGTCGAAGTTCGCTTCGGTGTTGGTGGTCTTGTCGAACCACTCGAGGAAGTTGGCGATTGAACCGATTTTGGCGATTCTCTGATGTAGCGCAGCTTGGTCGTGACCAGGAACGAAGAGGGCTCCATGGATTTCTGTGCCGCATCCGCACAGGCATGGGCGCCCGAAGCCTGGAGTGTTGTCGTCGATGTAGGTGATCGGATTGCGCGCGCTGAGCGACTTTTCGGGTGCACGGTGACCGACGTAGGTGTCGTGAACGGGGTGACCTTCCGCGAGGAGGTCACCTTCAATGATTCGCCGGTTCGGTTTCCCTTCCGCGTCGACAATGGTTCTGATCTTCGCAGCCATGACGACTTCGCCGGTTTCGTTGTAAGACAACAGGACGTAATCCTGGAGGTCGGCGCGCGCCCCGAGTGCCCAGTACCCACGGTTGGCGTCCCAGTTCTCCTGAAGAGTTCTGCGCTCATCCCATCCATAGAACTCCCGAGGCAAAGGGTCAGTCGGATCAGTGGCTTTCACAGCCCTGGTCAACTTGATATGCAGCATTTCTATACCCCTAGGGCTTGGAGGCTCGGTTATGCACCATTCCTGCTAGTTGGCTAGTTTGCCACTGTTGGCGCATAACTACAAACCCAGGGATGAAAGGTCTATCAAGTATCTATGGGGAGTGCTCAGATCACACGGTTGTCTCACCGTGGCGAGTTGGTGTCCCGCCGAGGAGGCCTCACAGGAGCGATACTTGCCCACGCGACGTCGAGCGCTAACGCATCACCCAGCCCACAACAAGTGACCTGACCTGTAAAGACACATGTCCCCGATGGGAATATCACTGTTGCCATAGCCGTTGAAGGGGTGGACGGTGTCGCGCATACCCCGGGTACCACATCAGAATCGTCGCCGCGAGCGACCACATGCCGAGAGGCGATATGGCGGCACCGTCATCCTGACCGGTCAGACCTTCATTGCGAAGCGTGCCGGGAAGGAACGAAGCCGCTGACTCCATCTGGAGCCAGCGGCTTCCTTGTCCAGTTCATCCCTGACGCCGATCAACTCCACCGAGTCTCTTTTCCGTACACATCCCAGCGGTCGTTCATTTGTTGGCCGAGGTCGGAACGTTGGTGGTCATGAGCGATTTCGTAATCGAACCGATCCGGCTCGGCCATCGCTTTCATGTTCATCCAGTCGCGGGCCCGCTGGAACAACTCGCGCACACGGCGTTTCCTGCGTCTGCGTATATCTTGCGCGGTATCTCCGGGTTCACCTGGAATAGTTAGGTAGATCCTGATCTCGCGTTTCGCCATGATTCGAGCCTGCCCGCTCACGGCCTCTGATGATGTCGCTTCAAAGCAATAGATGCCACTGAACATCATGGTGCGAGACGTCGGCCCTGATCCCTTTGAATGACGGGTGCCTGAGGCCTGCTCCGGTGAATTCTCGATACTCTACGTCGACCACCAGGCGCGATTCCGTCCAGTGCACACCCTTCGAGTACTGGTCAAAGCCACGGAATGGACTCGTCGGACGTTCCCACTCGACGAGCCGGTCCCGAAGCTGCCGCCGCATGGAGTTCGTAAATCCAGTTCCCACATGGCCGACATAAACGAGATCGCCGGAAAGATCATAGGCGCCGAGCAGCAACGATCCCACCACGTTTCGCTGCATACCTGACCCAGCGCTCCACCCACCAACCAACAGGGAGGCCCTTCGCCGGATGACGGACTTCACCCACGATCTCGACCGGGCGCCGGGCAGGTAGATCGAGGTGACCTTCTTGAACACACACCCTTCGAGCGCGTGCTGACGTGCCACTTCGAGCATGGTCCGGCTGTCCACATCCACCCAGTGCGGCGGCACCTGCAGCCGTGGGCCGGGAAGGTTTAGGGCGGCAAGCGCGGCACGGCGGTCGAGGTACGACTCACGGGTCAGATCCACCCCGTCGGCCGACAGAAGGTCGAAGGCGTAAAAGGTGACCGCGAAGCGCCGGCACAGCGACGCGGTCGGCCGCGTCACGTTCATTCGATGTTGCAGTCGTCCGAAAGACGGCCGGCCGTGGTCGAGAGCAACGAGCTCGCCATCGAGGACAACCTTCCGCTCCCCCACTGCAGCCGCTAACGCTGCCACAACCTCGGGGTAGGACTGTTCGACGCTGTTCCCGCTTCTGGACCACAAAACCGGAGAATCACCGCAGGTCGTGACAATACTTCGGCACCCATCCCATTTGAACTCAGTGGCCCAGCCCTCACTCTCCGGCGGGAGCCCGAGAGTTGCCAACATCGGAGCGATCGGCTGCCTCCCAACTTCGCTCATTTGCCGATTGTGCTCCGCGGGCAGCCGCCGGGCGAGGGTTTCAATGCTTTGAACTGGCGTTATGCCGCTCGTCCGACCCCGTGAGGGCGGATGCGCCGAAGACATACGTTCGAACGTATGTGCGATAATGGAGGGGTGATGGCCGTGGAACCCTCCCCTGACCTATGCCCAAACGGGCATCGCCTAGTTGGCGGGACCTGCCTTGTCGGCTGGGAGGTCTGTGGATGCGAGGACGCGGCGAACGGTGGTCACCGAACGTTCTTCTGCCGAGGTTGTCTCGCAACGATACGAATACCGCCATGTTCAGGACCTCAACCTCAGGCCGACCGGTGGTTTACGCCCGATAAGCCGGGGCTCTGAGCGGAACAAAAGTTCCACCACAGTGCGTGCGTGACGTCCTTTCTGTTCAATGCTGGCTCCTCGGCGGAAAGCGGTCATGGCGTGTTGCCTTCGACGTCTGCTTGCCTGAGCGGTCCACCAGCCGCCCGCGCTCTCGACTGCATTCCGGACTCCCGGTATTGGGGACGCGCCCCAGCCGATCTACAGCTGGGGCGCGTCCGGCGCGCTCACCGGGGGGAGGCAGAGCGCCCTGAGCGGACTCGGGGAAAGCCCGCAACGCCCACCAGACCACGAAACAAGCGGCGATTCAACACAAGTTCCAAGTTCGCCGAGAGTTCGGGCGGTTGGTTCACCGGTCGGCGTTCAATGCCAACACCCGTGACCGCGCTTCCATGTAACGGGCCAGCAGGGTAAGCATTTCGACATCGGGGTGGGTTAGCTCAGGCAAGTTCTTCGCCTTGATGATCTGACGATCTAGAACCGCTATCTGGCGGCGGCATTCTTCGATTGCGTCCGGTGTAATCGGGTCGGCGTCGAGCCGGTCGGTGAGGTATCCGATAGCTCCGCTCAGGCTGCGGCCGGGGTTCTGTGTGTTGTTGCCGTTGCGACGGGCGGCGACCATCTGCCACCACTCGTCGAGTTCCACCAGGAGCGCTGGATTGTCGGCGGCGACCCGTAAGGCGCGGTCGACTGCTTGCGCGTCGGTGATATCGCCACTCCAACACTCTGTCTGAGACAAGATGTGTCCGAGCTGATAGTTCGCGAGGTCATCGCCACGGCTCCACCAGTACGACACCATGACGAACACGTGGGCCCGCTGGTTCGACTCCCCCACCGCCTATCCCCTTTCGCTGACAATTGGTTCCTCATGACAACACTGCACATGCCCGGTCGGCTGGGTTCCGCTGTCTATGGACGCTGCTCGGGTGGCTGCGCACATCGGGCAGCGCGTGAGTTCGTCGATGATCCACCCATGTGTTCGCGCGAATGCGACAGCGTCGTATTGATCGGCCACCGCGGCAGCGAAACGGTGCTCGCATAGGCCACAGTGGATCGTCCAACCGCGTCGTCCAGTGGCACGCAGCAAAGTGTTCAACAGTCATGTCCCCCCACACGTTTTCACGAACTGCAGGGATCAGCATCGCACACATCTATGCCGCAGGGGGAAGTGAGAAATCGAGCTGACTCAAACACAACACGGCCCCGGGCGGGTGGTAGAAGCTAGTCGCCCGGGGCAGTGACGTGTGGGGTCTAGCCGAAGAGACCGGTGCCGGGGACTCCGCCGATTCCGAGCAAGTAGAAGATCCACATGAAGAGCGGCATGGTGGGTGTTCCTTTCACGAACAGCGTTAACACCAGCCTGTGTGACCGGTGAGCGTCGTTGTGTTCGTGCCGGTTCTCCGATCGCATCTCGTTCGAGTAGTCCAGGCGGCTTCGGGGGAATATCAGGTGGACGCCGGGTTTGCCGCCAGATGGAATTCCATGGGTCGCGAGGGGTCCCATCCCGAACCGGACCTTGCCTCCCGCGGGGCGGGCGTAGCCGGCGCCGCGGTGGTGCACCTCGGAGTCACCATGCGCCACCAGGCGCGAGGCTCTGTTGAAGCGCAGTTCGCTGGCTTTTGACCAGCGTACGGCGATCGATCGTGCCTTCACTCAGTGCGGCCGGACGGTGTCCAACGTGGTAGAGCCCGGCCGTGTGAGGGCAGGGGAACACTGCGAGCGACTTCTGGGTCTGGTGGCGCTTGCGAACCTTTTTCGCGTCAGCGCGCGCGAGGTAGCCGCGGTGCTCACAGTGCGCGCACCAGGTCCAGCGTGCCGCGGGGTTGTGTGATCGGGGGATAGCCATGACGATCGCCTCTCGCTTGCAGGTTTGATCTCGGAGGCGATTACGCTGCCCGGCCGATTTGAAGGTTGAGCCAGTCCGAGAGCCACTGGATGGCGTTTCGCCCGGCGTTGTCGACGACCAGGTTGTTGTAGTCGGTGTGGGCACCAGAGGTGAAGAAGGATGCGGCATTGAGGCCTTCCCCGACGAGGGCTGCTAGGTCGTCGGCGCCCTGGGAGCTGGCCATCGTCGTCAGCGATCCGGTCAGCCCTTTGAGGTCAAGGTTCTGTGCCTGGCTGGTGATCGCGTTGGATGCGGTGTGTGATTGCTTTCCCAGCAGTGCAGGGTCGGTCTTGGTGGCCTTACCGGAGAGCATGTTCACCGCCACTGAGGCGAGGTCGAGGCCGACCGGCAGTAGCCCCGCCATCGCTGCGCCTGCGCCGAGGGGGTCGGGTGCCTGTCCCGGCGGTGGCAGCAGCCTCTCGACGGCTGTCCAGGCGATCTCTTGGATCTGGCCAACGATGTTTGCGAGCCGAATGATGTCGACATTTCCGAGAATGGACGTGACGAGCGCGGCGATCTGGGTGTAGCCGGTCGGATCGGGAATGACGGAGAGCACCTGGGAGACCCACTGCAGGTCGACTCCAGCAGCCATTTTCACCAGCGGCGAGAACTGATTGTTCAACTCTCCCGCAATGTGATGTGCCCCGCGCGCGTCTAGAGCTGCGACTTTTTGTGGAAGCACGGCGAGATTGTTGAGGATGGCGGGCAGGTCGAGTGCGGTCACGTTGGTCACCACGTTGAGCGCTTGACCCACCACGACACTGGGTTTGAGCACCGACAGCACGCTCGACGCCGACGCGAGCGCATCTGCAGGTGTTGCAGCAAGTGGCGCGACCTGTGTGCTCAGAGTCCCGGCCGCCGACGACAGCGCGACCGCGTCTGGGGATGAGGCCGACAGCGTGGTGGTGCCCGTTTGAGTCAACGACGATGCCGTGTCGGCGAGTTTCGCTGCGGTGGTCAACGCACTCGATAGATCGGCTTGGGTTGCAGTGTTGAGGACCTGGCCGGCGGCATGCTCTGCCGTTCCCGGCGCGGCGGTGGTCAGGTTGGCCGTTGCTGCAGAGTTCGCGGCCCCGGTGGCGAGTAGATCTGCCACCGGGGTGAGTGTGTTCATCACTGACGTTGCAGACCTCGCCAACTGCGCGACATCGATCGTCTCTGCGGTGGCCTGTTGCGCGAGAGTCTCGGTGTTCGAGCCCAGTCCTGGCAGATCAGCTTTGGAGAAATCTGAGGTCAACGCGGTGGCAACCGTTGAACTCCCTCCAGCGGCGGAACCTTCGCTCTCAGCGCTGGGCGCCTTACTCAGGATCGATCCCAGCGACCCCAGCAGTGGGCTCGAGCCCTTCTGGATTGAGCAGTACAGGTCTTTTCCGGAATAGCAGATTGAGGCGACACGGCCGGAGAGCTTGCCCATCCCCTGTGGGCGAGGGTCGGCGATCCCGGTTCCGGTCGCGCGGGGCCCGACGACGGCTTCGCCCTTGGTACCGGCGCCGGGGTCAGCGAGCAGTCCAACCGCAAGCACCCGCTCGGGTGGAATCGGGCCGTTGTCGTTTCCGATGTCGGAGGCGAGATCGCCTGCAGCGTCGGCGCCCTGCGAGTATCCGGTGATCGTGTATTTGGTGCTTTTGCATTTGGCCGCAGTGTCGGTCAGCACCTTGCTGGCTTTGGCATGCGCATCGGACTTGCTGTCGGCGTAGGTCTTTCCGTTGTCGAATGCACGGGCCATGTACGGCAAGGTGTACACCTCGGCGCGGTTTCCCTGTTTGGTTTTGATGGCGTCGGCGATGGGCTTGAGCATGCCAACCGGAACTGATGGGTCGGCTGTCTCGTTGGTTTCCCAGGTTCCGGGGATCATCAGGTTGAACACGGCCGCGCAGCTACCTGGATCGGCGCTTGCCACCGAGGGAACCGTCAGGGCTGCTGTTCCGGACGCGAGTGTCGCGGCCACGGCGGCGGTGAGCATGCGGCGAGCGTTCGGACGTGTGGCAGGCAATCGGCACCTCATCTACCGGCGGACAGTGAATCGCCTGTTGGTGGGAACAACTGCTGTGACTGCCAGTCATGCCACCGCGAGGCGAGCGCCCACAGTGTCTGATTTGGTGCCTGAATCTCAACGTGATCTGTGGATAACTTCGGTTCGCCCGTCTAAGTAAGAGCGCCGAGGTTGGCTAAGTCCAGTCGATGTGCACAGATTCGATGGAGTCGAAATGGAAGCCGAATTCGTCGCTGTACTTGTCGAATCCCTTGTTTTCGGGGTAGTCGAGGGTGGCGTGGCGTTCCAGGAGTGCGACGACCCGGGCGTGATCGTCGTTAGCCAGCGCTGCGGCGAGCTCGCGAGATTCTTCGGTGCTGAACGGGGTATCGGAGTTCGCGAAATTCAAGGTGCGGACTCGATAGTCGTATCCCTCGTCGGATCCGTTGCGCACCATCACTCCGCCTTTGACGCGAATGGTTGCTTTCTTAGGTGTCCCGTCGGGGCGCAGGACTCCGGCCCGTTTCATCGTGTCCTCGGCCTTGACCTTCTTCAGTTTCTTACTGGCGTCGGCACGCAGCTCGTTCGTTTCACCGGATCGGTATCGGGATACAGCGGAGCGGGAACGCCCGATTGCGGCGGCCACCGCGTCGATGCCACCGAGCCGTTCGATTGCCGCGCGGCGTTGCGCGCGCTCGGCAACGTCGGGGTGCGGGATGTTGCCTTTCTGCGCCCAGCGGCGCAACGTCCGGTCGGACGGTGGTTTGCGGCCGGCGTCGATTGCGGCCTGTCGAAGACCCTCATTGCCGATCTCTTTGCGAACCTGTTGAACCGTGACTTTGCTGGTCAGCCCGGCTAGTCCCCCGCTCTTGACCTGCTTGGACTTTTCGATCCCGCTGGTAGCCGCATTGGCGACGGACACCTTCAGACCGTCGAGGCCGACCGCCTGTTGCGCCGGTTTCTTGCTACGCGGCTTCGGGAGGTGCAGTGCCATCAGTCATCCCCCTCCTCGTCCTCGAATGCCGCCTTGATCGCGAGATTCACATCGTGCACATCCTGGGCGTTCGCGAACGCAGAGAGGAGGGTATCGGTGAGGTCCGACTCCTTCTCGATGACCATCTTCCCGAGCGCGGCACTGTCATCCGCGATGTCCTCGTCAGCGAGGAGGTACACCCAAGAGTCGGTCACGGTGCGCACCGGCCAGCGCCCCGTCTCGCGTGCGATGCGCATGGCCACGCGACGACCGCGCCACCGGCAGTGCGCGATGATCGCCGCCCGCCACAGAGGCTGATGGTGGTGCACCATGCGGTTGGACGTCCACATGTCCGGGTTGACCATCCGGCCGATATAGCCCTTGTAGCAGGCCCCGAGGAACCGCTTCATCGCGGCGTCTTCGGTATCGCCCGCAGTCCGTCGCGCCTCTCGCAGGATCTTCGCCCACTTGTCCAGCACCCGGCCCTGTTCGGGGTACACCCAGGCCTCGGCAATCTCGAGGTCGTCAAGATCGGCGCCGATGCCACCATCGGCGATCGGATCTCTGAGGGCATCAAGGGTGACAGTGGTGACCCAGGTCTGCACCGGCTGGTCGTCGAGCATGTATGGGTGCGGCAAGGGCAATTTCTCAGGTAGTGCCAGCGTCTGTGCGGCGGGCAAGGTGATGCGCCACAGCCCGAACGGGGTCCCCTTCTCTCCCACTGCTGCTGTGGCCGCCGCATCACCGGTCAGGTGCTTCGGCTTCCCATAGCCGAATTCGAGCATCCCGGCTGAGGCCAGGTAGGCGGCGCGCTGGTCGATCGAGACCACGCGGTGGGCGCCGGCGAGGTCGGCAGCCTCCGGGACGCGGGTCCAGCCCACAGCCGGCTCGAGGTCTCCCCGGGGTGCGCCGTCGAGGGGTGGAACAGGCCCAGCGGTCGTGACAACGATGCCTTTCCCGCTACGGGTGCGCTCTCGTTTGATCTTGTCGATGACAGCGGCCCCGGTGCGCGCCGGGGTCGGACCGGGGAGCACCCCGAGATGTTTCGCGCACCACGCCAGTCGACGGCCCAGCTCGCGCGCTGCAGGCAGATCATCGTCGGGAAGGTAGGTGCCGGCGGTGGGTGAGCCGAGGACACCCATGTCACCGACCCGGTTTCCCCATCCGAAGTCCTTGTTCCAGTAGGTCCACACGTACGGCTCGATGACTACATCGACCATCGACGTGAACTTGCCGATGGCACGCGAGAGGTGGATCACGTGGCCCGGGTCGCCGCGAAGCTCCCATCCCGTGCTCAGGAGCGGGGTGAGCGTGGCGTGGAGGATGTCGGTCAGCTCGGCGGCGGCGCGGGTGCGGAGTGCTTCCATGTCGTCGACGTCGTCTTCGCTGCCGGGGTCGATGACCCACCCGAGGAGTTCGCAGGCGTCGATTCCGACGACCCAGATTTGGGCGGGAGTGCCCAGAGGGGTGAGCGATGCCCATCGGATCAATTTGTCGAGTTTCTCGATCGAGTTGACCGGGCCGGCCAGCTTTTGTCCGGACGGGGTGTAGGTCCCGGTGGCGGTGACGATCAGGGCGTGCCCGTCTGCGTCCTCCCCCACGGGCAACGACTCCCACACCGGTGTGGGTGTTGCGGCCGGCTCGGTCGTATCGTCCGCAACGCTGGTGTCCGTTGCGGTCTCGTCCGACGTTGCTTGATCGTCGACTGCCTGGGGTGCAACGTCGCCTCCTGTTGCGTCCGCAACGGGTGCGTGTTGCAGCGCAACGTCCGATTCGGTGGTCGGTGTTGGTGTACCGGGGTCCGTCGCCAACTCCCTTTTGATGTCCTCACCGGCCGTCAGGTCAAAGAGCGCGAACTGATCGTCCCCGCTCTTGCCCGGGCGGGACATCAGCGTGCCCCCACCAATGTGTACTGCTGGTCGGGCGTTGCCGCATTGCGGCTATCAGTTGCGTCGTCGACCTCGGGCAGCGGCGGGGTCCGGAATCCGGCCTCCACCGCGCGTTGCTCTACCTTGACGAAGCGGCGCATTGCGGTGGATGCCGCCTTGGCCCGCGTAATCGTCGCGATTTCCGCGTAGCTGAGGTTCTCGGTAATCCGCAGACGCGCTGTCTCCTTGACGACGGGCTCGAAGTCATCGCAGGAATCAATAAAGTTGAGGAGATTCTCGATGGTCTGCTCCTCATCGGGCAGCACGTAGATCTCCTGGGAGTCCTCGCCCGGCGCATTGCGTGCAACCTCCCACTCCCCTGCCTCCGCAACGTCGGCAACGTTGTGGGTGGCCGCAACGACCGATTCGGAGACCGGCGCAACGTACTGCGCAGCGGGCGCAATGGTGTCCGAGTCCAACACCTCGGCAGAAGCCGAGGTCACTCGCGGCGCCAGGTCGGCAGCCCCAGTAATCGGCGAGTACGCAACGTTCGATGCCGGCGCAACATCGTGGGCCACATCGGACCCCGCCCCGTAGCGTGTCGAAGCGGAATAATGGACCATCTCGTTGAGCTCAGGGGCGCTCTTGTCGATTGCGGGCCCCAACCGGGCGGCGTCGACGACCTCTGAGTACTCGCTGTGGGCGGTACCGATGGCCTTGATGAGGATGCCCACACCGTGGGTGAAGGCAAGAACCAACAGGGGCGGGATGACCGCAATGAGAGCGGCCCCCTCAGGGGCCAGCGGTATGTAGCCCAGGTCGAGGCCGGCCGCAACGTTGCGTGCGGAGATCTCCGCCGCCTTGTATGCGTGTACGGCATTGCCGACCACACTGATCAGTACGACTGCGATGGCAAGTCCCAGAAAGAACCTTTTGCCGGCCGAGCTGCCGCTGATCTTACTGAGTGCAACGACGGCAATCGTTGCGCCGAAGATTGCGCCGTCGACGATCGCGGGGAAGATCCAGGTGAGCCAATACGGCATGGTGGCCTGCAACGCGAGGTCGCGAAGCACCGCAAAGGACAGTACGAAGGCACCTGCCGTGATGCCCACCGCAATAAGGATCGCAACGACCAAGGCAGCGATCAGGGCGCCGAGCTGGATTCGTGCGGCCTTGAGATTAAGGTCATTCATAGATCGGGGTTTCCTTCCACGGGGTCCCGGTCGATGAGGCCCCGCCGGCTAGGCCCCGGCGGGGTCTCTCTCGTTGCGGCCGTTGCGGCCGTTGCTACGCAATGCTGTTTGTGCTGGCAGAACCCATATCCGTTGCGGCGCAACGTTGCGCCATATCGCCCATATGGAACATCCCTGCCCATAGTGGTTATATGGCGATCTCGTCAGCGGGCGCGGGGAACGGCTCGCCGTTGTTGTACTGCGTTTCGAGCTTGGTGCACAGCTGGTCGATGGCGGTGCGGATGAACTGCTGCTGGCTTTTGATTCCGGTGCGTGGGCGGGTGTGGTCGAGTGCGGCGACCATGCGGTCCTTGAGCTCTTCTTCCAGCGACAGCAGGATGTCGGTGGTTTGAGCCTTGCGCTTCTTCTCTGTTGCCTGTTTCGCCGGCGTCGATGCGGTCTTGCGTTGCCGCGGCGTTGCAGACGATGTTGCGGAAGGAGCCGCTGTGGCGGGCGTGTCAGGCAACGTTGCGGTCGGCTCCGATGCAACAGGCTGCGCCGTTGCGGTCGTTGCCGCGGCCTGAGCGAACGTGTTGCGCGCGCTGCGAGGGGCGGGTCGGGCAGGTTGGGGAATCTTGCTCATCAGAGGGCCACCTTCTCCAGGATCGAGATGAAGTTGTTGTGGAGGTTGCGGGACCAGACCGGGTTAGCGGGGTGCTCATCGAAACCCATGCCGACGTTGGTCAGCTTCGAGATATCCGCCTTCTGAATGATCGGGTCGCCGAGCAGGGCGATACCGTCCGCCGACGCGTACTCCTTGAGGTAGGCGATGACCTCCGCGTGGTCGTTGCGACGGCCGTCGAGCTTGTTGATGACAATCCCTGCGATCGGCAGGACCTTGTCCATGTACTCGGCCAGGTCTTCGAGAGCTGTCTGGATCGAGTTGAGGCCGTCGACTGCATCCGGTTCCGGGTTAACCACGATCAGAAGGTTGTCGGCGGCGTAGAGGGCGCTCCGGGAAACGAGGTCGATTGCAGGACGGCAGTCGATCAAGATGTGCTCGTAATCGCTGGACACCGGCTTGAGAGCGCGTGCGAAGCTCATCTCTCCCCCTGGCTTGGTGCCGAGCTGATCTGAGACAGCTTGGAGTTCAGCGAAGCCCGAAGGTACAACGTGAATCTCTTCCCGTCGCGCGGCGACGATCGCCTCGCGAATCGGTAGATCCGTCTGGCGGTCGAGAACATCTGCGAGCGAATGCGGCGGCGGCTCAGCTGTCGTATAGCCGGTCAGATGCTTCGTGGAGTTGCCCTGCATGTCCGCGTCTACCAGCAGGATCGTCCGCCCGATTGCGGCCGCGGCATGCGAGAGCCCGTTGGCGACCACCGTCTTCCCCACGCCGCCCTTGAGGTTTGCGATCGCAGTGATCGTCATGCCCCTCCCCTCTCTTCCCATATGGGAGCTTATAAATGCTTATATTAGCTTATATCAGCTAGCGGTACATGTCGTTCTCTTGCCTTACCTAGGGTGATCCTAGATTTCCTAAGAGGAGATAATCTGGAGTGACATGCTGTTATATACAGTTATTTCAGAAGATCTCTGCTAGCAAAATGTCCCGTAGCCATAGCTGCTCTGAGGTGAACTCTGCTCATCAGAGATCCAATGGGGAGATATAGCGCCAGCTGAGATAACGCCGCAGAAGCCCTCCAGAGGGGGCGTTCCCCCGCCGCACCCCATCCGACACCAGCTAGGCCCCGGCGGGGTCTCTTCGTTGCGACCGTTGCGGGCCGTGCCTACGCAATGCTGTTTGTGCTGGCAGGACCCATATCCGTTGCGGCGCAACGTTGCACCATATAACCCATATGGCGCATTCCTGCCCATAGGGGATATAGGACCAACCCCCACGCTCGACTTCTCGAACGCTTGGTTTCAAGGTGGGGATGTCGATCTCCGTAATGCGCGAGTCGAGTTTGGTGCGGTAATCAGATTCCGTAGCCCGCGCAAGTGGGAGAACCCGCCCAAGGGGGGACTGGGTCAACGAACCGTCACCCGAGTATCTGGATCCGCCGACCTGGCCACCTCCTTTGTTTTCGTCGGGGGACGACGAACCTGATCTCGAGAGCGGTGTTGGTCCTCAATAACGCAAACTACCAGCGCAAACGACATGTCCCTCCGCCCCTCACTGCTCCGCGCGGCGACGATTGTCGCGCAATACCTGCCGAACAGCGGCGAGCGCTGCAGCTCGATGCTCAGCGGATGCAGCCTGCACGTCGCGATGTTCACGCTCGGCCGCACGGGCGGCCTGCTCCCGCCGACGCTCGGCGTCTACGAGAGCGCGGAGTTCGCTGGGGGAGGCCTTTTTCCAGTCCATGCGAGCGAGCCGCCAGCGAAGAAACGCAGCCGGGGAATCGACACTGTTCGGCCAGATCCAGCCACGTGCAGCGGTATCTCGACCGAGTTCTCGCGCGATGTCTCGGCCTGTCCAACGTGTGATGTCGATTCCTGACGCCACCAGTGCGTCACAGATAGCCCCGATATGACCCCGCGGGTTCAGAGCAGGAGCATTGGCCACAAGGCTGGCCGCGGCCTTCTGAAGCTCGATAGAGCGCTGGTGCTCTTGGTGTGCTGGGTTGGATGAATCTTCGCCCGCGCGTGCGCGTTGGTGAGTACTACGTAACAAGAGATCTTCTGAAGAAAAGTAAGAACTTAGGGATAGGGTGTCACGGCCTCTGATCTGGGGATTCTCGGATCCGGCTTTGGCTGTCTTCGTTGCGTGGCGAGCGAGGCGTGCACGGTAGTTCGTGAGGCGTTCGGCCGCGCGGGTGCGCTTCTTGCGCTTTGACTGCGGGGCTGGGGGAGTGGCCGCTACGACCTCTCTCGGCGAGCTGAGTGCCCACACTGAAGCCGCCCGGTGTTGGCGGCCGCCGTGGTGCAGCTCGGCGGCCATGAACTCGCGGCCGTTCAGGTTGCGGCCACGCGCCAGCTCGACGCCCATGCCTAGGTCTCGCAGGACGCGACGGCCACGGTTGACCGTCGTTTCGGAGACTCCCGCGTACTTTGCGATCAACTCGCGTGATGCGGTGATGCCTCGGCCGGTTTTTGATTCGGCGAAGTGAGCGTGTGCGGTAGCGACGGCCATCATGCGTTCCACACCGACTTTGTGTTTCGACACGGATGTCCGGCCCGTGTCGCTGTGGGTGATCTGGTGGCGGAGTTGGCGCAACCATTCGGTGCGTCCAGACCACACCGGAACGCAGGCCTCTCGGCCCGGTTCGACGGGTAGCGCGAAGGAGCGGCCGCGCTGTCCGGTTTCCCGATTGAACTCGTGCAGCTCGTCGACAGCCCGGGCTGCGGCCTCGACGGAGGCTGCCCAGGCGTCGACCTCGGGGGACTGAGGAACATTCGCGTCACCGCTGTCGGGCGACACGAAATCAATGGGCGAAATAGAATGTGTTGAAGCTGGCCCAGGACGTGAGCTAGCCTGAGACGAACCGGTCACGGTGTCCCTTCGGGGAATGCAGTACGAGCCAGGAAGCGCCAACTTCCGAAGCTCACCTCTCGAAAGTTTGAGAAGACGGAGAACCTGCCACGTTCTCCCTCTGAAGGACCTGCCAGTCCTTGTGTCACCGCAATGCGGAACCTGATCCCAAACCACCCCCACCAGGGGGCTTTGTTTTTCGAGGGTCTGCGCTGTTTAGTTAGCCATCGAGGTACTCACGATGTGACTAATCAAAAGGCCGACCTCCTCTCCATGCGCTCCGGAGAGATCGGACAGGGTTTCGAGGCGGAAGACCTGGGGCCTCGAAAACTTGTGGCGTCGCGACGGCCCGCTGGGATTCTGCAAGTGCGGTTCCGCCGATCCGTGCGATGGACCGCGCTGACATGGGAATGTGGCCATGCTGTGCCAACAGTGATATGCGAAACGTCTTCGCAGGCAGTCCGGTATTGCGGCTCTGCGTTATCATCGAGAAAGCACCGACTCTTCCTTTCGAGGTAGGGGAGGTCACCGCCTCTTCCTTCTGAGGGTTAGTGGTGGTCAGGGAGCTGGGAAGCTCCCAAAATTGCATAAACGGACAACCCCCGACGCCGCCAAGCCCTGGGGGTTGTTCGCTGTTCAGGGCACGGTCACGCGCCCATCGCGAGCTGCTCAACGCGCCGTAACGACCCCGCTGCCTCGATCTCGAGGAGTCGAAGCTGCTCGGGGCGAAGTTTCGCGCTGATGTAGTCCGGGATGTCCAATCCGTGCGTGATCGCGAGAATGAGCACGGAGTAGTCCCCAGTGTCGAGGCCGAGCTCGGCTGCCCGAGCCTCGTAAAACCTGTGGTGTCTGAGGGGTGCACGCGTGGCGATCTGACCGCGGGGTCCCTTGTTGCGCTGTGCCATGTGGAAACCCTAGATCGAATCCGTAACCGATACGGGTAACCAAGAGCGTCCGGTGTGTCGGCTGTGACGGAAGTGGTCACCACGGTCCGCCCGCCAGACCGCTCCTTCTATCCCCGGTGGCCTGTTGCTGCAGGGGGAACGGTGCAGTGGGCCCCTGCAGCAGATGTGCCCGCCTTGATACGCCCGATCGGGCCAGCAGGAGCTGTGCCACGGCGGCAACCTCGCGGACCTGTTCAAGGGAGGCAGTTTCGGGATCGGAGGCGACAAGATTCACCACGTCGGCGAGCGCTTCGTGAGTTCCCATGGAGAACGCCGGCCGGCAAGCTGAGATCAGGAGCGGCCCATGCTCAGCGAGCAATTGCTCAGCCTGCAGAATCGCCGTTTGGTCACCGTCCGCGATGAGGCGGGCGCCTACCCCGTCCTTCGTCGGCATGAGTTCCCACTCATGCCCCTGGCTGTCGGTTGCAGTGAGTCTGGTCATGCGGCTTCCCCCTTGGCTGAATCGTGGAGACGGCCGCTCCACGCGTCGATAGCCGCCGTAATGCGGGCCTCTGCAGCTGCAATCGGGTGGACGGCGAGGTGTGCCCAAAAGGCACTGGTAGTGGTCTCGACCCCGCTGAAGTCGACGCCGAGCAGGTAGTCGTGTGCATCGATGGCTGAATTGGCTACCGCTGCCCATACGTAATCGGATTGTGTGCGGCCGAGCTTGATGGCGGCGAGCTGCTCGAGCGCGTCCCAGCGGGCGCGAATAGTGCTGACCGAGCCGATCGGTGTGGCCCGGCAAAGTCCCGCGACTGTTTGTGCCTCGGCCACGGAGACGCCTGGGAGTGTGATCAGACCCCAGTGCGGGTTTGAGTAGAGGTCGGCGAACCAGCCCCAACGAGTGACTGCGGGTCCTTCGGTGGCGGGTGCCTCCACCTGACCGGCAGCCATCAGGTAAACGTGATCGACGAGTGAGGTCATGCCGCTACTCCCCGGTTGGCATCCCGTTGGCCATCCGCCCTGTTGAAGTAGGCGCGCAGGGCTCGGTCAGTGGGAATCGCTTTGCCGTCGTGTCGATAGGCAACTGCTGCCCAGATCATTGACTGTGGGGGAGTGCCGGCCTTGACCATTTCCATGACCATTTGCCGGCAACTTGCGAGCTCCGGGCATAGGAGGCATCCCGTTTTCGCGTCGAGTGCGGCTGGGAAAGATCCTTGGTCGAGGTCCCATAGCCGAGGATTGGCTGCACACGGCGGGCCTGGCAGAGACGACTGTGCGGTCATGCCGCATCACCTGCGGCAGTCGCCGTAGCGTATCGACGTGGTTTGCGATTGCGGAGGACCGCATACGGACGTAGGCGCTTGGCCGGCACGTGGTCGCCGTAGTAGTCGAACGCTTCTCCCGCGACGATCTGATCGTGCGGTGTGTCTCCCTGAGCGATCCGGTCATTCAGTTCGTCGCGGCATTGGGTGAGGAACGGGCAGTGTTTGCACGATTCGATTGCTCGTTGCCATGCCGCGAAACTCTGCCCTGCCAACTCCCATGTCGCGGACTTTCCGGCGCAGGGTGTGGAGTCGGCATCAGGCTGCGTCAGCGGGATCATTCCGCGGGCTTCCAGTTCCTGACGGATCAGGCGTAGTGAGGGGCAGTCTTGGCATTGAGCTGTGTAGGCGAACCCGCATCGGTGGCACCGGCCGGCGGAAGTGGGGCGGTGCGCACTCGCGGTGACCAGGAGGTCGTTGGTCGACAACTTCGACAGCTTGATCGAGCGAGTGTTGGGGTGCGGATCTCGTCGCAGCAGCTCACCCAGGGCGGCCGCAGCTACCGGGCACATCGGCTCGGTGACGGTCGGCTCGTAGCCGCAGCCGGAGCAACGGCCGTCCACTGTCGAGTGTTGGTAAGTGAGGCGGCCCAGTTCGGCTGTAGTGGCTGCGGCCAACGATTGTGTTGCGGACAGGTGCTTCTTGGGGCGCTCGACGTGAGCGCCAGCTAACGTGTTCATTGCAGAGGTTCCAATCTGCTATGGCCGCTATGGGGTTGCAGCCCCTCGCGGTCCGAGGCCCCCTGATCGTTGGTAGCGATTGGGGGGTTTCTTGTTGTGTGAGGAGCGGTCCTTTCCCCACGGGTTCTTCTATATTCTTACACTTATCGCTTCTTGTCTATAGCACTTGTGTGTGACAACAGTCCAGGAGGTCGGGCAGCATGACTCGATATGCGAGGGTGCCCAGAATGAGCCGACGAACACTGGAGGGATTCGTTCCCTCCCGGCTTTCCATTGCCCGCATTGACAAGAAGTTGGCCCAAGGTGAGCTGGCTCTTCGCGCTGACGTCAGCACGGCCACGATCTCGGCATGGGAAACGGGTCGATCGACCCCTCAGGTCGATCGACTGCTCAGGGTTGCGGAAATCCTCGGCCTGCGAATGGACGAGTTGATCGATGTCCCAGCCGACAAGCGAAAACTCGGAACGCTCCGTGAGCTGACTGGTCAAACCCAAGCCCAGCTTGCCCGCAGCGTCGGTGTGTCGACGCCCCTCCTTGCTGCCCTCGAACGTGGGCACGCGAAGCTCGGTGAGGCTATTGCTGATCGTCTTGCCAAGGAACTTGGCGTGTCTGTGACGGAGGTGCGTGAAGCTTACGAGCGCGGTCGCGCCCGACCACCGCTCGATTAGACCTCGTGCCACTGAGGGCACGACTGATAGGGAAGCGCTTTGGCCGTGTAACGCGGGAGGCAAAGCCGACGATTCATTGTTCGATCCGGAGAGCACGTCTGCGCGTTGCGGCAGTTCGAGAGTTCCGCTCGACATAACCCACCCCGGGAGTCGGTGCAGCACATAGATATAGGTGTGCCACACGTTCATAGCCACATCTGAAGCCGAACACGACAAGCCTCAGGAAACTCCCGGGTGGGAGCGCGGAGATCAGATTAGCAGCACCCCGGGAGTCTGCAACCGTTCGACTCCCACCGTGTGTCGATCTCGGTTCCTCGGCTTAACGGCTGAAATCAATTGCCCCCCTGGTTGAATCATGTACTACCAGAACTGTGGGCTCGTTCCTGGGCGTACTAGCACCGTCGACTGTGCGACCGTTACGCCGTGTTCAGCACTGGCGGTAGCTACTCCAGTGATGGTCAAGTCCGCGGGTGTCCACGCTTCCGATTCGGAGAACCGCACAAAGAGCACCAGGTCGACGCTAAGGGCCTCGCCGTTGCGAAGTGATGCCCGCGCGCGATCGAGCTCGGCGCGACTCTTCTCGTGAATCTGGGCGACCTCGGTTGCCCAACGGGCGAGGGGGCCGGGCGGCGGGACGTCCCATTCCAGGAACAAGCCGGTGATTAGCTCGAGGTAGCCGATGCCCATTGGTTCGGACAGCGACTTCTCGAGTGCCATCACCTGCGTCTTGCTGTACTCGCGGTGAAAGTCTTGTTTCGGAGGGGTCTCGTCGGTGATGTCGTGGATGAGGCCACCGACAGATTTCTGGCCAGCCCTTTCGATGGAGCGAACCGTCATGTGTACGCAGCGGAAACCGCCATCGTCGCCCTTGAGGCTGATCTCGGCGGCGAATGGCGCGCCAGCTCCTAGCTCTCCATGGCCGAATGCGCCCACATACATCGTGTAAGCATCCCGTTTGTCGAAGGCTGTGAAGAACTGCCAGATTTCGGGGAGAGCGCGGTCCGGCTGTGACATGTCGATGCCGAGGATCTTTTGTTCGACAGGACCGCTATGCCGGGTTCGTTGCGTGCCGTAGTCCCATTCGAAGGTGCCTACCGTTCGCGGCGGCGGCGGAGCTTCACCAGGTGCCCCAACGAAGACCTGAACGCCGAAGACGTCACCTTCGGCGGACAGCAGTGGATCTGCGTATGCGACTGCAGTCCGATTTCCCGACAACCAGACACGGTCGTGGAGTGGCTTACGTGAGGTGTAGGCGGATTTGACGGCATTCTGCGCTGCTTCGCGGGCTTTGGCGCGGTCGCTGTTGCTTCTCTTGGCAACCTCCCAGGTTCCCCTGGTTCGGCTGGCGAAGTCGCGAGCCTGTCCGCCCTCCGAAACGACGGAAGGCTCCTCGCCTGTACGGATGCCCAGAGTTTCGTAGATCACCCAACCCAGGTGGCGAGTATCCGTTGAGTTTTTCCGCTGCCGGCCGCCCTCGAGTACATCGGTCACGTAGATTTCCCCTCCCTCGAACCCAACCTTATGTAAGGGGATCGTCAGGGGAAAATCGGGCTCGCCTCAGCGTGAAGTCGATCGAATAGTACGGGGTCGTGCGCACAGAACACTGTAATTGCTTGTGAGGAGCGGCCCGCGAGGTTACGGAGTCGCCGATGGTTTGCCCGAACTCGGGTTGGGGCCGCTGCCAAGGCGAATTCAAGAGCGCCCAACACACGTTCACGGCTTATCAGCGCGGATCGGTCGGGGGAGAGAACCGACCGATGATAGAACGCATCGCCAGCGTGAAATAGCCATCCCCGATTGCTCGTCCGGACGGCGACGCCGGCATGCCCGATCGTATGGCCGGGCATCGGCACCAGCCATATGTCTTCTATGCCAACGATCGGGTTCGCCGTGGGCAGGCCGAGTAACTCTTCGCCCTCGCCTTCGTACGTGTGGAACGATGTGATCGCTTCGATGTGTGGGAGGCGGTATCTCAACCGCTCGGGCAGGTGCTGTCGAGTCTTCGCGGTGTGGAGTTCGGCGGCCGTGGTGTGCACCGTTGCATGTGGGAAGTCGAGTGCGCCACCGATGTGGTCATAGTCCAAGTGTGTTGCGACGATGTGCTGCACATCAGAGGCCTGGTAGCCGAGGGTTTCGATCTGGTGTGCAGCGGTCTCCTCCACTCGTAGTGCAGGCCCGAGTGCTAGGGCAGAGCGGCCGAGTCGGCTCTTCGGTGCGGCGATGTCTGCGAGGCCGATTCCGCTATCGACAAGAACCAGGCCGCCGTCCGTCTCGCAGAGTAGGACGTGTGAAACGAGTGGTCCGCTTGCGAGCGAGTCGAAGGAACCGCAGTTCAGATGATGGACGCGTCGAACACCGGACATGAAGGCACCACCGGGCTTATTGGCAGGTGTGGCCAGGCATGAGCTATGCCGGGCCGCCACATCCGGAGCCGAAATCGTCAAGCACCGGGAAACCTTCACACCTGAAGGCGCGACGCTATGTTACGCGCCACTAAGGAAAATGCTAGGCAGGCAGACTTCCGCTGCAGGAATGATCGTGTGCGCCATGAGGTTTGCGCAATACGTCGGCGCCGAAAATTCTCGCTTCTACCTGCGAAGACGACACGTCCCCTTGGCGGGTTCGAGGACAGCTCCTACTTCAGGCCACAGCTGATGTGCATGTACATGTCGAAGTCCTCGTAGGGCGAGTTGATGATCCAGTGTGGTGGTGTATCGACGTCGACCTGGATCTCGACGTCACCCACGGCTGGCCGGTCCCAGGTGATGCCGAGGGGAAATATCTTGGTGTCGCCTGGTGGTCGCGTTCTGTTGACGGCGTCGATCGCCTGCTGGGATTCGGCGAAGCCGTGTGGGGGGTAATTGAGAGTCTCATTCTCGACCGTCACGGTCTGGGAGCCGTGGGTCAGGGTGGCGTGCCAGCCGTTCGGTGCGGTGACGTCGACGGTGAGAGTGTCACCCTCGCCGTGGCATTGCGCATCGACCTGGTCAGGAGCCGGGAGCGTCACGAGGTCGCTACCTTTGCGATTCCCGACTCCGATAGCGAGGTTGCCGTCCCATCCATCCGAGCCGCCTGCACTTTCTGCTGGCGTAATGGTTCCAAGCCGTCCGTCCTCCTCCGCCGAGCCGGAGCATGCGGTCAGGGCCGCGGCGATCGTGCCGGCGAGAGCGAGGGTGAAGAGTGTACGGGCGTGGTTGGACATTTGATTTCCCCTCCTGTTGCCGCAGGGCGGCGCGATCGAACTCGGTGCGGTGACCACTGCTTTCAATACCGGACGGTGTCGATCAACCAGCTGCCCCCGGCTTTGCTGAGGGTGACCCACACGGTGGTGTCCGGGTCGACGGGGGCAGCGTCGTCACCGGTGACCGCGGTTTGCTCGATAGTGGCGACTCGGTGGATAAGGGTATCGGTATCAGGCGGGCACCCGGAGCAGCCGATCGTCACGTCGGCGATGACCTTGGCGTTCTTCGCCGCCCACTGCCCCCACTGGACGCCGGGCCCGCGTTCGGTCGTGACCGGAACGGCGATCTGTGCGGCAAGGTTTTCGGTCAGCCATTGCCGCGCCCGCATGAATCCGTCGCTGGGGGAGTTGTCGGTGGACGGATACCAAGTGAACGCCACGGTCAGAGCCTGCCGGGCAATGTCCTCAGCCTCACTGGCGTCGGGCGACCTCTCTGAAGTGGGCGGTCGCGGCGGGGGTGCAGTCGTCGTCGAGGTTGGTACGGGCGCAGCAGATGTCTCGGGAACCGCGGTCTGCGGATCGTCTCGGGTCGTCCGGAATGCGTAGACCAGGACCGCGACGGCGACGCCTAGTATTGCGGCCACGGCCAGGAATCGGCGCACACTCATCTCATACTCCTGTCGCGGCGGGGAACTCACACGTTCCACCGCGTCGATTGCACGGCGCATTGTCTGTTGCAGTGACCATCACATCACCCTCCGTGCCTTCATTCCGCTCATCAGGGGAGCTTCCTTGACGACGTCACCGGTGGTCGGGGCGTGAATCATGCGTCCACCGCCGAGGGCGATGCCGACGTGACCCGGTCCTGAGTCGGCCCAGGATCCGAACACGAGGTCGCCGGGTTGGGCCTGATCGATCGGGATCTCGGTGCCGACGGTCCACTGCTGCTCGGAGGTGCGGGGCAGTGTGACCTTGCCGCCGCTGCCGGTGAAGATCGCATAGCTGGTCAGTCCGGAACAGTCGAAGCCCCCGCCGGACGGGCCGCCGGTACTACCTCCACCCCACACATATGGGGTACCGAGGTACTGGCGGGCGGCCTCAACGACCTGGCCCCCATCCCTCGACCCATTGGGTACCAGGCGCCCTGTGGAACTCAGGGAGGTGTATTTGCCCTGGCCGAGGATGATTTTCGCGACGTAGTTCTGAGTCTCGGCATATGGGGGAATGCCGCGGTGTGCCTGCACCGCGCCGAAGCCGGCGTTGTAGGCAGCCAGCGACAGCTCGACAGGGTCGCCCGAGATGGTGCCGGCGGTGAGTGCCGCGTTGACCTGGTCGTTGAGGGCGCACATGAAATGGCCCTGGGCCATGACGGCGTCCCCGATCGAATTGGGATCGACCTTTCCATCGCCGTCGTGATCCTTGCCCCAGGTCGCCCAGGTGCCGGGCATGAACTGTGCGGGCCCGAGCGCGCCGGACGGGGAGACGGGTGCGCCCGGGCCGTGCCGGAACTGGTTCTCGGCGTAGAGCTGCGAGGCCAGGACCGGGGGACGGATACCGGGGCAGATGCTGCCGGCCTTGCGGATCCATGGGTCGAACTCGGCTGGCACTGATCCGGCGGCCAGTTCGCCGCCACCGACCGTGCCGAAGCCTGCGCAGTCGATCGGCGATGCCGCGGCCGCGAGCTCGATGTTGCCGCCATCTGTGGCGGTACCGGTGGGGGTGCTGGCTCCGCCGAGCTTGGTCATCGGGTCGACCGCAGTGCCGCCTTGGAATCGGCCGCCTTCCCAGTACTCGAAATGAAGGTGCGGGCCGGTGCTCTCACCGTCATTGCCGATGTTCGCAATGTGGTCACCGGCTTTGACCTGTTGGCCTTCGCGGGCGATCAGCCCGTCGGCGGACATGTGCCCGTAGACGGTTGAGACCGGTGACTCGCCGACGAGGGAGTCGACGACGATCCAGTGCCCGAATCCGGTGGCGGTGCCGGAGCGGACCACGAGCCCGTCGAGGGCGGCGTAGATCGGTGTGCCGACGGGGCCGGCGAAGTCGACGCCCTTGTGCTCGGTTCCCCAGCGGGGTCCGAAACCGGAAGTGAACGTGGTGGTGCCGGCCTTCGTGGGTTGGGTGATCGGTCCCGAGGCGCGCAGTTCGCCACCGCCGGTGGTGGCGCCGGTGTCGGTCGACACGCTCTTGCAGGGGTCGCGGGGGATGACCGGTCGGGAGGTGCACGCGGTGGAGCCCAAGACGACGACGGCGGCGCCTGCCAGGACGAGAGCGGTGGCACGGTGGCGCGGGGTCACAAGGCTCCCGGGATCGGGGTGTCGAGTTCCGGAATCGGGATCGGTCCGGGGACTGGAGCGGGATCGGGTTCGGACACCGCCGGCAGTGTGGGGTCAGGCTCCGGCACAGAGGGTGTCCTCGACGGTTGTGCCGATGGAGTCGTGGTAGTAGGCGTACTCGCGCGGGCGGTCGGTGCGGGTCCGCTCGCGAGGGAAGGGATCGTGCCCAGTTTGCCGACCTCGTCGAGGTCCAGAGTGGGAAGAGGGTTCTGCACTTTCCATTTCGGCCCGGTGGGTGAGTCGTTCACCTCCACGGTCAGGCTCAGGTCCCCGGCCTGGGTGGAGATGGTGACCTCGGCCCGCCGTTGGCCGCCACTGCCGGTGACGATTTCGCTGGTCGTGGGTCCGGTGATCGCGACCGGAAGGGGTGGTCGTGCGGCGACGATGGTGTCCCCAGGAGTGTCGGCGGTGTACTTCGCGAGTTTGGTCCGCCACTCGGTGTTGGACGTCGAAATGTCGACGTAGCTGTGTGCGTAGGCCATCGCCGTTTCCGGTGCACTCTTTCCGACCGCGGCCGCGGTCTTGCCGGCGACCGCCGACTCCGTGACCTCGACGAGGTCGTAGCTGATCTCCTCGGACGGCGCGGCGGTCGTGGTCGCATCGCTACCGGCGCCCGTGGCCTGGTTCCCCGTGCGGGGGGTGGTGTTCGGGGACTCGCCGAACACCGCCCCTGCCAGGAACAGGACACCGAGTAGGGAGACCACGGTGATGGTCAGATTCGTCCGCGAATAGAGCACCCATCGCCGGAGCGGGGCGAGGACCGGGTTACCAGCGGAGCGGGCCATCAGCTGTACCTCTCGCTCGGGTGCCTGCGCTCCTCCGGAGTCAGGGACGGCTCGTAGAGGCGCGCCGTCGACCTCGCCGACGACGAGGTACGTGCAGGTGCGCCCGACATCGCCGGTGTCCGCTCCGGGGAGGATTCTCGGCGGTCAGGGGTGTACACCTTCATCGGCGCGATCGCCGAACCCGCTCCGCCGTCCCAGGTCTCACTGACCGTGGGCGCTTCGCCGCGGCTCTGCCCACTACCGGATCGGCCACCGCCACCGAGTGTTTGCAGCTTGGTGCTGCGACTGCGGGGAGTGCCGGTGATGTCCCTGCCGCCCTGGTCGCTGCCCTTGCTGCCGAAGCCGCTGAGGTCCTGCCGGTGCCGGGTCTTCTCGGCACTGGTGGAGTCCTTCTGGGAGTCGTTCAGTCGCTGCTGGAGGTCCACCTTCTTGCGGGCGTTGAGTCGGGACTGGTCTGCCTCGTGGCGGCGGCGCTGGTTGAGCTCGCGGCCTTCCGGGCGATCAGGACTTGAAGAGTTGCCGGAGTCGGTGGCGGTGGGGCCGTTCTTGGTGTTCTTGCGCATCTCCGAGACGCCCTCCTCGACGATCGCCCCAGCCGGTCCGCCGACGAACGCGCTAGCGCCCTTGAAGAACGCCTGCTTCATCGACTGCTGCGCATGGCGGGCTTTGCGATCGAGGACGCCGGCCCGGTTATTGCTGAAGGTCTGAGTGACACGTTTGAACGGGCGCATGATGAACCAGCACACCAAGGTCAAGATGACCATGAACCACAACCGCCATGATCCGTCGACCTTCCCGTTGTCGGTGACGTACAGCTGCACCAGCACCATCAGGTAGAGCGCGACGATGACCGCACCGGCAACTCCCCACATGTAAGCGGTGGCGATCATCCGGCACACCCGCATCAACGTCCCGGCATGTGCGGCCGCGAGCGGTACCCAGATCGGGGCGAACAGGATCGCGAGCCGGATGGACAGCAGTGCGACGAGCTTGAGAATCGATGCACCGATCCACAGGATCGACGGCATTCCCAGCTTCACCATTGCCATGAAGCCGATTCCAGTGCGCCCGGATTCCCTGCCCTGAAAAGTGTAATAGGACAAGCCGTAGTGCTCATCGAGCGGACTGACGATATCGTCGCGAAAGATCTGCTCCTTCTTTGCTTTCAGGTCGTTCTCGACACTGGAATCGGGTGCGTTCTCGATCTGCAGCTGTTCCTCGTAGGAGAATGCGAGCGCATCGCGCAGCTTGGGTCCGAGGTGGTTCTTTTCGTCGTCGTAGTTCGGGCCGAACCAGCCCTTGCGCCAGTCGTCGAGGAAAATGTCATCCATCAACACTTCTCGCGGACCCTTCCCGCCGCCGGCTACCAATTGCATTTCGTTCTGCGCGTCGGTGATCACTGACCCGAAGGTGTCGTCGGCAAAGCGGATGGCCTGCTGGGGCGCCCCGATCAGCAGAGCACCGAGGGCAAGTGCTGTACCGCCGACGGCGACGGATTTGGTCACTGCGGCGGCGTTCGATTTGAGGGCGTGCCACAGAAGGATCGACGCGGCCACGGTGAGGCCGAGGCCGAGCCAGGTTCCGTATGGCCCGAGCATGCGGCTCGTGATTGAGGAGACGATCTCGTCGAACTGCTCCATCGCGGGTGCGATCCCGGCGTCTTCGGCGGCTTGACCGGTCTTCGTTTGATCGTCGAGCCAGAACGCGGCCGCGGCCAGGGATTTCCCGATTGTCAGGAACAGGTTGCCGGTGTCGGTGTCGGTGACCGCGCCGGGGGCGCGAACCAGGTCTTCGCCGCAGCCGAGGTCGTAGGTGTACCACTTCAGGCCGGCCCACCCGTAGGTCGCGTATCCGGTCACGCCGTTGTCGGGCCGGTGCTGGCTGGTCGCGTCGAAGATTCCGGGCAGGGCACCCTTGGGATATTCCGGGCTGGGCACGTCGTCGCACGCGAAGCCGCCGTCCGCGGCCGCGACGGGGGAGTTCGGGCTCACCAGCAACGGCGCCAGCACCAATGCGAGGACAGCAAGAAGACGCCCCAGATGCCCCGCCAGCTGACTATTCCGGCTTCCGACGTGTGAGTGGGCCTGGGGGGCGTTCGCGGGTGGTACGTGGGCGTTTCCCCGGTGCAGGATGTGGATCATGCAGCACCGCCGAGAGCGTTCTTCGCGGTACTCGAGTTCAAGACCGCGAAGACGTGGGCCAGGTGCACGTAGTGAACCCAGCTCGACCGGACTAGCTCGACGTCATCGGCCATCCGAATCATCCATCGGCGCGCTTGATCCTGATACGAGGTGTCGGTGTCCTCGTCGAGGGTGTCCTCGCCGCCGCTGCCGAGTTCGGCGAGGAACTGCTCGAAACCCTGCCCGGCGGGCAGTTTGAGGAGCTTGAGGGCACCTGCGATGGCGTGCGGGTCACCGCCGACATCGCCGACGAACACTTCGTAGGTCAGCGCAGTTTTGTCGTCGGTGCCGTCGAGGCCGAGGAAGTCGTCGGGCAGCTGCGAACAGACCAGGGCGCGGACCTTGAACTTGCGTGAGTCGCGGGCGATCCTCAGGTTCAGGGTGCGGCCGGCACCGGTGGACTCAAGGTATTTGTTTTCGTCGAGGAACAGCACTTTACGCACGTGCCGGGGCTTTTCGTAGACGAGTCGGTTCGCCAGCCACGCGGCCATGTGCATCAGCGGGGCGGTCATCCGCTGCTGCGGAGTCCACTGTGAGGAGGGAACACCTTCCGGGGGCAGCTGCAGGCCGGGCATCGTGAGGATGGTCAGCCGGATATCGGTGTCGAAGTCGTCGACACCGCTCCCGACCGTGCCGGCCTCCGGGAACAGCACCCGCGCCTCGGAGAGCTTCGACATCAATTCGAGCTGCTGGTAGACGCCGCCGGCACAGGTGCGCACGGCCTGATCGGGATCGTTCTTACCGATATCTGCGATGGCGGCGAGGACTTCACCCAGGTTGTGGTTGCGGTCCCCGCCGACACGGTTGGCGGCCAGGTGCAGCACCGACTCGGTGTGTTCGAGATTCAGGTGCCGCTCGGTGAGCATCATCTTCAGTACCGAGACGGCGACCTCGACGCGCTCGGCGGCCGCCGCCCGCATGTCCGCGTCGTACTTGGCTTGGGCGGCGGCATACGGGTCGGGGACACGCGCGAAGTCGGGGTGGAGGGCGTCGTATTCGGTGTCGTCGCGGCGCGGGTCGATGATGACGCGGTAAGGGTTGAGTGCACCGGGACGGGAATCGCGGCCGGTGAGGGCGTAGACCCGGGCGATGTCCCGGAATTCGGGTAGCGTTGCCAGTTCTTTCAGCGGTCCCGAGGGGTCGAGGACGACACCGTAGGCGCCGGCGCGCACGGCCTGGTAGACGATCATTCCGGCCAGGAACGTTTTACCCGATCCGGGCACCGCAACGATCGGTGTCAGACCGGACTTGTGCTTGATCTCATGCGCAGCGAACAGATCCCAGATGACCGGGCGCGGTGCGATCGACGAGGTCTCGCCGAGTACTACGCCCCGGCGGTCACCGATCCGGTCACCGACCGTCGCCATCCCCGCGGCGACCGCTTCGACGTCCATGTGCCGTGTGTGAGCCATGTTCGCGCGCGGCTCGCCGGGGATGAACTCGCGCAGCAGCTGGAACTGTCCGTGCTCCTGTTCGAGGGCGATGTGCGGGTAGTACATCTCCCGCAGATCCGAGACCTTCTTGCGTGCCTCGTCCGGGGTCGCTCCCACGATGGCGACCCGGTACCACCCCGAGGTCCGGGTGGAGAGGCCGGAGTGGTCTTCCTCGACGTCGGAAATGACGTCTTGAACGCGGGCGTGCTGCTCGCCCAGCTCCTTCGGTGGGACCTGATCGTGCTCGACGGTGTAGTGAGTGAATTGCGCCTCGATCCTGCCGGTCAATGCACGCATCGTGCGGATCGTTTTCGCCTTGTCGTGCAGCTCGATGCGATCGGACCACTCGAGCGGTTCGCCGGAGGGGTCGCCGATGACCTGCCAGGGCAGCATCCGTTCCGGGATCGGTAGCGGTGCCATGCGTCCGACGGTCAGCACGATCACCGCACCGGTGTAACGCCGGCCTTCGACCACTCCGGAGACCGTGGTGTAGCCATCACCCGGAGTCAGAGACAACTCGGTCAGGTCTTCGAGGGCGGCGACATCGGATTCTTCCCAATCCCCGGCCCCGGCGGCGCCGGCCCCGGCGGCGAGCGGTAGGCCGATCGTCGCAGAACGCCGCAGTAGGTAGTCGACCGCGGCCGGCGACGCCGGCGCTGCGTTCACACCGCGGCCGGCCATGATCCGTTCGAGGTCGGCGAGATGGTCGGCGAGCGCTCGCTGCTCGCGGGCGAAGGCGTCATCGGCCCAGCCCGTGATCAGCGATGAGAGCGTGCCCAGAAGCGGCCAGCTCGCCACGTAGGCAAGGGTGCGGGCGAGGTGGTCGAGCCCGATACCCAACTGCGAGCGCGCGGGCAGGTCGATGCCCCAGTAGCGGCCCTTGATCGTCGCGTCCGACCACAGCATCGCGTGTTGCTGGCCCCGCAGGTAGTCGGCCCACGACAGTGCGCCGGGGACGTCGTCGATGGGAGTAGCCCACTGGTCGTGGTCCTTCGCCCATTGCTCGACGGGGAACGGGGTGCGCACCACGCGTCGATGGAGCGTCTCTACGCCAGCCTTCTGCAGGTTGGTGAGCACCATCGCCTCGTCCCGGATGAAGCGTCGCTGCTTGCCGGTGGTGCGGAAGTTCCAGGGGCCCTGCTTTTGCAGGAACCATGCTGTGGAGGTCTTAGAGGTTCGGGTGATGTGGCCGGAGGTGCCGGTCAACTGCAGCCGCACCGACTTCCGTGCTCGGTCGGCATTGTTCTTCGCTGCCGCCTTTTGCCGGTCGGCGGCCGTCTTCCTGCGCCGTTTGCCGCGTTTGCTGCGTCGCTCGCGGTTGCGGGTGTCCTCGGCCAGGACTGCCGGATCTCCCTCTCTGGCGTCGAACTGCTCGGACACTTCGGTGACCGGGTGCGGGGGGAACTCGACGTCCGCCCATGCCTGCGGACCCTGGGGCACTGGAGCGGGCGCCTGCCTGCCCGCCGCCCAGGACGGAGGCAATGCGCCCGGCGGGATCACGGCAACCGGGTCTTCGATCTGCGGGTCGAACAGCGATGCGATGTCGTTGTCGTAGGTGGTCATCGGTGTGAGTCCTCACCGTCGGCGGTGGTCGCGTCCGGGCGTGAGCCCGTGGTCAGTCGAGTGGGGAGGGTGACGAACACTCTTTCCCCCGTCTTTGGTGGCCGCGGGGCGACGAGGTCGTTGCGGGCAGCGATGAACACCGACCGCAGCGGACGGTCCGGAGTGACGTACTTCGCGATGTGGTGAGTCAGCAGCACCGTCACCATCGCCATCACCATGCAAGATTTGAAACCGAGCGGAACGTGGAGGACCGCACGAGCGATGAGAAACACCAGGGGAAATACCGAGGCGCCGACCGTGAGGGCGGTGTAGCGAATGCGGACCGGGAAGGTGTATCCGGTCGGTCCTAGGTAGTGCCGGTCCACCCGGTACAGCAGGTCGTCATTGTTGATCACGTCACCACGTCCTTTGCTCGTCTGTCAGGACCGGTTCAGGCTGCGACGTTGATACCGAAGAGACCGAGAACCCAATTGCCGATACCTGTGGCCGCGGACTCCGAGGACGCGATACCGACGTACGCCAGGCCCACCAAACCCAAACCGCCGACCGTGAAGACTTTCGAGAGGTTGCCGCGCAGACCTCCGGTCAGGACGACGCAGGCGAGCACGATCAGGATCGTGAAGACGATGTTGTCCTTGATCCACTGCTGCAGACCGCCGGTGTTGATGTCCGTCTCCTGTGCCAGGGTCGCGATATCGGGTGCGGGCGAGGGGTGGACTGCCGTATGCGACAAGTCGATGACGGTGGAAGCGATAGCGAGCATGGGTGCCTCTCCAACGGTGTGTAGTGAACGAACCTACGAATGTGGTTGGGCGGGACGGTAGAAGAGATGCGTGCTCGATCTCAACGTGATCTGTGGATAACTTTCCGTCACCGATGGTGGGCGCTGCCGAACCCGGTGATCGACGTACGGGGAGGATGCGGCGGAGGGAGGCTGCGTCCTGAGAGTCAACGTGCCGACTGAATGGCGGCGTCCTGCAGATGACCCACCGGCGAAGCGAACCGATACGTACCGGCTCGGGGCATCAGTGTGTGCGGTCTCCACACCGACGGTGCAGTAACCGAATTGATGCGCTGTCGCCGACCCCTTCGACAAGGGTGATTCGGGAAGGCGTGGCCACGCTGCCGTGCGGGTAGTGCGCACCTCGAATCAGTGGAGCGGCGGTGCCGCCATCCAGGGACGTCGATGAAACCCCAGCGAAGGGCGATCAACGAGGGCTGGCGTGAACGGCGCACTCGCCGGGTTGAATCGGCGCGGTGGAATGCGCGACAGATCTGAGCGCTGCGGTTGAGCGCCGAGTAGGGCGGTTGAAACACCGACCCCTTCGGGGGTCACTCCCCCCGGCCCTCCGGGCCTAGGGGGGAGTGTACTTGGGAAAATTGCGCCGCGCCAACCCATTTCGTGGACGCCTGTTCACACGCTATATCGAGCGCTCGCGGTGTCGCCCGGCGCAGCGTCGTCATGACCGCTCGAACCTGATCCGGCGACCGCCAAGTTGAGCGACCGACCGTGCAGCATCGACGTCCGGCCATGAGCGCCAACAGCGCATGGCTACGACCGCATTGTTCAGCGTCGTCCGGTGCTTCTGCGAGCGACCCGGCGACCGCATGCGGACGCGGCGAGAACGACCCCACACCCGCGGTCGCTGACACGCTCAGTGAGCGCGCTGCAGGGGAGTTGTGAGGGACGGTGCTGAGCGGTGCACCACGCGCTCATCGGACAGTGCATGGTCGCCCGCGCAGACAGGTAAACCGATCCCGCCACGTCGTGCGAATCGGTACGTGGCAGTGCACCAGCGAGATCCGTACCCGACTCGGTCGATGAGGCAATCAACGGTGTCCGATACAGCCCGCGAGCAGCGCGCAAAAAAGTTATCCACAGATCACGTTGAGACGAAGACGTCGAGTCTGCCAAGGTGCACATCCACAACGCCCGACCGCACATACGCAGGGCTCGACCACGACGAGAGGAGCGAGGCGATGGCACAGCGGGATCCATTGAAAGACTTCCTCGTCGAAATGTTCGGCCCCGGGCCCGGCAACCGCACCGGTCGAGGCGACCAGCCAACTGCAGCGAAGCCCGTCGTCGGCCCTTACCGCACCTTCGCTCCCATTCCGGTGGCCGCTGCCGGTCTCGCCTTCTACGCGCCCGAGTTGTCGGACACCCCTGCCGTGAACACGGTCAACGGGGCGAGCGAGATCCTCGCAACCCTCCACGACTACAGCCTGCCGCTCGCGCTAGTCGGAGTCGCGTGGTCCGCGGTCGACGTCGTCCGATTCCGGGGCCGGCGCTACCGCGTGATGCTCGATGCTCAGGTGCGCCAGACGACGCGGCACGAACCGGTCAAGGTCACCGTGCCGTTCCTGCCAGGCGTCGGAGCGCTGCGCGGCGCGAGGATCAAGCTCCCCCGCGGTGCGATCATCCGGCCGAAGGAGATGGACGAGTTCACCGCCGCGGTCCGCGGATCGGCTGGTGGTCGCACCGGGAAGTACACCTACACCGTCCGCCACGAAGCACACCGTGACCAGATTCTGATCACCCGCACATTGGTCGAGGCGGACACCCGATCCGCACGTCACAAGGCGCTGGAGATGGCCCTCAAAGACGGACCGCTCAAAGAACCGGTCGTCACTGTCGACACCCATGACGAGGACGGTGCCGAGACCGGCTACATGATCACCTTCACCCCCTCGCTCAACAGCGGATCCCGGGGTTTCCAGACCAAGGTCGAAGAAGCGCTCGCCTCCCTCGCCGGCGAGCACGAGTCCGGCCGTACCTGGGCCATCCAGTGGACTCCGTCCGAAGGCTTCCTCGTGATGCGCTTACGAGCACCGCTGCCCACCCGGGTCGATCACCCCCTCGAACTGGTCGACGAGAACCTGCGGCACCTTCCCTATGCGACCGGTGTCGCCGATCTCAATCTGTTCTGGGACATCTCGACGAAATCGAACAAGCCGCACTGCCTGATCGTCGGCCCCACCGGCGGCGGTAAGACCTCGGTGATCCGCACCCTGCTCACCGAGGCGGCCCGCCGCGGAATCCCATTCCTCGGAGTCGATCCGAAGATGATCGAACTCGACGGCCTCGAGGGATACCCGGGATGTGCAGCGATCGTCTACGACGCGGTCCGGTCAGCGATGCTCGTGCGCGCCCTGCACGCGGAGATGATGGCCCGCAACAACTACGTGCACGTGAAGAAAATCGAACCCTCGCAGCTGCCGCTGCTGATCGCGGTCCTCGACGAGTTCTTCATCCTCTCCGGCAAGTGGCAACGCCTGGCCAAGACCGGCGATGACGAAACACGAGACCTACTCAAGACCCTTGACCCACTGGGTGCGTGGGCTGACCTTGCCGTCCTCGCCCGCTCGGCAGGGATCCGCTTGCTTCTCGGTGTGCAGCGCCCGGACGCGTCCCTGTTCGGTGGTGCCAGCGGCAACGCGCGCGACAACTTCGGCACCCGAATTTCGCTCGGCAACCTCTCTCAGGACGGAGCCGGAATGATGTGGGGTGACACCCAGGTCGGCCGTGAGATCGACACCTCCGTTCCCGGCCGTGGCGTGGCACTGGGCCAAGACGGTTCCCCGGTCGATGCACAGATGTGGTGGACCCCGAACGTCGATCCGCACCCCAACAAGTGGAACCAGCTCTCGGACGACGAGAAGGCGATCATCCACGGGCTCATCCCGGACGAGCCGCCGACGATGCTGTTCTACTCCGCCGAACTGCGTGAATTCGTCGAAACCGAGCGCGCTCTGGCTAAACGTGCACGCGACCACGAAGATGCCCCCGAGCCGGTTGCGCTGGGCGATGTCCCCATCGGAACCGACGGCCCCGCAGGTGACGATGATTTCGCCGATGCGATCCCCGCCGCGGCGGTCACCGAGGGCATGGTCATCCTCCTCGACGACGACCAGGGCAACGAAGTGCCTGTCACCGTCGACACGGTCACCGTCATACGCGACAAAGACACCGGTGACGTCCTCGAAACGACGCTGTCGATCAACACCGGCGGACGAGTCAGAACGAACGTCCACTACGGCCCCACCGAGGTCGTTTTCCTGCCCGAACCCGACCAGGTCCTCGCGCCAGTCTGAGCACCCACTTGCAGACCGAATTCACCGCTTCATCCATTGCATCACCAAACCGAGAGGACCCCTCATGAGCCGCCGTATCTCCCAGTCGATCACACCGACCACCGAGGACGTCACCGTGCTACGCGGCACCTTCGCCGCCAAAGGTGCGAATGACCCCGTCATCACCGAGCTGCGTCGGGTTCTCAAGGAAGCCGTACCCGGTTGGCTGACCAAGCTCACCGAAGAGCAGGAACTCACACGCCCGCGTCTCGAGGAGATCAAGGCGGCGGTGGCAACGCGTCGGCAGATCATCGAGGTTCTCCCTGAAGGCAAGGCGCGCTCGGATGCGCTTGCTGCTCTCGACAACGCTGAGAAGACCGTGGGCGAGATGGACTCCGAGCTGTCCGTCGGTGCCTTCGGCGGGTGACACTGATGGACACATTCACTGTCGAGATCATCTCGGACACCACGGCCCGCGTCGCCGAGACGGGTGAGCAGTTGGTGGCGTCGGAGGGCAAGACGATCCACACCAGCATTCACCAGTACAGCCAGGAGCGGGCGGTCAAGGCCGGCAGCCCGGTCGAGGTCGCGGTGCAGCAGTCGGGTGTGTCCAAGCAGATCATCGTCTCCCCGGACGGTTCAGCCTCCCGTGCGGCACCGACCGGGCCCATCGAAACTGTGGCGCCGGTACCGCGCCCGGTGCCGGAGGTGAACGAGGACGTTCTCGCCGAACCGGTAAGCGTGTCTGTCGAGCCGATCGGGCATCGCCCTCGCCGTACGTCCGACGGCGGCCGTGGTGCTCGCGGTGCCGCGGTCGGTGCGCCGCGAGGACCCGTCTCGGCGCTGGCCGCTCCCGAGGTCAATCCCGGTGCGGGCGCTCCCGCACGCTTGGGGCTTCGGGGGCGGCTCAACGCGGTCCTTGGTCTCAGTCTCAACCCCAAGGCGGACTCGGCTGAGATGCGCCTGCGGATGTCCGAAGCGACGATCACCAGTGCGATCCCTGACTTCTCGGTCGTGACCGTGGCCAATACGAAAGGGGGCGTCGGCAAGACCCCGCTCGCGGTGGCGCTGTCACAGGTCTTGGCCGCTCTGCGCGGCGGGAGCACGATCGCATGCGCCGACCTCTCCGAGGTCGGTGGCAGCCTTGCCAATCGGGTGGGTGTTCCTCCCGCAGGGGGCCGCGACGTTGTCGGCCTGCTCGAAGCACATACCGACCCTGAGGCCACGATCCGACCGTCGGCGTTGTCGAGGTACCTCACTCGCCAGCCCTCCGGCGAAGACATCGTTCCCGGTCGCCGGGCAGCCGACGCGGCCCTGAGCTATGACGACGCAGAGCGATTGGCTGCGATCCTCGCTCAACACCGCGACATCCTCGTCGCAGATACCGGCAACAGTGCCCTCGCCGGAAGTTGGCGGTGGGCAGTGTCAGCGGCGGACGTGCTCGTGGTCCCTGTTCCGTTGCGCTACGACGCTGCTGAGCCGGCCGAGGAGATGCTGCTCGACCTGGCCGCCAGTCGAAATGAGCTCCTCAGCCGCACCATCGTCGTGATCACCGAGGGACCCGGTGACGCCCCGATGGTGGAGAAGGCGGCCGTCGACGCGTTCCTCGAACTCGGCGTGCGGCAGGTGCTGAGGATGCCGTTCGAGCCGTTGTTCGCCACCGGCGAGCGCATTTTCCCGGCCCAACTTCGTGCCACCACTACACAGTCATTGACCGTGATCGCCGCAGCTGTCGTCGAGTTGATGGCTGCGCCGCGCTGACCGACTACCTGGTCCATCTCTTCCGCTCCATCCTGATCCACCCCACGAAAGGCACACCCGACATGAGCACTCTCGCTTCCCGTACTGCCCGCAGACAGGTTGGCCGCCACCGAAAGCAAGCTGCACCGATCGGCGCCACCGCAGCGGTCGTGGCAGCCTGCATCGCCGCCGGGATCGTTCTGGCACCCTCCGCGGCCGCCGCGCCCGGACAGGCCGGGGTCACTGACAACGGCGGACAGGCAGGGGTCACCAACGAGGGTGGCCAGGCTGGGGTGAACACCCCTACGCCGGAACCCGCTGCTCCGGTGCAGGAAGCGGACAACGGCGGAACAACCGCGGACTGGGACTACATCGGCGGGTACACGCCGCCGGTCGAGTACCAGAACGTGCCGACGCGATCGGTTCCGACGTACAACGAACCGGCCTACAGCCAGCCCAGTTACAACGTTCCCGAGTACAACGAGCAGGCGCAGCCGATCCCGGAGGCCTACCGGGCGCCCGAACCCGAAACCGTCCCGGGGCAGCCCGTCGCACCCATCCAGGCGGCTCCCGACACCTACCGCTTCGGTGCGATCAGTGGTCCTCGCCCTGACTGGCTCCCACGCGAAGAGGCCGACAAGATCAACAACACGTCGGCCGTCCTCGAGGCGCAGGGCGCGACGTTCTTCAACTCCCTCGGAATCGAGACGACCCGCTCGGATCGGATCGCAGCCGGAACCACTGCTGGCGTTGTCATTGGAGCGAGCACCGGTGCGCTGGTCGCCGGTGTTCCCGCCGCTGTCCTCGGCGCAGCAGGCGGGGCCGTGATCGGTGGAGTCGCCGGTGCCGCGGTCATGGGACCGGTCGGTGCAATCACCGTGCCGATCGTCGGTGCAGTCCCCGGAGCCGTTGCCGGTGGTGTCGCTGGAGCCGGAATCGGCGCCGCCGCAGGCGCCGCGGCCGTCGGACTCCCTGCAGCCGTCGCAGGTGCTGGCGTAGGAGGCGCCATCGGTGGTGTTATCGGTGCCGCATACGGGGCCGGCGAGAACATGGGTGAGGCACCGGCCCCGGCACCCGAAGCGCATGCCTTCGAGGCCGCTCCGACACCGGCTCCCGAGCCGGCACCGATCATCGACCTCCACCCGGCCGCCGAGTTCGTCGAGCAGAACACCCCGGCCGCCGCACAATTCGCGGACACCACCACCGCCAACTCCACCGGCGGCGCGGCTATCGAACAAGCCACCTCATGGGCAACAGAGACAGCTCCCGCCGCTGCACCGGTGATCGAGCAGGTCCAGGACGCCGGGGAGCAGGCAGCTACCTGGGTGGCCGAACAGCCCGGCGGCAACCAGCTGCTTCAGGCCGGTGCCGATCTACGCACCGCAATGCCGACCGAAATCAATGCGCTGCTCACGACCGTCGAGAACGCCGCAGCCTAAGAGAACACACCGGTGGGGCCTTGCCTGGAAATCGAGGATCGACGCCTCTGCAGGCAGGGCCCCGTCACCGTCAAGACGACCGACTGACCAGAAAGGGGTGGTGGTGGCTGTGAACCGGCCGAGCACCACATCGCGTAAGTCGACCCGGCATCCGGCAGTGATCGACACCCTCGGAGCCGCGCCCACCACCACCTTCACACCGGGCAGCCCGGATACCCAAGCACCCGGCAGGCGCGGAAACCGCAGCGCATCCGAGCGCCTGACCTCCACGAAACCGGCCCGCACCATGCATGTCCGCATCGGAAGGAAGAGCACCGTCGCGGCCGCCATCGCAGCGACCGCGATCGCCGTCGTTGGTTGGGGCGTGCTGCAACCCAACGAGTCCACAACGACCACGCCAGCTGCCCCACCGACCGCCGCACTCGACGAAACGGTTGTACCTACCCTCACGGAGGCTCCGGAGCCCGCAGAGAGCCCCACAGCCGGAACTGACGTCGGAGACCAGTGCCGCAGCGACCGTGGAGACCAGAAGAGCGGGGCGGGGGTGATCGCGGCCTTCGAGCACGCCTACTACGTAGCTCGGTCCGGACTAGCAGCGCGCGCCCTCGCTGCACCCGATTCACCACTGCCGGCGGCGGAGAAAATCCAAGCCGGCATCGACACCGTGCCGGTCGGCACCAACTACTGCCTACGGACAATTCCCATCGCTGAAAGCCACTACTCCGTGGTCCTGTCCGAAATGCGACCAGGACAACCGGCCACGCAGTTCACCCAAACCATCACCACCAAACAGGTCGACGGCCGTTGGTTCGTCGACGTCATCACCTAAACCGTTTCGCAGACAGCGAAGGCGGCCGGCGACATCAGCCGGCCGCCTTCACATCGAAAGGACCACCGATGAGCGTGCACCACATCCGCAGATCAGCAACCGCGACAGCTGTGGTGGCGGTAGGCGCGCTGACCGCGCTCACCGCGTGCGGCAGCGACGACAGTAGGGACGCAACCGCCGTGTCCGCCTCGCAGAGCGGCACCGTGGTCACCGACTCGAGCGACGACCTCGGCAGCATCATCATCGGATGGGGAGAAAAGCACTCCGACACCGAAATCACCACCCCCAAGCCCGAGGACGTCACCGCCACATGCTTCGGCACCGGCGAGGACCTGGTCGTCGAGATCAACGCCCCGCACGGGTGGAACATCAAGGCCTCGAACCCGTCACAGGTACTCACCGTCACCAACACCGACCAGAACCTGTCCGGGGACATCGACACAACGAACCAGTACCTCGACAGCCTCACGGCGGTCGACTGGTCACAACTCGACCAACTCGACATCGCCGCGACCGCAGCCGCACCCCAAGATTGGAACTCTCCCTACGGGACCGGCCGGATCTACCTGTCCGTGCACGTCGACTGCACCCAATAGACCAATGACCACAGAAAACGTCACCGGAACAGGACATTTCATGAGCGACACAGAGAGTCTTCGTGGGCATGCGGAAGAGATGCTGCGCGAGATCGCAGGGCCGGATGCGGCGCTGCGTGAAGAACAATGGACGGCTATCGAAGCGCTCGTCGTACACAGCAAGCGCGCTCTTGTGGTGCAACGAACAGGGTGGGGAAAGTCTGCCGTGTACTTCGTCGCCGCGAGACTACTGCGATCGCGCAATAGGGGCCCAACGGTGATCGTCTCACCGTTGCTCGCGTTGATGCGAAACCAAGTCGCAGCAGCGCAATGGGGGGGAGTGTGTGCAGCAACGATCAACTCCGACAACTTCGACGAGTGGGACAGCATTCGCGCCGATATCACCGCCGATCGGATCGATGTGCTGCTGATCAGCCCCGAGCGCCTGATTAATCCACGTTTCCAGGAGGAGGTGTTGCCCGTCCTCGCTGCGACCGCGGGCATGGTCGTCATCGACGAGGCTCACTGTGTCTCGGATTGGGGACACGACTTCCGTCCCTCGTACCGGGCCATCGGATCCCTCCTCACCCAGCTTCCGGACGGCATTCCAGTCCTGGCGACCACCGCTACGGCCAACGACCGGGTGGTCGCCGACATTTCCGCACAGCTGGGCGTCGGAGCCCGTGCCAGCAACAAGGGCACGATCGTCCTACGAGGTGGTTTGGATCGGTCCTCACTGCATCTGTCGGTGATCAACCTCGACGATGACGCCGACCGCGGCCTCTGGCTGAACGATCGGCTCCATGACCTGCAGGGCTCGGGCATCATCTACACGCTCACCGTTGCCGCAGCCCAAGAGCTCGCCGACACACTCTCCGGCCGCGGCCACAACGTGGCCGTTTACACCGGAAGGACCGACGCCGGCGACCGTGTAGCACTCGAAGCGGACCTACTGGCCAACAGAGTGAAAGCACTCGTCGCGACATCCGCGTTGGGCATGGGCTTCGACAAACCCGACCTGGGGTTCGTCATCCATGTGGGTTCACCAGCGTCTCCGATCGCGTACTACCAGCAGATCGGCCGCGCCGGCCGCGCCATGGCAAGAGCGGACGTGATCCTGCTTCCCGGCCCGGAGGATCAGGAAATTTGGGACTACTTCGGGTCCCTCGCATTCCCGCGAGAAGAGGTGGTCCGGCAGTTGCTCGACACTCTCGACAAGAAGAAGCCACACACGATCAAGGCCCTGGCGGAGAAGACCGAACTTCACCGTCGTAGGACGGAGATGGTCCTGCGCGTTCTGGAAGTAGAAGGCGTAGTGCGGCGGGTGCGCGGGGGGTGGGTCGGCACCGGGCAACGGTGGACGTACGACAAGGACCGCTTCGATGGCCTGGAAGACGCTCGGAACGCCGAACAACAGGCCATCATCGACTACCAGCACACCGCGGGCTGTCGCATGGAGTTCCTTCGCCGCCAACTCGACGATCCAGACCTCGACGGCACCGGTGCCGGATGTGGACGGTGTGACACCTGCGCCCGGAATCGATCGCGAATCATCGCGCCCGGGGTGGAACTGCAGCAAGTTCGGTGATCTCGTGCTCCCAATCCTGATGAGCCGGGCCGGTGGCGGTGTGAATCAGAAGATGACCGATCGGCAGGTCCACCCCGAGATCGCGCTCGAACTCGCCAGGCTCGTCGTCAGCACTTGCCGCCCCTTGTGTAGGCGGGGAAGGGGTTGCCGATACGTCAGTCGGTTCTGCGCTTCACTGTCGTTCGGCGGGACTCCGAACGTGGGCGGCCACTGGTGCCCTGCCGCTCGCGTAGCCAGGCATTGATGGCGCTTCGCTGCCAGAGAGGTTCGCGACCGATACGCACGGCCGCCGCTGGCGCTTGACCGCGAGAGACGTACGACCGGAACGTCGCAGGCGCGATCCTGCGGCCGGATCTCTGCTCGACCAGCTCGAGGACCTGCTTGGTTGTCAGGAGACCCCGAATGCCCTCCTCTGCACCGTGTTCCGGTGCGGCTGGTTCGGGCTTGCTGTCCATGGACCGCATCTTACAACCCTTCGTTGTAATAGATCGAAACAGGGAGCACCGAGAGCAACACTTGATTATTACAACGCAGCGTTGTAATAATTGGTGAGATCCGAACCACTGAAAGGAATCTCCATGACCCCCACCGCGCGCACCGCCGTCCTGACCGATGCTTCCCATGCGGCAAATCCTGTCGCTGCAGTACGAGAGTTCTTCCCCGGACCGGCCGGCACGGTCTACGTACTTGTCGAGTTGACCGGCGGACGTGTCGTCGAGGCGGACGCGGAGGACATCGTCTTGACCGCACCCCTGTCCGCGGCCGCGGCCTAAGTAAGGCATGCCCATATGCGACCGGGGGAAGCAGATGAGCGAGGTGGATGAGATGAGCGTCGAAGTAGTGACCGTCCGAGACGGCCGCGGCCATACCCACGCGCGCGTGTTCGTCGACGGGGCCGAGGTCCCCGCCGTGCTCTACGACATCGCTACACCGGGGGCGGGCTGGACTCCGGAAGCATGGTCGGCCCAGAAGGTATCCGGCGCCTCGGCTGCTGCCGTCGCCGCCGCACATGCGATGTACCCGCCGCAGACGCTGCCCGTCACCGTCGCGAGAGGCGCCTGATGCAACACCGAAGTCGCGCGGTGCTTTCGCGCGCAGTCGCCTCGGCAGTCCCGTACGCGCCCGGAGGCGTCTCTGGGATGTCACCGCCAGCGGATACGCTCACCCGCAGGGTTACTGAATACCAGGGGGAATCATGATAGAGACCGCAACCAGCACTCCGCGCCGAGTATCCCCATACCGGATCGCGGCCCTGATCGCTGCGATGGCCGGCACCATCCTCATCCTCTGGAACTTCGGACCTAAGCCCTCGAACCCGGTCCGATCGACGCCCGTCGAGCCCGTACCCACATACGTCAAATCCGACATCAGCACGCAGTGCACGCAAGACCCGGCGGTCATGCGCGCCTGCCTCGACGCAGGGAATTGACATCCCAACGCTGACGGCCAGACTCGGACTCTCCGAATAGCAACCCCGCCGCGCCGAATAGCACTTCCACTTGTCAATTGACAAATGAAAGTGCTATTCTTGCTTTACATACGACAAGGGGGGTGACATACTCAGATGGATAAAGACACAAAGAAGGTGCTCAAAGCGCTGGAGGAGGCCGGATTCACGGTCCGATACGCCAAGAACGGCCACCCGATGGTCTACAAGGGCGACGACCTGATCACGACGTTCTCCGGCTCGGCGAGCGACTACCGGTCGTTCAGGAATGCTTTAGCTCACCTCAAGCGGGCGGGCTTCGCGTGGCCACCACGCCGCTGACGTGAAGTGGTTCGGGGGTGCAGGTAACACCCCGAACCACACCACATCGTCGCAGATCATCACACAGAACAGAAAGGCGCAGAACGATGACAGATTCGTACAACGTCGTCGCCGAACTGGACGTGCCGTTCGGGCCGGAGGGTGCCGAATCGGCTCTCGAACCGATCGCCGAGTACAGCGGCGCGGTCGGCCGGTCGGACCTCGGCTACACCGAGATCGTGTTCACGCTGCCCGCAACATCGCTCCGGCAGGCCACCACCACCGCACTTGCGGTGCTCCATAGCTACACCTGGACGGTGCGATCGCTGCGGGTGCTGACCACCGAGGACTACGACCGCGAAGTCGGCACGAGCGAGACCGCGTTGCTGTCGGTGCAGGAAACAGCGCACAGGCTCGGCATGACCCGCCAGCGTGTCCAGCAGCTGATCGCCGCCCACGAGCTGCCCGCAATCAAGATCGGCAGTACCTGGGCGATCCGCGAAGCCCACGTCCCGCAGGCGGCCGCGAAGAGCACGACCACCGCGCGGGCGAAGCGGGTCAAAACCGCGGCCTCCGGTGGCGGCGAGAAAGCGGCGAAGCGTGGAGGGGGCGAGACAGTGACGAAGCGTGCGGCCACCGCGGGGAAGACGCCGGCCACCGCAACCGCCAGGAAGCGGAAGTCGGCGTGAGGTGTTTCGGCCGAAGGGTGGAGACAGGGTGGCGTGGTTCCTGACCCCGTCTCGGCCTCGAAATACCGAGCATTGCTGCTGATTCCAGAAATTTGCACTTCCTACCCCAGATGGATGGAGATCTCCATGCCCGCTGAACACCCCGACAATGCTGCCGGCGGCGGGGCCTCACCGAATGGTGACGCCCTCGCTGATGATCCCCGCGCTGTGCGAGAGGGCCTTTATGTGGGGGAGGGCATTGCCGTTCCGGTGGGCACACCCCGCCAACTCCGCGATCCGGGCGTCGGCTGGCCGCGCATCCCAGAGGCCCGGCCGCCGGCGCGGATGGTGCCCGCAGTGCAGTACACCTGGACCGCCCAACGCGGAGACGTGAGCCGGTTCTCCCGGCTCGCCCTGTGGCGATTTCTCCGTCGCCCGAGAATTATCGTCTTTTTCGCCGTGATGGTGGTGGCCATGGCGGTGGCCCTGTGGGGTGGTGAAGCTGAACTGACCGGATTCTTTGCGGGGATTGTTATCGCGTTGCCACTGGCTGTATTCGTTGTGGTCTTGCGTGCGCAACGGACAATGGTGGGGCCGGGAGCGCGGTGGGCCAGCGGCATCAACTCCTTCGGAATGCTCTTGGAAGACCCTGTCGCCCAGATAGTCATCGGGCACGGCTCGATCGCCAAGATCGAGGTCGACCATGGGTTGGTGTATCTCTACGTTCGTGGCGGCATGGGACGTGCGGCGTGCATCCCCGAGGCGTTGTGTCCGCCCGAGGTACGCGCCTACCTGCTGTCGATGGTTGATGCCCGCTCGCGCAGCGCACGAGAAGCGAATTCCGCGCAAGAATAAGCGAAGTTACGTATGGTCTGTACTTTCAGGACGGCTGGCGCCCGGAAATCATGACGAGTGGCATATCGGTGATGCGGGATACGTGCTCGTCGACGAGGTCGAGTCGGCTCGCGAGGTCACGGGCCTCGTCAAGGCTGATGGAGCGGCCGGCGATCCAGGTGTGGAAGATGGCGAGGTTGATGCTGCCGAGAAAGCGCGGCATCTTGTAGTCCTCGATGAACCTTTGGGCGTCCTCGAAACTCGTGCTGCGGTCCGCATCGGTGATCAGCAGCGGGCCACCCGGTTTGAGGACGCGTATACATTCGGCGAGCCCGGCCTCGCGTGATGACCAGTGTTTGATGGAGCCATAGCTGATGACGCCGTCGAATGTTTGGTCGGCGAAGTCGAGTTGCGTGGCGTCGCCTATGTCGAACCGGACCCGGGAGCCGTAGTTGCGCATGCGTTTGGTGGCGCGCTCGATCTGGGCTTGCGACAGATCGAGACCAAGAATGTGCACGTCGGGGCGCTGGTCGGCGATGTACTGCGTGAACAGCGCCCCACCGGATCCGACGTCGAGAATGCGGGCATTCGGCGGTAGATGCGGAAGGAAGTACTCGTCGATCACGTGGCGCGAGCGGTAGACGGCCGGTGCCACGATGGTTTCGTACATCCAGGCGTGAGCTGGCGTGTAGATCGCCGTGATGGGGTCGAACGGTGCTAATGGCATGTCTCGCTCCTCGATATCCGGTATCCCCGGTGCTCGACACGTCCATCTACGTGGGATCGAGTGTCTGCGCGGATGTCGTTTCCAGACTATGGGCGAAGAGTCGGTTTCTGTGGAGATCGCTGACAAGCACACCCTCACCATTAAGGACTACGCTCCCAGCGGTGAGGCAGCTCTGTCAGAGGGAGATGTAATGACCGAGAATCCAGCAACCACACGTCCGCCGCTCGGGAAGATCTTGACCCCCGAGGAGATCGCCCGGTTCGTAGCCCGGGTCGCGTACTCCACCAGCCCGGTGGTGCTGATCGACGAGGACATGGCGGTGGCCGCTCCGGCACGGACCTACGGTGACTGGCTCGACGCGCTAGGTCTGCCAGATCTGGCAGAGAAGGCCCGCACGCTACTGCCCGAAAGTGGTGCGGCCTGAAGGCACCGGGTTCGCGTAGCCACGGCGTAGAGATTTACGCGGTCCGCCGGCCTAACGTCCTGGGGGCGAGAGAGTGTGCCTGAGTTAGTCAAATGTCCCGCAAGCTGATCCGTCACGACCTGGGGATTCGTTCTATATTCGTCGCATCTGCGGATCGCCGAGATACTTGGTGGGACGGCATTTCCGCACCACCTCGAGGAGCTTCGATGTTTGCTGTGTGGCGCAGTTGTCAGCATTACGCCAGTCCCGATTCGCTGCCGGATGCGTCCGCGGCAACCCTGGAGACGGTGTTGAACACGTCGTCGCGGTTGCCGTCGGCCGGTCGCGCGGCCCGGTTCGTGGCGCGTGAGATGAACGCGGAGTGGTCGGCGGTCGGGTTCGTCAAGGACGGTGCGCTGGTGGAGACGACGACGGCCACTCAGCTACGTAAGTACGACCGGGTGCGGCGCCGCGAGATTCAGTGGTCGAACGACAACTACCGAGCGTTGACCGCGGCCGATCATCCTCAGCGCACCGTAGACCTGGACCAGCGATGAACATGCCCGCCTCAGCCGGAACGCCCGAACGGGCGCCGACCACGTTCCGGTTACCGACGAGCCTGGCGACGGATTCCGATGCCGCGGCGACCTTGGCGCTGACCCGGTACTACGGTCACCCGTACCTGGGCGACGACGCCTATGTCGGCGCGCACTTCGATTCCTGGTCGAGCACAGGGGATCGGGAGGGAGAGGCGGACCGGTTCACCGCAGACGATTTGGTCGCGGTGTCGTTCCTGTCGGTGCAGATTCCCCCGAGGGCGGCGCGGGCGATTCTGGACACCGAGGCGGAGACGCTGAACGCCCATCTGGCGGCGATAGGCCCGGATCGGGACCTGGTCGACGAATCGGACCTTCTGGCCCCGGGGTGGCCCGCCTGGGACCTGGAAACAGCCCTGTGGGAGTTGCCGGGGATCGGCCGGACGAAGGCGACGAAGCTGATTGCCCGCAAACGCCCCCGGCTGTATCCGATCTGGGACTCGGTGGTCAGTGAGGTCTTGGGCACCACACGAGCGCATCTGAATCCGGTCCGGGAGGCGCTCCGCGCCGACGACGGGGCGCTGCACCGCCGGTTGCTGTCGCTCCGAGAGGAGGCCGACTTGCCGGTGGAGGTTTCTGTGCTGCGGGTATTCGATGTGATTGCGTGGATGGACGGAAAGAATCGTGGTCTTGGAGATAGCGCCGATCTGGGGCGATAACCGGCCGGAGACCCACACCTGCCCGAGACCAGGTCAGGCCGCTCTGCCGGGATTGCTCGCCTATCCACGCTGTCGTGTCTGTCTACTTCGTAAAGTCATCGACCCACGTCTTGCCGAGCCACCCCACTGTCAGGGCTGTCACTAGGTCGAGTGGAAGGGCGAGCGCCGCGTGCAATCCATAGATTCCAAAGAGCCACTGCGCGAATGCGGCTGCGCCAAGGCTTGTGCCTATCAGCATGGCGTACACGAGGGCTGCGAGTGCGTGGAGATGGTTCGTAGCAACCGCGAACTTGAAACCGGGAGCCTCGCCGCTGACATTCATCTCCTCGCGCCGCAGGATCATCTGTTCCAGTTCCACCGGCTCTGCCGTTAGGTCCTCCGTCTCCTCCGACACCTGCTCGTGTGGGTGCGGCGACCGTGAAGCGATCGGGGCGGGCGATGGCGGCTGCGGGATGACCCCGGCGTCGGGGTCCTGGGGGCGGCTTGTCGGATGCTCGGTCACGCGCGTTCTTTCTGCGATGGCGGTGGTTTTGGACGCGGGTTCAACCTCTGCACCCAGTCGAGGAGTGACTGAATCACGCTGTCATCTTCCTGAGGCGAATCATCTCGGATGAGGATGCAGTCACCGAGAGGTTCGTCACTTAGATCTAAATGGATCGGATCGTCATCGTTCTCCGTCATGCCCGACCTTCCGCTCGCGCCCGCCGAGCCGGAGGGCATCCTGTGAGTACAACTCATCATCTTAGCTGCTAGAGGCGAATTCTACCTACTGCATACATACATAATCCAGCTATCAAGCATATGCTCGACGTAAGATGTTCAGTCGGTAGACTGTCATTATCCATTCAATAGGATGGCAAAAGTGTACTAATTGCCAGCTAAGGGATTGCCTTGATGCAGTTCAGGGGTTACGCTGACTGTTCGATGGACGCTCAAATCAGAGTGCGACCGCCCCGGCAAAACGATCACCGACAACGACTGACAAACGACAACGATTGACAAACGATCCACGATCACGGAAACGGAAGTCCGAAATGCCACGCATTGATTCCGTAGCACGCGGCAGTAAGCCGTCTGGAACGGCAACGCGAGTTGCCGAACGGGTCACCGTAAACCTCGCTCGGCCCTCAGCAGATGCTCTCGAGCACGCAGCAGATATCACCGGAAGTACCAAGACCGAGGTCATTAACAAGGCGCTGCAGCTGTATGACATGGTTCTCTCAGCTCAGAACGATGGCGGTTCGATCTGGATTCAAGACGATAAGGACAGTGAGACTGTTCGAGCTCGCTTCTACTGAACCGCAGCCCCGCCCGTCCCTACTGCCGTCGTATGAAGCGGCCCGCACCCGTTCTAGGGTGCGGGCCGCTTCGCATGGCACCGAGGTGAGGGCTTGGGCAGGACCTGTTGTCCGCCGGCGAGGTGATCCTGGGTTGGTGGGTGCGAAGATCGTGATCTTCGCGGGCGTGCTTCTAATGAGGCGCGGGGGTGGGCGCTGCCTGCCCCCGTATCGGCGTTACTTGCGTGCTGCGGCAGTCGTAACGACAACGCCCATGCGCCTGATCGGTCAACTACTCATGATGTCGGCGAACAGCTCCCGCAACACCTCCGCAACTTCGTGATAGGTAGCCTGCGCAAGCTTCCACAAGAGCTTCACCGCAAGCATTCGAACTGATGCTCGCGTGATGACCCTGGCCAGCTTCTTCGATGGGTTCCGCCGTTGCGTCCGCTTCGATCGCGTGTCGTCATCGATCTCGCTCATCTCGTCTCGCTCTCGAGGTCAAGCCTTCGTCCCGGTTGGCCGAAGGTCTCGTCTCTTCTTGCGCGGAGCTCGGCGGATTAAAAGGTCCCCAGGGCAGGCTGCACGGAAACTAATCGCGCTCGCGTGGCGCGACAACGGTAGTGTAATCCTGTATTCTACCTGTAAGACGGTAAGACATGCCTACAACAGCAGGAAGGAATACCTGATGGCATCTATAACCATCCGCGTCGACGAGAAGACGCGTGCCGAACTCGAGTCTCTGGCCAAGGCGAAGGACCGGAATGTCAGTGATCTCTTGCGGGCCACCATCGATCAGGTCCTCGGTCGGAACTCACAGTTGAAGGACCCCGACGCCCCGAGTTCCCTCGCACCGTCGGATCGCCTGCTGCTCGCGCAGCAAAGGGAGATACTCGCCGCGCTGACGGCCGACGAGGAGGAGAAGGCCGAGCACCTCCTCCTGGCGGAAGCGCTACGGGAGGGTTACGCCGGCGAGTATCAGAGGGTCTTCGGGTATGTCGAGCCGGAGCTGGACCTCAACCATTGCCAGCTCGTGTGGGATCTCCTCGATATGTTCCGGGTACTCGACGCCAGCATCGCGAACCTCACCACGGAGGAGGTCGCCGCGCTCGGCGATCGCGCCAGGTGGGCGAAGTTCAGTGGCTTCGACCTCAGCGATCCGGTTGAGGGCCCGATGCTCGGATATCTGCGATACCTGGTGCGCACAGGTCGGTGGACGGAGATTAAGGGCAGGTTAGCCGAGATCGGGAACGAAGGTCATTCACATGCGCGGAACCTACCTGCGTACGAGCGGATGCTTGCGGTGTTCAAGCCGATTTGGGACGACGTGATCCGTCGTCAGGGCCACGGCGGAAGGTACCTCCTGACAGCGCAGCAGGTGCACCAAGTCGGCAACGCGTGGTCGCTCAAGCCGCGGCTCCACTGACATGGTCAAACGGAACAGCCAGCCGATTGGTCTTCACCGCGCCCGCGGGAAGCATATTTGTGGTGGGTGTGGTGAGCGGAAGCCGATGACCCGGGCTCATGTGCCTCCCCAGTGCGCCGGCAATGAGATGCTGGTGACACGGACAGCATTGATCGAGAAGAACGATCGCATTGAGTTGGGTCGACCGGCTCTCGGAGGGATTCACTTCTTCGGGCTCTGCGAAACGTGTAATCGTGGCGCCGGGGTGTTCGATCCCGAGTACAGGGTCCTCAGCGATGCGCTGAAGCCGATGTGGGCACAGTCCTGGACTCTGAATCTTCCACGCGAGGCAGTACTTCCGGATGTCGTCATCAGACCTGGCGACATTGCCCGGTCGATCCTGCTCGGGATGTGCGGAGTAACTCCGCTGATCGTGGACAAATGGCCCGATCTGCCGGCTCAGCTCTTGGACCGGGGAACGACTCCGCGACTTCCCGACGATCTGCGACTGCGGCTCGCCCTGGCAAGAGGAAAGACCGCTCGTGTAGCTGGCCCGTTCTCCGGATTGTTCGTGATGGGGCCGAAGTCGCGGCGGAGAACGACGACCGACGAAGCGCTGGGTGTGAACTCGGTTGCTTCCGTGTATTTTCCGCCGTTGGCGTGGGAGCTGGTTTACGAAGGTCCAACGATGCTCGATGCCGATGGATGGGCGGACGTGAGCTCCTGGTTGTCGATTCGTGCAGGTGAGGAGGTCGGGTTGCCAACGCTGGTCGGCGGGCTGCCGTACGCAGCGCATCCTGCCCACACACCCGACGATGCCGACAATTGGTTCGAGATGACGAGCGATCAGATCGCCCCCATAGCAGAGTGCGCAAACATTACAGGCGAAGCACCCGATCCAGTGATCGCCAAATTGCTTGGCCGTAGGGTCCCGATGTCACTGGACGAACTAGAGGAGCTGCAGAGGCGGCGTAGGCGCTGAACCGGTACTACGACCGCCCGTACCCGGGCGAAGATGCCTACGTCGGCGCGGGCGATCCTGCACACCGAGGCTGATGCGCTGAACGCTCTTCTGACGGCGATATAGGGCCGGATCGGAACCTGGTCGACGAACCGGACCCGCTCGCCCTGGGGTGGCCCGCCTGGGACCTGGAAAGGGCCCTGTGGGCGCTGCCGGGTATCGGCCAGGATGAAGGCGACGAAGCTGGTCGCCCGCAAAAGTCCCCGGCTGTATCCGATCTGGGATTCGGTGGTCAGTGAGGTGTTGGGCACCGAACGACCACATCTGAACCCGGTCCGGGAGGCCTCCGGGCCGACGGCGGGGCGTTGCATCGCCGGGTGCTGTCGCTCCGCGGGAGGCCGGCCTTCCCTCGGTGATCTCGGCACTGCGGGTGTTCGATGTGATCGCGTGGATGGATGGCAAGAGCCGCGGCCTCGGTGAGCGCTCTGACCTGGGAAGATGACACGTCCTGGGGTGATCTATGGTGGGTGAGGCCGATGATGGGTGGTGTGGACGAGATGACATCGGCGGGGGCAAGGATTTCGCTGGGAGTCATCGCGGGTCTGCTGTTGGGGTTCTTCTGCTATCTGCCGGTGGTGATGCTGTGGCAGCACTACGGCAATGTCCCGCAGCCGCGGGTGTATCCGCACGGCTCGTTCACTTCGTTCGGGTCGGAGCCGCCGTCGGCGGGGTATTGGGTGAGCTGGGCGGGACCAGCGGTTGTGGTGGTGGCGTGCGGGTTGATGACGATTCCGTGGCGGCCCGTCCGCCAGTTCGCCCTCCCATTGGTGGGCGCGTTTCTCCCGATGGCGGCGTTGGTGGCGTGGTTCTTCGTGTCGATGGAGCTGTTCTTCACCCCCGACTGAACCGCCGGCGAAGCTCTGGGGATCGGCTTGGTCTGACACGGTCCGCACCCGAACCCCGGGGTGCGGACCGTGTGCTGTGTGGGGCCGTAATGGTGCTGTGACCTGGTGATGGCATGTCCCCGGTTTGTGATGTGGGGGGCGCCTGGCGACCTGTTCGAGCGTGTGCCGGCGCCGGGGTGTCGCCGAGCGCGGAGATGTCCGTTTCGCCCGGTTTTGGTTTTTTTTTGAAAGTGCTTGATTTACAACGTCTTTGGTAAATCACTTGAAAAATAAGAGTTTACGTAATTTATGCACAAATGTCAGCTTGTAAGGTCCGTAATGTGGTGTGAATAAACAGTTTTGGAGATTCATCGATTTTCGACTGTTTGGGTTGCGTGGGGGTGGGTGGATGCTGTGGGTATGACATGGAGCGGCGCGGAAAGGCGAGCGTGCGGCGGGTCGGACACCTCCTCCGGCCTCCCCAGCCTCGTTGGGGTGCGGGGGACCGGATCGAACAGGACGATGAAAAGCACTGGTGAGAGCCTAATCTCTGATACTCAGAGGAGCGAAGCGACTCGATCGACGGCAACGGGAATCGCCCATTGCGAGCCGCGCAGCGGCTCCTTGGCGGGGAGCGGAGCGACTCGCGCCGTCTCCCGGCGCGGGCGC
>NZ_CP069241.1:0-598805 GCF_018343855.1 Rhodococcus sp. USK13 | reverse complement strand
TGGTGCTCCGCACCGGGAGACGGGGCGAGTCGCTGCGCTCCCCGCCGGAGAGCCGCTGCGCGGCTCGCCGTGGGCCGAGTCCCGTTGCCGTCGATCGAGTCGCTTCGCTCCTCTGAGTTTCGGAGATGAGGTTCTCACCAGACATATTTGATCGAACCGTTCGATCCGGTCCCCCACACCCCAACGAAGCTGGGGACGCGGGAGGTGTGCCCGACCCGACGCCCACTCGCCTTCCCATGCCACTCGATATCATACCCACAGCATACCACCTCACCCCTCGCAAACGCCTACAAAGTAGATAATCAGTACAGTTCTAAATCTCTTGATTTACAACCTATTACAAACCTCACAAGTTTTTACTTGTGCACAACACACGTAAATACCTTACTCGCAACTATTTTCCCAAACACATTGACAACCAACATCTTTCACAACCACCCCCGAAACGGGCGAAACGGACACCCCGCGCACCCCGCCGACACCCCCACACCCCGGCGCCGGCACTCGCCCGTGGCGGTCGTCGGCACCGGCACATCACAAACCGGGGAAATGTCATCACACCAGGTCACAGCACCATTACACCCGCCTGACGCGGCATGGCCCGCACCCCGGGAATCGAGATGCGGGCCGTGCCCGGGTGCGCCTGCCGGGCATCTAGGTGGGTGCCGGGTCCAGCCAAGACCGATCGCCCCGGCCCTCCACGTACTGCCCTCGTCACAACCGGGGAAGTTCGTGAACCAAGTCCTCCAACAGACTCAAATCGTGCCGATCCGGACGCGGCGCAGGCAAGGTCACCGAATCGAGCGAGACGGGAAAGCCCTGCAGCACACGCCCGGGATCGAGCCGCTCCACCGCCCCGTACCACTCGGCCAACGGCTCCGCCAGACGCGCATGCAGGTCGAAGTGCCGGCGCCGACGGGTCCGATCCCCAATGCGCTGCCGCAACAGCTGCCGCGGCTCGGGAATCGACAACAACACCACATCCGCGAACCCCAGCCGCCGTTGCGCGAACCCACGACGCACCGCCGCCAGCTCATGCTCGAGCCGGGCAGCCGGCGCAGCCCCACCCCCGCCAGACACCAGCTGTAATGCAGCTTCAGCGGATCGCTATCGCACACCGCCACACCCGTGCCCCTCTCCGCCGCCACCGCCCGCCGCGAATCGACCTGTACCCGGTAGTCCGCCTGCACCACCAGATCGGACCCATCCGGCTCACACCCCGTAGGCACGTACTCCCCGACGAACTCCCCGCACACCGACCGACACCACGTCGTCTTCCCCGCAGCACTCGGCCCCTCCACCGCAACAATCACCGCGCGACCCTACCCAAGACCCCCAAAAGACCGACTCCCGAGAGCACCCCGTGACGCGTCATCTTCCCTGGTCAGAACGCTGCCCCAGGCCACGGTTCTAGCCGTCCATCCACGCAATCACATCCAAGGACCCGCAACACCGAAATCTCCTCCGGCAGCCCCGCCGCCGCCCGGATCTTCAACAGCCGCCCGTGCAACGCCGCGTCGTCGGCCCGCAACGCCTCCCGCACCGGATTCAGGTGGGCACGTGCGGTGCCCACAACGCCCATCACCACCGAAACCCAGATCGGGTACAGCCGGGGACGTTTACGGGCGATCAGCTTCGTGGCCTACGTCCGGCCGATGCCCGGCAGCACCCAAGGGCGGTTTCCAGGTCCCAGGCCGGCCACCCCGGGCCGAGCGGGTCCGGTTCGTCGAACCAGGTCCCGATCCGGCCCTATCGCCGTCAGAAGGGCGTTCAGCGCCTCCGCATCGGTGTCCAGGATCTGGCAACTGCAAACGCCGATATTGGGACGCCTGGTGCCCAGTTCGCGTACGACATGACTGTGTCGATTCGTGCTGTCAGATCTACTGACCGAGCGATGTAAACCGTCGTCTGTTCCGGCGCAGACGTCCGCGACCGCATCGTCACCCTCACACGGCCTGATTAAGCGTCGGATCAGATACGGACCCAGCACGCGTTCGTCCGTAGTCGAGGATTTGGTGGTGGTGACGCGCATCGCGTAATAAGGTCACTAAGTTCTGAATGCTGGCTCTACGACGGAGATGCGATGGACCACAGCAAGGTTGCTGAGATCGAGCATGGTCTCACTGAGAACGCGTTGATGTTTCTAAGGCGCTCCGTCGGAGCAATGCAAAACGACCCAAATGGCACCGATGCCACGGAGAACTTCACGATCACACAGGACGTGGTATTCGCGATCGTTGATCTTGCGGTTGCGATCGAAGTTCTGCTCAAGGCGAGGGTCGTTCGCGAGGATTGGAAGCTGGTCTGCACTAAGTCGGCCAGGAATAAGATCCCTGAGCAACAGCTGGAAGCTCTGTTCCTGGCGGGTGACGCAAAGACGATCTTTCCGCAAGACGCGATCGAACTTTTAGAGAATGACTTCAACATCGGACTGAAAACAAATGGACATGATATGCGTGTCCGTCATGTAGGTGAGCTACGGAACCGTGCTGTTCACTTCACGCTAAACCATGGCTCGCTACCCATCGGTGTCCAAGCCGCATACGGCAGCGGGCTGGACTTCGTGCTGTGGTTTCTCAGAACGGAGTTCCTCGGTAGTGCCGGAGGTGTAATTGAGAATCTGATCGATTCCGTGATGGCGGACATCGCCGATCGCCTCAGCGAGATCAATGTGGTGGTCAAGAAGCAGATGGCGTCCATAACGGACGAGCTCGACGCCGCGGAAGAGTGCCTTGAGTGCCCTCGCTGCCATCAGGGGACACTCATGTGTATCGAGCAAGAGCCAGTTCGCTGTGCGTTCTGCCTTTGGGATCCGGTCGACGGTGTTGCCGCCGCTCTTGAGTACGTCCACAACGTAAAGGAATTGGACGAATACACGGAACTGACAAGCGGCGGTGAGTGGCCAATTGGCGAGTGCGTGTACTGCTCGGAGCTTGCTCTTGTTGCGGGCGTTGTGTCGCAGCGTGAACTCCCGCACGATGCCGGCGCACTGAACTGCGATGGTCGTGTATGGCCCTACTGGGCATGTTTCAGCTGTGGGAGGACAGCCGGATACACCGAGATCGAGCGGTGCACTCACTGCGATACGCCCACTACGACCGGTGACGATGGAATTCCGATCTGTGATGACTGCTTCGCTAACCTTGTAGAGAGTGATTGACCTCGACTCGCGGTCACGGACGTGTCTGCCGCAGCGATGACGTTCGCCCCGGAGCCAGTCTCGGATGAGTATCATAACGGCGGCCGATGCGCTCCGCGCCGAACATCGCCAAGGCGCCGCAGCCTCTCCCAACGCTCACGCGGACATCTCGCGATTCTCGACCCTGAGGTTCCGCCTAAGCATTGCCCACGTTCCGCGACCACAGCACACCAGTCGATGACCGCCCTCCGCAGTACTCGACGAGATGTCTGTGGTCACGCAGGGACGATCAGAAGGCTCAAAAGATCATTCCTACCCGTGGGATCTGTCGATGTTTTCCCCGCCGACCGCACTTTCTTGATCGCTGCTCGTATGTGGAGCGTACGCACCACCCCCATTAGGTCGGCGCCCAAGATCTCTTCCGCCTTCTCAATGATGCGGAACGCCTCCCCCTTCGCTAGCTCGGTAGTCAACCGATCCGCGAGGGTGTCCACCCATTGCGCTTTGAGGCGCGCCTCGTCCGCTTTCCACGCTGCTTCCCAATCGCCGTCGCTGAACAGGGTGCCGTCGGCGGCCATCATCGCGAGATGCTTCCGCCACGCTTGAAGTCCACGGGACGCAGACTCACCGAATGCCAACATGCCGTCGATGTGACGCGTTGCGAACACCAGGTAATACACGGGCTTCAAATCGGCGCGCGGACGCACGTCAATAATCCAGGTCCCCAGGCTCCCGAGTCGCTCGCTTAGCTGCTGGGCGTATCCCTCGACGACGGCCTGCTCCGCGGCCATCCTCTCGTCCTCAGATGCTTGTTTGTTGGGACACTTGTCGAGCCATGCTTGACGCCACCAATCGCCGCCGCAAACCTCATCAATCCGCTTCAGCGAATTCTCGACGGGCTTGTCACTGGTTAACATGCCCCCAAAACGACGCAGGTGCGCTGTCAGGTTGATCAGGACCTCGGTCGGTGCCTTACTGCCGGGGCGATCGAAGATGCTCACGACCTCATCCATCGGGATGATCAGACCACACGGATCGAGGTAAGCGAACAGGGGGATTCCGCTGACTGCATCCAAGAGTGCCGGGAGGTGGGCTGAGACATGGCCATCTGACACCGTGACGGTCAGTCCCACGCCTTCCGCAGCTACCACCTTCCGCAGCTTGGTGATGGTGTCGGACTCCTTCTCCACGAAGTGAAGTTCGGCCTTTCGGGGAGAGCTCATCGCGGCCAAGTCATGCGCGGTCTGCAGGAGCATCGCGCCAGAGCCTTCTTCGCCATCGTCGTATCGGCCGGGCCCGGCGTACCCGTCAATGAAGGCGACCCGGTTATCCACGGAGGTACTGCCGGTCTTGCTCGCGAAGGGCGTGGCGTACTGCTTGATGATGGCGTGTTTGAGAACCGCCGCCGACTTCTTGCTCTTGTGGAACTGCTGGCTCAATGGGGGCACCTGTCGAATGAGGATCGAGGGCATCAGGTTAATCGACCGAGCCACGGATGGCGTGCAACTTCGCCGACTATCGACAGTGTCGAGGCCGGCGTCACATCGGTTCTCTGTCCCGGCAGCGGCGATCCGCTCCGTCGACGATGCGATGCGGTCCATTCGGTTCTCGGCACCCACGAGGTCGATCGTCTGCGCAGCGTCGGGACGTGCTCCGTGAGGGTAATCCCGGTGTCATTCAAATGATCTACTCGCGGACCTATGCAGGACGTACAGAAGAATGGCGCTGCATGGGTCCGTACGATTCCGTACAGCTCGAGCAGAAATAACTGCGGCGCATGAAGTGCCGGTGGATTGGTCGTAGGAAGAATGTCCGAAGGGTGGGTCGTGAAGCGAGTACTGGTGCGCTCATGGGAAGTGCCGACGTGGTGACGGAGACGGTGTGGGAGATCGAGCCGCACACGAAAGCCAAGCACGAGATCCTCACCCGGTACCTCGATGCGTGGTTCCCCATCCTTGCCAGCTGGAGTGAGCGCGTGCTGTTCATCGACGGGTTCGCCGGCCCTGGCAGTTACAAATCCGGGGAGCCTGGTTCCCCGCGGCTGGCGCTCGAGTCCGCGAAGAGGCAGGCACGCTTCCTTCGAAACTCGACCGTCATGTTCCTGTTCAACGAGGCAGATCGGTCGAGGTTCCAGCTCCTCGAAGACTGGCGCACGGCCGAGAACGGATCGATCCCCTCAAATTTCTCGGTCCACACCCGAAACCAGCAGTTCGTGGACCTTGCTGGCGAGATCGTCGACAGTCGCGGCGACAAACGATTGGTTCCGACATTTGCGTTCGTCGACCCCTTCGGCTTCAAGGGGGTGCCACTGGAGTTGATCTGTGACCTCGTCAGAGATAAGCGATCTGAACTGTTCATCTTGTTCTCGTTCAACAGCGTCAACCGGTGGATCACCCACGAGGGGCAACAGAGAAACCTCAGCGAGCTCTTCGGTTGCTCAGACTACGCACAGGCTGACGGCCTCGGCCCCGACGAACGCAAGCGGTTCCTCGCCGACCTCTACGAGAGGCAGTTACGAGAGGTCGGCCGATTCCCGTACGTCAGCCGATTCGAGATGATCGAGATGCGAGGTCGAACCAGCTACTTCTTGTACCACTGCACACGCAGCTTGAAGGGCCTGGAAGTCATGCGATCCGCCATGTGGAAGATCGACCCCACCAACGGATCACAGTTCTCAGACCGAGTCGCCGGAATCGAGCCGCTGTTCGATGCCACCTTCACCCTCGATCTCGACAAGCAGCTCATCGCGCAGTTCAAGGGGCAAACCGTCCCCATCAAGGTTCTTCAGGACTTCGTCCTGACCGGCACACGGTACGCCCCTAGCCACCTGAAGAAGGAGACCCTCAAGCCCATGCAGGAGCGCGGCCTGATCGAGTGCATCGGACAACAACGCAAATGGACCTACCCCGAGGGTGTGTTGATCCACTTTCTCTAAGCGCTGTCCGCGGTAGGCATCTCATCCCAAATTTGGCCGTCCAGCTCTCGACCGAGCGCCTTCGGGGTTCGGCCACCCCATTGCTTGAAGAAGAACGGCACCTCGGCGTCGCTGCACGCGTCACGGATTCCGCGCGCCCACGACAGTTCCATCGGACGGTAGTTCGGACCGGACTCACCGCCGGCGATCACCCATCCGATTCCGTCGAGGTCGATCCCGTCGAGCGGACCGAGCAGCGGCTCGCACGACAGAAACCTCACAGCCGCAGGTACTTCCCGCAAATAGTTGATGCGTTCGAGGGCCTCGGCATTCTCCACCGACACACCCATCCATACGTTGTCCGGCCAGTCCAGCTTCTCGGCGACACGGCTAAGGCGAAGCGATCTCTTGGTCAGCACCTGATACGTGTGCTGCGGCGTCTCACGCATCACGTCGAAGACATCGCGCACGAATCCGATGGGAACCTTGGCATGGAATAGATCACTCATCGAGTTCACGAATACGACTCGCGGGTTTCGCCACCTGCGCGGCTGGTCGAGGGCAGCAGGGTGGATTGTGACACCGAAGCCGGGTCCGGAGGTCTTAGGGTTGCCGTCATTCTGGTATTTCTCAGCCCCCATTGCCTTCAGCCTTTTCGCCAGCGACAGCGCATAACAGTGGTCACACCCGACGGAGACGCGGTCGCAACCGGTGACCGGGTTCCAAGTCGCCTCAGTCCACTCGATCGATGACTTGTCGGCCACAGAACTTCCTTCCACCAATCGAACCCTTGTTCGAACCATGCCTTGATCTGCACACTACACCGCAGAAGCCGGATAGTGACCAGGTCACCACCAGCAATCACTGCCCACGATTCTTCTCCACCACGGCACACCAAGAGTCCTCGACACGCTCGCTGGATGCAATCCGCGCACTCAATCCACTTGACGCTATTTCGGAGTCATGGCATTCCAAAACATGGGTGAAGGTGGGCAATTCCGCGCCACCAAACCAACGGCGTGACGTCAATTGACCGATTCGAAGCCTCCGGCAGCAGAGCGGCGGAACAGTTCCAGTTCCACCACCGTCCCGCTCTCCCGCTTGCGGGCAGCTGCGGCGAGGGCTTGGGCGTTGCGGGCGCACTTCGACATCGGGGCGTCGTCGTAGCAGTCGTCGATCGCGGCGGGCGGGGTGAACCGTCCGCCGAGCGAGGCAGGGTCGGCGTGCCAGGCGGTGCGGCCGTCCCACCAGCGGGACAGCGCCTGCTCATGCGCGGTGCGACGGGGCACTTCGACTCCGATGACCCGCAGCGAGGTGTAGTTGGCGTGGACCAACTCCTCGTACACCTTGGGGCCCTGGCCCGGCCAGCGGAGGGTTCCCTCGATCAGCACGTTTTCGCCGCGGTCGAGGCACAGGCGGCGGATCTGGTCGATCAGGGCGGTGGATTCGTCGTGAACCAGTGCCGCGAGCTCGCGCGGTGCCAGCGGGGCGCCGTCCGCCAGTTCCGTGCTGAGCAGTTCCGCGTAGTCCCCGTCACGCAGTGCCTGCTCGATGAGGTAGTCCTTGACTTCGTCGGCGTCGAGGCTGCGGTACCCGTCCAGGTCGGGGATGTGGTCGCGGAGCAGGGTGCTCTTTCCGGCTCCGGGTGCGCCGGCGGTGAGAATGGCCGAGCGTCCCTCCCGCAGTGGAGTTTCCCGTGCCAGGTACCGTTCGATGACGGTGCGGCGGAACCGCAGCCGGGCCGGGGATGCCGCGAACCGGATCATCGTGCTGGTGTCGGCCTTGGTGTGCTACCGGGGACGGACATGGCGGTGAGCTGCGCGGCGACGATGCCGCGCAGCGGATCCGGGGAGTTCACCCAGACCGTGCCGCGTGCTCGAGGGCATCCTTGTTGCGTTCCATCAGCCGACCGATCTCGTCGTCGGTGAGCAGTCCGCGGTAGTAGGCGCGTTCGATCTCGTCCCAGCTGCCGGGCTCGTACGCATCCGCCGAGATGCCACCGCTGACGGGGACCTGGCCGAAGGTGAAGTTCCAGTCCAGCAGCACCTGCATCATCTCGTCGCCGGTGATCTGGCCGGCGGTGCGGCGGTCGATGACCTCGGTCGGTGTCTCATCGAGGAGGGCCGGGTTTTCCAGCACGGTGCGCAGCATGCGGTGAATCGTCGGTTGGGAGATTCCGATGTGCTCGTGGATGACGCGTTGGGTGATGTGGGCGGCGTTCGCCTCGGCCACAGCGCGCAGGACGTCCAGGTCGGCGACCCGGCGGCGGGCGGCCGCAGCATCGAGGGCGGCGACGGCCTTGCGGTCGATGGTGTCCACCAAGTACCTCCTCTTTGATTCACAATGAATCATTGCTCTTCAGGATACCCACAACCGCCCGAGACCGTCCACCGCAGCCCTGATCGATCGCGTCCGGCGGACGACTATGAGGATGACGAGGGCAGTTATACCGGCTACCCGGACGCTGTGGACAGCTCGTCGGCCTTTCCTCTCCCCATCCCGAACTGAGCGGTTAGGACGGTTGGCGATGGGCGAGAACCCGGTGTGCCCGGGAACCGGGCGCACCCCGCTGTGACGGCAGCGCCCACGATCCTGACGCATCGTCGCTCGAGACCACGGACTCGGGGACTGCACACCGGGAAGGAACTTCACCGGCCGGATCGCCAGTATCGCGGACTTGAAGAAAGTCGGCCTGGGCTCTTGTGGGCAGTGCAGTCCCCGATGGGCTCGGTCCGAACAATAGGTGCGCAGTGTGTCGATCGATGACCTGTGACTCGCCCGCGCTCGGGACTCGCCGACCGCTGCAAGATATGCGCTGGGCACTGATCTCCTCCCAGTGCAAGGTGGATTGAGCTACGGGGTGGTCAACAAATGTCGGTACGACCGTGTCTAATGCCACATACGGTCACGTACTGCTTGGGGAGGTGGAGTGTCGGACGCACTGAGGTTCCTGGACCAAGCTCGCCTGGCGGCACAGAAGCCGTCCTTTCGGATGCTTCGAAAGGACAACCCGGAGATCGTCGTGGCGATCCTGAGGACCGCGTTCCCGGATACCGATGCCGCGGTGGACGCGGACACGCTGCACTCTCGGGTCGACGCGATACTCGATGAACTCACCGCGGCTGGTGAGCGTGTGCCGCGGCGAAGCGAGGAGCGGATAGCCGGCCGGGATCTATGCCAACAGCTTGTCGCTGACCAACTGCTAGGGCGCTCACCGAACTCGAACAACTACACCCTGGCCCCCGGTGCAGTCGAAGCGCTGGAAATCGTTGACCGTCTCGGGTCACAGCGAGCCCTCGCCAATAGTTCTCGGCTCACGGCTATCTTGAAAGCCGCCCGGGACCTATCCGCGATGACCACGGTCGACCGCGAGAGCCGGCTGCGGCAAATGCAGCAGGAGATCGAACGGATGGCGCTCGAACTCGACGCACTCAATCGAGAGTATGAGCGGATCCGCGCCGGTGGCGACATCGAGAGTGTGCCGTTTCAGACGCTGATCGACGCCTACGAGCACCTCACCGACCTCGTCAAACGTCTGCCTACCGACCTCGCTCGAGTGCGAGAATCGGTCGATAGCGAGCACCGGCGCATCATCCGGGAACTCCGCGAAGACGAACGCTCGACCGGGCAGTCCGTCATAGACCACCTCGAACTGTCCGACGCGCTGCTGGACACCCCCGAAGGCAGGGCCTTCCGCGGGGTTCGGGATCTGCTGGGTGACCGGACAAAGCTGTCCGAACTGAAAAACGACCTGTCAACGATCCTCTCGCATGCGGTGTTCGAGGAACTCCTGCCGCCATCCGAACACGACAACCTCTACGGAACACCCCGCCGGCTGCGAGACGGACTGGCGATGGTTCAAGACAAACGCAATAGGACGATGGAGACGCTCAGCGGGTACATCGTCTCCCGTGGCCTCATCGAGGAGCGTGAACTTGCAAAAGTCCTCAACGACATCGGCAAGGAACTCAACGTGTGGCTGGAATCTGCGAACTCGCGAACCGTCGTGCCGTTCGACCTGATGCCGGACCGGATCGAATTCAAGTATTTGCATGAACGGTTCGATGTGACACTGAACGAGCCTGCACCCCCGCCGGCGGCTGATACCAGCGGCGAGATGCCTGTGCCGCCCACGCTCGCCGAGATCGTGGCGCTCGGTGGTCCCCGGCCGGAGACCTTGTACCATGTCCTCGACGGTATCGAAGTACTACAGGACCAGCGGACGAGTCTGGGCGAGGTATTCAACACGCTCGACCCCGAGTTCCGCAGACCCGTCGAACTGTTCGGCCTCTGGCAAGCCGCCGCGACCGGCGGCGTCATCTTCGGCAGCGGAGTAACGGAACCGTTTTACACGGTGCGCCCCGACGGCACGACCTGCGCCATCCACGCCGAGAAGATCATCCTGACCCCCGACCATATTGCGGCGATCCGCGCACTCGAGGACACCCCATGACGAACCCCGAACCCGACGTCACCACCGACCATCGCGTTAGTCTGTTCGAGGGGGACATCAGCAGCCTCACGCCGGTCCAACGCTCGGCACTGGTGAAACTCGTCAAGAACCACTACATCACCGCCGCATCAGATACCGACGAATGGGCTGCGCTGATCGAGTCGCCACGACTGATCACCAGCCGTCTCCACGATCTGTACCTCGACCTGCACATCGATACCCGCAACGGTGTCGCCTACAAGAAACGAATTCCCATCCCAGACAACGACAACACACTGTCGCTGTTGCGCAACACCAGATGGTCCGCTCATGCAACCGTTCTCCTTATCGTGCTGCGTGAACGCCTCCGCGCCGAGCGCACCGTCATCACCGATGACGTCTACGTCGACGCCGAAGAACTCGTCGACGCCATGCGGAACTTCCTACCGAAGACGACCGACGAGAGCCAACCCCAGAAGATCACCCATCGGGCGATAGTCGCCGTGTCTGATGCGCGGATCCTGCAGCAGGTGGGCACATCGGGTCGCTACAAGATCAGCCCCGTCCTGGAATCATTGTTGCCACTTCCCAAGCTGCAGCAGCTGCACGAATGGCTAATCGGCGAGAACGGTGGCCAGACGCAGGACGATCCGTCATGACCGGCGCGAGCAGCGTCCTTCCCCTGGCGGTGGAACCGTGCTGGCACATGCATTCCATCCAGATTACCAACTGGGGTGGGTTCGACGGCGGCGGTCACATCATGCTGTTCGATCGCGGGAAGACCCTTGTCTCCGGAGCACCCGGAACCGGCAAGTCCACGATGCTGGACGCCTACCTCGCCGTGATGATGCCGGGCAGCAGGCTGCGGTTCAACGAGGCATCCAACGACACCGGCGGGCGCGCCCGGGACGCCAATACCGGGCAACGAACCTTGATCGACTACCTGCGGGGCAAGAGCGGCGAGTACCGAGAACGAGGATCCGCCGAAACCCGCAGTACCATGCTTCGCGGTGATAATGCCAGCACCTGGGGCGCGATTGCCGCAAATTTCGTCAACGACAAGGGCGCCCAGTTCAGTGCCATCCGCCTGTATTTCGTGCCCCGCGACGCCACCAGCGACAACGGCATCACCAAGATCGGTCTCACCAGCACCGAACACATCGACATCGACCGCCTGGGCGACTTCGTCAACCGAACAGGGTTCACCAAAGATGAGATCCGCGCCCACTTCCCCGTCGAGTGGTTCCGCAAGCCCACCGAGTTCGAAGCCCGAGTGCAAACCCACTTGGGAATCGGTGCCGGAGGCAACGGCGCCGATGCCCTGCTCCTGCTCTCGCGCATCCAAGCGGGTAAAGCCATGGACTACTCGGTCGACAACATGTTCAAGGAGCTGGTGCTCGATGAACCGGCGACCTTCACACAAGCCGCGAACGCGGTCAAAGCATTCACCTCCACCGAGGTGGCCTACCAGGCAGCGATCGAAGCCGAAAACAAACGTGTCAAGCTGCAACCCATCGAAGAGCACCACGCGACCCGTGAACTCATCGGAGGTGAGATCTACCTGCTCGAGGCGCTGGGAACCACTCGTCCGGAGACCGACCCCACCCCGTTCGCGACATGGGCGCGAGCAAAGGAGCGCCGACTCCTCGACGCGGCGATCAACGCCAACAGCACGACCCGCGACAAGTTCGAGAACGACCGTGTCGCCGCGAAACGGCGGATCGACTCACTCGATATCGAACTCGCACGCATTGCCGCCAGAATCGCCGACGCCGGCGGCGGCATCGAAGCCCTCAACAGCGCACTGCTCAACCAGAAGGAGAAACTGCGCATCGCGCTCGAGGACCGAGAGGCGTTCGACACCGCGATCGCAGTCCTCCAACAGCAACTGCCCACCGAGACAGACTTCACCGAAGCGCAGACACAGGCCACACAATTTCTCGCCAGCCACCCCCAGACGCGAGCCAACCTGAAACAGCAACACAACGACGCGATGCCAACGGTGTTCAAGACCCGTGAGCACATACGGGAACTCGAAGAGGAACGCACACTTCTCCTCCGTAACAAGGGCCGGATGGCTCCGTCGTTGCTGCAATCGAGACAAACCATCATCGACGCCACCGGGCTCACCGCCGACGACCTCCCGTTCGTCGGCGAACTCATCGATATCAACGCCGCACAGCACCGGTGGAGAACAGCTGCCGAAGTCACCCTCGGGGCGATCGCGCGAGTGATGCTCGTCGACGACGAACGACTCGAAGAACTCTCGGCAACCATCGATTCGCTGCCGATGCGGCGCATCAACTATCACGGCGTTTCGCTACACACACCACCGCTCCACCAACCCCAACCAGACCATATCTCCGGAGTCCTCGACTTCGCCGACGACTCCCCCTTCATCGGCTGGGTACGTGACCGCGTGTGTGGAACCGACGACGACGCGATCCGCGTCGAATCACCGGCCCAACTCAACGGAAGCGAACTGCGGGTTACCCCCTCCGGACAAATCCGGCGAGGCCGCCGCGGCGCGGCCGGCACAGCCGACATCCACCAAGTAATCGGCTTCTCCAACAAGACCCGAATCGCCGAAATCGATACGGAAATCGCCGGGAACACCACCATCCTCGAGAAGGCTCGCCGGCACTGCGACACCCTCGAACAGCAGATCGCACACCTCGACAAGCTCAAGGCGGCATACACGGCCGTCGCCAACGCCCGATGGGCCCGCATCGACGTCACCTCCGCCCAAGCCGACGTGAACAAGACCGAACAGGCGATCACCGACCTGGAGAATGCAACGCCGGTGCTGCGGGAACTGCGCATCGAGCAGAAGAAGGTGTCCTCGCAGCGCGACGCCGACAACAACAAACTCGGCGTACTCGCGCACCGCATAACAGAGCTGACCAACACCTTCGACTCACTCACCGCCCGGGAAGACCAGGTCCGTCAGGCGCAGTCCTATGACACCACGGTCACTAACGACCAGCACACCACCCTCGATGCCCGCTACGACGAACTCGACGCCGACAAGCCCTACACCCCCGACGAATTCCGCCGCACCACATCCTTCATCCGGCGTGAGGTCGGACAACAGATCGACAAGAAACGCAAGGAACACGCAGCCGTCACCGACAAACTCACCGCGATCTTTTCCAGCTACACCGAGCTACACGGAGCTGACCCCAACCGCGGCATCGGCATCGACTCATACGGCCAATACCTCGCCATCCTGCAACAGATCACCGCCGACGAAGTGTTCCGGCTCCGCGAAGCCTGGCAACTCAGCATGGACGACCAGACCGTCACCAACCTCATTCAACTGAAGCAGGCGTACGACGAAGCACACGAACGCATCGAAGAACGCCTGCACCCCATCCGGCGCATCCTCGCAAAACTGCCGTTCGGGGAAAAACGCCACCGCATCGCCATCGACAAGGAGACACTCTTCTTCGACGACGTGGCCGAATTCCGAGCACGGATCGACGAGCTCACCAGCGAACTCGCCGCCGAACGATCCGACGAGGAATACACCGCACGCTACGAACAGATGAAGGCACTCATCGACCAAATCAGCAAACCCGAACACGGCACCGCCGGCGCAGCCAAAAGACGCCGACTCCTCGACGTCAACGACCACATCAACATCACCGCAGTCGAATACGACCTAAATGACACCGAGGTCAAACGCTACGACCTACTCGGGCCACTGAGCGGAGGCGAACGACGAGAGTTCGTCGCATTCGTCGCCGCCGCAGCACTCAGATTCCGGCTCGGCGACTCCAGCAACACCTACCCCCGCTACGCGCCGGTGATCCTCGACGAGGCGTTCATCAAAGCGAACGGCGAATTCGCGCGGCGCGGTGTCGACGCCTGGACAGAACTAGGATTCCAGCTCATCATCGCAGCCCCACAAGACAAAGTGACAGGAGTCGAGAAAGCGATGGACCACATGAAGTGTGTCGTCAAGAACACCGCCGGCCGCTCTTACATCTCCGAATATCGGAAGCAATGAAAACCCCCGACGAGATCCGCGACAAAGTCGCCACGCATCTGGCCAACACCTGGCATCGCTCGATCACCAACCCACAGGACACAAGTTGGCCACGCAGCTGGACTATCCTCCCCGAACGCACGACGAACCGCCAGGTCGCCAACAGCCTCGTCAACTACGCCGCCATGACTCGACAATGGAACACCTACGCGGCCAGCCACCCCGGCCTGATCGTCGTGCCTAAAACGTGGGCCGCGCACGGCCGGCAGACCCTGACCCAGCGGGTTGTGGTCACCGACCTCGACACAGCGGTCACGATCGCAGACGATCGACAATGCTCCACCGGAGATTGGCGCACACAATTGCGCACCGCACGCGCGCGTGAGCGCCACCTCGCCAGCCTCGCTGCCCACCTCGACGACGCCACCCGGGCCGGCATCCTGCGTACCACCATCTCCTACAGCGACACGGACTTCATGCTGTTGTGTGACACCGCCCGATGGTTCGCCACCCACCACGAGCAGGCACGAGGCCTCACACCTCGACAGGTCCCAGTACTCGGCGTCCATGCGAAATGGCTCAACGCTCACCACTACCTGGTCGCGCAACTGGCAGGAATCGACGACCTCGGTCTCGCCGCGAATCACTCGCCGCGCATACACTTCACCTACCTCGACCCCGTGTACCGATCCACCGGGCAGCGGCTGCATGACTCGTATACGGTCGGCGACACCATAGTCCTCGCCTACCAACCTAACGTCGTCATCATCTCGGAAAACAAAGACACCGCAATCGGATTCCCAGCCATCCCACAGGCAGTCGCAATCGAAGGCAACGGGAAAGAAGGACCGAGCAGGCTTCCGCACATCAACTGGATCGCCGATTGCCCGAACGTCATCTACTGGGGCGATATCGATGTCGATGGTTTCACCATCGTCGACGCCTACCGCCGAGCAGGACTGGCCGTGCGGACCATTCTTATGGATGCCGACAGCTACCACGAATACGCGCCCTTCGGCACCAACTACTACCCCAACGGCACACTGATCTCCACAGGCGGGCCCACCCTTGTCCACCTGACCGACAACGAAACCGTAGCATATCTGCGTGTCACAGCGCCCGACTCGCATCCCCGGCGCATCGAGCAAGAACGCATTCCCCTGCACGTCGCCCGGCATGAAGTCGAATTCTGCGTTACGGAGAGTCTCGGAAGTCACGCGTCTGATTCGTCCTGAGGCCGGTGGGCGCGGCAGCGGCTAGAACACGGCCTGGTCGCATTCCGCCGACGTCATGGCGACCGCTGGGTGTTGTGGAGGCCGTGTGGATCGGAGCGCGTCGCCATCGCGGTCTCGAATGCACGCCGGCTCTCGTGGCGACAACTCCACCACTACTGACCGCGGTCCACCATTGCTGACCCCGGCAGGATGTGACACCCACCTCGCTCACCTCAGACCCACCCAAGCCTGAACCCGGTTGTCGATCAGATATTCCGGCGGTGCACAGTTCCGGAACACCAGCTCGGGCCGTTTTCGGCGCAGAGTATTGTCGCTACATGGCCGATGTCAGCGCACTCGACTACTTGATCTTCGAGAAAAGTTGTAGCGCTGTGTATGCACACGGCGATGAGGGGCCCGACAGCTGGACCATGAAGGTGCTGGTTGTCAGCGGCACGGAAGACTCGGAGCCAGTCCTGGATGGACGGCTGGACGTTCAAGCTCGGTGAGGGCCTGGATCTCGCGCTCGAGCTCGACGCAGTCAGCGCCGATACCGCGGTCTTCATGCCTCTGGTAGACGGTGACGGTCTCGCGGATACCGTCGACGGCGACCTGTTCGGAACCCGGCTCGTGCTCATCAATCATGTCTTCCTCGACCATGCGTTGCGTGGCCATGGAGGCGTCGGCCGGTATCTCACCGGCCTGGCGATCCCGCGCCTCGACTCCGCAGCAGCGTGTGTCGCTCTCCATGCTTCTCCGTTCGAGCTTCGAAAGCGATACAGCAACAGGGACGTGCCGGTCGATGAATGGGAAGCGGGCGCAATGGCCTTGGGCAAGCTCTGGCAATCCCTAGGATTCAAACACCACTCTGGCCATCTGTATGTACTCGATCCGTCCACGCTCGCCCTCGATGAGGCGGTCGACGAATTGAAATATCGTCTGATGCAGAATTAGGAATAGTGCACCTGCCGACGCCCCGATTCGACTCGGCCGATCCGGCACCGTGGCGACGCTCCGCGACATCGTCACCTACGACCCCACCACACCCGGGGCAGCCCTGGCGACCAGGGCGCTCCCCGCACTCGCCGCCAGGGTTTCAGCGGAGCCTGCCCTAGATCGCGCGATCAGATGTGCGGTCACGGGCCGAATCGCGGCGGATCTGCTTCAGCCGATCTTCCGCCATCCGAAGCGCCTCCTTGTGTTTCTTCACCACCTCAATTGCTTCCGACTCTGCAGCGGTGACAACAGGTGCTTCAGGAACTGCTTTCGGTGGCGGCGGAGCCGCCGGCCCGATCCGCTCGGCATGGACCACCCCTCGCCGTATCGAGTACTCCGGGCAATCTTCGACCGCGGTCGTGCGGGACTTGGAGGAGCTGTGCTGTCTGCCCTCGACGCTGTGTCCACACGTGAGCGTCGACTTCCAGGTGTCGAGTTCGTGATCGGGGGTCTTCGATGCCCTCCCAAACACGTTTCGGATAACTTCGATTTGCCTGGCGCTGAGCGGCGGAGGCGGACAGCAGAACCCACAGTGCGTGATCCGTGAGCCGGAGATACCTGTGCGGCAGGCGTGACAGTCACTGTGCCTATCGAGGTAATACTTGTTCTCGGCGGCGTATTCTTCCACTTCGGCGGGGGTCATATGGATTTGCGCTGGCCATGGACCGCGGTTGTCGATGAACGGCCTGCCGCATCCTCGACATGGCACGTTCGCTTCGAATTCGGCTCGGGTCAGATACGTTCCGTTCTTCTCCCATTCGAGTCGCTTCATGCTCTCGCGCCGATCGCGTTCCTCGGCTTCGAGTGCGTGGCGCATGGCTTTGTCGGCGGCTCGCTGTTTCTTCTGCTCCTCAGTAAGTCTGGGCATGCTGTGGACGGTAGCGCCTACCACGGTGTCGCCGCTACGGCCCCTAAACGCGATTGAACCCCTTCATGTGTCCCATTGTTGTCGACGAACTGCGCGAAGCAGCCGAATGGTTCAACGGACTCGAAATCAATGACAACGACACCCCGCCACGGAGAGCGCCCCTGCCGCTCCAGGAAGCGGGCGATCCGGCCGGTAATTCCTTGGAGAGGGTCGCTACCACGCCCCGTGGCTGGGTGCGGTGTCACTCCAGTGTTGCGAGGTCTCGGGCGATCTCCGAGGCCGCAACGTGATCGAGAAGCGCGCCGTCGCCGAGGGCGGCGGCGTAGACGTGGACGATCGTCTGTTCCTTCCACTGCATCGCATTCGCGGCGTTGAACCCCGGGGACACCCGGATCACCCCGACGTGGCTGTCGCCGATCGGTTTCTCCATCGCGATCTGGGCGCCGGCATCCTGCGGTTCTTCCCGCTGCCACCCGAACCGGGTCAGTGTGAGCAGTGCGCTCGTCGGCACCGTCAGGCCCTCGTACCGTGTCAGGATCGTGCCCAGTTCCTCGGGTGTGAAGAGCAGGAAGGTGCGCCGCCGGAGTTGCTCGAAGGGCTGGGCGATGCCGAGGTTGTCGAACACGGCAGTCCACGGGTCGGGGCCGCCCGGAAGGTGCAGGGGATGCGGAATCGACACTATGGCGGTGTCGTCGATACGCACGTCCGCGCCGTCCGCACCGACCGGTGTCCGCGCGTCGGAGAACCGGAACAACCGCTGGGCCGCCTGGTGCTCGTCGAGGTGCGCCCACACCAGCCGGCGACACAGCTGCCACATCAGCGGGTGCGCCACGAGTCTGGCTCGTACCTCGCCCATGGACCAGCTCCGGCCGGTCAGCATGGCCTGCTCGAGTCGGCGGATCTGGGTGTCCGCGATGGTCGGGAGGTCCTTGCGCAGCGTGGTGTACCGGGCGAATTCGTCGGCGGCGGAGGGGGCGTCGTCCTCGGTGGGCCGCGGCAACCGGGTGACGTGGCGGCCGGTGGTGTCGACCAGGGTGGGGCGCAGGCGTTCGTCGAGGGACAGCACGAACCCGCGGTCCCCGTAGTCGAAGGTGGTGGTGCCGTCGGGGTCCAGGCCGAGGGTGGGTATCAGCCGGTCCGCAAGTTGGTCGCTGGTCAGGTCGAGGTCGTCGGCGACCTGCTCGACCAGGGCGTCGGCCTTCTTCCGCAGGGCCGGGAACCGCAATCCGACGGCGATTGCGTGCAGTTGGGTTAACGCGGCATCGGTGCCGATCGCCGCGAGGACCTCGAGGCCGGCGGCCGCGCGCCGGTGCGCGGACTGCAGCGGCCAGGACCTCATCAGCGGGGTCAGTCGCCGTACCGTGTCATCGTCGCCGACGATGCCCTGGGCGGTCAGCACCCAGGCCTGTTTGTCCGGGAAGCCCGCCTGCTGCCACCGCTCGAACAGACCCCACCCGAACACTGCCAGCGATCGCGCGTCGACGACGCCGCGGATCAGGTCGACACCCGGGTAGCGGTCCCCGGGGCGGGACAGGGCCAGCATGATGCACACATTCCGGGCGGCATCCGCCGGCAGGGCGTGGCCGGTGCCGGTCAGGAGCACCGGCGGCAACAGCGCCGGGTTCGCCCACGACGGCAGCTCGGGAACCCGGGAGGGCAGCTCCAGCAGCGGGTCCGCGTCCAGCACCGCGGTCACCGCCGCCTGCACGGCGGGGCCGAGGCGGCGCGTCGCGGTGAGGACGGTGTCGCGGTGCCCCCGCTCGGCGAGTGCACGCAGGACCCGCTCGCCGTGGGAGCGTTCGGTGGTCGATCCGGTCAGGGCCGCGGCAATGACATCGGGTGCGGCGGTGTCGATGTGCCGAGCAAACCACTGCTTCGCGGTCGCCCCCAATGATCGGGACAGCAGCCACCGCACCATGTGGACGGTGATCTCGCTGCCCTCGATCGGCAGCAGCACGTGCGCGGTACGGCCCGGGCGGGCGGTGACCACCCGCACGACATACGGGACCGCGTCGGCGCCGAATCGGCCGAGGAGGGTTTGCAGGGGCGGTCGGCGTACCAAATCCGGCTCGGGGCAGGCAGATCGGCGAGGATCGGTCGCACCAACTCCTCGGGGGCATGCGCGAGAATGTTGATGTCCATCACCTGCCCGAGGCCGACCCGGCCGACCATCTCCGCCCACGTGCGGTCCCCGAGCCACGGCCGGTACGTGTCCGCGGCCAGCCACTGCTCCCGCTCCCCCGGACACCAGGCCAACCGGGTCGGGGTGGCCGGCGACGAGGCTCCGGGGACGGTGGTGCGGCGTCGCGGCCTGGGCCGTTTCCAGGGCGGATCGACCAGAACCATCGGCAACTCGTCCACCGACACCTCCGGCACCCGCTGCCGCTCCTCGCCGGCCGGCCCGCCACCACCACTGTGGCCGGGTCCGTCGTCGGTGCCGGTTTCGTCGTCTCCTGGGGAGAGTTCGGGGTGTGCCCGCAGATGATCCCGCAGCAACTCGGCCACCGCCTCGGATTCGGCGGCCCGTCGGGCGAGGTGCCGGTACGCCAACTCCGGTGCGGCCGTCATCGCCTCGCGCACCGCCGGTTCGACATACTTGCTGCCCAGCCGATTCAACAGCAACCTTATGCCGTCATCGGTCTGATATTGGCCGAGGATCTGGGCCATCCGTTTCTTGTTCGGTCCGCTCAGATGTCCGTCGAATAGTTCACCGACCAGGCCCTCCGCCCCCGGGCCGACATGGGCGCACATGCTGTACACCAGATTCAGCCGGTGCCCGAGACCCCACACCGAATGGTCACGATCCCCGCCCGCGGCGAAGACCGCCTCCGCCTGACCCGGGGTGGTCACCGACGCCAACACCGGCCACCCCATATGCAGGTAATCACGATCCACCCGCGCCAACGCCCGCAGATCCTCCTTCACCCAGCGCTGCTCGGTCGGCACCAGAAACGAGATCAGGAAATCGGAGGCCAGCCCCGACCCGCGATACCGGCCCAACGCAGCGACCGCCGCCGCGTACTCGGCATCCGGCGCCACCGCGAGCAGGGCACGTAGCCGGCTGTGTGGCTCGAAAATGTGCACATTGAGCAGATCGGCGACCGGCCGCCGCTCCACCGACCTGATCGTCACCATCGGCTCCCCCGGTCCCGGCCGGTGAAACTGGATCCGCAACCCCGCGACGATAATCGCGGCCTCTGCCGCCGCCACCACCCCGCACCGGGTCGCCAGATCATCCAAAAACGTTGTCTTGAAAGCCTGCTCAGGCTGATCCGTCAGGACCAGCCATGCCACCGCGGCCCCCACCACATTCACCGCACCACCCGCATCCGCGCGGCCCTCCAGGAAAGATCGACCCGCGACCGCCAGATCCACCGGCGTCACCGGATGCGAGATCGTGCGCTCGAACTCCGCACCCGCCCGCACAATCAGAGCATCCACCGCCGCCGACGCCCCAGCATCCAGGGAGACCTTCCGCTTCGGGGCGCGCCCCCGAAACACCTCCGCCCGCCGCCACCACCCCGACGGAACCCGCCATCCACCACCATCACTCGACGCCACCACCCAGCACACCCCCGCATCATCAATCCCCGGCCCACCACCGATCGTGCCCCACCACACCGACACACCATGCACGAACACCCAAGAATCGGCGGACTCACAAGCAAACCGCCTCACCCACTCGACGGCGTCGGCACGAGACTTCCGATGCAGTGCGGACAGATGTTCGTCCCTGCGAGAACTGCCGTGCCGGGGCCGCGGCGCCCGGCACAGACGTCGAGGACTTCGGCTGCGTTCGAAGCATCGGGGTTGCGGGACCGTCGTCCGCGCCCGAATCCAAACCGATCTCTCGGTGTAGTCCGTGCCTCGCGCGAGCAATATTCCTGTCCCAACCCTGCCCTATGCTCGCCTGATGACCCGCCACGACGAACTCCTGAAAGCACACAGGCACGTCACCATTACCCCTCACATACCTACCGCTGACGACTTGTCAGCGCTCCGAGCCGTTGAAGCTGGGCCTCTCATGCTCGATCTTCGCAGCGTGGAGCTGGGGTATGAGTACCGGTCGCCATACAGCGCGACGCTTAACGAGCTCTTTTCGAGCCACGGTGGCCTCTACATCTGGGACGATGAGGGCTTTCAGATCCGCGGCTATCTCTATGTGATCCAATTCGATTCAGGCTGGGTAAAGGTTGGATGGACAGTCGATCCCGGAGACCGCCTGCACAAGCACGCTGCGCATTTCTACCGTGAGCACGACGGTATGAAGATCACAAGGATGTGGGTGTCGATCCCCGTGTTGAATCCGCGCAACGTCGAGAGTTCGCTGCTCTCCCACGCCCGTCAACTCGGTGACGGGCAACGATTTCCTCGGTGCACGGACACCGCCAAACACGGCGAATCCGAGATGTACTCCGGTCTCGACTTCGAAGAAATGGTTGGTGTCGCGTCCGACCTCGAGGTCATTCCGGTGACCCATGAAGCCGCCGTGCACACGATCGGACTCCGCCGACAGACCAGATACGAGAGGCAAGTCGTGCGGGCCCTCGTGAAACACCTTCAAGGAACACAGATGCACGACGGTTTCGCGGTGCCAGAACCGGAGAACATCATCTGTCCGAGCGCTAGCACCGCCCCGCTGACAGACCTCGATCTCACAACAAGGGAAGACCTGCGTCGCCTCTTGATCCGTTACAAGGTGGGCCACCTCGACCCGGAGACACAGGTCACCCCCAACGAGCAGGATCCCTCGCCGGATGGCATGTGGAACCGTGTACGACGTCTGTTCAAGAGAGCGTGAATCACGGGAACGCGCAGGATTTCCCCACGACCTGCTATGCCCGTTCCAGCATTGCGCATTACGGATGCAGCGGCACCGCCGATCCGGAGCAGAGCACGCAAACCGAATCAGTAGGTAGGGCCCGGCCGCACTAGGCATGCAAGCTGATCGAGCCGATGTGCGCACTCGTCCTCGATCCGGGACAGGTGCTTCTCGATCCACCGCAGCGGTTGATCCATCGTGCTGTCAGGTGCAGGTAGGGAGTAGAGGTTCGTCTTCTTCGCTACCTCTTTCGGCTGCTGTGGCGGCGATACCTGCCGGCGGTCAACGAGAACCGGTTGCACTTTCTTATCCACAGCCCACCGATTCAGGTACATCCGGGGCACGTAGTGGTGCTCCTTGCCCCGTTCCTGCTCGCCCAGGCGCAGCGACTCCGCCACAAACTCCTCTGCCAGCCACCGGTGCTCGACGCGGAGCTCCGACATCATCTGCATCAGGTCTCCACCGGTCATCTGCTGCTCCTCGACTCCTGATTCCCCGGGGCGCATCCAAGCGGCCGCGGCCTTTACGTCCTCGCCGCTGGTGACGATGCTGACGACGAGGCACGTCCGGGGTTCACCGGGTCGCCCGATTGCACGGGTCCTCCCCCCGGCCATTCTCGGCTTCCAAGCGTCCCAGAGCGGTGCGACACCCCTGGTCAGGCGATGGCAGGATGCGTTGTGGTGGTCCGCCGAGCCTGAACTGCAACACAACCACTGTTTGACCAGTGGTAATAACACGCCCCCGGATCGCCGGCGCTGAAGCGGCCCGGGGCGGAGGAGCCGAGTCCGATCATCATCGTGCCGAAATGCGCTCAATGCGCTCAATGCGGTCGAGCCGCCGTCTACATCCGGGAAGACATCCAGGACCCGCCAACGCCGTCACCGCCGCGGTCACAATCGTGCTGGCCATCGCTCGGCACCGGTGCCCATATCCGTGCGAGGGCTCCACCGTCACAGGTGGGCCCCCGTCGCGTCACGTCGGACGACGCCGAGTCCAGGTTGTCAGCCGCTCACGGCACACTGACGACCATGCAGACCCCGCCCCAATGTCTCTGCTCGATCCGGCACACACCATCACCGCCCTCGGCGCCACTCATCACGCACTCGACGACCTGTCCACACTGCCTGCCGTGCCTGGCCTGTACGCATGGTGGGCAGCTCCCGACGTGTTCCCGCAACTCACTGGCCCGCCGCACCCGACCGACACCGGGGCGCGGCTACTCTATGTCGGTCTTGCAACCAACCTGCGTCGGCGGATCACCAGCCACCACCTGCGCCGCAGCGGATCATCCACCCTACGTCGCACTCTCGCCGGACTGCTGCTCGACACCGAGGGCTACCGGACCCGCCGCACCGACCGGGTCGTCCTGGTCGACGAAGACGAGATCCGCCTGACCGCCTGGATGCACGCCCATCTGCGGGTGTCGTGGTGCGAGCACCCGACACCCGCCGCCGTCGAGGCAACCGTCATCGAGCAGTGGGCGCCGCCACTCAATGTCGCCCACGCCAGCGGCCCGGCCCGTGCCTTGATCGAGGCGGCGCGTGCGGCCTACTTCGCCAGCGCCTAACCCTCTACTGACGTGAACGGTGTCATGCCCGGAACCGCAGGCGTGGCCGTCGTCCACCCCGGTATGGCCAAGAGCGAGACCACATCGTCGAGCTTCACCTCGCGGCCAGCGTCATCCACTAGCTCCGGGTGCTCGGTCGTGCGTTCACCGATGGTGATGCGCAGCACGTCGCGTTTGGCGATCACGTCGACGGCGGCCCAGATCTGGTTGCGTTTGCTCTCGCACATCACCTCGAGCACGCCGGCCGCGGTGAGTCGGCGGAGTTGCTGTGCAATCGGGTGATGGCCCGCCAACGGCCGGAACGGTGATCCGCCGGGACAGGCGCCCGCGGCGCAGAATCACGACCAGGGCCTTTTCGACCGCACTCGATGCCACGTGCCAGCCCGTTCGGTCGCCGTGGCATCGAACATCCCCTGCGATTCGACGCCATCCTGCCGAAAACGTTGGCCACTGCCACCTCCGATCGACTCCTGGACCACATCCATGACATCGCAACCACGGGCGACTCCCACCGCCAGGCCGACATCCGCGCGGCGGGGGCGTGCAATCCACTCGACTGACGACACGGACAACGGCACCAGCCGCCGCGCGCACTCCCGCGCGGGCGTGGTCGATAATTCGATCATGGCGAAGGCGGAGGTGGAGACGAATGTCCGGGTGGCGCAGTGCGCCCTGGACGCGCTCGCTCGGATACAGGCCGCTCAGGGTTATCGCTCCCGAGATGAGACCGTGCGACGCCTCCTCGCCGAGTACGTCGAGAAGCAGAAGTCAATTGACGATCGCTCGCAGTTGTTGACACACATTGCCACCGTCTTGCGTCATCCCCTCCCCGGCGGGCGGGGTCGCCCGGCGACTGGCGTGCCGTTGCGGTTGAGGTTGGACGCCAAATTGGCAGAAGCCGCAAAGGGGTTCGGATTCATTCTCCCCGGTCAGTCGCAGTTTCGAGGTCACCACAATTACCAGTCGCGGCCAATGACCGACGCGGTTCTGACCGCCATCTCACTGCGGGAGGAGTTCTCTGACGATGTCCTTACCGGTATCCGTCCGCGGATCAGGCAGGAAGCTGCGCGGGGCCTGTGGCAGCTGGTCGTGGTATCGAGCCTCACGAGGTGGGAAGCCGCGGTCTTCGACCACTACGGGAGGGAACAAGGCGCCCGTAGGAAACGGAGGGAACGTGGACTTCCTCCGGGCGAGATGAGCGCAACGAGCTTGGTCGCTGACGAACTGTTTGAGCAAGACATCTCCTGGCACAGTCCGGAGCGCAACGAACTCGCCCGGCGGATAGCGCGAGAGTTGCTCAGCGACTCTGATGATGACACGGTCGAACAGGCACTCTTTGACCATGACCTTCTGAATCCTGCTTGGCGGACGAAGCTCGGGATCCGCCGATCGCTTTACATCCGCAGTCTTCCGACTCCTCCCGGCCCTCCCACCATTGAGCGCCGATTCAATGGGAGGGGCGCTGGTGCGGTTTGGCGCGCTCGACGCAACCTCACGCTCGAGGAGATACGTCGCTGGCTGCTCAATAGCGCACCGGAGGATCCATCCGTTGCAACGACCTGCACGGTTCAGCCTCCCGATTGGATCCTGCGAATCCCCGTGGGCTGGCATCCTCTCGTCATCGATACTGTGTCTTCGCAGTGGTCCGAGCACATCGAGAGCAGCCGCGTGCTCGATCTCAAATCCGAAGGCCAACGCTTCCTCTGGCCCATCATCGAGACTCCGACAGGACCCGAACCAGTACCGGGTATCGACGCCTTCCTGCCCGTCGCCCGCACGCACCCGCAGGCTAAGGCCCGTCCACCCGAATTCGTGATCGAAGTGCTACTGCGGGTCCTCGAAGATCCCGATACGCCCAGCTCCGACCGCGGGCCCAAAACACTCGGCAACGACGGCATCGTGGGTCTGCCCAGCTACTTGCAGGAGGACGTTCGCGAGGCTGTCTACGTGCCTGCCTATCGTGCGCATGAGTTCGGGTTCATCACAGAGCCCGAACGGGATCGACTCCTCGCAGAGGCCGAAGCCTTCAATGCGTCGCGCATGCAGCAGGTGATCGACCTCCTCCACTCACATGCGAAACCCGAGGTGTACGCACTCGGTGACCGCCTGCACGGTGCGCGGAGTGACCCATCATGGTTCAGCAGCATCCTCCGTCAGGCCAAGAAATTTCTCGACGAGAACGACGTGACGATCAGGTTCTCTTTCGTGCCGGCGGCGTACCCGTGGGAGGTCACGTCGCTGGCCGATGTCATCGCCGCCGGCGACACCAGTGCTGAGGCGCTGTCCTGGCTCACGGGGTACCAGATCACCACGACTTCACGCCGACTGGAACGCGCGATGGAGCTCACCGCCCGTCAGGCGTTCAACACAGCCCACCCCCTGGCGCACCGGTGAATCCACACAACCCGTTTGTGACATTGACCGTAGAAAGGGCGCTGGATCGCAGCGATCGGCTCCCGCATCCTGAGTTCACGACCTGCCGGCCGCCGGCCAGGAACAGGCACGAACCGCGAACAGGAGTGCACATGAGCACCACGCCCACCGACCGACCCGAGCCGGCCCATCCGAACCGACTCCAGACGGCCAAAACCTGGGGTCGCGACCTGCTTACCCGGATCATCGCCCACGGGGTAGTCGAAGCCCTGAAGGAGGCGTTCTTCGGTTGACCTCCCAGGCACCACTCAGGTACCCCGTAAACATGTCTGATGCGCTCAGTGCCGGGCGAACGAGTCTCCTCCAAACATTTACCCCGTGCCGGCACCCCTGCAGCCACGCCTGACGCCTCTCAGAGGCGCGAGCGAAAGCCAAACCCCGGACGAATCGCACGGATCTACCGGTTGCCCGCCGGGGGTCATCACCTGACTGGCCTCAATGGATCATGCCCTCGACCCTGTCGTATACGCTCCGTGGCCGAGTCGGCCGTATTCGTCGGCGCAGCGCCGTCCACCCAGCATCGCCGAGAGCCGAAGTGGGTCGGTACGCCGAGAGGACCGACCGGCGATCGTCGTGCACTCCACGGCCGCGGAGCCAGGACCGGGCTCGTCTTCGCCGACGAGGATCGCTCCCGCTTGCTCTGGGTGATGGAACTTCGACACCTGCGCTGTATGCTCGCCTAGGAACAGCGCGGTTAGGCGCCCGTCCGGTTCGCGACCGGGGTTGTTCGCAAGTTGGAGACCCTGGTTCGAGTCCAGGTCCCCGCAATCTTGTGGGTATAGCTCAATGGGAAGAGCGCCAACTCTTCAGCCCAGGACTGACTAATCACCAGGTTTGCCTACGCCTTGGTTTCGCTTGCGCTGGGCGCCACGTTCCGAACGACGCGAGGCCCACTGTCGTCCCCCTGTCCAGAATCCGGTCGTAACCGCCGCAGCGACAAGCTCTGCCTCCGTGAGTTCGATGCCGCCGTAATTCATCGCTGCATAGCCGAGATACCCTCGCATCCAGGAGTCGCTCCCGCGCGCCTTCGAAGTTTGCATCGCATAGTCCCTGACAGCGATCTCCGCCCAGTGAGCGTGGTCCATTCTGTCCCGGAGCAAGGCGTTGATCTGCCGTCCCAGCGTTTTAGTCACCGCAAAGGCAGCGAAGATGTCGAAGGTGTTGAAACGCAATTCTTTACTAGAAACGAGGTCTCCGTGCCTTCGTCGTGAGAGCCGTGACCATTCCTGTGCCGCATCCGCGCTGAAGGCCTCGACTACCTCTTTGAGAGCGTCGGACACCTCGCCTCCGGCGTGGATATGCGCATTCCGCATCTCGCGCAGAAGATGAAAAACTTCGATGGCAGTTGCGTCACCACCACTCGTCGGCACCGTCCCGCCGAGCGTCAGATACACCGTGTCGTGCATGTTCCATGCCTTAACCGGATTCTTCGAAAGGTCCTTGTTTCGACCAGGCGCTTTACGGGTGTAGCCGAGCTCCTTGAGCAGATCAACTACGCTTGTGACGAAATCTTCGTGGACGGCCAATGCATACGGCACTGCGACGGCACCGAGATGGTGCCCAGTGTCCACGAGAAGTTCAGTCGCTCGATCTGTTCGGAGACGGAAGTAATTGATGTGCTCGACGCCCGGAAAAATTCTAGGCAGGAGCTCTTGAGATCCCGAGGTCAGCTGCAGCGTGTGTGCGGCGAGCTTCGCGCCCGCCAGGAGCGCAGTCATTGCATTGTTGGCCTCTTGCCGCTTCGCCTCGTACTGACGAAATGCCGGGAACTGGACACTCTGAGCTGGGGTACCTGCCACGCTCAAACTTTACTTGCCGATGCGCCCAATCGGCGCCACCTCGGAGCGCGTGTTCAGGGCCTGCGGCCGCGGACGGTGTGGGCACAACCCTCACCCACCAGTGGCAACCTCGCCACCCCAGCATCCCGATCACTGCCGAGACCGCCCGGACCCCTACCTTCCTACCCCCGGACCATGGTTGCCGGCGCCACATGCGGATGCTTGATGATCACCGATTGAGTGTGGGTACTGGACGAGAATCCGGTGGACGCGAATCCCCGTAGAGTCATTCACGTGACGAATGACAGGGTTGATCTGCCACTCAGCTGGTTTCGGGTAGGTCGCCGTCCATCGAACAGCGACGCGCTCGGCTGTTACGTCATCTTCTGAACCAGCGCGGCCAACCCAACTCCGCTGAGTTAAACGATCAGGACGTTCACACCTCCGTCCGAGGCAGAAGAGTAGCAAACACAGCGGTGATCGCGCACACAACCGCGAGACATGCGGCATCAGGCATCGGGGCCACCACGGAAGAGTTGCGTTCACCTGAGGACGAGCGGTGTTGGGCAGTCCGATAGCGCGTAGATCCGGAATTGCGAACGGCTAGCGCACCCATCGACAACGCCCTCACCGGAATCGTCGCCAACACATCCCGTGATCCGATAGCGGACTTGATCAGTGCCGATGAAGTCCGCGCACGATGGAAGACGTTCAGCGCCGCCCTGCGCGGCAAGGTCATCGCACTCTTGATGACGGTGACCCATACTCCCGTCCACACGGGGCCGCCAGGGGTTCGATCCGACATTCGTCCGCATCGACTGGAGCCACCAGCTGCTTCGTGAGGAATATTCGGACACCATCCACCACTAATCGCCTCGGTTAGCTCCGACTATCGGTGAACACCGAACGTCATTCGCTCGAAAGGCGTTGTATCTCCGTGTGATACACAGCTCGGCAACGTCCGGAACCAGAATCCATCGCGGCCCCGGTCCACCACGATCCTGCGCATCATTTCGCGGATCACTTCTCAGATAGTGCGCTCGTCGAGGGCTTGCTCCCGTATGTGGCGTAACAATCCTTGATCAGCGGATGTTGGACTTCAGGTGGCACTATCGTCGGAAGATGACAGAACCCGTTCCTGACGCCACGCGAGCTGTCCCGCTTCGCAATTGAGTTCTTGACTATGTATGTGTCGGCAGAGCGTCAGGAGGCGGCTGACTACGTCAGCCATAGACTCACCGGCTCTGAGTCCCTCGACCCCATTCGCGTGATCCGTGGCCAGCTGTACCTAGGTGAACTTCTTATGCTGCACGTCGCCAAGGCAAACGGCACACCGACTGTACACAACCCAGCCTGAGGAGAGTCCGACCGGCGAGAAGACCCGCGCCACCGACGATGCGGCGCCAACCACTTCAGCGAGGACATCGGGCCGACCTTCGGCCACCTGTTCAGAGGCCGGGCGACCTCCGCTGGAAATGCGGCTGTGTATCGTCCGATTTGAGATCCGTGGGGAGTCCGCCGCGCCGCGCAATCCGCTCAACCTCCTGCACTCGCGACTTCTCATGCTTCAGGGTCTCAATGACATACGCCGCCATGACTGCCGACCAGCCGAGCGCCATCGCCAGGTCGGTGGGCAACTCAGTCGATCCTCTGGGTTTCAGTCTGAAGTTGTCGGTCGAAGCATCCCATTCCAGGTGGCGAGCCAGCGTGGATGCTGAAGGATGCACAGCGCCAGACAGCGACCTGTATACCGTGTAGATCTTCTTCGTCTTACCATCGAATCTGTCGCAAAGGGATTGCATGCTGGGAAAGTTACCTCCGTCGCGAGAGGGATCATCCGCATCAGCGAGAAGATCGTCTGGGATCTCCGCGTACTGCGCAAAGTCCTTTACGAACGCTGCGTTGCTACGCCGGGTCGCAGCCACGAATGCGCGTTCACCCTGGTCCGTGAGCAGGACCCATTGCGCGACAAGTGCGTGCTCGAACGCAACCCGCACGTTGGCGACGGCCGGATACACCAGGCCTGTAGTGATGAGCGTCAGGCAGGCTTCGACCTGGTTCAATGCATGCCGGGCGATCGGATAGCTCACGCGGAAGCAATGGTTGTCCTCGTCCGCGACCAGGACTCTCGCCGGAGGAGTCGCGAATAGCTGTAGACATTCCTCGGCCGCAGAAATCCACCGTGATTCCTCCGAAATGAGCTTCACATCAAGGGAGACCATGGAGCCCATTGTGACGATTGACGGTCATCAGGTTGTTGAGAACCGGCCCAGGGGGAATTCGGAATTGCTATCTGTCAGCGTGTCAGATCGGGCTTGTCTCGCTCTGCTGGAGTAGCTCCCACGCCTCATACAACGATTCGACGTCGAGGTCGGCGGCTAGAGCAGAGGTCGCACCCGCCGTGAGCGTCTCCATCTCTCTCATCACGATGTCGTGAACGGTCGTGCAGAGATTGAGAGACCTACCCGCATCGGCGGGATCCGGGCCGATGAAGCGAACATGCAGCCTGGCGACCCCCTGAATGCTTCGCTCAGAACCTTCGGGCGCGAGTGCAGCGTAGATTCTGGCCTGCTCAAGGTCGGCGACCCTGTGGGCGACATGCTTATTGGCCTGGTCCTAAAGAGATTCGTGAGTTGTGCGACCGTCCTCAGACAGTTGCGCGAGAATATTGTCTGCCAGCTTTGGCCTGGACTCCTTCGGAAGAACGAGACTTCGGCCTGAGGTGAAAGCACGCCGATACGCAATGACCCCCGCGTTCCACAGCGCCTGCATATCCGTGTCGACCGGGCTTTCTCCATCGCTCGGTCGGTTCCGCGCGAGTTCGATGTATCTCTCGATGAACCTGTGGGCGGACTCCAGGTCCGCCGCAATCGAGGCGAGGTCTGCGAGCCATGCTGGGAGTCCACCGCTAATCGGCACCAGAGGGATTCGGGCACCGTCTTCAGGAGGCGAACCTACCTGTGTCATAGACGAATGATGGCATCTGGTGGATGGCTCGACGTAGTGTGGGGCGCCAAAGCACCATGGGCGACGCTGTACCCCCACCGCTTGCCTTCCGTGCGCCGCGCGTAGGTGCAGATATGCCCGCACCGACAGCGGATCATCTCCCCCACTGACGGGTCCCGTGCTCCGCATTCTAGACCCCTGACCACACCCCTTATTGATCCGAACAAGGCAGATGACACGTCCACCGGAACACGAGCAACCGGGTCCTACGAAATCTGGCTCAACACCGACCAGGAGACCGGCCGCGTTTCATACAGCCGCGAGCTACCCAACGAGATTGGCCGACTCGTCCCAGTCCCGCGCCACAGCACGACTACGCATCCGCCCGTCATGAGCGACCTCGACTGCAAGACACCCCATCCGGAGAAGCACCGGAACATTCACGTGGCGCAGCGCCATACCCTTCCGGTCATCGAGGATGATCATCCGTGCCAGCGTCTTCCCCGCCGACGCGAGCCCGACCAGTGAATGGGCTGCGAGGAGCAGCTCGCTGCGCCGGGCCTGCTCCCGCTCGTCCAGGCGGGCGCTTCCGGTGACCGCGGACGCCGGGCATGCACATGGGTGCAGAGGATGACCTCGGTGGTGACCACGCTCAGCGAGGGGGTGAGGATCCCGGATCGCACGTTCAGCCCGTTGCCCGCCGACGTGCCCAGGTACACCTCGTGCGCGAACGTCCGCAGTGCCCGGTTGTCGAGCTCGTACAGCCAGGAGGAGCCGGGCATCGGCAGGCTCATCGGGGTCACCAGATCCGCCGCCAGGTGCTGGGCCCAAAGGACGAGTGCCTCGGCGAGCGAGTCGACCTCCCGGAACCGGCCACCCACGGTGACGGTGTGTTTGTTCCGTAGTCCCATCGGACGCCGCGGAACTCCCCCGCCCGGATCTGCCGCAGCGCCTCGAACGGCCGGCCCAGATCATGCCCCGGGGAACGGACCCGGTGGGCGCGGCCACCGAACCCGGGACCGGTGTAGTCGATCGGCAACCTCTTCCCGGCCCGCTCCCACGCCCGCATCCACCCGGTCTTCCTCGTAACACCGAGCCCGCGGGCGACCGCCCCGTCAATGGTGGTGTCGTACCAGACCGCCGCATTTTCCGCGGTCAGGCGCGCGTTCTCACGCGAGAGTTCCCGGATCCGCTCCCCGCCGGCGACGACCTTCTCGAGCCGCTCCTGCAGGCATCGCACGACGCAGCGTTGCTTCTCGTCCCGGTTCTGCGCCGCGACCAACACACATCGTGCGATCGTACCCTGGCAGGACCTGCCCGAACGGTACGGACCGTGGAAGACCGCCCACGAGCGCTTACGCAAGTGGACCATGGACGGCACATGGGAGAAATCCTCGACGCCGCGGGTCGTCAAAGGCGACAGGTCGGCGAGGACGAGTAGATCGTCTCTGTCTATTCCACGGTGGTCCGTGCGCACCAGCGTTCAACCGGTGCCCGAAATAGGTTTCTACGCACAACGATCGAGGCTCGCGCGGTCGACGGCAAATGTCTCAGACGGCCCCGGGGAGGGTTCAGCAGCAAGATCCACCTTGCTGTCGCGACGGGCGTGAGATTCAGAAAGCAACCCGAGCAGCGAAGGGTTCACGGGGCGGGCGTACACCGTCATTCGACGCCGAATACGCAGGTCTCCAAGTCGTCGAGCGCTGCATCAACCTGCTCAAGCACTTCCGTGACCTGGTCACACGGTATGCCAAACGGGCTGCTCTACTGCCGGTCCGAGTTCATCATCGCCGCGATTGCCCCGTCACTTCAGTGATTTCACAAGACAGGACCTAGCCAATCCGTCCGTTCAGCTTAGATCCGACGATCGTGGCCGGACCAGTAGCGGTTCCGGATTTCGAACTTCTGCACCTTGCCCATCGCATTGCGTGGCAGAGCGTCGACAAAGTCAATGTGCTTGGGCACTTTGTACTTCGCGAGACGCTCGACGCACAGCTCGACCAACAGCTCGCCGAGACGCGAGTCGCCCCCGTGACGCGGCACGACGACGGCCGCAACTGACTCGCCCCATTTTGTGTCAGGGATCCCGACGACCGCCACCTCAACCACATTCGGGTGCATGAGGAGGACTTCCTCGATCTCACGCGGGTAGATATTCTCCCCCCCGCTGATGATCATGTCCTTGATCCGGTCCGTGATGTAGAGGTAACCCTCGCTGTCGAGATAGCCGGCATCGCCTGTGCGCAGCCAACCGTCCTGGAGAGTCTCGCGCGTCGCCTCAGGCCGATTCCAGTACTCAGTCATAATCTGCGGGCCGCTCAGGACTATCTCCCCAACTTCCCCTTCGGGAAGCAGTTGCCCATCGATTCCAATGATGCCGATGCGACAGCCAGGGAAGCTCCGACCTGCCGCACCGAGCAGGTGAGGCCTTCCCTCCAACGCGAGGCGATGATCGCGCGGATTGAGGGCCACCATGCCGAGCGTTTCGGTTAGCCCGTAAACCTGGAGGAACTCGCAGCCGAAGTACTCCATGGAAGAACGGAGCAAGCTGGGATCGATGGTTGATCCGCCGTAATAGATGACCTTCAACGACGGGAAGGTTCCAGCGAGCTGCGGCGCCACCTCGATACTGGCGTGCATCATTGCCGGCACCGATAACATCCAGGCGATGTCCTCACGCGCCATTATCTCAGGTGTGCCGACTGGGTCGAAGTTCTCCTGGACGAAGACGCTGCCACCCCATGCGGCGACCGTCATCCAGAGGAAGTTGACCGCAGCGTGATACATCGGCGCGACGGCCAGGAACCGGCCCTGCAGGGCGCCCAACGGTTGCAGGACGTGCGCCTCCTGCTCAACTTGCCACGCCATCGCCCCGTGGGTGACAACCACGCCCTTCGGGGTTCCCGTCGTTCCGCTTGTGTACAGCTGGGATAATGGCCAGCTCGAATGCACTTGGATCGAGGGCGGTTCGATTGACTCCGCGTCTGCGAGGTCGTTGATCGGGGCCCACCGGGCGTCGTCGGTCGGGTCGAGACTGACGTAGTGCTTGACCGACGGCGTCATTGACCGGATCGCATCGATTGCGGGGTGAAGAGCCGACGCAGCGACGACGACAGTGGCGCCGGAGTCATTGAGGATGAACTCTAGTTCGGCTGGCGCCAGACGAAAGTTCAGGGGAACGGTTACGGCACCGGCTTTTGCGGCGGCGAGGTAAAGCAGCACGTACTCCGCACGGTTGTGGGACAAAAGCGCAACGCGCTGGCCTTGGGAGCACTGGAGTGAGTCGAGCACTCGCGCGATCTGATTAGCACGCTGGTCCGCCTCGGCGTAGGTCAGGCGCATGGAGACGTCGGCGACGAACTCCTCCGCGCCAGACTCCCGCACCTGGTAGTCGAACAGGTCCAAGATTTTCAGCGAACGGTCCACGTCAGCCGTCGCCGACTGAGTGGGGTGATCAAGGGTCGCTCCCGGCATGGCAGCCCTTCCTCTTCGGAGTTAACGTGATGCATATCACGCAGTGGCGTCAATTCAACCAGATGCTTGGTTCAATTACAACCAAATGCTTGCTTAGACTCAGGCGTCGGCCCATACTGCGGGGAGTTGGCACATTACCGGCACACCCTAGATCTCCACGGAGGCGATCCTGCATGGCACATACCGAAACCCCTGGCCCTGAAACGCCACATGAAGCAACGCGCCGCCTCGACGCCATCGTGATCGGAGCCGGACTCGGCGGACTACGTGCCCTACACGAGTTCCGTTCAAAGGGACTGTCCGTCGCTGCGTTCGAGGCAGCACCCGACCTCGGCGGTACCTGGTACTGGAACCGCTACCCCGGCGCCCGCACCGACAGCGAGAGCTGGACGTACGCCTATGCCTTCTCTCAGGAACTGCAGGACGAGTGGGACTGGCCGGAGCGCTTCGCAACGCAGGCGGACATGTACGCGTACTTGTGCTTCGCCGCCGAGAAGCACGGCTGGCGCGACCATATCGAGTTCGACACCAGGGTGTCCGCTGCGACCTTCGATGAGACGACCAATCGCTGGACTATCACGACCCAGGACGGACGTCAGTTCAGCGCCCAGTTCCTCGTGACCGCCCTCGGACTCCTTTCCCGGCCGTACATCCCAGCCTTTGCTGGCATCAACGATTTCCAGGGCGATTGGTTCGTGACGGGCCGCTGGCCTTCAGAGGGGGCCGATTTGGCCGGAAAGCGGGTAGCCGTCATCGGAACCGGTGCTACCGGCGTACAAGCTGTTCCCCTCGTTGCGAAGGTCGCCGATCACGTCAGCGTCTTTCAGCGCACGCCGAACTTCGTGCTTCCGGCCCGCAACTACACGCTGACCGACTTCGAGCGTGAGCAGATCCGCCGCGATTACGACGAGATCTGGGCAATGGCTCGCCGTCACCCTCTTGGCTACGCTTTCCCAAGGGCCAACCGCCGACGCGGCGACGTCACCCCCGAAGAGCACCGTCAGGTCCTCGAGGCTGGTTGGGAAGCCGGCGGGTTCCGATTCCTTTACGAGACCTTCGATGACATCACAACAGATCCCGAAGCCAACGCCATCGCATCCGAATTCGTTCGGGAGAAGATCCGGGCGATCGTCAAGGATCCAGCGACCGCTGAGCTCCTGTGCCCCAAGGACCACCCTCTCGGATCGAAGCGCCCACCTCTCGGACACTTCTACTATGAAGCCTTCAACCGCGAGAACGTCGAGATCGTCGACGTCAGCCGCGAGCCGATCTCCCGAATCACCCCTCGAGGGATCACCGTCGGCAATGTCGAGCACGAAGTGGACGTGATCATTTTTGCCACAGGTTTCGACGCTGGCAGCGGCTCGTACGACCTTATCGACATCCGCGGCCGCGGCGGACAGGCGTTGCGCGAAGCTTGGGCTTCCGGCGCCCGAACTCATCTGGGTTTGATGGCGCATGCCTTCCCGAACATGTTCATGATCAGCGGTCCGCAGAGCCCGTTCGGCAACATTCCCGTCGTCGTCGAGGCAGCTGTTACATGGATCGGCCGGTGCGTCGAACGAATGCGGGCCAGTTCGATCGACGCCATCGAGCCCCGCCGAAGCGCGGTGAGGGAGTGGCACGAACGCCTGACGAAGTTCGCCAACATGACTGTCCTGCCGCAAGGAACTCGGTCATGGATGCTCGGTGGCAACATCCCCGGGAAGGCTCCCGATGTGCTCTTCTACTTCGGCGGTGTCGGGACGTACGTCAAGGCTTGTGATGCAGCTCTGGAGAACGACCTCGCCGACTTTCACACGGGTCGCGTTCGCGACACCGCGGCCGTCTGAGTCACCGAGGAGCTGCGACCTGCGACGTTGCAGGTCGCAGCCCCGATCTCACGACTCCCGGCGTACGCTCCTCGCCGCTTGGGCAAGACGTTGTACCCGGGTCGCTTGCAGGACCATCGGCCGATCGACCATCTGGCCCGCCACCAATGCCACCCCGCCAGAACCCGCTGCCTTGAGAACAGCGTCCGCCCAGGAAAGGCGTTCGGGTGAGGGATGGAACTCTCGGCGAATTACCTCGACCTGGTCGGGGTGAATCGCGACTTTCCCGTCGAAGCCGCAGGCCGCAGCGTCAGCCGTTTCGGCGCGGAGCCCGTCGAGGTCCGGAATCGACGTGTAGACACCGTCCAACGCTTCACAGCCGTGCGCTTTCGCTGCCACCAGCACACTGCTTCGCAGGTGCGAGACGACGGTTTTATACTCGCCGGTCGCATTCCTGCTGGCGGTGCCGCCCAGGGCTGCGATGAAGTCGTCCGCGCCCCACATAAGTCTCGAGACTCCGGAATGCGTCGCCAGATCGTTCACCGAGACGAGTCCGCGCGGCGTCTCGATGAGGGCTGTCACATCCAACCCTTCTAAAAGCTCGAGGTCGGTCACGGTCTCAGCCTTTGCGAGCATCACCCTTTGAAGTCCTAGCTCTCGAACCAGTCGGACGTCCTTTTCGTGATCGTCCGTGCCATGGGCATTGATGCGGACCACAACCCGGACGTCGTCGAAGTCCGCCGCACGCAGCGAGTCTCGCGCCGCAGACTTGCCCGGAGATGCCACCGCATCCTCGAGATCGAGGATCACAACGTCAGCACTTGCGAACGCCTTATCGTATCGGTCGGGACGGTCGGCGGGACAAAACAGCCACGCGACACCTCCCTCTTCGTCGGTGGGTTCGGTGTGCATGGATTCGATCACGTCGATGCTCCTCGCGTTAGATGCTTACCCGGTCACCGCGCTCATGCCGCGACCGATCGCAATCCTTCCACAACCAAGTATTTGCTTTATCAACCAAGCACATGCTTGTTACGCTTAATATGTAGATCAATCTTGAGGATCCACATGACTACCTACACGCCCGTCGTCGCAACCTCGCGCGCGATCGCCGGCAACGTCCGTGAGGTCATCCGCGATATCTCGGACATTCGATATCTCGTACTCGAGTTCCCACCGAGCCACGCGAACAACTTTGCTTAACTGCACCACAGATTGTGATCCATGGTGGCGCTGTGGTTCTGAGCACGGTTCTCGCGAGTGGAATCGCGGAGGCGGATGACTGCGTACGTTCGGGACCTGCTCGGTGAGGTAGGACGCAAGAACGGCTGGACGTTGGCAGAGGAGACCGGGAAAGGCGGCCCAGAGGGAATGCACAGGGCTGTTGAACTTCTACTCTTGGGACTGCGCGACGACGCGCGAGAGTTCGTGACCGAGGCGATTGGTAATGCCGACACCGGTGTGCTGATCGGCGACAAATCAACTTTCCGGAGAAGGGAGTTCGCTCGACCGGTGTGGCCCGCCAGTACTCCGGAACCGCGGGACGGATCGAAAACTCCCCCTCGGAATACTCCTTGCCTATGCCCCCGCGCGGGGCGGGGCGATGTCCGAACGAGAGCTGTGGCATCCGAGGGCCTGACCGCGGATTGATGTGACCTTCGCCGGGTCCGGGAGCTGTGGAGCCCTGCTGGACGGCATCGAGGTCTCGGCGTAGGCCCGTGCGAAGGATCGCAGTGCGGATTTTCCTTCGATGTCGACGGCGCTGATCCACGCGGTGAGATCGCTGCCGCGGCGCTCGGTCATGAGGTCGACGAACTCGCGCACGTGGCGGCGGGTGGTCGCCAACGCGGGACTGCGGCCGAGCAGTGCATCGAGTTGGTTACGGCCGTTGTCGATCAGCCGGTCGCGATGGCGGGTCAGCCAGCCGGTGGCCTGCCGGATGCCGGGTCCGATCGCAGGTGCGGGCGGCGGCTGCTGGTGCGCAGTCCGAAGGGGCTGTAGGTAGCGGCGCACGGTCTTTGTCGCTGCCGCGGTAACCCATCGCGACGACCGCACGGGTAAGACGGGTCCCGTCGGCGCAACCGAGCAACGATCCCATCTCCGGCTGGGACAAGATGACCTCAGCATCTTCGGTGCCGACCACAATGCACATCGATCCACCTTGCAACGCCGTGATCTCGTGATTGAGAGTGTTCAACACGGCGACGGCGGCCCGGGTGGTGGCCGCATACGCGGTGGTGATCGCCACCGCCCGGCCCAGGTGCTCGCCACGCAGCGCAGCCTGGATCCGATCGGTCTTGGTCTCGATGTCGCGGCGGGAGCCTTGCGCAGCACCGCGGTGATCTGACCGCGTGCCAGTCGGGCCGCGGAGGCAGGGTCGGGGCCGCACCGAGCAACTCGAGGGAATCGACTGTCGTCGAACGTCTCCAGCGCGGCTGGGAAGTATTCGCGCAGTGCATGCCGCAACCGCTGGGTGTATCGGGTTCGTTCGCAGACCAAGGTCTTGTGCGCCCGTGCGACGACCTCGAGCGCCTCGGCCTCGGGCCTGTCACCGGCTTACCGGCCGCAGCTGGTACGAGTCGGTGCGCACCATGTCGGCCAGCATGTGGGCATCAGCGGCGTCGCTCTTGGTACCCGAGACCCGCCGACGATGTCGGAAAGGGCTGCTTGCAACGGATTCACCGCGAACACCGTGTAACCGGCGGCCACCAGTGCCGCCACTCACGGGCCGCGGTCGGTCTCGATTCCGATCGCCACCTCGGACTCGTCGGCGTCACCGGGTTGGTCTCCGATCAGCGCATGCAACCGCGCGAGCGGGGCCGCTCCTTCCGGCAGCCTGCCCTTGCTCAGTCTGTGTCCGGCTGCATCTATCAGTTCGATATCGTGGTGGTCTTCGGCACGGAGCGCCGTTCCGGGATTACTCCCGGCCCGTTTCTTAAGAACTGGAGTTCGTTGGGGCCCGGGCTGCAGGCCCCCGCGCTGTCCGCGGATCCTCCGGTCGTCGCCGAGGACGATCTCGGTCGGGTCACCTGCCACCAGTTGTGGTTCGCGGGGATGACCAAGATGCGCGGCCCGGTGTGCGGCTGCGCGCCCGCCTCCGCGCCTCCGCCGTCGCCCTTCCGTCACCAGAGCCGAAGCCGTTCGACAGCGGGCAATCAGCTGCACCTACCAGGGGCCGGCCGGGCTTTCAACTGGGTCCGGCACGCCGAACCCCCACCAGCCCCGCGCTGATCCGCGCGCCGGATCGCCCAAGCGCTGGGCGAGCGCCGAGGCTGGAACACCAAGCTGGCCGCCGAATGGACCGGACGTTGGTCATCCTGCTGTCTGGACACGGCGAGCAGTTCCACTACTCGGACCTGATCGGCGTGCTGCACCGCTATGGGGTCAGCATCAGCCGGGTCGCCGAAGTGGTGGCCGGAGATGGGATTTGCTGGTCGATGACCGCGTCCCGCCTTCGACACCTGGCTGGAGGACAAACTCGCCGACCTGGCCCCGGGCATCGCCGCCGACGTCCGCGACTGGACGCAAGTATTGCGGCATGGCGGACCCGCAGCCAACCCCGCAACATCAACACCGTCCGCCGCGACGTGCGCGCCGCCCACCCCGTGCTGGTCGAATGGTCCACGCGACACGACCACCTGCGCGAGGCCACCATCGGCGATGTCAACGCGGTCGCCGGCGCCTTGCGCGGCCACCCGCGCCGCCAAACCCTCGGCGCGTTGTGCTCGCTGATGCGGCACTGCAAGAAGAACGGCACTATCTTCACCGACCCAGCAGCGCGAGTCCGTATAGGACACCGCGACAAACCGATCATTCTTCCCTTGGGCTCCAACCAAATCGACGACGCAACCCAGGCCGCAACCCGGCAGCCCGGATCGCGCTCGCCCTGGCCGCGGTTCACGCCGCCCGCCCGGAAGCCATCCGCACCCTGCGGCTGGACGACACGCGAGTGCGGAGGCGACGCTCGATCCGGACGGCGGCGGCGCGACCTCGGCAACCGGCGGCTGACCATCGGCACTGTGGCCCGCCCACTCGACGAGCTCACTCACCGGCTCCTTATCGACTGGCTGGAATACCGGCGGAGAGACGCTGGCCCAACACCGCCAACCCGCACCTGATCATCGACAAACACCGGCCTCGACCACCCGAGCCATCAGTGTCAACGCGCTCACCGCGCCATTCCGCCGCCGAGCCGCCACATTGGAAGCCCTACGCGTCGACCGTCAACTCGACGAAGCGCTCACCCATGGCCCCGACCCGCTCCATCTGGCCGTCCTGTTCGGACTCGACGAGACCACAGCGATCCGATACTCCACAGCCGCGCGACAGATCCTCCAAACCCCAGCCGAGGAACACGATCCACCGAGTTGAGCACGAACCCAACGATCAACGCCCCAGATCCACAATAGGACGTACCGACTAGCTAGAGACCCAGGACGTTGGGTTCGTCGTCCACCATGAGTATCCTCGGGTTCCCGCCGAAGAAGCCCTCAGTTCGCGTGAATTCCAGGCAAAGCCATGCCGCCCCCCGAACCGGACGTGCGAGTTGCGCTCCTCAGCTGACGCTGGGCCAGGGCGACGGGATCGTCGTCCCCCGGGGACGGTATCGGGTGGTGACTACCGAGCCGGGATTGAACAGGACAACTTCTTCGTCGTGTGGCCACCATCCGCCGTTGCAGTAGCGGCGGCGGAGTTCCTTCCAACCCGTGTTGGGGTGTTTGCGCCGCAACCATCCGAAGACCTGACGCCAGACGATCATGCGCAGGTATTGGAAGTCGCGGGCCGACACTCCCGGGCAAGTAGGCGGTCCAGCCCCGCAGCACCTGATTTGTGCAGCAGGACTGCCAGCGGAAGGCTGACGTCATAAGACAGATCGTCTTCGTCTTCGTCTTCGTCTTGGCCTTGACGGACGAAGTGCCTTCTGGGACCGGGATACCGACAGTGCACTCGACGCTCTTGGCCGTCATAGCGTGGGCACGTCGCGTGGTTGCCTCACGGTCGAGCCTCGATGCGGATGGTGGAGCCAACTGTCGGATATCGAGAAACTCAACACTGTCCAAACGCGGGAGCACGCCCATCCCGCCGTTCAGAGCAACCAGAAAGCTTTTACTTCCGCCGTCGGTGCAGTTCAGCGACACGCCAGCGTCATCGCGGAAAGTGTGGCGGAGCCAGATTGGCATGTCCGCTTCAGCGTCAGTGGTCGCGATCGTTCCCACGCTAGCTTCAAGGCGATTCACGCCCGGGCCAATTACTCCTTCCAGGCCCCCGTGTTGACGGCGGCGGTCGGGGCTGACTGAAGCTGCTGCATGAGCTCCGGGGGGCGTGGCGGGAGGTGCCCGCCACGTGCCTCGATCTGCTGCGACAGCGAATCCCAAGCGCTGTCGACCGCTCGTGTCGCCCTTTCGGCCAGTCCTCCGAGGATTGTCCCGGATTGCTTCACGATTTCACCGCCGACCAGCACAGTTCTGATGTCGGATGGACGGCTGTGCATCAGCAAAGTCGACAAGGGATTCACGACCGGACGCTGATGGACTCCGACAAGCGAGACGATAAGCACGTCAGCCTGCTTGCCGATGTCGAGTGAACCCACGATCCCGCCCATGCCCATGGCTCGAGCCCCACCCAGGGTCGCGAAATACAGCGCATCGAGGGTGGTGACTGGTCGGTCTGGGAGCGCACCGAACCCTGCTTCCTCAAGGATCGGTTGAAACGTTCGCCCGTTCTCGGCATGGAGCGCTACGCGCATCGTCATGAACGGATCTGCACTGTTGTTGCCCTGGTCATCGGTGCCGAGGCCGACGTTGACACCAAGGCGGTCGGCCTGGGCGAAAACCGGGAATCCCATACCCATCTGCAGCTCAGCCTCCGGAGTACTCGACAGCCCCGCGCCGACGTCCGCCAACAGCCGCAGCTCCGCGTCGGTGATGGCGTTCGCGTGCGAGTGGACTTGCCGAGGACCGAGGAGACCGTCGGCATGAAGGAGTTCGATCTCCGGGCGGCGGCCGGGCTCGAACACTCCGTCGGTGTGCGTCGTGATCGTCAGGTCGAGCTCACGGGCCAGAAGGTACTCCTCTCGGATGGTCTCCCATGGAACACCTCCGATGTCGTTCGTGGCCATACCGAGTACAACACGGTCGGTGTCCTTGCTGCCGGCGAACTCCTCCGTTCGAAGAGTTCGTAGGTCGTCGCGACGGTCTGCGGCGCCCCCGAAGACCGGTACTGGCGGGTTGGCATCAGTCAGACCGTAGCACCACAGGGTTCTGATACCGGACTCTCGTGCCGCACGCAGACCAGCGCGAGCATGTTCGGGCGAATTTACCGCGTGGAGGTGGTCAATTGTCGTGGTGAAACCAGCGTCTAGCGAGGACACCGCCGCTGCGAGCGTCCCCGAGTAGATGTCGTCGGGAGAGAGGATGGGAGCATGGTTGTACCGCATGCCCCACCCGAAATCGATCCCGGACCAGTCGCGAGTGATGCCACGGAGTGCGGCTTCCCAGAGGTGATTGTGCGTGTCGACGAAGCCGGGGATCACGATGCTGTCGGAGGCATCAATCACTTCAGCATCTGAGGCGTCGATGCGCGGTGCGATTTCGCGGATCACGCTGTCTTTGATCAGGATGTCGACCAGTTGGACGTTGCCCTCCCGGGGCGAACCGACGACGACGTGGCCGCCACGGATGAGGATGGGACGGTGAGTCATGTTGCTGCTCCTGGCGTGATTTTAGGCTTCGGACGAGGACGCGACATTGATCAGTTGATGGGCATTGTGGTGGAGGATGCTCTCGATGATCGTTCCATCGATGCCGCTTTCCAGAATCCAGTCGAAGGAGTCAGCATACGGTTCGAACAGTTGCAAGATCGGATAGTCACTGCCTGGGACGATCCGATCGTGGCCGACTGCAGTGCAAGCTGCGCGGAGGGCAGCATGTGAACCGTGGGAGACGGTGTCGTAGTAGAAGCGCTTGAGCGTCGCACTAAGCGGTTCCGTAAGGACGGGCCGGAGGGTCGAGCCTTGATTGTCGAGTCGCTCCAGGAGCAGTGAAACCATTCCCCCGAAGTGGGGAACGATGTGGTCCAGTTTGGGGAACCTGCTCGGAACACCAGCCAGTGCCAACTGAATCGCCAGCACTGTGTCCTCGAACGACGTCCCGACCGACACCTCAAGCCCAGATTCATTGACCAGCGGCGACTCAATCCCGTTCCCGGTTGGGTGGTAGAAGGCGACGGGGCTGACCCGCTCCAGGGCCGCGAAGACAGGGTCGAACTCAGCGGCCGCCGCTGACCTTCCAAGTACTGAGGTACCGAGTTGAGCGCCGGTGACCCCCGAGCGACCCCGCCAGTGCTCGATCTCGTCCACCGCCGCCTCCACATGTGGCAAGGGAAGTGCAAGGAACATCGAGAATCGGTCCGGTCGCGATTCGACGATCGCTGCGAGCGACTCGTTGGCCGCTCGCGCCGTGCGGACCGAGTGGCACTCTTGCTCGAAGTACGGGAACAGACTCGCCAGCGACAGGACCTGCCTCTCGACTCCAGCTTCGTCCATGGCCCGCAGTCGAGCGTCGATATGATCTGGTTCGTCGAACATGGGGCCGGGGAAGGAACCCATCTGGCTCGCGAACGCTACTTGCCGGGAGTCCAGACCGTTTGCTTCCACAGCCAGGGCTCTGTAGAGCTCCACGTAAGCACGAGAAATGACGTGGGCATGAAGGTCGATGATGATGGCAGTTCTCCTGATTAAGGCTGCGATGGCAGGAAGATGGAGGTCCTTCTTAGTCGCGCAGCAGGGCAGGAACGTCTGGCCACATCGGCCACTGACCCAATCCGGACGGCATCGACAGGACTTTCCAACGGCCGTACTCCTTTAGCGTCTCGATCGTGTGCTCACGACCGTGGCCGCTCCCCTTCGTCCCCCCGAAGGGGAGGCCGAAAACTCCTCCGCGGAAGTAGTTATTGATGAAGACCATGCCGACGTCGACAGACCGCGAAACTCGGAATGCTCTCGGCTGATCGCTTGAAAAGATCGAGCATGTGAGCCCGTATTCGGTGTCGTTGGTGATCGCGATCGCCTCGGCCTCGTCGTCGAAAGGGATCACGGCGAGGACCGGTCCGAAGACCTCGTCCCGCGCCACCGACATGTCCGGCGTCACCCCCACCAGCATAGTGGGCGCAACGAATGCAGCCGCCTCATCGTCTGGAGCCACGGCTTGGGCGGCGATGACAGCACCCTCGCTGAGAGCTCGGTCCAGGTGCCTCAGCACAGTGCCTTGGTGTCGCTTCGTGACCATGGGGCCAACCTGTGTCTGCGGATCGTCGCCCGGCCCCACCCGAAGCTCTTCGACCAACGGGGTCAGACGGCGCACGAACTCGTCGTGGAGCGACCTGTGTACCAGGAGGCGTGAGATTGCCGTGCAGGCCTCTCCTTGGTTGAAGAATGCACCGTCAAAGGCACTCTTTACAGCAAGATCGAGATCGGCGTCTTCGAAGACAACCATCGCGTTCTTACCGCCGAGTTCCAGCAGCACCGGAGTGGAGTTGTCTGCGCCCGCACGAACCACAGCGGCTCCCGTGACGGTCGCGCCTGTGAAAGAGATGAGCTTGATCAACGGGTGCTCGGCGAGCGCCGCTCCGGCTCGTAGACCGACGCCGGGGACGATCTCGACGACGCCTTGCGGGAGCACACTTTGGATGAGTTCAACTACTCGGATCACCGTCATTGGGGTCTGCTCCGGCGGCTTGATCACGACCGTGTTTCCAGCAGCGATCGCCGGAGCGATCTTGCCGGCGGTATGGATCGGCGGCCAGTTGAACGGGACGATCGACCCCACGACGCCGTAGGGCTCCAGGAATGCTGCACCCAGCATCGGCCCGTTGACATGGAAGTCTCCTGGAAGCTTCCCGGCCAGTCCGCCGAAGTACTCGAGAATGGCGATGCAGCCGGCCACGTCGCCCATCGCCTGCCCGAGCGGCTTGCCATTCTCCCGGGTCTCAATAGCCGCGATCTCAGCGCTGTGCTCGCGGATGACCTGGGCTGCCTGTATCAGCAGCCGTCCTCGCTCTGCGCCAGGGCGCCAACGCCAGTCATTCGTGAAGACGTCGTTCGCGCGCCGGACCGCGGCATCGACCTCCGTTGGTCCGCCACCCTGGATGACGACGATCAGCTCGCCTGTCGCTGGGTTCTCGACCTCGAAGCGGTCCTCCTCGGCATCTGAGGACCATTCGAACTTCTTGATGTTACTCATGCCTTGCTCTCCTGCTCGGAGTTGATGATGTTCGAGACGGGGCGGCTCGACCTCAAGCCTTGCGTGCCGGCCCCTGCAAGGAAGAGGAGTAGTCCGCCGACGATGAAGGCGATGCCACCCAAGATGAATGCCGGGTAGTAGGTGCCTTGGTTGTCGCGAATCATCGCGAAGCCGAGACCGCCACACACCGAGGCCAGACCAGCGGCCAAAACCATCACACCGACGCCGAGCGCCAGGGAAGCCTCGCCGAGGATCTCGCGAGAGAAGAAGGCCGGGAAGTCCGCGTCCGCGCCAGCAGCAAAGCCGATAGCGAGGACCAGGGTCAGGATGACTGGGTAGGCCTCTGCCTCGATGGCTGCGCCAAGGCCGAGACCGGCGAAACCACCGATGCTAAGCAGGACGATCGGTACGAGGTAGGGCCACAGGCGGTCCAGCAGGTACCCGCCGAGGACCCGTCCGAGGAGTCCGCCGACGAGGTACGCCATGGGAACGGTCGCGGCGGCACTGCGCGAATAGCCCTCGTCCGACATGGCTGGAGCGAGGCTGGACACGAATCCGACGAGCGCGAATGAGGCGAGCGCAACTCCAAGGATCGCTAACCAGTAGCGACCATTTCGTAGGACCTGCCCGATCCGTGGACGCTCGACAGCTTCGGCTACAACCTGAGCGGACTCGTTCGAAACATCCGCGTCGACTCTGTCGTTCTCTTTAAAGCCGTAGAACACCAAGGGGAGCGCGACGAGCAGGAAGAGCCCCGCGAGAACGACGTACCCAAAACGCCAACCGCCAGCTGCGATGGCGGCGACGATCGCGGGAGTCGCGATGAGCGACATTGACGCTCCACCGGCGCCCATGATTCCGGCGGCGAGTCCGAACTGCCGCCTGAACCAGGTGGAGATCATGCGGACGAACGGCACCTGGAACGCCATCGCACCGAAGAGTCCAAGCAGCACGGCCACGCTGTAGAACACGAGGGGCGTGGCGGGGAGCGCCGCGAGGAGGAGACTCGACGCGCCCATCCCAGTGAAGCCGGTCATCACGATTCTCTTCGATCCGATCCGCCCGATCAACATGCCGACGAAGATGCTGGCGACGGAGAGCACGAGGCTGACCACTGCGCCGATCTGCACCTGGCTCGTGGGTAGGCCTGTGGAATCGGTGATGGGTTCGACGAACAGGCCGTTGGTGTTAATGATCACGATCGGGCCGAGACCTGAGCTGAAAAATGCGGTTGTCAGCCGCGGCCAGCCGTTACGGAACTCGGAGTGCGCGTTGGCGGGTGCATCGAGTTGAGACATGGTGATCCTTTTCGGGGGAGGGATTGAGCAGTTAGTCGGGGATCTCCTGGGCCATAGCCAGGTCCTCGTACAGGACGTAGCCCCCGAGATCGCTCTCGACTCCCCGAGCGCGACAGACTTTGTCGTAGAGGTTTGCGATGTTGGCGCGGTTTAGCCACTCGCGGTGCTGCCAGAGCCGCTGATCCATCTCGTATGGGTCGATGTCCCGCTTGACATCGAGTGGCTGCGCGAAAGCATCCGCGAGCGTCAGGCCTTTGTCGACGAAGGACTCCACGGTGCCGAGCCAGTTGCGGATGATTTGCTCCTGGGTAACGAGATACTCGACGCCTACCGGTTCACCGTGTCCGGGAATGATGGTCTCCACGTCGAGCCCACGCAAATCTTCAAGGCGCTGCAACAGCGCCCATGGGTCGGCCTCCTGCAGGAACGTCCGCACGCCGGAGAATACGTTGTCACCAGTAATTACGACGTGTTCGCTCGGGATGTGAATGGCCGTCTGCATGGCCGTATGACCGGGATGGTGGAGGATCCGAACCTCGTGATCCCCAATCTGGAGAACGAGCTCGTCGTCGAACAAGGTTGTGGGCGGGTTCGCGGGATAGTCGGGGCTCTCCGCAAGCCACACGCTGTCGGGATCGCTTCGTTTCAGGTGCTCAACGTGGGGTTCGCCGGTGATAGCCGGAAGCATGTTGAGATCTTTCGCGTACCGCACAGCCAGGCCCCGCTGCCCGACGACTTCTACCCCTGGGAAGTAGGCGTTCCCTTGGGTGTGATCGGCGTGCGGTTCGGTGTTGACGAGATACCGGATGCGTCCGCTGCGCTCGATGATCTGCTCGCGCCATCGAACAGCGTCGATCGGCTGCTGCGGGGTGTCGAAGAGTATTGCTCCGTCGCTCGTGTGGAGCACTGCTGGGTTGCAACCCCAGTAGTAGAACTCGGCGGTGACGTTCTTGCTGATTCTCCGCACCGTGGTTCTCCTTCTCTTAGACGGTGGCCGGATTGCGAACGCGCGCATCAACGGCCGCGATCTGATCCGCAGACATCGGACTGGCCATCGGCAGCTCGAACGGTGCGACGTACCGAACGGCGTCGCGCAAACGCGTTGGCTCGACGACCCGGTTCCTCAGTACGCCGATGCCCTCGATCTCCATCTCTACGACATCGCCCGGACGCAACCAGCGCGCCGGCCTTCCCAACCGCGCAGCCTCCATGGTGGTTCCCATGCCGATCGTTCCGGAGCCGATCACGTCCCCCGGCACAACGCGACTGTCCTGGGACGCGCGCTCGATCATCGCGCCGAAGGTATGGACCATGTTCCACGTGTTGCGATCGGTCCAGGTCTCACCGTTGACCCTGACCTGCGCGCGAAGGCTGAGAACTCCATCTCGGTAGGCGTCACCGAACTCGTCCGGGGTCACGATCCACGGCCCAATGGACGTGGCCGCGTCCTTGCCCTTGACCGGACCAAGGGTCCCGCCCATCTCGTCAACCTGGAGATCGCGGAAGCTCCAGTCGTTGAAGATCGTGAAGCCAGCGATGTATTCATCGGCGTCTGCTTCGAGGACGTCCTTGCCTTCCTTCGCGATCACAACTCCGATCTCGCACTCGTAGTCCATGTTCCGAGTCGCAGCCGGGTGCACGACGTCTTGGTCGTGGCCCGCGATCATCAGCGGGTTCGAGAAGTAAAAAACCGGAAGCCGATTCCAGACCTCCATATCGAGGTAGCCGAAGCCGTCGATCGTGCCGTCTTCCCCTCGCGTGAATTGCTGAGTGATGTGCTCTTCAAACGCGGCGAAATCGCGGACCGTCGGTGGCTGCATGACAGGCGGCCCAAGTTTCACGTCCGCAATTGGACGTCGAGACTGGCTCTTCCCGAGGCCGGTGGCAATCGCGTCGCGAAGACGATCGAGTGGACGATCAGGCAGTTCCAAGAGGTCCTGCACGTCCCGTAGCGGAACCTCTAGGCCTAGGAGGCCGGTCACGTCGACGACGAAATCACCCTCAACGAGAACTCCGCATCGAGTGGCGTCGCCGGAGCGGTAGGCAAGCAGCTTCATCATCCATCCTTCGGGTGGCCTCGATCACATCCCCAAAACTCTATCAAATCATCGATGATTCTTGCAAATATCGGTGAACGGACAAATTTTTGATGATATTTCCGTTCGCGTCACGATTCGAGAGATACTGAGTGCATGCCCGAATCAGAGATCAACCTGACGAGCCGAGTGGAGTCGCTACTGCGAACCGAGATCATCCGGGGCCGGCTTGCCCCGGACTCGCCATTGCGGATCTCTCACCTCGCCGAACGATTCGACTCAGGGCCCACCCCCGTCAGAGAGGCCCTCTCGCGACTGCTCCCGGAAGGAATGGTCGACTTCGCCCCAAATCGCGGCTTCAAAGTCCGCGGGGTGTCCAGAGACGATTTGATAGACCTGACAACGGCACGGTGCGCCGTGGAGTCTGAAGCGCTACGCCTCTCCATGGCCCACGGGACTGACGAGTGGGCGTCAGGGATCGTCGCTGCACAGTTCCGGCTCCGCCGCCAGGTCGGGAAGCAGACTGATGCATGGAGCAGGGCTGAGGTGGAGCCTGTCCATGTGGACTTCCATCGCTCGCTCATCAGCGATTGCCGGTCTCCTCGACTGCTGGACCTGGCAGCGCGGCTCGCGATGGAGCACTCGCGTTACATCTTCCTCACCCAGCCGGCAGAGGCGATCCTCCCCGGAACGAATCCCGCAGATGGGGCGGGCGCCAATGAACGTTTCCAGCATGTCCACGACGAGCTCACCGAGATCGTTCTCAGCGGTGACGTCGAGTCTGCTGTCTCCACCCTTCGGGCGCACCTCTCGTTGATCGTCGAGGTTCTGGACGGCCTCGAGTTCTGGAGTCAGCGATCTGGTTAAGGTGGCTCGAGAGCGGTGGCCGCGTTCAGATCGGTCGGCACCTGAGCTCGTAGCCGGATTTCCCTCGGCTCCGAGCTTCCTCAATCATGTACGTGATGATGTCCGAGACCTCCCGGTAGCTGAGTCCCGATGGCAGGTGAAAGTTGAACTCACAGTTGCGTTTCGCATCGGTGCGTCCAGGCCTCGGGTCATAGGTGACGTAGGCACCCAAACTCGCGCTAACCGTCAGCCCAGGACGTTCCCCATGAGCATCACGATGCAGCGCGCTCCGGTTGCTGCGGCGATGTGGTCACCCGGAGCACTCGTGCCTGGGTTGCGATCACCGGGGCGACATGTGACTCGGCCAGCCAAATCCGATTGAGTGCGTCGAGCAGCTTCGGTCCGTTGCGCATGACCGCGCCAGCCGAAAGCCCGTCGGCGAGCACTACCTGCATGTCAGGCTTCCGGACCGGTCGTCCTGTCAGCTTGGGCGTGGTTCGTGTAGCAGATGTCGATGCTCATCGGCAGCCCTGATGATCTGCTTCCCGTCGTACAGGTACTCGGGTCCGACTAACCCCACCACGGAGTTGCCCAGCATTGGTTGAAGGTCGCGGGCTACTGCGTACGCATGCACTTCCAGTGGCTGTTGGTCGACGGGACGCCCGTCCGTACCTAGATGTGCATCCGAGGACGGCGCTGAACCCTGTCCGGTTTCGAGGTACATCACGTTGTCGCCGACCGTCCCCCGCCTCAACGACCTCGCGGCGGTGTTGGCTTCGCGCAGCAGCTCGACGCTCATGCCGAACGAGGAGTTGGCCGGTTCGGTGCCCGCGATGGACTGGAAGCGAGATCGACGGAGCGCCACGCTCGATCAGCTCGATGGTCGTCGTGACGTGTGCCAATACGCACGTCTGCATCGGGACCCCAAACGAACACGAACGTCCAAGAGTCTGACGACGTCGGCCGTCACTTCCGGGGCGTCAGTTGCCGGATTGACTCCAACAACAGCGTCTCCGCACCCCATGAGAAGCCCGTCGAGTGTCGATGCGGCGATACCACGAAGGTCACGATCGGATGGTTTGGGTTGAAGTTGGGTGGCAAGTATCCCCGGCATACCGATGGTCGTCCGGAATGCCGGCTATACATTCATCGCCGCCGAACGCTAATGGGGTCTTGGTTTTCCATCAGATTCGATACCGCAGACACCATTTCCGGAGTCAGACCTGCGGACCCCGCGGCGGGAACTCGCTACGCATCCTCGGTCACGCTCGCGTTGCCGAGCCAGTCGTGAAGCACCGACTGTCAGACGAAATCGGCGCAAATGACTCCCGATCATGCCCATCGAGGATGAGTCTCGTGACTTCGTCGGTCTCGTACGGCACATTGCCGCGGCCCCCTCCACAGGAGATTCCGCTGCACATCAGACTAGGTGGTATCCGGACCGTTCGGGACTCGCTTTCCTAGGAGTTCGACCAGGCCATCAAACTCGTATGCTCGACCTGACACCGATGCTCTACACGTTCGGTTCATGAGCGGTCCACTGGCTTCGTTGTGAGGTCCCGGTATCCGCCGCGGTAGTAGACCAAGGGCCCGGACGTGCGATCATCGGCCCCACCCATCTCAACCACTCGACCGATGACGATGAGGTGGTCTCCTGCCTCGTGCTCAGCCCACATCTCGCAGTCAGCCCACATGAGTCCACCCTCAAGGATGGGGTTTCCGGATGTCGCGGGCCTCCATGACACGCCTGCGAACTTGTCGCTTCCGCTGCGGGCGAACTGGTTGGCGATCGCGTCTTGGCCGCTTGCCAAGACGTTGATCGCGAAACAACCGCTTCCCACGATGCCTGGATACGTCGTAGAGGTCTTCATGACGCTGAACGACACGAGTGGCGGATCCATCGACACTGCGTAGAAGGACTGGCACGTGAATCCGATTGGGTGCCCGCCATTCACACTGGTGACGACCGTGATCCCTGAGGCGTAGTGGCCTAGCGCTTGCCGGTAGTCCATTTCGGAGATGGCGGGGACGTCGATGGTTGACAGACGGTCAGACATCGGAGACCTCCCCCGATCGCGTGAACTCACCCAACCGGGCGACCTGCCCGATGTTGGACGCCAACTCAGTTACAGCGGCATCGACCACAGACTCCACCTCTTGCATCTGGGTAAGCGAGAGGTAGACGCCGCGGCCTGGAACGGTCGCACCGAGCTCACAGAGCAAGGGCGACAGAGTGAACGTGGGTCCCATGGCGTGGACGAAGTCCGCACCCGTGTGGACCGGGATCGCTGTAACTCCAGCGAGCCCATTCGCCGGGTACCTGTCCAGGAACGACTTGAGCAGCCCTGTGTAGGTCGCCTTGTATGTCGGGGAAGCGAACACAGTGAGATCGCTAGAGGCGACCGCATCATTGAGTCCTGACATCGTCTCGGATGGCCAGGTGAAGACGTCGCCGAGGTGGTCGGCGAGATCAACGACGTGAAGATCGTAAGTGTCTGGCGTCAAGAGGCGCTCGACCAGAAGCTCTGCGACCTTGCGCGTCCGGGACATCGGCTTGGGATTCCCGACAACGACTGCGACCTGAAGAGTCATGGGATTCTCGTTTCTAACTGAGCATGAGTAAGGACGACACAGATGGGTCGACGCATCGGCGCCATCTGCTCACGCGAACCCAAGTCGGTGTTTGGGGCGTTGCCACGGCGGCTCACGCTGTGGACGACTGAATCAATCGCAAAGCTGTGACTGCGGCTAGGCGCGTGCCGGAACCGAGCACCGAGCCGGGTGAGACTCAGGAAGTCGCGGCGAGGCACGGAAGAGCTTCTCGCGGAGCGTTCCCGGCGCGTAGTCCTGCTGCATGAGGCCGCGGCGCTGAAGGACCGGCACGACATGAGTCACCCACTCATCCGCCCAGCCCAGAGTCTCCGGCGGGACGAGGTTGAAGCCATCAATCCCTGCGTCGGCCCAACGCTGCACCTCATCTGCGATCTGCTCCGGCGTGCCTGCGAACCGCGCCGCAGGAGCAACAGACGGGACCGCATCGGCCACGGAGACGTCCGGGTCTCCGAACGCCGCCACGATCATCTCAAGCCAATAGCGCCCTGTCGTGGATAAGGACCCGTCCTCGGCGAGGAGACTCGAGATTGTCCGGTTGAGGTCGATCTCGGACATGTCGACTCCGCTGGTGCTGAAGAAAGCGAGCAACGCCTGGGGATTCAGCGCTTCACGGTAGGCCTTCTGCTTCGCCCGAGCCTCAGCCTCCGTGGAACCGATGACCGGCGCGAACATCGCGATGCATGCCACGGCGTCCTCGGGTCGGCCGGCGGCAACTGCCGCTTCGCGAACGCGCTGCACATCCCTAGCCACCCCGTTAACCGCCTGCGTGCCGAGGAACGTCACCTCGGCATGCGTCGCTGCGAATACTGTTCCTCGCGATGACGATCCCGCTTGGTACAGCAGCGGTGTGCGTTGCGCCGTCGGCTGCATCATCGACGGGCCGGCGGTGCGGAAGTACTTGCCCACATGATCGACGCGGTGGATTCGCTTGGGGTCATAGAGTGTGCCAGTCGTAGCATTCCGGACGGTCGCTCCGTCCTCCCAGCTGTGCTCCCAGAGCCCGTATGTCGCAGCAAGGTAGTCGTCAGCCATCTCGTACCGCTCATCGTGTTCAGCGAGGCCATCGAAGCCCATGTTCCGAGCGGCGGATTCCAGGTATGAAGTGACGATGTTCCAGCCGACCCGACCATTCGTCATCATGTCCAAGGTTGACATGCGGCGCGCGAACTCGAACGGGTGCGCCTGGATGATTGAGCTGGTCATCGCGAAGCCGAGATGCTCCGTCGCTGCTCCCAGAGCTCCGATGAGCACGCTGGGATCGGCATCCGGGAACTGGAGCCCAGCTCGGATCGCCGCGTCCGGGGATCCCTGGTAGGCGTCGTAGATCCCGATCGTGTCGCCGAAGAAGATCGCGTCGAAACGCCCCTCTTCGCAGACCCGGGCCAAATCGATCCATCGATTGACGTCACTCCACCCATCCACCATATGCGACCCCTGTGGACTGCTCCAGGTGCCCCACCCTTCATGGAACGGCGTGAAGTGGGCGAAGTAGTTCCAGATAAGCGGACGATTGGCCGGCATGTGATCTCCTAAGCGTGAACGATGTGTGGGAGCTATCCGCGGTCCTCTGCCATTAGCGTCAGTGCGGGTCGTTCGCGATTGGCGCGAGGCGTCAATCGCTGGTCTTCCATGTCCCGACCGGCTGGTGGTGTCCCGGTCAGCACTCAACGGCTCACGGTGAGTGGGATCGATGATTTGAATTTATATCGATGATCGTAGCTATGGGATGACGTTCTGTCACGACCCGGTTAAGTTCTCGACATCGCTCCTATTTGATGGTGCCTCGACAACTGTCCGCAGGGAGGCTTCAAAACACGCTGACGGCGTCCATCGCCGACAGCGGACCTTCCATCGAGCAAGACGCCTGCGGGCGCCTACCGCCGCCAGGCAAGGTCCCCATCTGGGATGGGTTGCTACGCGCTCGGACGAATCGACACCACTCACATGAAGATCACACGCGCGCCTGTGATTTTCATTGCATCACCACTTCTCGTGAAAGCCACGAGTACTGGTGTCATCCCCACCGCCATTGCTTCAGGCGGGCGCCGTATCGGCACGGTCCTCCGAAACACCCGATCTCTGACGAGAATCCGGCGAGCCTACAGCAGTGATCGCGATTTCGTCCGATCCACCCGCCGCAGGCGCAGCTCACTCGCTCCGGCACTCGACCGCCAGACGCTCCAGCAGTGGCACGCGGCTGAGTGCGGCGTCAACCAGCTTAAACAGCATCGGCGGTGGGCCACGCCCTGATATGGAATCAGTTTTGTCAAGAGGCGCAGGGTGAAGCGGCGTCCATGACCGTCGTCATGGACGCCACCCTGGTCACCGCCCGCGCTCGCCGTGGTCGACGGGGGCACCCGACGGATGAAAGCCCTATCCACGCTTCAAATTCGGAGCAGCCTTCTCTTTGTCGCTAGGGGTGGGGTTTGGCGAGTTCGGGAAGTTGCATATCCGAAGTGCCGGTGTAGGTGTCAACCAGCCGCGCAGCACTGAAAGCCGCCCCGCGTGCCATCCCGGGCACGCCGCGACGGCTGGTGCTGCCTCGCGGTAAAGCTGCCGATAGACAACGTCGGACAGTCACCTCTTCAAGCACGCAACGCTTCCCTGCGGCTCTCGCCTGCGGCGCGTTTGCGTTGGTAGTACACGCCTCGGCCGATAGGCCATGGTGCGTAGCACGAAGTTCAGTTGTCGATCACCGGGCCCGGGAAATGCGGTGGCGAACGACGTCTCCGGAAGACGTCTCGATCGGAGCGGTGCCGGTGCAGCTGGCGAACGCGGCGGCCGGCCGGAATCGGCCGGAGGGTTTTGCCAGCGACGTCCCGGGGGGCGCACTCGTGTGAGCATCTCGGCGGCCCGGTCAGGTCAGCGCTCAGACCGCGGGCAGAGCCGCAGGAATCAGATGGGTGAGCACGATCGGGAAGCCGATTGAGGCCTGAGTGCGGGTGTTGGCTAGGTCGCCCAAGATGCTCGACGATCGCGCGCAACGCAGTGACCGCGGCATCGATCCGGGGCGGTAGCCAGGCCGTGTCCGGTCAGGGCGGCGATACCGACGGAGATGGCATCGGCGTCGTCGCTCTTGCAGCCGTGACCGGTGGACAGCAGCCTTACCCCGGATGCCGGTTTCGCAGGGACATCTACCACTGCCACACCATCGTTGCCCAGGCGCGCCTCGTCAGCGGTGCACCCAGGCTGGTCGCATCCTCGACGGCCCACTCGGCATTCGTCCATTGCCGGGCGAATCGATGTAGCTGTCGGTATCCGTTGTCGCCGACCTGCACCCGGATCGTGGCTAACGTCCGCTGAGGGATCGACCGCGGCTGCCGTCCGCGCGACGCCTTGTACGGATCGACGGTGATCATTACCCGGTCTGTGGGATTCTCAAGCACCTGCATAACCCGACCCCTCGACTCGACTTCGTTGCGGTAGCGAGGAGGGCACATCAACTTTCGGCTCTGCAGGCCTCTATCAGCCACCCACGCCGTCGGCAGCGACCGGGACGCAGGCGGTCGAGGAGCCGGCCTCGAGCGGCGGCAGGTATTCGCCGAGCGATCCGGGGGGCCTACGAGATCATGGCGGCAGGCCGTGATTTCCTAGTAAGTGAACAAGTTGGTATGGGCAGTCTTGTGCCAGCTAAACCTGATTCCACCGAAGGATCAGCTGTATAGCAGCGTGTCGAACTGAAGAAAGTGCCCCCTGAACTGGGAAGATTGGAGTTCTCACACAACCATCCCACCAGTTCAGGAAAGGCACTTCCGGTGAAAGTGTCCCACACGTTCGTCGACGGCTCCGCCGTGTTCGACGAGGACCATCTCGTCTCGTGCGCCGGACTGGTCCCGGTCATGACATTGGCCGAACACACCCACCTACCGGACCTCCTCACCGAGAAAATTTCGAACACCACCACCAAGGTCGCGTCCGGAGCGGCGAACCCGGCACCGAAACTGCTCACCCTGATCGCGGGGATGTGCGCCGGCGCTGACAGCATCGACGATATCGACCTGCTGCGCTCGGGCGGCATGACACACCATTTCGCAGGTGTCTACGCACCATCCACTGTTGGAACGCTACTGCGCGAGTTCAGCTTCGGCCATGCACGTCAGCTCGAATCCGTGCTCCGCGAACACCTGATCGCACTCACCGGACGGGTCGAGATCCTGCCCGATCTGGCCGAGCAGGCGTTCATCGACATCGACTCGCTGCTGCGCCCGGTCTACGGCCACGCCAAGCAAGGCGCCTCCTACGGACACACAAAAATCGCCGGCAAACAGATCCTGCGCAAAGGCCTGTCCCCGCTGGCAACGACGCTCAGCACGACGGACTCCGCGCCGATCATCACCGGCATGCGAATACGCGCGCCGGGAAAGCTGGCTCCGGTAAAGGCGCAGGTCGGATGGTGACCCAGGCAATCGTCACCGCCCGGGCTGCGGGCGCAACCGGGACCATCGTGGTCCGCGGGGACTCTGCGTACGGCACCCGCGCGGTCATCTCGGCATGCCTGCGCGCGAAAGAGTACTTCTCGCTCGTCATGGCCAAGAACTCCGCGGTCCAACGCGCGATCGACTCGATTCCCGACGAGGCGTGGACACCGGTGCGCTATCCCGGAGCGGTCCGCGACCCCGACACCGGCGCCTGGATCTCCGACGCCGAAGTCGCCGAAACCACCTACACGGCTTTCGCTTCCACCACAACTCCGGTGACCGCCCGGTTGATCGTGCGCCGCGTCAAAGACGCCCGCTACCCCGACGCATTGTTCCCGATATGGCGATACCACCCGTTCTTCACCAACACCACCGCCCCGGCCGCTGACGCCGATGTCACCCATCGCCGGCACGCGATCATCGAAACCGTCTTCGCCGCCCTCATCGACGGGCCCCTGGCACACATGCCGTCGGGGAAGTTCGGGGCGAACTCCGCCTGAGTTCTCTGCGCGGCGATCGGCCACAATCTGCTGCGAGCCACCGGCGTTCTTGCAGGTGGTAGGAATTCGCGCGCCCGTGGGGCGACGCTACGACGCAAGATCGTCAACATCCCCGCCCGATTGTGTCGGCCGCAACGAAAACCGATTCTGCGGCTCCCCCCGCACTGGCCCTGGTCGGCCGCGTGGCTTCGATTGTGGACCAACACCATCCGCCACAGCCCGCCCTCGACCATCTGAACACTGACCGACCCGCCGCGACGGCACGACCGGAACCGCATCGTGGAAAAGCTGGGCATACCAGCGGTCACCGCATGCCCGCAATGCCCCCACATCCACTCCCCCGGCCGGAACGGGCTTCGGCATCACGTCGGTGAATCCAGGCCAAAGGTGACGCTGCCCGCTGAGACCAAGCGGAGCAACGATTTGTGAAGCTCAAAGCGTGAATGAGGGTGTTCACCAGCCCTTCCCGCTGCTTCCCACCGCCCTCGGTGGCATCGTGACCGCAGCGCCAAAACGCATCTTAACCAACGACTCAAGAGTCAGATCTAACACGCAATTCAACCAAGTACTTGCTTGAATTCGTTCATTGCACTAGCTTGCATAGTAGGAGTCCTACCCTGCTTCCGACCGCTGCCGTACAGCCTCGTAAATCCGGATCGAGTAAGTAGGCCAGGAAAGGTAGACAATACGATGACGACTGTCGAGGTGCAGGACAGCTCAAGATCGGTAGTGCTCACCGTGTCGAGCGTGATCGAGGAAACCCCCGACTCCCGGTCACTGGTCTTCGACGTCCCGGCAGACCTCGTCGGCAAATTCGCCTACAAGCCGGGCCAATTCCTCACCCTGCGCATACCCAGCGACCGCACGGGATCGGTCGCCCGGTGCTACTCGCTGGCGAGCTCACCGTTCACCGACGGCGCCCCCAAGGTGACCATCAAGCGGACAGCTGAGGGCTACGGGTCGAATTGGCTATGCGACAACGTCGCCGTCGGCGACACCCTCGAGGTCCTCCCCCCGTCCGGACTCTTCACCCCCAAGTCACTGGACCACGACTTCCTGCTGTTCGCGGCAGGCAGCGGCATCACGCCGGTGATCTCGATCCTCAAGTCCGCCCTCACCGAGGGGTCCGGCAAGGTCGTGATCTTCTATGCCAATCGCGACGAGAAGTCGGTCATCTTTGCGGAGGAACTCCGCACGCTCGCTAGCCAGTATCCGTCACGGCTCGTGACCATCCACTGGCTTGAGACTGTCCAGGGACTGCCGCGCGTCGAACAGCTCGCATCCGCCGTCGCGCCCTACCTCGGGCACGAAGCATTCATATGCGGACCGGCGCCGTTCATGGACACCATTCACAATGCCCTTACCGACGCCGGAATGCGGCGCAGCCAGATGCACGCCGAAGTGTTCAACTCACTTGCCGGTGACCCCTTCCGTGACGCCGAGGTCGTGGAGGTCACCGATGATGAGGTCGCCGACGCCGCCACCGTGGAAGTGGAACTCGACGGCGAGATCCATAACCTGAGCTGGCCCCGCAAGCAGACTCTCGTCGACATCATGCTAGCCAGGGGAATCGACGTCCCCTACTCCTGCCGGGAAGGCGAGTGCGGGTCCTGTGCGTGCACGTTACTCAAGGGCAAGGTCGAGATGGAGAACAGCGAGATCCTCGACCCCGAGGACATCGAGAACGGCTACATCCTGGGCTGCCAGGCCCGTCCGATCACCGACCACCTCAAGATCGAATTCTGACCGGGATTCGCGAGCATCTTTACGGCACCATGCTGGGGCGGAAAGCAACTGAGGATAAGTGGATGTCTGGTATGGCATACTGCTTCCCGCATGCCAGTCCCCTAGCCCGTGACGTGGTGGGGCCGATTCCGCCTCGGATTGGTGATCCGATATCGGGCCTTCCGGCCAGATCCCTCGACGAGGCGTGCGTCATCCGGATTGCCCTTATCGCATACACACACAGGAGCCTGCTATGGACACCATGATTGACAAATTCTTCACCACCCCAATGTCGTGGTTGCTCGCGGTACCGGTCGTCCTGCTGGACCGCATACTTAGGCCGGACTTACCTGAAGTACGCCGCTATGCAGCACTCGAATCCAGTAAGCAGCGGACCAACACTTCCACATCCAGCACCAACCGGGCAGATAACGCATCGACCACGACATGCATCGTGCCGCACATATGATCCAGCCGTAAGAGACACGAACTCTAAGGGTTAACTCGCGAACACGAATCGACAGACGACCGAGACCGAAGGGGCTACTCGGGCATGTCGTAGCCCACGCCCCGATCGCGGGCTTGCTCTCCGGGCGCGTTCCGCTGGGTGACCAGAGCGGCAGAAATCGATGCACGGCACCCATAGACTCTTCTGGTCGAGTGAGCGCCTCATCGACCAGCAACGACGCTGGTCGGGCACCAGGTCGTTTTCGCTAACCCACCCCGCCCGCTTGAGATACCGAGATGACAACGATTAACCACACCGTCCGTACCTCAGGACCAGCTAATTTCGTGACCGGTCTAGAAGGCGTGGGCGCCTTCACAAGCGACATCGCCGAACCCGACAAGGACGGTGGCGCACTGCGCTATCGCGGTGTCGACATCGAAGAACTCGTTACCAAGGGTGTGACCTTCAGCGACGTCTGGGCACTTCTCGTCGACGGCGAATTCGGCCGAGGCCTGCACCCGGCCGAGCCGTTCCCGCTGCCCATACACACCGACGACGTGCGCGTCGATGTCCAGGCCGCCACCGTTACCGACCGCTTCATGGTGCGCTGGTAGGACGACCCCGACCCCAAGCACGTCGAGGCGATCGACGCTTACTGGGTGTCGGCGCCCGAGCACGGCATGAACGCCTCGACGTTCACCACCCGGGTCATCGCCTCCACCGCCGCTGCCCTGTCCGGTGCCGTCGGCGCGATGTCCGGACCGCTGCACGGTGGCGCGCCCGCGCGGGTGCTGCTGATGATCGAAGAGACCGAACGCACCGATGATCCGCGCGGACTGGCCAAGGCCATCCTCGACCGCAAGGACAAGTTTGTGGGCTTATACACGAAGCCTACGCGAGTTTCCCTTGATGCAGACGCACCGCGCACCACAAGATCCGGCCTACCCACACCCATGCATCATCAGTTGGAGAAGGAAACCTTAACCCCCACATAGCCACCCGCGTGCGCTGACCTCGCCCCCCACCGAGTCTGCGCCGGCTCGGGTCATGTCAACGCCGTTCGTCCTCGCTACGCTCCGGGCGCTCCGCATTGACCCTGACCCTCACTCTGCGCTGCCCACATGGAACGCCGAAAGGCCAAATCGCCAACATTGACAGGCACCGCTCCTACAGGGATGACAAACACAGAAGCACCCTGAAGCTCACTCGCCTTTCGGGATACCACCGCGACTACCTCAAGTTCGTCGCCGCCGAACTGAACAACAGACGGCGAAAATGTCATCGATGGCGCACAACCTGCGAGAAATGCGAAAACTACTATCGGATCCGCAAGAGAATCCATCAAGTGTTGTGTTGACGGGTCTAATTCACCCCGCGCTCAAGTGCCTGTATCTAATCAATCGGGCTCTGGACCCGACCGGCAAGGGACGCGCACGATAGACATACGAAGTGGGAAGGAGCGCTGAACGACTTTGCGATCACCTTCGAAGTACGAATCACCCCGAACAGCAACTTATCCCATGTGTCAGAACCGGATCCACCGATTACCTGACAGACCCACCATCATCGATGAGACGATCTCGCGGCCAGATCAAGGCTGAGGTTTCGCCGTCGGTGCGCAGCGGACGAGGGCCGAGCGTGTCGCAGTGGCCACAACAAGACCGTCCTGATTGCGCGCGACATGGCGCATGGTGACGACACCCTCTCCAGGCCGACTCGCCGAGGGACGCTTTTCTGCCACCGTGGTTTCGGCGTAGATCGTGTCGCCATGGAATACCGGCCGCGGGAATGCGATCTCGGTGAACCCGAGATTTGCCGTCAACGTCCCCTGGGTGAGCTGGCCGACAGACAGTCCGACGAGCGTCGAAAGAGTGTGCATCGAGTTCATTAGGCGCGCCTTGAATGGGGACTGCTGATCGCTGAATTCTGCGTCGAGATGCAGGGCTTGAGGGTTCATTGTGAGAGTCGTGAAGAGCACGTTGTCGGCCTCGGTCATCGTTCGACCGGGGCGGTGTCGGTACACCACGTCGGTGTCGAACTCCTCGAACCACAGTCCTCGCTGCACGATCTCACGGGCAGGTTTCTGAGTGGTTGGGAGCGTCGGAGTATCGGTCATACGGCCTCTTCAATCGTTGATGAATTGGTGAATCGCGTCGTGTGCAGCGACGTGCTCTTTGAGAAACGGCAGCTGGAGGAATCCGTGGGGCGTGCCGGGGTAGATCGACTCCACAACTGTATCTCCGAGGTCTCGCCGTCGAGCGACGAGACCACGTGACTGGCTATGCAGAGGATCTTCCGTGCCGCTGAGAACCAGCAGTTGAGGCCACGATTCAGTCGCCTGGATCGGGTTAACGCGTGGGTCTAACCTCAGATTCTCAAACTGCTCAGTCGGGAGGTAGAGCTGCTCATGCGCGCCTGGGCCGCCCACGATCGGCCCGAGAGTCTCAAGCGCGGCATGTACGTCGAAGATGCCGTAGGCCAAGACGATGTGTGAGATTTCCGTGCTCAGCCCAGCACTCAGGGTGCCGGCGGCGAGATTGGCTCCTGCGGAGTCTCCAACCAGGCTCACGCGCGTCGGGTCGCCACCGAAGCGCGTGGAGTTTTGAGTCGCCCACTCGATGCTCCGACGGGCGTCGTCAATGGCAGCAGGGAATCGGTGACGTGGCGCACGCCTGTAGTCGGGACACACTACGACGGCTCCGCGTCGGGCCATCTCATGACTCACCCGCCGGTATCCCTGCGGGTGACCTGTCGTCCAACCGCCGCCGTGGAGATACACCAGGACGGGCCAGGGCCCAGGAGTCGTGGGGGCGAGGACTTCGGCGCGCAGACCCCAGGGGGAACGGTCGATCACCGTCACGTGCGACAGCGATACTCCGCTGATGAACTCGAAGTCCATCGCGGCTTCGAAGGCGGTGAGCAAGCCCCGGAGGTCCCAGCCCGACGGGACCCGAAAAGAGCGCATGTAGTCCAACAGCGCCTGTTGCGCGGATGCGGAAAGAGTGTGGTCATTTGGCATGGCTCTGCTAGCGTACCAACCAAATTCTTGGTCTACTGTCGAGAGGTCCCATCATGCCCGAAGCGGTTGTTGTCTCCGCCGCGCGTTCCGCCATCGGTCGCGCCGGAAAAGGTTCCCTGAAAGATGTCCGTCCCGACGACCTCGTCACAGAAGTCATCCTCGCCGCTCTGAGGAAGATCCCGGAACTCGACCCGAGCAGCATCGACGACCTGCACCTGGGATGCGCTGAACCGCAGGATGAGCAGGGTCGGAACATGGCGCGACGCATTGCCGTGCTGATGGGGAACGACAGCATGCCTGGAACGACTGTGGTGCGGGCCTGCGCATCGAGCCTGCAGACCGCACGGATGGCATTGCATGCGATCAAGGCGGGCGAGGGAGACACCTTCATATCGGCCGGAGTCGAGTGCGTGTCGCGATTCCACGGCGGGATGGCCGGAGTCTTCGATCCGTCCACGGACAATCCGAAGTTCGCCGACGCGCGCCACCGCACGGAGCGCATCGCGAAAAGGGGTGAGAGCTGGTCCGATCCGCGCGAGGACGGCTTGCTGCCTGACGGATACATTTCGATGGGTCAGACCGCCGAAAACGTCGCACGTTACAAGAACATCAGTCGCGAGGACCAGGACGAGTTCGCGGTCCGCAGCCAGCGACTGGCTCAGGATGCCATCGAGGCAGGCTTCTTCGCTCGCGAAATTGTGCCGATTCGAACTCCGGACGGCAACCTAGTCACTCGGGACGATTGTCCGCGCAATGGTGTGACGTTGGAGGGGGTCTCCGCGCTGAAGCCGGTCTTCCGCAGGGACGGGACGGTGACGGCTGGGAACAGCTGCCCCCTGAACGACGGTGCGGCGGCGACGGTCATCATGAGCGACACGCGCGCGAAGGAGCTTGGGATCATCCCACTGGCCCGCATCGTCTCTACCGGTGTCTCCGGTCTGTCGCCCGAGATCATGGGCCTTGGTCCGGTCGAGGCCTCACGCCGTGCCCTGAAGCTCGCGGGCTTGTCCGTCGATGACGTCGATCTGTGGGAGATCAACGAGGCATTCGCAGCCCAGGTCGTGGCGAGCTCTCGCGAGATCGGCTTCGATCCTGAGCGTCTGAACGTTCACGGCGGGGCGATCGCCCTCGGGCACCCATTCGGGTCGACCGGAGCCCGACTGATGGGAACCCTGATCAACGGCCTGCAGACGCGGGACGCCGAGATCGGTGTCGAGTCGATGTGCGTCGGTGGCGGTCAGGGCATGGCCCTGGTGCTCGAGCGCCTGAGTTAAGCACGTGCTGTGCCGTCGCAGTGGCGCGGCGGCACGGCACGAACGTCACGCGTTCTCGATTGACTCCAGGCCCGCGCGTATGGCAGGGAGCACCAGGTCTCCTGCGTGCTCGAATCCGTCCCCGACGGTCAGCCCCTGGACGTGGCGGTGATGCAGACCCTCAAGGATGGCTGCTCGCTTGAAGTGCGCGAGCGCGATAAACCAGGGCAGCCTGGACACGTCTCTGCAGGAAGCTCGCGCGTACTCCTCGATCATCTCCGTCGAGGCCGGAAACCCGGGGGCGAGACTCGTGTCAAACATCATTCCGTCCTCGCCACACACGTCGTGATTGCGCGACACCAGCAGTGCCAGGTCGGTGAGGGGGTCACCGAGCGTTGCCATCTCCCAGTCCAGCACGGCGGTGATCCGACCGTCCTCGACGAGAACGTTGTCGAGGCGATAGTCCCCGTGCAGCAGGGTCGCCGCATCGGGTTCCGGAACCCGGTCCCGCAGTGCCAGCGTGAGGTCCGCGGCTCCGGCCAGATCTCGGGTTGCGGAAGCTTCGAGCTGACGCTGCCAACGGTCGACCTGGCGGCGAAGGAAACCTTCGGGCCGGCCTAGCTCGCGCAGGCCGGGACCCTCGATTGGGACAGCGTGGAGCCGAGCCAGCATCCGGACGAGCTCGAGAACCAGCGCGCGTGTCGACTCGGAACCGAGGTCCGCGAGGTCGCGCGCAGTCTGGAAGACACGACCCGGGACGTAGTCCATCACGTAGAACGGTGCGCCGATGACCAGCTCATCGGTGCACAGGTGAATCGTGTCCGGTATCGGGACATCGGTGTCCCTGAGGCTGGTGAGTACGCGGTGTTCGCGAGCCATATCGTGCGCCGTCGAGAGAATGTGGCCCAGTGGGGGTCGGCGGAGGACGAATCGTCGGTCATCGACCTCCAGCAGGTACGTGAGGTTCGAGCGACCCCCCGCGATGAGCCGTGCGCGGATGTCACCGTCGGGCCATGAGGCGACAGTGCGCAGGTGGCGTGACAGGTCGGTCAGGTCGAGTCCAGGGAGGGTTGTGCTGCTCATGTGACCTCGTGATGTTCGTGGAGCGCGTCGCGCCCCAGCTGCGGTTCGGACGAAACGTGTATTGTATTCACAATACAACCAAGCATTCGGTCAAGGAGCAACATGTCGTCTTCGCGTAATTTGGTCGTCGTCGAAAACGTCGGCGCTGTCCGTGTGCTCGAGTTGAACGATCCGGAGCGCCGCAATGCTCTCAGCGGAGATATGCGACTTGCGCTGCTTGCCGCTTTTGACGACATCGCTGTCGATCCCACCTGTATGGCCGTTGTCCTCACCGGCAGCGGTGGCGCGTTCTCTGCGGGTGGAGACCTATCGAACATGCCGCCCAGCTCACTCACCGACTCGCGGGGCCGACTTAATCTCATGGCCGACCTGATTCGGTCCATCGCCGATTTGCGGGTGCCGGTCGTCGCCGCAGTAGAAGGCCCGGCGGCAGGTGCCGGAATGTCGATCGCCCTGGCGTGCGATCAGGTCGTCGCAGCGCGGTCTTCCACCTTCGTCGCTTCCTTCGTCCATGTGGGACTTGGCCCCGATGCAGGTCTTTCCTGGCTGCTTCCTCGCAGGGTCGGAGTCGGCAAAGCCGCCGAAATCCTGATGTTGGGCGAACGCATCGATGGGGAATCCGCTGTGAGCACGGGGATCGCCGATCGGCTCGCTGACGACGGCGCGGCGCGGAAGGCCGCGACGGACCTGGCCGGCCGCCTGGCCGGCAAAGCGCCGCTCGCACTCGCCGCGATCAAACGACTTCTACTGCCTCTTCCGGTTAGCCTCAACGAGGCTCTGGCCGCGGAGCAGGCGGCTCAGGTGCCGTTGCTGGCGAGCGCCGACTTCTTGGAAGGCAAGGCTGCATTCTACGAACGGCGACCGGCCACGTTCTCAGGACGCTAACCGAGAGCAGACCAAATGCTTGCTAGAATTTCAGATTCTGATGGCTGAGAGGGTGACCGACATGGCGGCGCGGGGTAAGGCACGACCGACGGTACGTGTGAAGAGCCAACCTGATTCGTCGAAGCGTCGCGAGGAGCTGCTTAAGGCGGCGGCCGAGACGTTCGCGGAGATTGGATATTCCCAGGCGCGCATCCGCGATATCGCCGCGCACGCGGGGATCTTGAACGGAAGTCTCTACTACCACTTCGACACCAAGGAATCGATCGTCGAGGAGCTCCTGCACCGCTACTTCGACGAGCTCGACCGACGTTACGACGCGATCGTACCGGATGGTGACATCGAGTCGGCGTTGGTCGACCTAATCAGGGTGACCATGGTGCTCGCTTCGGAGCAGTTGAGGATCGTGCAGATCCTGCAGAAAGACTGGCACTACTTCACGACACAGTTCCCGTTCGTCCGACAGGGCCTTAAGCGCGCGGAGGCCAAGTGGGTCGAGCTGCTTAGGCGCGGCGGTGAGGCCGGAGTCTTCGATGCCGAGCTCGACCCCGTGCTGGTGTACCGAAGCATCCGGAGTGCCATTTTTGACGCAGCGGTTTCGGACGGAAACAGATCGCGCCGCAAGCTCGATCGCCTCGTCGAGCTTCAGACTCGGCTCTTCTTCTCCGGTCTCCTCGTGCGCTGAGTAAATCTACCTCACGCTCGTCCCACCAGTCATCGATTCCCTCGCAAATGGACTGGTCTCCGTAAGTTGGACTGGTAACACGAGGGCCTGAGCCCGGTATTGCACCGGACTCAGGCCCTCGAGTCTTTCCGAGGTGCGGTCGTGGTTGTAATCGTGGAGCGCCGCATCGAGGGCGTCGATGTCGAGGTAGGACACCTGGTGGAAGCACCCTTACTCTAGGTGTCCGAAGAAGGCTTCGATCACGGCGTGTCGATTCATGGGTAACGATCCGGTGCATTAGCCGGTTAACAGGCAGTTCTCCTTGCGGACATCGATTGTTACGCACCAGCTTTGGCGAGTGCCCTCCCCCATCTCCCGTGCTGGTCTTGGAAGCCTTGGCCGGAGTTCACCAGCGGGTGCTGGTCGGGTTCGACGGTGGCGATCGCGGCACGCAGCGAGGCGTGGTCAGGTCAACATTCGGCGAGCGGCCGATCGAGTAGGCGATGATCGCGCGGTTGAACAAATCATTACCGGTGACAGATACAGCTTGTTCTCGCCGACCCGGAACTCGGTGACATCGGTGACCCATTCTGGTTGATCGCGTCGGCAGTAACGGCCCAGCAAGTTGTCGGCGATCTGACCTGTCCGGCCACGATAGGACACGTAGCGCCAAGGGCGGATCCGGCAGACCAAACCGAGCCGGTGCATCAGTTTCAGGACGGTTTATTGGCCACCTGCCGGCCGGCCTTGACCAATCCGCGGTGCACCCGTCGGCACCGTAACGTGCCTCGTTGACGTGGCAGATCTCGCTGATCGCAGCCTCGACCTCCGCCCACGGATCGGAGTCGGCGAGCCTGGCTTGGAGATAGAAGTACGGCGACCGTGCCAGCCCGGCCGCGGCGAGTAGATCGTCGAGACGGCGATCTGCCTTGAGGGAGAGGACAGCCCGAACCTTCAGGACTGTCGGCGCTGCCTCATCAAGATCCGCGGTTTACCCAGGTACGTATTCTCCGTCCGCTGACGACGCTCGGCGAAAGTGCTCAGATTTGCTCGGTGAAAGTGCCCACCTGTGAGCGGTGATTACTGTAGCGGTTGGCGGGGTGTGGTGGTGGCTTTGCGGAGGTTTTCGGCGGGCGTGATGATCCCGAAGGCGGTAGGAGTCCCCGTCCAGATTGAGCACCACGGACCGGTGCAGGAGCCGATCGAGCATGGCCGCGGCGACGGTGGTGTCACCGAGGACCTGACCCCACTCGCCGACACTGCGGTTTGTCGTCATGATGATCGAGGTCTTCAGATACCGTTGCGTGACAACCTGAAACAGCGCCGACGCCGCCTCGCCCGGCAACGGGAGATAGCCCAGTTCGTCGACGACCAGCAGGGTGGGGCCGGCGAAGAACCGCATCGTCGTCGCCCACCGGCCCTCGATCGCGGCCCGGTGGCAGCGGGCGGCGAGGTCGGCGGCGGTGGTGAAATAGGTGCGGTAGCCGGCGTGCACCGCGGCCCGCGCGAGCCCGACCGCGAGGTGTGTCTTGCCGACCCCCGGCGGGCCGATGAGCAGCAGGTTCGTCGCGGTTTCGAGGTAGCGGCAGGTCCCGAGCTCGGCGATCAGCTTCCGGTCGAGGCCCGCGGCGGCGTCGAAATCGAAGTCCTCGAGCGACGCCGGTGTCGGCAGGCACGCGAACGGCAGTCGTCCGGCGAGTCGGCGGGCCTCGGTGGCCTCGACCTCGATCGAGAGCAACTCCTCGAGGGTGGCGGTCATCGACAGGTTGGTCTGTTGCGCGCGGTCGAGGACGCCCGGCAGGGCTTCGGCGGCGTCGTGGAGTTTGAGCGCCGCCAGGTGTCCGCGCAGGCGTTGGTAGAGGCTGGCCGCCTCGGCGGTGTTCGGCGCCGGCACCGCATCGGGGATCGGGGTGGTGGTCATGCGAGGGTGTTCCTTCCGCGGGCGGCCCGCTCGTAGGTGGACAGGTCGATGACCGTCGAGGCCGTTGCAGCTGAGGGTTCGACCGCACTCGATGTTGTGGTGGACGGTTCTGGTGGTGGTGCGGCGCAACACGTCCGCGGCGGCGATCGCGGCGGGTCCGGGTGGGATCCGCTCCTTCCGGCGGTGTGGGCGCCCGGCGGACCCGGCGGCGGCCATGGCCGCTTGCTCGAGCGCGTAGACATGACCGTGATCGCGGACGATCGCCCCGGCGCCGTCCGGGGCGAGGCGGTGGCGGGCGATGGTGATCTGCGCGGTGGTGACGATGTCGATCACCTCCGATCCGAGGACTTGGGTGACGGTGACCTGCGCCGACGCCAACTCCGGGGGCACCGAGTACCGGTTGCCGCGGTAGGACACCAGCGCTTGCCGGGATGCGGTCCGGGGTTCGGTGAGGATCGCCGGATACGGCGTGGCCGGCAGCGCGGTCAACGGTTCGGCGGCCGCCACGGTCGCCACCGAGGCCTTGCCGTTGGCGGTGGCCCGCATTCGGGTGTCGCCCCGCAGCCGGCAGAACTCGTCCACGCGTTGTTGGGCCTGTTCGACGGTGACGTCGTCGGGCAGGGTGCGCCACCATCGTTGCGCGGCAGTGTGGTTGGCCTTCTCGACGACACCTTTGCGGTTCCCGGCTTTGGGTGGGCAGATCGCCACCGAGACGCCGTAGTGCTTCGCGACGCCGGCGAAGCTCGCGGTCACTCGGCCCGACTCGGGGTGGCAGACGGTGGCCATCCGATCGAACCGCCACTTCCTCGTCACGCCGCCGAGCCGGCGGCTGACCCGGTCGAGGCCGTCGACGAGGTGCGGTTGGGTCATCGCCGGTGCCAGGATCCCGCGCCAGCGCCCCGAATGCGCCAGGGAGCCGACCAGTAGGTGCGCCATCGCGCCCCATCCCCAGGAGGTGGGTGGATTCGGCAGATCGACCCAGTCCCACTGTGTTTCCTCGCCGGGCGGATGGTCGATGATCGCGTTCGCCCGGTCGGTGGCGTTCGCGCAGGCCTCGCACACCGGGCGGAGTTTGCGGTCACGGATCTGCCGGGTCAGCGTCGGATACGACAACCGGTAGCCGAGGTCCTCGAGCTCGTCGCACAGGGTGCGGGCCCACAGGTGCGGGTCCTCCCCCAGCCGGTAGGTGACGTACTCGACGAACGGCTCGAACGGGTCCTCACGTGCGGGTTTACGGGTACCGGGGGTGGTGACACCGTTGATGTAGTTACGGATGGTGCGGCGGTTGCGTCCGGTGTGGCGGGCGATCGCCGAGATCGTCCAGCCCTGCTTGTGCAGTGCGTGTACTTCCACGTCTTCCTCCCATGTCAGCATGAGATTGCGGGTCTCCCTCGAATCGCTGGTGTGTGGTCAGAGACCACCAGCATCGAGGGAGACCCGCCCTCATTGGCGGAGCCACACGGGTGAGCACTTTCGGTAAGCAGAACTGAGCATTTTCAGCGAGCGCCATCACCGCAACCACTCGTTCTCGCGACGCAACTTCTCCAACTCGCTCATCTGATCGACATCCGGGTGCGGGACCGACCCCGCGGCTAGACCCGCAGCCCGTCGACGCCCTCACGGCGGTATACCCGCACCCACGTCGTCAACAGCTGGGGTGAGGAAAGATCAGCCTCCTGGGCCAGCGACGGCGCACTCTGCCCGTGAAGAACCGCTCCACCAGGTCGCGCTTGAGTTCAACCGAGTACGACGGCTTCACTCGTTCTCCACCAGCGCACCTCTGCCACGAATCCGCCAACGCTGATACAGCTGCTCTACCGGCCAGCGCGGAGACACTCCAAGCATCGTCGCGACCGTTTGGTCACCGAAGCCCTGCTCGGAGCAGAGGCTACCGCCAGTTCACGCCGTTCCGACGACAACGAACTACGCATATCCATGCGACTACTCCCCGGAAGTCGGAACTGATTTCTCAGTCCGACTCCTGGGGGCAGCGCAAAACAAGGGGATTCGCCTTCTCCGATGCGGCGAATACAACCAAGCAATTGGTTGTATTTTCGGATCGGTTGCCCTAGGCTGCGAATGTGGAAAAGCCGCTGCAAGGAATTCGCGTCCTGGACCTGTCCCACGCCGTAGCCGGCCCGTACGCGGCACGCATGATGGCCGATCTCGGAGCTGACGTCGTGAAGCTGGAGTCGCCGCGCGGCGACTCCACCCGACTCTTCGGTGAACAGCGCAACGGGACTTCAGGGTTCTTCGCGCAGTACAACGCGGGCAAGCGGAACATCAGCCTCGACCTGCGTACGCCTGAAGCGGTGGAGACGGCCCGGTCACTCGCCTCGCGCGCCGATGTGCTGATCGAGAACTTCAGGCCAGGAGTTCTGGCCCGGCTCGGTCTCGGGTATGACCGGCTCTCGTCTGAGCATCCGGGCCTCATCATGCTGTCGATCTCCGGATTCGGCAGATCCGGCGACGAAGCGTCGCGAGCCGTGTACGCGCCGATCATCCACGCCGAGGCCGGCCTCGTCGCCCGCCAAGCGGAGCACTCAGGCGGTCGCGTCACGGACCTGACCACGTCGGTCGCCGACTACACGGCCGGCCTCCATGGCGCTATCGCTGTTCTGGCTGCGTTGACCATGCGAACACGAACCGGCCAAGGTCAGCGCGTCGACATCAACCTGATGGACGCCATGTTGGCGACCGACGACCATGCCCACTTCGTGCTCGACGACGCCCCAGTGACCGTGCTCGGAGGAGAAGTATGGGACGCGCCGGGCGGATCTCTTATGTTGGGGAGCGTCTTTCGCAACACCTGGAACCAGCTGAAGCGCACGTTTGACCTTGACGACCCGGCGTCGCCGAACATGAATCTCGCCGAGAAGATCAGCGTGCGGCGTACCGCCGTGGGGGCGTGGATCCTCAAGCACGGGTCGAGGGATGCCCTCATCGCCAATCTTGAAGCGGCCAACATCGCATGGGCTGAGATTCGATCGGTCGAGTCCGCCTTCTCCCCCCAGCGGCTGTCAGACCGAGGCATGGTCGGCGAAATTGCGGACGGTGCTGGAGGCACACGCCGCGTGATCCAGTCGCCGTACCGATTCTCCTCAGCAGACTCAGGTGTGGCGGGCCCCGCCGTGCGTCGCGGTGAGCATAATGAGGCCGTCCTGGCCGACTGGCTCACGCTTGGGTCCGACGAGGTCGAGCACCTGGTCTCAAGCGGTGCGCTGTCACGAGATCCTGCGGCGTACGCGTGATCACGCAGGGTCAGGTCAAGAATCTCGAGTTCGCCGACCTCTATCAGGTCAACCTCTCGGGCGCCGACCTCCGGGGCGCCCGACTACGGGGCGCACGTCTCGTTGAGGTGGACCTGTCGGGCGCCGACCTCACCGGCGCCGACGTGCGGGACGTCCTCGGCATGTGGTCACGCAACCGGCTCGACGGTGCCACGCTCGATGCCGCCGATCTCCGGGGGTCAGACCTGTCCGGGGCATCACTCGCCTGCGTCAGCCTGCAGGGAGCGAATCTTGAGGACTCTCGATGGGAGTCGTGTGACCTGCGTGGAGCCGACCTAACGCGTGCGCGGGTAGGGTGGCGATCCATTTGGCTTACCGAGTCCACCTTTCGCCAGGGCAACGGCGCGTCGGTGTGGTTCGACCACGCTGACCTCTCAGGCGCGGTAATGACCGAGGCGCATCTCCCTGGAGCTTCATTCTTCGGTGCTCGGTTCGACCGAGTCGACGCTACGGGTGGCGTCTTCACAGGCGCGAACTTCGCTCAGAGCGATGTGTCGCACGCGAGCTTCGACGAGGCCGACCTCTGCGGTGTGGACTTCCGATCAACGCGAATCAGTGGCGGATCGCTGCGCGGAACGTCCCTCCTTGGATCGGTCCTGATCGACACGGTCATCACAGATGTCGATCTGACCGGAGCAAGGACGGGAGGGACGGTTTTCTGGGGATCGGACGCGCCGTCGGTTGCGACCGACCACCGGATCGTCCACCTAGGCCCGAGCCTCCATGCCAGGGTGGAGGCGCCGTCCCGGACCGTGTTAGTTATGGGCGGACGAGAGTCGGGCAACGCCGCGGCCACTCTCTGCTCCGCACTCCAGGAGGTCGGACTGCGGCCTTTCCTGGTCGATGCCAACGATCTCCGTACACCGGCCGGGCCCGTCGTGGCTGTACGGGCTTTCGAGTCCCACGGTGCAGCGATTGTGTTCGACGACGCGACCGACAGCAGCATTCTCACGACGTTGCGCCGATCGGTGCACGGTGCTCCGAGCTGGGCTTCGCGTGCTTTCACAGTGCTCTCCCGCGACGGCCTCGAGCCTTCTGCGAACGAGGCATCGGCCGGCGCCCTCGATTTGGATGTAGCCGCGGCTATCGAGCTCACGCGGACCCGGCTGTCCACGAACGAAAGGTATTCCACCTCATGACCGGACTCAGCGGCGTCGCCTCGATAGCGGCGGCGGGAATGACGGCCTTGACGACAAGGTCTAATCGAAGCGTACTCGACCAGGCGGCCGAGGCGACCAGGGCAGCGTTGACCGCGGCGGGACTTCAACCGTCCGACGTTGACGGCATCGTCAGCTACAGCATCTACGACGACTCAGTATGGTCAGAGTCAGTTGGCACGGCAATCGGCGCCGGGGACTTGTCCTACGTCATGGACTTCGGGCAGGGAGGCCAGTCGGCGTGCCACATGGTGGCTCATGCGGCCATGGCGGTATCCGCCGGTATGGCCAACACTGTCGTCGTCTTCCGCGCACTCAACGGCAAGTCGGGCAAGCTTATCGGTCGGATGACGCCGCCATCGGCCAGCTCCGAGTACCGCTACTCCCTGGGGTACACGGCCTACCCGCAGTACATCGCTATGTGGACTCGCCGCTACATGATCGAGACCGGCGCCACCGAGGCCGATCTCGGAGCCGTCGCGGTGGCCGCCCGCCGATGGGCTCAGCTCAACGACCGGGCACAGTTTCGTGATCCGCTGACCCTCGAGGACTACTTCGAGTCACCCTACGTCGCTGCCCCCTTCCGAGTCCTGGACTGCACGCGAGAGATGGACGGAGCAGCTGCGGTCATCGTCACCTCGACCGAGCGGGCGCGGGACCTGCGGTTGAAGCCCGCAGTCATCGCTGGTGCGGCGTGGGCCTCTCACGGATTCGACCTCGACATGGGAGGTCGTCTCAACGACGATACCTCCCGGAACTTCTCGTCGTATCTCGCCGATCGACTCTGGAAGCAGTCCGGCGTGGGTCCCCAGGACGTTGACCATGCCCAGCTCTATGACTGCTTCACAGGTGCCCTGCTGCAGAACGTTGAGGGCCTCGGTCTCGCTGAACGTGGTGCTGCAGGGGCATTGTTCGCCTCCGGGGCCACGTCACCGGGCGGCACGCTCCCGATCAACACCAACGGGGGTCTTCTCAGTGAGGGGTACCTGCACGGGATGAACACGGTGGCAGAGGCCGTCTGGCAGATGCAGGGACTGGGTGGCGAGAGGCAAGTCGTTGATGCCGAGGTGGGCGTCGTCTGCTCCGGCGGGTCCTCTAGCGGTTCCGCCATGGTCCTGACGAGCGACAGGTAGGAGAAGGCATGACCAGCACGCTGAACGGGATGAACGACGAGTTTCCCGAGACCGCTGCCTACTGGCAGAACCTGAACCAGGGGCGCCTGACCGTGCCCCACTGTGAAAGGTGCGACCGGTACTTCTTCCCTCCGGCGCCAGGCTGTCCCTCCTGTGGAAGTCCGGACCATCTCAGCCAGCGCGAGGTGAATGGCCGGGGTGTTGTCTACTCGTGGATCGTCGCCTACTTCCCGTTCGATCGGAACTTCATCCCCGAGGTGCCCTTCGTCATTGCCGAGGTGCAGCTCGACGAGGGCCCGCGGCTGTACACCCGTTTGCTCGACGTCGACGTCACGGCCGACTTCGCAAACGTCGGTGTCATCGTCGGGATTCGTGATCGTGATGGATTACCCCATCTCATCAGTGAGTTGGTGGCACCGTGAGCCCGGCGAGCGACGACGGCACCTGGCCTCTCGCGCTCAAGCAGAGCGGACCACTCGCCGGCGTGCGAGTCCTCGACTGCACGCGTCTGCTCCCCGTCGCCTACGGGACTCAGATGCTGGCTGACCTGGGAGCCTCGGTCCTCAAGGTGGAGCCACCCGGGGGGGAGTACGGGCGAGCGATGCGGGCCGAGTTCGCGATGTCGAATCGAGACAAGGGCAGCATCGAGCTGGATTTGGGAGCGCTCGACGAGCGTGAAAGCTTCCTCGGATTAGTCAAGTCGGCCGATGTCGTGGTCGAGAGCTTCCGTCCGGGTGTCATGTCCCAGCTTGGACTCGACCACGCCATCCTCAGCGGGGTCAACCCGGCGATCATCCTGTGCTCCGTTTCGGGTTACGGCCAGACCGGCGACGGTTGCGGTGTTCCGGGTCACGACCTCAACTACTGGTCCGTGGCTGGGGGCATCCAAGTTGCGCCCGGACGCGCGCCGCAGGTCTTTCCTGTGCCCGTGGCCGACATGGCTGCAGGCATGATGGCGGGCTTCCTGGTGTCCGCAGCCGTCGTCCAACAAAGAGCGACCGGTCGCGGCACGCACATCGACCTCGGGATGGCGGACGTCTGCCTATCAATGAACACGCTGTCGGCGGCTCGTGCCTGGAACGCCGATGATCGCATCGACCCGGACGTTGATCCCCGGCTTCAGGGCCTGCCGTGGCCGTCGCTGCTGTATGCGGAGTGCCCCTGTTACGGCACCTACAGCACTGCAGACGGGCGGTATCTCAGTCTCGGTTGCGTCGAACCCCACTTTTGGAAGTGTTTCATCGACGAGATTGGTCGTCCCGATCTTGAAAGGGACCGCCTCGCAGAAGGACAGCGCGCGCTCGACGTGCGGGCGGAGCTGCAGGAGATCTTCGCCCAGCAGGACCGGGACCACTGGCTGCGGCGGCTGGCGGCGGCGGATGTCTGCGTGTCGTCGGTGAACACGATCGACGAGGCGCGGTCGGACCCTCTGTTTGCCCATCGGGATATGACGTGGACGGACCACGACGACGTTACCCACATCGCCTTCCCAGCCAGCCTCGACGGACTCCGCCCCGGCCGGTCCGGTGCCGCACCGACGATCGGCCAGCACAACCCCGTCCTTCGCTCATCGCGCGATGCGTGATCGGGACGCGAATCAACCTCGGAGGTAAGACGTGACTAGCGCAATTGTCAGCAACGAAACAGCACCCCTCGACCGCGGACGGGTCGCGGTCGACATCCCGATGGGGTGGTATCAGGTCGGCTGGGCCGACGAGATCGAGCCAGGTGGCATCAAGCCGGTCGTCGCCTTCGGAGAGGACTACATCCTCTTCCGCAAGGAGGACGGTGAGATCCACATGATGACGGCGTACTGCGGCCATATGGGCGCTCATCTCGGGTATGGCGGAGTCGTCGAGGACGGGTGCGTCGTGTGTCCGTACCACGGGTGGAAGTGGAACGAGTCGGGCAAAGTCGTCGACATTCCGTACAGCAAGCGGGTCAACCCGAGCCGACGGTTGGGCACTCTGCCGGTGAAGATCGTCAGCGGTCTGATCTTCGCGTGGTACCACCCGTCAGGCGGCGAGCCCACATGGGCGGACCCGATGCCGGCGATCGCCGAACACGGACATCCCGAGTACTACCCGATCTGGCCACACCTGTCCCGGGTCGAGGAGATGAACGGCCACCCGCAGTACGTCGTCGAGAACCAGGTCGACGCCGCACACTTCGTGCACGTGCACAAGTGGAGCGAGTACCCGCAGATTGACGACTACGGGCCGGACGGCCACTGCTTCACCTCCCTTACGCGGGCGAAACTGAAGACGAAGCGCGGCACAGTCACTCAGCACGTCGAGGTCAAGGCATGGGGCGTCGGCATTGTGATCTCCCGGCATCGGTTCGAGTTCCCTGGAGAGGAGACGTCGCACGAGAAGGGTGGACTTGGTGAGGTCACGACGATCTGCACCACGCCGACAAGTCCCGGTCGGGCGGAACTGCGCATGACGGCTTGGATCCCTCGCGAGGAGGGGGATGAGGACGTCCCGAGTGGACGGGCGGCCGCGATGCTCCGTGCCTCGCACCGCGAGGTCTACGAGCGGGACTGGCAGATCTGGGACCACCTGAGGTACAGCGACAAGCCTGCGTACGCCCGCGAGGAGGCTCGCGCCTTCGCCGAGGTCCGGCAGTGGACCGAGCAGTATTACGATTGGCAGGAGCGATGAGCGCCGTGACGTTGCCCGAGGCCGAGCTGAGGTCCCGACTCCGCGCGTTCGTCGACGACCATCTCATTCCGGCCGAGCCAGAGCTCAATAGACTCGATGCAAGTTGGCATCGATCTCCGCTGTTACACGATCTGCAGGCGAAGGCCAAGGCCGAGGGGCTCTGGGCCCTGGGTCACCCGGCGGAGATAGGGGGCGGTGGACTCGACTTTCTGCCGTACGCGCGGCTCAATGAAACGATTGGTCGTTCGGACTGGGGGCAGCGAGTCTTCGGGACCGCCACACTTCAGGACGCCCTGATGCTGCAACGTTTCGCCAACCCCGAGCTACGGGATCGTTGGTTACCACCCCTGGTCGCGGGAGAAATCCATCCCTCAGTAGGTTTGACCGAGCCCGACGTGGCGGGGTCGGACCCGAGGCTGATGCAGACAAGTGCAGTGCGTGACGGCGACGACTGGATCATCAGTGGACGCAAGTGGTTCACGACCCACGCCAACCGAGCCGCCTTCACCACCGTCTTCTGTCGGACCGGGGGCACCGCAGACACGCCCGAGTTCAGCGCGATCCTGGTACCAACGGATACGCCCGGATACACCGTCGTCCGCGTGCTGGAGACCATGGGAAAGACTTCCGGGGGTCACAGCGAGATCTTGCTAGACGGCGTGCGAGTCCCCCACGAGAACGTCGTGGGAGAGACGGGGCACGGTCTACGGATCGCCCAGGCTCGGCTGGGCCCGGGACGAATCTTCCACTGCATGCGGTGGCTCGGTCAGGCCGAGCGCGCCTTCGAGCTCATGTGCGAGCGCGCTCAGACGAGATTCGCGCACGGGAGCCTGCTGGCCGACAAAGGTGAGGTGCAGCGCCACATCGCTGAGTCGGCGATCGAGCTCCAGTCCGCACGACTGCTCGTCCTCGACGCCGCGCGGGTCCTCGATACAGGAGCAAAGGCCCGCGTCGAGATCTCGATGGCGAAGGTCGCCGCAGCCCACATGTTCCACAACGTGGTCGACCGGGCGATCCAGGTCTTTGGTGCCGCTGGCGTCACCTCAGACCTGCCGCTCGACCGGATGTATCGAGAGGCCCGCTTCGGCAGGATCCTCGATGGCGCGGACGAGGTCCACCGCATGGTGATCAGCCGCCATCTGTTGCGTGACTACGACGGCCAGGCGCCGTGGATGCAATCCCTGGATGCCCGGACGGGGCACCTGGACGAAACGAAGGAGAACTTGCCATGAGTGGACTCGAAGGATCTGTTGCTTTCATCACCGGTGCGGCGCAGGGGATCGGTGCGGTCACCGCGCTTCGCCTTGCGCGTGACGGAGCGAAGATCGCCGTCGTTGACCTCGAGGAGGCTGCTACGAAGGCGACGGTGCGGGCCATCGAGGAAGCAGGCGGCTCAGCCATCGGGGTCGCGTGCGACGTGTCGGACGACGGTGCCGTGCTGGCGGCTGTCGAGAAGACCGTCGAAGAGCTGGGCGGTCTGGACATCGTCGTTAGCAATGCGGGTGTCACTCGCGACAACCTGCTTCACAAGATGACCGACGAGGACTGGAACCTCGTGATCGACATCCACCTCAAGGGTTCATTCCACGTGGCACGCGCAGCGCAAGCGCATATGGTCCCGAACAAGCGCGGGAAGATGGTTTTTCTCAGCAGCACGTCGGCTCTGGGCAAGCGAGGACAGACCAACTACTCCACCGCGAAGGCAGGCCTGCAGGGTATGGCCAAGACCCTGGCGACCGAGCTGGGCAAATTCAATATCAACGTCAATGCCGTGGCGCCCGGCTTCGTCGACACGGCCATGACCGAGGCGACCGCGGCGCGGGTCGGGATGTCGTTCGAGGATTACAAAGCCCAAATCGTCTCGCAGATTCCGCTCGGGCGTACCGGCCGTCCCGAGGACGTCGCGAACGTCATCGCGTTCCTCGTCAGCGAGGATGCGTCCTACGTCACCGGACAGGTCATCTACGTCGCCGGCGGCCCCCGTGCGTAACCGGATGCCCCCCTCAACCTCGACCGCGCCCGCATCGCGATGACCTCGCCCACGTCAGCCGCGCCGATCCGGGTCGGCGTGGCCTCCGGTGATGTCGTGCTCGAAGGTGACCGTCGCGGCTCCGTGGACGACCCGACGATCGTGTTCCTTCATGGGGGCGGTCAGACACGTCACTCGTGGGATGTGTCTGCCACCCGGCTGTGCTCCGACAGCTGGTCAACCTTGAATGTCGATCTACGTGGCCACGGCAGCAGTCGATGGTCGGCATCGCGGTCCTATGGTCTTGATCATTTCGCGGCGGACATCGATGCGATCGTCGACTCCTTGACGTCACCACCCGTATTGGTGGGTGCGTCCCTTGGAGGTGCCGCAGCACTCGCCAGTCTGGGTCAGCGGCCACTCTCGGCGCGGGGGCTGGTGCTAGTCGACGTCTCACCATTCGTCCAGTCGAGCGGTGCTGATCGGATCCGCGACTTCATGACCTCTCACGCTGGGGGTTTCGCGTCCTTGGACGAGGCCGCCGACGCCGTGGCCGCCTACCTTCCCCACCGACCCCGTCCTCGGAACTCCGAAGGGCTGCGTAAGAATCTTCGCCAGCGAGGCAATCGCTGGCACTGGCACTGGGACCCAGCCTTCCTGTCGTCTGCCTTCGATCAGCCGGTGCATCGCGACCGGCTGATCGATCCGGCACGCCTCGGTGCTGCGGCAGCCACGCTGCGCATCCCGACCATGCTGATCCGGGGAGGAAAGTCGGATGTCCTCGATCGGGAGGACGTCAGGAGATTCTTGCGCGTCGTGCCCCACACCGAGTACGTCGAGATCGCCGACGCCCACCACATGGTCGCTGGCGATGACAACTCAGTGTTCGACACCGTCCTGAGCGACTTCCTCCAACGGCGTATCCACCGCTGAACCATTCCCCCATCACCACACGTTCTGCTATCAGGAGACTTCGCCATGCTGAATTTCGCGCTCAGTGACGAGCAGCGCGCCATGAGGGACTCTGTCCGTGCGTTCCTCGAGAAAGAGATCATCCCTCACGAGCCGCAGGTTCTCAGCAACGAACGTGCCGGCCGTCCAGGCATGGAGGACGAGCAGATCAGGGACCTGCAGCTGAAGGCGCGGCGTTCGGGCTTCTGGGGCATCGCCACGCCCGCGGAGTACGGCGGAGCCGACCTCGGACCGGTGATGACCGCGATCGTCACTATGGAGAACGGACGGACCTTCGTACCATTTCGGTTCGGCGGATCGGCTGACAATATCCTGTTCGAGGGCACCGACGACCAGAAGGCCGAGTACCTCGTCCCCACAATCGAGGGCGAGCGCCGATCGTGCTTCGCGTTGAGCGAGCCTGACGCCGGTTCTGACGCCCGAAGGATCAGAGCCCGTGCAGTCCCGGACGGTGACGACTGGGTCATCCACGGCGAAAAGACGTTCATCACGAACGGTCACCGGGCGGACTTCGCCATCGTCTTCGCTAACACCCCAGAGACCGCGACAGCTCAAGCCGGCGTGACCTGTTTCTTGGTCGACCGGTCGCACGGCTGGACCTCTCACCCCATCCCGACGATGGGCGACATGAACGCGGCGGGTCTATCGTTCGACGCCGTCCGAGTGCCCAGCCGCAACGTCCTGGGATCGGTGGGCCGCGGGTTCGAGCTCGCCATGCAGTGGATCGGGCGTGGCCGGTGGGTCATCCCCGCCCGCGCAGTCGGCGCTTCGGAGCGCATGCTGGAGATGGCTGTCAGCTACGCCAACACGCGCCGCACGTTCGGTCAACCGATTGCCGAGTATCAGGCGATCCAGTGGATGATCGCAGATTCCCATGTCGAGATTGAGTCAGCGAAGTGGTTGACCTTGTACGCCGCGTGGCGTGAGGAAAATGGGATCGACGGTCGCCACGCGTCGTCGGTCGCCAAGCTTCATGGCTCGACTATCGCCAACGAGGTGGCTGATCGGGTCATGCAGATCCATGGCGGCATGGGATACACAAAGGAGCTGCCGATCGAGCGTTGGTACCGCGAGCTCCGCGTCATGCGGATCTATGAGGGAACTGACGAGATCCAGCGGCGGACAATCGCGAAGAACCTCCTGTCGGGACAGGTCCGACTCTCGGACATCGGTGGCGTGCTGCGATAGGCGGCACCTCGAACGATCGGAATAATCCATGAACTTCGACCTGACCGCGGACCAGCTTGATCTCAAGCTCGCCGTCCGAGACCTCGCCCGGCGGTTCACCGACGAGTATTGGTCGGACTGCGACGAATCGAAAGAGTTTCCCTGGGACTTCTATCGGGCGTTCGCCGATGCCGGCTGGCTTGGGATCGCCATCCCTGAGGAATACGGCGGGGGCGGACTGGGTGTGCTCGAAGCGTCACTCCTCCTCGAGGAGATCGCAGCCTCCGGTGCCGGCATGAACGGGTGCAGCACGATGCACCTGACGATCTTCGGACTGAACACCATCGTCAAGCACGGAAGTGAGGAGCTGCGTCAAGAGGTGCTCCCCCGCGCTGTCGACGGTTCACTCCACGTGTGCTTTGGGGTCACCGAGCCCAACGCAGGCACGGACACGACGCGGATCTCGACCTTCGCCCGCCGGGACGGCGATGGCTATCGGATCAATGGACGGAAGGTCTGGATTACGAAGGCCGGACAGTCCCAGAAGATGGTGCTGATCGCGCGGACTGTCGAACGATCACCGGAACGCCCAACCGATGGCATGTCGTTGTTCCTGATCGACATCGAATGCGACGAGGTGCAGCTTCGGGCCATCCCGAAACTGGGACGAAACGCGGTCCAGTCCTACGAGGTCTTCATCGACGATCTCTGGGTGCCAGAATCGGCTCGCATTGGTGTGGAGGGCCAAGGATTCCGCTACCTGCTAGACGGTTTGAACCCTGAGCGGATCCTGCTCGCCCACGAAGCCCTCGGCATTGGCCGGGCGGCCCTCGACAAGGCCGTGCGCTACGCAAAGGATCGAACGGTGTTCGACCGGCCAATCGGTCAGAACCAGGGGATCGCGTTCCCCCTCGCCGAAGCAGTGACACGACTGGACGCTGCGGAGCTGATGGCTCGAAACGCGGCCTCGCGATACGACGCCGGCCAGCCGTGCGGACGCGTGGCCAACATGGCCAAGTGGCTCTGTGGTGAGGCGGGTTTCTTCGCCGCGGACCGGGCGCTCCAGACCCTCGGAGGCATGGGATACGCGAAGGAGTACCACGTCGAGCGTTATTTCCGGGAGTCGCGCCTCCTTCGGATCGCGCCAATAAGTCAGGAGATGGTTCTCAACTACGTGTCGGAGCACGTCCTGGGACTGCCGAAGTCTTACTGACCGATCGGCTGCCCGCGCCCGCGAGCGGCCATGTGTGAAAGGACTCTCAATGGCCCTGTCAAGCCGCAACCGCGGCACCCGGCGCCTCGGGCTGCCAGGTGCGGTTGTCGCGGATGAGGGCGTAGAGAACGTCCATCCCGGGCCTCGGTTGTGGCTTCGCCGCCGCGGTAGACCGACGAGGCCTGCAAGACCGAACGGTCAGACAGATACCGCACCGTCTGCCGCGTGCACGAGAACGGTCAACAGCAAGGTTGTCGAGAGCGCTCACCTGCGTGATCGCAGCTTCGCTATTGTCGAATCGTCGCGAAAGCATGACCTCAATCGATGCGTCGAGGATGCACATCCCGTGGTGTTCTTTACCGACGTCGACACCTGCCCCCAGTTGCGAATCGGTCATCGAACTACCCATTTCGCTTGTGTTCCAGCATGTTTCCGATGGATGCCCCCGCTGGCACATTCTTGAACAAGCGATCATTCGCAGATCTCAATCAGCCCGAGGTGTGCAGATGGATCGGGCGGCCAGTCGTTTCAAGCCACGCCCGAAGGTCGGCAACAAGCATGTCGGCCTCACCCGACCCACCCGCGTCACAGCCCAACGAGCTCTCACGAAGTAACTGCAACTACGAACTTAAGGACAGACATGAGAGTGTTCCATAGCATCGACGAGCTCGTGCCGGCAGTGGGAACTGAGCTCGGCACGAGCGACTGGCTCATGGTGGATCAGGAGCGTGTCGACACCTTCGCGGATGCGACGGGAGATCATCAGTGGATCCATGTCGACCCCCAACGAGCTGCAGAAGGCCCGTTTGGCGGAACGATCGCGCACGGCTACCTGACGCTGTCCCTGCTACCACCGTTGCTGCGGCAGGTGTACAGAGTCGAGGGCGGGTCGATGACCGTGAACTACGGGTTAAACCGCGTGCGCTTCTCATCGCCCCTCAGGGTGGGTTCGCGCATCCGCGGCACCGCGCGGCTGGCTTCGGCGACGTCGGTCAGTAATGGCCTCGCCGTACAGGTCGAACTGGAGGTGACAATCGAGGTGGAAGGTGTGGAGAAGCCTGCCTGCGTGGCGACGTCGGTGATCCGTTACTTCGCCTGAGGCCGTCGGCGTCAGAAGACTTGGATCTCGATCCGTCCTTGCCTCGGAGGTCCGGGCTGGTCGGTCCGAGATCCCTTACGAGAGTCAGCGGGGCCATACGGCAGACTCGTCGCCGGTAGCGGCGGACAGGTGAGCGCTCAAGCCCCCTAGAAATCGAGACCTGAAGAAAGATCGTGCCTCTGCCCGTCCGCCGGGAGAACGGAATCGCTGATGGGATGTCGTGCCACGCATTGGAGGCGTTCGACGATCTCGACGTCCGTCGATATGCCCTCGAGTTGCTCGGTGCGGCCCCGACCCTGCCTCCGCGGCCCGACTGGCACGCGGTCAGATCACCGCGGTGCTGCGCAAGGCTCCCGCCGCGACATCGAGACCAAGGCCGATCGGATCCAGGCTGCGCAGCGCGGCGAGCACCTGGGCCGGGCGGTGGCGATCACCACCGCGTATGCGGCCACCACCCGCGCCGCCGTCGCCGTGTTGAACACTCTCAATCACGAGATCACGGCGTTGCAAGGAGGATCGATGTGCATTGTGGTCGGCACCGAAAATGCTGAGGTCATCTTGTCCCAGCCGGCGATGGGATCGTTACTCGGTCCCGGGTGCTCGGCAAATCCGGTGACGACCGGAACCGCTACGTCACCGCCAAGGCGCGCAACTATGCCGGGACCAGTCCGATCACCCGGGCTTCCGAAAAGAAGAAGGTCGTCGTGGCCCGGTTCGTCCACAATGATCGGCCCAACGATGCCCTGAACTCACGGGCGTTCTCGGCGCTGCAAGCTTCCCTCTGTGCACGCGCCCGCTACGACAAAACGCGCCCGCGGTCTCGATCACGGCCCTGCCTTACGGCAGCTCACCAACCGACTTGTCGGCATCTTGCACGGATGCCTCAAGACCCGCATCTGCTAATGCAACGCGGTTTTCACCTCGACGAGGGCTTGGATCAACTCAAGTGGCACTTCATCATTACTGGCCTGTGCGGCGTTTGTCTCGTTCGCTCCCGCAGAGGTGTTCGGCTCGCAGTGCGATCGGGACCATGGTCAGCGAGCGGAGACTGCATGCTTCTACCGCACACTATGACGCGACGTCGGAGTCAACCCGGCGCGAGAGCACCGGGCACGTGTCGGACTACGACTTGACCCTGACGCGACGTCAGCGTGTGCAGTGATTGCATGAGAATCATTGCCGTCGCCTATCTAGGCTCCCACTTCCTATCCCTGTTGGGTAACGGTGTCGTCGCTGTCGCACTGCCACTGGTCGTGCTCCAGATCACCGGCAGTCCACTCAGCATGGGTGTAATCTCCGCGGCGACAGCAATTCCTGCGGTCGCGATCGGCCTTATCGCAGGCCTCGTGATTGACCGCTGGAACAGGCGCAACATTTCCGTCCTTTCCGATGTCATTTCCGCAGCCGCGGTAGCGGCGCTCCCCGTGGTTGATGCGATCTGGGGTCTTGAACTGTGGTGGTTCATCGTTCTCGGTATCATCGGCGCGTTCGGAGACGTGCCTGGTGGTACGGCACGAGAAGTGCTCGTCCCAGCCGTGTCTCAGCGCAGCGGCGTGCCGCTGGAGCGCCTGGTCGGGGTTCGGCAGACCCTGACCTCCGCAGCGTTCATCATCGGCCCCGCACTCGCAGGGTCGCTCGTGGCGCTCTTAGGCCCCAGCACTGTCTTTTTCGTCACTGCAGGACTCTCCGCTAGTGCAGCTATCCTTACCCGCTTCGTGCCACGCTCAGCGGGGGTCGTCATCCCAGACCCAATGATCCTGGAGACGCCGTGGCAGCAAATCATCGGTGGCGTCAAGGTGCTTCGACACAGCCGGTTCCTCATCGCGACGGTCGTACTCATCATCGGTCTCACCACCGTCGGCGGCGGCCTCCAGGGACTCGTCCTACCGTTGCACTTCTCGATCCTCGGTCGACCGGAGGTCCTCGGCCTCGTCCTAACGACCATGGCCGCGGGCATGCTCGCCGGGGCACTCGTCTTCTCCGTCCTTGGTACACGAGTGACGCGGAGGGTTTGGCTCACAATCGGATTCACGCTTCTGACCGCCGGGTTTATCGGCATGTCGACTCTGGCATCCCTGCCCGTCATCTTCGGGTCCGCGCTCTGTGTTGGCGTCAGCAACGCGATGCTCGGTGGCGTTCTCGGTGTGCTTCAGGTGGAGAAGACCCCCGACCGTGCGCGCGGCCGGGTACTCGCGCTGCAGAACACCGCACTGCAACTCGCAACTCCTGTCGGGATCGGTGGAGCCGGGATCATCGCCGAGATGTCCTCGCCCGCGGCGGCAGGTCTCGCCGTGACTGCGGTATGGGTGCTCGCACTCATCATCGTGCTCGCCACGCGGTCGTTGCATAACCTGGAACGTGAGGAGGCACTTCAGGATGCGTAGTAACGAACTCGCGAAACTCGCCGGCGTCACTGTGCGTACCCTCCGGCACTATCACCAGATCGGACTCCTCGAAGAGCCCGAACGTGCAGGCAACGGGTACCGCGACTACACCGTGAAGCATCTCGCGACCGTGCTCCGTATCGTGAGCTTCACGAGCCTCGGCATTGCCCTCTCCGAGGTTCAACGGGCCCTCGATGACGCTACTGCTGGGACCGAGCTGCTCGATCGCATCGATCAGCAGGCAGCCGACGAGATCGAACGCCTTACCGCCAGGCGCCGAATCATTGCGGAACTCAAGAGTAACGGCGCAGCTCCCGACCTACCCGCAGCCCTAATCCCCTACGTGGGTTTTCTCGGGTCCCGTGGGAACAACACGCCGGAGAATGAACGCTATGAGCGCGAGCAGATCGCACTGGTGAAGCACTTCAGCGAGGACGCAGGGATGCCGTGGCTGGTGACCGCGTTCGAGAACCTCACCGACTCGTGCGCCCGGTATGTGGAACTCATGGACCAGTTCGAGAGCCTGCCGCCTGATGTGCCCGCTGAACAACGACAACCGTTGGTCGATGAAATGGTCGCGCTTCTGCGCTCGGCAGTCCCGCTCGAAGACATCCCCGCACTCGGGACAGAAGCAACCATCCTTCTGCTCGAGCACCAGGACAGCCACTACAACGCATCCCAAAAACTCGTCTGGGCACAGGTGCTCAGAAACCTGGTCGGCCTCGATGTCGAGGCAGCTCAGGGGTTCTGAGCCATGAAGAATTTCTCCTCGATAGCGCACACAGGTATAGACCCCTATTAGCCTCGATCCTTCTCGAGTCCCGCGCGCCGGCCTGGAGGGCTTTCGAATTGGATGTGGAGACCGTGGATGCGGTGTGCGGCGACGGCCAGCCGCCCGACACGGTCGGGTGGCGTCGGGGTCCACAACTCCGAGGGAAATTTCCTTTCGTCTCGAGCGGACAGATCGGAGCAGGTCATACAGGTGCAGGCAGTGCTGCGAGTCGGTTCAGGTCGGCAACGAGGACATCGACCTCGGAAGCTGTGGCGGCCAGCCGCAGCCGAACCCGGCGGGCGTGGCGGACGACCCGACCGGCGATGGACAGCAACCGTAGCCGCAGTCGCTTCGGTTCCCACCTGCGTGCCGCGACTCGGTCAACGCGAGCACGCATCCACGCGACCAGTTCACACGCGAGTTGCACGAGCGCCAACCAGATCCGGTTCTGATCGAAACCGTGCAGTGGAAGATTCTGCAAACCGGTGATTTTCGCCGCCCGGATCCGGTCCTCGCAGCGGGCCCGACGCCGCAACTCCAGGTCCGGCAGCTGACCACCAGGGGTGTTGGTCACGAACGCGGTCGGTCGCAGCCCGTCGCGGTCGGTGAACCGCAACTGCGCCCCGGGATGCGGGCGCTCCTTCCCCGGCGACCACCCGCATGCCTTTCGGCCAGCTCGACAGATCGAGCAGGTCGGTGATCTCGGTGACCCAGGCACCCTCGCGGACCTGTCCGTCGGCGTCGTAGGCGGGGGTCCACGCCTGCTCGGGGACCAGGTCGATCGCCTCGGCGTGGGAGTCGGTCAACCCGAACCCGACCGAATAGGACAGGCGTCGCTTGGTCAGATACTCGATCAACGCGTGGGTGCCGCCGGCCCCCTCGGGGTACCTCCCGCTTGCGGGGGACGATCCGCACCAGCACCTTCTTCCCGACCCGGTACGCCGGGTCGAACGGCAGTTGCGCGAGTGCATCCTGCACGATCGTGACGTGGTCGGCGGCGGTGTTGGAGCCGGCGTTGCCGGGCCGCAGCAGCATCGCGACGGGTTCACCGGTGCCGCCGTCGCCGTGGTCGACGAACGCGCACAGAGGATGGAAACCTAAGCCTCGCTTGAACATCGGGACGGCGGAGTCTTTGCCGGAATGCGCGGGGACCTTCGATGGCGTCGATGTCGTGGTCCGGGGCCGACGTGCCGGCGGCGGCCCAGGCGTGGGACCGGGCGGCGGCGCGGGCCCGACCGATCACGGCGAGCGCGGTGTCGGCATCACCGGCCACGGTGGTAATCAGGCGGGAGACTGTCGGGTCGGAGGCCACCGCCCCGAAGATCTCCGGGTGTGCCCGCAGTTGTGCGATGTCGACGAGGCAGTCCCCGCCGATGGCCAGTGCCATCACGAGGTCGAGGAAAATCTTGCCGGGATCATGGTTGGCCAGCGGTTTTCGGAACGCCGCAAGGCTGTTCGACTGCGCCGTGATGAGGCCGGTTTTCTCGGCAGTGCGCAGCAGTAGGGCGGCTCCGGCGTGCGACACGATGCCGGTTCCGGTGGCGGATTCGGACACAGATGGGTAAAGGGACGTAGACTTGCTCACCTGAAGGGTGCTCCTGGATCACGCGATTGTTCAACCTTAGACAAGTCGAATTACCGCAGGTCGGAACACCTTTCTTTCTGAGCGACACAAGGGTGGAGTCGAATTGCCGTGAAAGCCCCGGGTTGGCTTGCAGCAAGAGAGTTCACTGCAAGTTAGCTCCGATCGCGTATGCCTGCGAAGCTGCTTTTGTTCGAAGACGCTCCACTGTTCTTCAACGGGTCTGGGAAGAGGCCGATCAGAACATATAAATGTTGCCGTCCTTGCAACAAACCCTCCGCGGACCAACCGTCCCAAAGGAATGCACACGCTCACGACACTGAGCTGGACCCAGACGATATAGTTGTTCGGTTCCGTACGCGGCACGGTGTGATCTTCAATGATGCATGGCACGGTTCTTAGGGCCGAAAGTGACGGAGATTGTGGAATCTGTTCGACATCGGAGCCTAGGGTAAGCTCTGACCGGTTACCCTTGTCCAGATCATGATTTCTTTTTGGGCTTGGTACAAGCTCTGAGCGTGGCATGGGTACCTGACCATTCCGAACGGCGCCGACCGCAGGGCCGGTTACGCCGCCTGGCGGCGAGCGAAACGTCCAGTTTGCCGACACACCGACGTCTCCCAGTCCGCTATGATCCGCTCACCTCGTCGCTGGTAGCATCACAGCCTTCGGCGGAACTCGGGTTCCGGGCGGTCCTCAATCGGGTTGTCAGATGGCTGGCTGAATTGAGTTCTAAAAACTATTGAAAAAAACTTTTGGTTTCCTAACATTAGAATATGGCTCGAAAAGGGACGAAATCCCGCATCGGCAATGTCATTAGAGAACTACGGAGCAAGCACGGACTGTCCCGCCACCAGCTGGCGAACCTGACCGGGACACATGCACAGACGATCGGCTCACTCGAACGCGGAGATCAGCAACCGAGCCTGGATGTGGCGATGCGCATCAGCGCCGCGCTCGACCGGCCCGTACAGGACGTGTTCTTCTGGACCGAATCTCCGGGTCCGCCCAGAAAACCGTAACCCCTTTCGAACTACTTCGGTGCACCTCCCTTCTGGCAACGATGGTCTCCCGAACCTCGCGTGCCCGGATCATTATCGATGCGGGACAATGACCGATAGCGCCACGTGGGGTGGCGGGCGTTGAGGCTGAATCCTCGGTGCCTACTCGTCACGGTTGATCACAGCGATAGTCTCAGTATCACCACTGGGACCCAGCCAACGCCATCGACCCCTCGGACAGGTAGCGGCGCTCGCCGGACTGTCACTCATCGTGCATGTCGGCCACGACCGCACCGACGAGTCGGATCACGACCGCCTCGTTCAGAATATGCCTACGACGCGGGCACTGCGCTTTATCTCCTTCGTTTTCCCGCTCCAACGGATTCGTCGAACAAATCATCGACCAGTGCGCCCGCGGAATGTGCTGAACGCCAGTCTCTCCGACTCCGCTTGATCCATCAACGGACCGATCTTAAGGAACCGGTCGGCCAACTGATCACGGACCTCATCCCACGTCAAGGCGGCGGTCGCGGGATCGGGCTGGGGGTCGCACACCGGTGGTGGTGATCGACGAGGCCCATCTGCTCGACAACGCGCAGTTGGAAGCGATCCGGCTGGATTCGGGGTCACCGTACGCGGCACAGTTGGTCGGGCAGCCGACGTTGCGGCACCGACTGCGGCTCGGAGTGCTCGCCACGTTGGACCAGCGGATCGCAGTGCGCTACGCGTTGGCCGGGATGAGCCCGACGGATTCGACGGACTACATCACCCATCACTGCAAAATCGCCGACAGGACAGATCCGTTGTTCCCCGACGATGCGGTCAACCTGATTTACAATGCGGCCCGCGGATATCCGCGGGCGGTGAACAACCTAGTGGTACAGGCATTGACCGCGGCGTTCGCCACGAAAGCATCCATCGTCGACGAGAAGTCCGCGTGGGTGGCCCCACCGAAAGGCCACGACTGAGTCACTAATCGTGCGGCGCCAGCACGCCGACAATGCCGTCACCATTCCGATGAAGGCCTCCCCGCGACCGCGGGAAGGGACCCTTCACATATCCGCATCATCGGCATCGACTGCGACGCCATCATCGGCACGTTCAGCGACGGACAACACACGTGCGACCATGCACCCTCGAATGGTTCTCCGCGCTAGGCAATCTCGACGTTCTCGCGACAGATCGCGTTCTGTCGGCGCGGGGGTCTCAATAGTCGACCGTCTTACCGACGGAGTGGTCGTGACGGACAGTTGGTTAGCCCCCTGAGAATGACCCCATAGCGACGGATTGGAACTGATCCCTCTCCAATACTGGAGGGGCAGAGATCCGGCGACTGCATCTCGATGAGGATTTGCCAATCAAGGTGATAGCACGGCGGATGGGAATCGCCCGCAACACCGTGGCGGGCGGCGCTGCGAGCCGACGGGCCACCGAAGCGAGACCCAGGGCCGCGGAGGTTACTGGCGGACGCGGTCGGGCCGCGGGTGCGGCAGTTGCTGGCCGAGTTCCCGCGGATGCCGGCGACGGGTGATTGCCGAACGGATCGGGCGGGAGTATTCGATGGCCACCTCAAGGACCGAATCCGTGCCATCCGGCTGGAATATGCCAGTGTCGATCCCGTCGCTCCGATGTCCTACGAGCACGGCCGGCTCACCCGGTGCGACCTTCAGCTTCACGCTATTGCAGTGCCCCCATCCACGCTGAGAGTGGCGCCCGTTATATATCGGGCCTCGTCAGACGCCAAAAACAAAAGTGCATTTGATATATCGATTGGCTCAACATAGGGAATTCGTAAAGGTGAAAGTGGGATACAGGCCTCCTCGAAGTCAGCCCTGTTTGGCGAATCAAGGTCGGGCCGGAATAGGTTGTAAGTTTCTTGATTGTGAATCAATGGCGTATTTACGGCCCCTGGATGTATAGCGTTCACGCGAATCGACTCTGGTCCGAGCTCGATGGCAAGGGTCCTGACCAGCGCTGTAAGTCCATGTTTAGCTGAGGCGTAGTGGCCAATATTGGGACTGACAATAAGACCCAGCGCCGAACTTGTCACGTGAATTGATCCGCCGCGACCGCCGGCTCGTATGTGAGGTATCGCGGCTTTACAGGTCTTCCAAACACCTGTCAGATTAATGTCGAGAACGTCGTTCCAAGTTTCCTCAGAGAGACTATCCAACGTTCCATAACTGATGATCCCAGCGTTGGCACTCACGATGTCCAGCCGTCCCAGCTTCGCGACGGATGTAGCTAGCGCCTCGTGAAGGGCGTGACTATCGCGCACATCCACCTCGTAGATGTGCGCTTCCGCACCCAGCGCTTCGATCAACGCCTGGGTCTCTTCGAGATCAGCACTTGTGCTAAGCGAATAAGGCGCTGTTTCTACGTCTGCACAGCGGTCAATGGCCACGACCTTGGCGCCCTCCTCTGCGAGTCGCAAGGCGTGTGCACGTCCCTGGCCCCGCGCTGCACCGGTCACTAAAGCAACTTTGCCCTCAACGCGTCTCATGGGTGCTCCTTTATTTGGATGTCGGACGCCAGACCGCCCTGGCCGTTGCCGAGATCGGACTCACCATAACCGACTATCGTCGATTTATGTAGCATTCATCGATGATTCTAGGTGTCAGGTCTTGCATCACCTGTCACTTCATCCACATGAGACCGCTCTTAAACTAAGTGGTCTGACCCGTTAATTCGTCGGGGGTTGTTGCCAAGCGGTCGGGTCGCCCAGATACAGGCCACAGGCGCAGTCGAGTGCGTCCTCGACCCTGCCGGCGACGTTTCCGTTGGGCAGGACCGAGTCCTGGTACTTGCCGCTGCTGCCGAGGTAGATCGCGAATCCCCACACACTGGCGGATCCGCCGTACCGCAGTCGCATCAACGGGATCTCCGACCCGTCGGCCAGCACGCCGTCGACGTAGGCGAAGTTGCTGCGGAATCGGGTGTTGATCGTGGCCAATTGCGGCCACCTGATCCGGGCCCGATCCAGCAGTTTCCAGCGCAGCGAGCTCTTCGTCGATTCCGGTGGCGTCGGCATGGGTGATGGTGCCTGATCGTCATGGCTTTCGGGGCGTCCGGCGTGTCGTTGCCTCGAGAATCGCAGTGGCCGGTGTGGTGTAAGTGACGTGAGTGATCCAAGTAGTTCTTTCTCGGATGGTGTGTCGTGGTGATGGTCACCCCGTACCAGGTGGTGTTGACGAGCAACGACCGCGAGGTGCTCGATGGGTTTGGTGCGGGCAGGGAGTACAGCGCAGAGGACGGTGCTGCGGGCGTTGATCGTGCTGATGGCCGCCGACGGCGACTCGAACGCCCACATCGCGGCCGAACTCGGTGTCTGCGTGGACACGGCCCGCAAGTGGCGGGCCCGGTTCTCTCACCGGGAAATCGGAGGACTCACCGACGCGCCGCGTTCGGGACGCCCGACAAGGTATTCCCCGTCGCAGGTCGCCGCGGTGAAGGCGTGGGCATGTCAGCTTCCCACCGAGCATGAGCTGCCCCTGTCGCGGTGGAGCGCCCCGGAGTTGGCCCGGCAGTTGTTGATCGACGGCATCAGCGCCTCGGTCACGACCGTCCGACGCTGGCTCGCACAGGACGCCCTCAAACCCTGGCAGTACCAGTCGTGGATCTTCATCCGGGACCGCAGTTCGAGACGAAGGCCGCCGTCGTCCTCGATCTCTATGCCCGCAGGTACGACGGAGTCGAGTCGGGGGCGGACGAGTACGTGAACCGACGCCTCGACGGCTTGGTCGACGAACCCAGGCCGGGTCGTCCGCCCTCGATCTTGCTGGACCGGGTCGAAGACGTGGTTACCGCGACACTGGAAACCTCCCCGGCCAATGCGACGCACTGGTCGCGTACCTCGATGGCCAAGCGCACCGGCCTGTCACCGTCGACGATCGGCCGGATCTGGCGCAAGTTCGAACTCAAACCGCATCTGACCGACGGTTTCAAGCTGTCCACGGATCCGCAGTTCGTGGACAAGGTCGTCGATGTCGTTGGCCTTTACCATAATCCCCCCGAGCGTGCCGTCGTCCTGTGCGTGGACGAGAAGAGCCAGATGCAGGCATTGAACCGTTCCCAGCCGGTGTTGCCGATGATGCCCGGCATGCCGGAACGGCGCAGTCATGACTACGCCCGCAGCGGCGTCACCAGTCTGTTCGCGGCGTTCAACATCGCCGACGGCACGGTGATCTCCGAGCTTCATCGACGTCACCGGGCCGTGGAGTTCAAGAAGTTCCTCACCGCGATCGACAAGGCCGTCCCCGACGAGTTGGACGTGCATCTCGTCTGCGACAACCTGGCCACCCACAAGACGCCTGCAGTGGGCGACTGGTTGGCAAAGCACCCACGTTTTCACGTCCACTTCACCCCGACCGGGTCCTCCTGGATCAATCAGGTCGAGCGATGGTTCGCATTCCTGACCGATCAACTACTCCGCCGTGGAGTACACAAAAGCGTTGTCGCACTGGAGAAAGACGTTCGCAACTGGATCAAGACCTGGAACGACGACCCGAAGCCGTTCGTCTGGCACAAGACCGCCGAGGAGATCCTCGATTCCCTCGCCAAATATATCTCACGAATTTCTGACGCGGGACACTAGTAGGACTTTGTTAGGTTTGCCACTTCGTGTGTGAGGGCTCGAGATTCGGCGTGATTCTCGAGACGATGACGGGGTGGATGCTGCAGCCCTGGCCGATGTCGGTGAACGTTTCGATTCGTTTGTCGAAGAGGTGTTCTCGTCCCTCAAACGCAAGGACCAACGAGCGACAGCGGGTGTGTACGCGCGGGGGTGATGCTCGACGGCCGCCGCAAGTCGATGCAGCCGATGGCGCAGCGCCTCGGTGTCGATCACCAACGCCTGCAACAGTTCGTGACCACCTCGCCATGGGATGTGGTACCGGTCCGGAAGACCCTCTCGCGTAAGGCATGCGATCTGATCGTTCCGGACGCATGGGTGATCGACGACACCGGCTTCGCCAAGGACGGGGACAGCTCGCCCGGGGTGGCACGGCAGTACTCGGGAACGTTGGTCAAGGTCGGCAACTGCCAGATCGCGGTCAGCGTGCACGCCGCCACCGATGCCGCCTCCGCGCCGTTGGATTGGCGCCTGTTCCTGCCCGAGAGCTGGGACGATCAGTCCACGACCGACCCCGAGGCGGTCGCGGCGATCACCGCTCGCCGCACGCGGTCCGCGGTACCCAAGACCGAGCATCACCGAGTCAAGTGGGAGTTGGCGCTCGAGATGATCGACGAGCTGATCGAGTGGGGACGGATTCCGCCGACGGTGGTCGCCGACGCCGGCTACGGCGACGCCACCGCGTTTCGTGAGGGCCTGACCGACCGTGGCATCGGCTACGTCGTCGCTGTCAAGGGCGCTACCACAACCTATCCCGGCGACGTCGTCCCTGAGACCGCGGCGTACACCGGGCGCGGACGCCCACCGACCCCGCGCTACCAGGATCCGCATTCGACCTGCAAGGACCTCGTCCTCGCCGCCGGAACCTCCGCCCTGCAGGACGTGACGTGGCGCCGCGGCACCAAGACCGACCCCGGCAACCCGGCCGCGGCGATGCGCTCGAGGTTCACCGCCCTGTGGGTCCGTCCGGCGAACCGTGACATCTCCCGCGGTGAGGACGGCATCCTGCCCGAGGCCTGGCTGCTGGCCGAATGGCCCACCGACGCCGACGAGCCCACCGACTAGCCAAGTTCGACGGCCACAGGCCGCGACGTTCCCCGCGCTTACGAAATTGACGGGATCACATCCTCCTTGATGTCGCGACGGATGAACTTGAGTCCGTGAGGGGTGCGGGAAATTACGTCGTTGTAGCGTCCCGTGAACACGCGCGACAGGCCCGAAACGCCATTCGAGATGTATAGGGTCAAATCCGCGGTGCCCTCTATACCTCCTGTTCGGTTCGCATAGTAACGGCTGTTGGTCACCATGTGGTGGGTCGTCCGATGCGGACGGCTAGCTGCCCACCGGCGAATTTCATTTCGGCCGTGTATCTCTGGACCCAATCCAGTGACGATACCCTCGGGTGTTATCAACTCACCCAGCGTCTCTGCAGCGCCATGATCGAGACGAAACGTCCACTCTGCCAGGAGCAGGTCCACGGCTGCGACATCTGTTGGACTTAGCCGTGTCGTCCCGGAACCGTGCTGCTGGTATTCGACCAAATGCAGATAGTCCAGACGCGGGGGGGCGTAAACATCGAGGTTCAGAGCTACACCGTCGCCTACTGCGACGCCGGTGTGCTGGGCGTTGGCGGGTATTAACAAGCCCTCGCCTGCCCCAACGCGGTACGTTTCACCCTCGACTTCAAAGTCCATCGCCCCTTCAACGATGAGCGCGAGCTGATCAAAGTCGTGAGAATGGTTTGGTTGCGCGGGCATTGCCGGGTGCATCCAATTAAAGGTCACCATACTCCGGTCGCCGCGAATGGCTGACCGTTCGTATGTGCCATCGAATAAGGATTCGCGAGGTAGGTCGGCAAAGACGAAGTGCTGCGCTGATACCACTTTAATCCTGTTCCTTGTCAACCCGGGGTGCCGCTGGCGGTTCTCGAAACTATTAGCCCCGAGCAAGTGTTTCTAAAAACAAAACTTATTACTCACACCGAAAGGCTACGGACATCGCCAAGATTTTCTCGGTGCACAGAGTGAGTAAGTGCAATGGCCTGATATGAAAAATATCAATCGTTACTCTATTGTCATATCATCGTTTGCCTCATCATGAATCAGATTCTCGATTGCGCCCAGGCCCGAAATCTCAATTCTCACCACATCTCCCGCCTGTAGGAATTGTTTGGGGCTCATCGCCCAACCCACGCCGGCAGGGGTTCCGGTGGCAATGACATCGCCCGGTTCGAGAGTGCATACCTTGCTAAGATGCTCAATAATATCATCGAGGTCGAACAAAAGATCCCGAGTGTTCCCGTCCTGACGTAGTTCTTTGTTGACCCAGGTTCGAATCCGAAGATCATGGGGATCTGCAATTTCGTCGGGTGTTGATATCCAGGGTCCAATCGGGCCATGGGTGTCCCACGACTTTCCGAGCGTCATCGTGGGGGTCGCAAGCTGCCAGTCGCGAACGCTCACATCATTGATGACGGTGTACCCACCGATCACCTCGCGAGCGCGGGATCGAGGTACGTGTCGGCATCGCCTACCGATGACGATGCCCAGCTCGCCCTCGTAGTCGAGCTGGTCTGAAGCAATCGGCCGGATAACCGGATCAAACGGTCCCGTCACACAGGTTGACTGCTTGTTGAATACGATCGGCTGCTCGGGCCTCAACATTCCAGACTCTTTGTGATGGTCATCATAATTGAGGCCGAACGCGAGAAATTTTCCCGGCCGCGTGACAGGCGAGTGCAGCGATACCTCGCCATATCGATAACGGTACCCGTCGAGTTTACGAACGCTGTCCTCGTCCAGTTTGGCTTGCGCCGCATCTGAAAGTAGATTTATCAGCGCAGTTTCCGGATCACCCCCCTGAGTAATTGCGATAATTTCATCCCCGTCTACGGCACCAAGTTGCCGAGGACCACCCTTGTGGGAGAACTGTGCCAATCTCATCTGCTTAACTCCCGTAGCGAAAGCTCGGAGGCGGGCCTTGGAAATTCCACACCTGGATGAATGATTCGAATTCATCCCCCGGGTAGATCTGGGTGGCGCGCTCGAATGGGTTGTCATTCATATTCGAGTTGATCTCGATGCGGTTGCCGGACGGGTCTTTGCAGTAGAGGAAATTGTTGGCTCCCAACCCTCCGTGTTTCCCTATGCCCCATTCACATCGATCAACGCCGAGGGAGCAAACGTTATCGGCGATTTCACCCATGTGGTTCAGGTCCTCCGCTAGGAACGCGACATGGTGCAGTTTCGTGGAGGGATCGGCAGTTGCGAGGATTGCAACGTCATGATGCTGCGGGGTGATGTGGGTCCAGGCGGCCCCCCACCCTGCCGGACTGGCAACTGCGTCGGACGTCACGAACCCAAGAGTCGTCGCAAGCCATTGAGCGTACTCTCTGACGTCCCCTGCCAAGAGGTTCACATGGTCCGTGTCAACGGGCGTAACGCCGTCTTCACGCCCTGTATTGCGTACCCCCGTTGCCCGATCGTTTGAGGCGACGACCTGCAGGTACACTCCGGTCGGCGTCACAATCCGAAGTGCTCCATTTAGCCCGGGTAGGTCGATATCGAGTCGTTCCGTCTGCACCCCACGCTGTTGCAAGGTTTGATGGAGGATTTCCAGGCCGGCTGCGCTGTCGATTCCGAAAGAGTACGACTCCAACCCCTTGCCGGTGCCCTTCGCGTCCAACCGCAGCGCAAGATCGACGTTGTTGTCGCCACCGCACGTCAGCAACGCGTGATCAGAGCTTTGGTCGATGACCTTCAGATTAAGCGCCTTCAGATACCAATCCAGTGTTTCACCGAGGTCTTTGACACGCAAGGTTGCGTACTCAAGCCGCTGCAACGGGGCCCTCCATCCCGTCGTTGCGCTGTCCGCAGCGCCAGACATCGTGTCCGTCATTGGTCTCTCCTCAGGTTGTGAGTTGGGATGTTGCAGAATTTAGTTGGTGTCGTCCGCCAACTCGGTATCGTGACCGATTTCCGGCTCACAGCAAGATGTGGTCCCGTTCGCATCCGGCCACATCACACCAAAACGGTGCGCGCTACCGTGAACTCAGCGGCGCGGGACGGCCCGATTGCCGCGGACGCAGCTTGACTGCGTTGGCTGGCATCATCTGGTCAAGCTGGTCAATAAGATCTCCGATCTCAATCAGCTTCTCGGCAGCGCCGAAGATATAGAAGTCTGGGCGATACAGAATTGCTGCCACCCCGTGCCCGGTAAAATATTTCGCGTAGAGTCCGTCGACGTCGGTGAAAGCGCCGTTCTCGCCCTCGTCGCTCACGTTGACGACGAGAACTTGCAGTCGTTCGAGTAGATCCGACTGCCGTTTGGTCAGTACAGGCTGCTCGTTTCCTGAAACAAGCAGCGTCCACCCGGTCCCGGCTACTTCATCGAATCGGTCAATGGTTTCGGCGTTCTTGATACGCCCCTGTGGTGCGAGCCGGCCGCGCAGCGCGTCGGCAACTGTACCAGTCGGCTTTGCAAGTATTCCGGCGGTCAACCATGGGAAGTCAGGTGGGGGCGGTACATCGCCGGCACGAAAAGCTTCATCACGCGCAGCTGCCAGGACAGGATCCGTAATACACGAAACGCGGCCAGCTTCGATCGACATCTGGATAATCGTCGATACGTGTGGTGCACGTTCATCTTGATAGCTATCCAGGACAGTTGTATCTGCAAGCCCGCGCAGGACGAGGTCCAAACGCCAACTCAAACCGATGGCGTCACGAACACCCGAACACATTCCCTGTCCCATGAATGGCGGCATTACGTGTGCCGCGTCGCCTATCAAGAAGAGCCTGTTTCCATCGGTCCAGCGCTCAGCCAACGCTGATCGAAAGGTGTACGTAGCGTGACGGACCAGATCCGCATTGTCAGCTGACACAGCGTAAGGGGCTAGCAGTTTCCATGCCGTCTCGGGAGCGCGCATGAGCTCGGCATCCTCTCCAGGCAACAGACAGAATTCGAACCGCCGGTGGCGCTTGCCAAGCTGGAATAGGCAGTGCGGCCGTGCCGGGTCGCAGATCTGCCCGTTGTCGAACCCGAAGCTCATGGGCATCTTGGGACGCAGATCGACAACCAGCCAGGTTTCTTCGAAACCGAAGTCGCGTTGCCCCGTTCCAATCACTCGTCTGACAAAGCTGTTGGACCCGTCAGCACCGATGACGTATCGAGCAGAGACGACGCGCTCCTCGTCTGCAAGCATCTTTTGACCCGTGGCATCCGTGCGAACGCGCCGCAACGTGACATCAACGTGGTCGTTAAACGACTGAATGCGAACGGCTTCCCAGCCCTGGTTCACTTCGACGTTGGGTTGCTCTCGGACTACGCGATCAAGCGCGGACTCGATCGTCGGCTGGTAGACGATGTAATCGGAGGGCCAGCCGGAGATACCGTCAAGGTCCCAATCGAACGACAGTAGCGGTTCCCCTTTAGCATTGCGGAATTCGTACTTGGTCGCACGCGCGGCGTCCTCTTCAACTTCACCGGCCGCCCCCACCGACTGAAAAATCCGCATAATCTCATGGTCGATATGACCGGCGCGCGCCTGCCCGAATAGTTCCGGCCAGCGTTCGAAAACCGCGACGCGGTGACCGCTCTTACCAAGAATCGCCGCCGCAGTCTGGCCGACGGGTCCATATCCAATCTGCACTATGTCGTACATGTCGGGGGGCATCGAAACTCCATTTTGTTGGGTCGAGGTGGGCTGGGCGTCCAGGATGCTCGAACTCGCAACACCTGCGGTTCATAAACCAGCATGATTGATAGTGTTTAATATGACTCCACGCGCGCCGGGTGTCAAGCGACTGCAATGATCGAGTGCGGTTGAGCCCCAACACAATTCTAAAACCAATTTATCTGAGCCTGGTGGACCTCATTACGTCGCACACCGTGTCGGTTGAACCAGCTTACGAAGATTCTCTGTGGGATTACATCGATAGCCGATACGATCTGCATGCAGATCTGGTCGATGCACTCGCACAACGCGACCGGACCAAAGCGATGCGACTGATTCGAGAGCACAGTGTCTCGCACGGCAAATCGTTGTGACCCAAGCTTTCTCTACATGCACTCAAACTTCCGACAGGAGTGATGCAAATCGTGCCCTGGTCCCGGAAAATCCCACCTCACGTAAGGGTCGCCCATCGCCGAGGATCGTCTTGATTGCTCGCCGCCCACGTAGCCCGCAACCCAACGGTTGTCCGTCCGTGAACCTGGCGGCGCCGCTACTTGCGCTAGTTCTTCTTGAGGGCTTCGATTTCCAGATCGATCGTGACCTTGTCGCCGACCATGGCACCGCCGACTTCTAGCGGCATGTCGAAATTGATTCCGAAATCTTTGCGATTCAGTACAACCGTTGCTTCGAATCCCGCAACGGTTCCGCTGCCGCCGCCCGGGTTGACGCCGTTGAACTGAACGGATAGATCGATCGACTTGGTGACGCCGTGCAGGGTGCAGTTCCCAGTGAGGATGAAGCTTTCACCTTTGGTCACAATGGAGGTGGACCGGAAGGTGGCGGTGGGGAACTTTTCGACCTCGAAGAAATCGGCGGCTCGGACGTGTTCATCCCGCTGGATGCTCCCGGTGTTTATTGACGTGACAGCGATCTCCGCTGACAGTGAGGGCGTTCCGTTCTCCGCGATCGTGATGACACCACTGAAGGTGTCAAATCTACCTCGCACCTTGCTCACCATCAGATGGCGTACCCAAAAATTTATCGAGGAGTGAACCGGGTCTATTTCCCAGGTCCCTGGGGTTAGATCGGCAACAGCGAGTGTGTTCATGAGGAAATTTTCCTTCGTTTGACGTGCCGACCAGCCCTGGCGTTGATGTTTTGGACAATCATTGGCTTCGAGATGGTCTGGGCGGACAATTGTTCGATCGGTGCGTTCTGATGGCTGGCCGGAACCTTCACCGAGGAAGGTGCGACTAACTCAGGTGCTCGGGCTCGCGGCGGATCGTTCACGAAGAAGACGAATGGAATGGGCCACCTGTGCCGCTGCGGCACCTGCCAGCGTCTCTACAGTGTCTTCCGGAAGCTCGGGTATGACGCAATGGACTATGCCTTGAGCGAGCAGATCCGCAGCGCGGACGTGCTGATCGTTCGCTATGTCAACGGCTCGGCCTGGGTCGCCGTACGTGATCATGCTCGCCCCTTCAGGTGGTAGGGGCGACAGCCAGGCATGCTCAAGTGCGATTACAGTCGATCCGGCGAGAAGCGCTATTGCACCGCCACCACAACCTCGCCCCAGTAACAAGGAAACAGTCGGGACAGTAAGCGCTGTTAACACGGCTATGCACTCGGCGATTTCGGCCGACAGCGCGCCCTCTTCGGCTGCGGGGGAAAGCTCGGCACCATCGGTATCGATGATGGTGACGAGCGGCAGCCCCCACTCCTGCGCGAGTCGCATCGCTCGGCGTGATTCCCGCAGTGCGTCGGGGCCTAGCGGCACCGCTCTTGACCGATCGTGTCCCACCACTACGCAGGGCTCACCATCGATCCTGGCCAGAGCGGTAAGAACCGACCGAGAGCGCTCTCCCTTTCCTGTGCCGCTCAGCAGAACGACTTCCGATGTTGCGACGCGCAGCACGTCGCGCACGTCTACTCGCCCGGCGTTACGGGTGATCTGGATGGAGGTCCATGCAGCGACATCGCCGAGATGACGGCTTTCACGTAGATTGAGTATCGATGGTGACGGAGGATCGCTGAGCACCCGCAGGGTGCGATCAACCAGCGCCGACAGCTCTTCGGGGCCCGCAAGCGCGTCGATGATGCCCTGCTTATGTAAGTTCTCTGCAGTTTGAACACCAGGAGGAAATGAGCGGCCGGTCAGCGCGTGGAACACTTTCGGTCCGAGGAATCCTATGAGTGCGCCGGGCTCCGCAACGGTCAGTTGCCCCAACGATCCCCATGAAGCGAAACAACCTCCCGTGGTCGGGTGTCGCAGGTAGACGAGATACGGCAGACCCATCGCGCGATGCTCCATGACCGCACGTGTGATATCGACCATCTTAACGAACGCAGGAGTCCCCTCTTGCATCCGCGTGCCGCCGGACGCGGTCGCAGCCAGGACCGGGAGACCTTCGGCGCTCGCGCGGCGGATGGCAGAGACGATGCGTTCTGCAGCTGCTCGGCCTATAGAACCGCCCAGAAACTGGAATTCGCTCACGATTATGGCAACGGGCCGACCATGCACCCTGCCCATCCCTGTCAGGATCGACTCGTCCATACCAGTCATGACTGCGGTGCGCCGGAGCGTCGTCTGGTAACTGACGGGGACCCCGGTCAAATCGACGGGGACGTCCCATCGGTTGAATGAGTTTTCGTCTAGCACCGTGGTCAACAGCCCGTAGGCGCTTCGGTTGTCGATGGCTGATGAGGTCATCTCTTCTCCGCTATCCACGCTCGGATCGCATTGCCGTGCTGGTTAAGTGCGGGGGGAGACGTGTGATCGCGGGGCGTTACTTCGATGCCGCCGGCGTCGAAGAACCGAAGTGGTGGTCCTGGTAGGGTCAGCGCTCCGGCGGTCGAGTGATCGACGTTGATGAGCAAGCCTTGACTGTGGGTTTGATTCCACTGGTAGACGTCATCAAGCGTACGCACCTTGCCTGCAGGGATTCCGGCCGCTGTGAGTTTCGCCAAAAGCTTATCGATGTCGAATGCGGCGAATGCGTCCTCGACAGTCTTGATGACACGTTCGAGATTGACGACTCGTTCCGCGTTGGTTGCCATCCCCGGCGTTGACCACTTCATGTCAAAAGCGGTTGCGAACCGTTTCCACAGTCCCTCGCTGCCGACGGCAATTTGGACAAATCCGTTGCGACAGTGGAATAGGCCGTATGGCGCAATGGACGGGTGATGATTGCCTTGGGCGAGTCCGAGCTCCCCTGCGACAGTCCAACGGGTGCCCTGGAAAGCATGCACCCCGACCACGGCGGCCAGCAGAGACGTTCTGACCACCGACCCCCGGCCGGTGCGGTGTCGCTCGTGAACAGCGGCGAGCACCCCATAAGCTCCGTTCATCCCCGCAAGTAGGTCGGCGATGGGGACGCCCACCTTTTGAGGGTCCTGGGGGCCCGCGCCGGTCAACGACATCAATCCCGCCTCTCCCTGGGCGATCTGGTCGTATCCAGCACGCCCCCCTTCAGGGCCATCGTGACCGAACCCAGTGATCGACAGGATGATGAGCGTGGGGTTTCGTTGCTGCAGCAACTCGAACCCTAGGCCGAGGCGCTCCATGACACCGGTCCGAAAGTTCTCGACCAGCACATCGGCACGGTCGATGAGGCCCAGCAGCGTCCGTAAATCCCCGTCGTTCCTGAAATCGAGGACGATCGATTCCTTATTGCGGTTCGTTGACAGAAAATAGGTGGATTCACGTTCATCATCCTCACCTATGAAAGGGGGGCCCCACCCCCGGGTGTCGTCACCGCCGCCAGGAGCTTCGACTTTTACAACCCTGGCGCCGAGATCGCCCATCATCATCGCAGCATGTGGACCGGCGAGCGCGCGGGAGAGATCGACGACGAGCAGGTCCGCCAATGGCCCAACGGAGCACTGCCTCGATGTAGGACTGGCTGTCGGTGTCATGGCCGCTTCCCGGGCAACGTAACGACACCTACAAGAGCCAGACCCTCGATGGAGTTTTCGAGAACTACATTGAAACCGTTTGAGACGAAGATGTCTCCTACAGCGAGGGTTGTACGTTCTTGCGAACCATTTACCTCAAGTGTCACCTGGCCTTGCACGACGATTCCAATCAATTGATGGTCGAGCGCTGAGAGAGGTCGCGAATGACCGGCCTCCAGCGAGAAACATTCGAAACCCTGCCCGTCGCTCAGCGGCCTTCCGTCCACGTTAGTGGTCAAAGGGTCCTGTAGCAGTCGGTTCGACGGGACGTCTTCGTGGGTTTCCCAGAGTCGTGCAGGCAACGGAACAGATTGGTCGTCGAGGATTCTAGACCGGCCCTGGGGGTCATGGCCCAGCACCACTCGGCGCGCGCAGGGTTGCCCAGCGACGGGCAGAGTAGTGAATTCAACTGGTTTGGAGCCGTTGTCACCGTAGTCGTGGGCTCCAGTAAGGACAGCGAGGAAGCGAGAGTGTGATGACGTGTGGCATTCCCAACCATGAAGTGCACCGAGACAGACAGCGAAGTCACCCGCGGTGAGGCGAACTTCTTCACCGTCTGCTTTCAGGGTGATGTCACCCGAGACAACCGCAAAGTAGTCCGTTGTCTGCGTTCGATGCAGATCCCCTTTGGTGGCACCGCTACCGGCAAGTTCTTCGACGGTTTCCTGCATCGAGGTTACGTTGTCAGTGGAGGCGGGCCCGAGCTCCAGAATACGAGCAATCACTTGGCCGGGTTGCGGGAAGGCAACAGTAATGGGGGCACGGTCCGCCGAATCGGAAAGGTCAGCGACACTGGGTGTTTCCCAGATCTCTTCACAATACACAGTCGGCGTGAGGTCAAATCCACGAGCGAGTCGCGAGTCTACGAGGATTGGATGTCCGGCGTCATCCGCCGCTATCAGGATTCGGCGCGTGGTTAGGTCGTCGATGATCACTGAACACGATCCAACGTCGGCACGGCCAGGAAGGACTTGGCAACCGGCCCGGTTGACAAGGTGTATGTGCCGTCGAATTTCGGTGACGGACGATCAGTCGGGTGGTCGTGTCCCATATTGCCGATTCCGAGTTCGGAGCGGACAAAGTCATTCCCTCCGACGGTCAGTCGCAACTCCGAGCCTGGTGGGAGCTCGATACTTGCTGGCCAGATCTCTATCGCGAGGTCAACGGATTCCCCCGGGTTGAGGGCCTGATGTTCTTCGTGGTCGTGGAATGGTCTCAAAAACCCGGATCGAGTTTGGTCGATACGCCGGTGGCTGGCACGCAGCCATCCCTGCGACAGGGGCGCCCGTGCCATTGATGAGTTCGGGTCACCGTTCGACTCGAAGCTGATCTCCATCCCTTCCGTATCGAACGCTTGCAACGTCGCGAAAATGTCAGCATCCTCGGTAGTGCTCGCCAACCGCAGCTGCAGCCACATCGTGCCCGCCAACGTCAAACCCTCCTGGAGGGGCCCAGTGGAAAAGACCGCGCTACCAGTGCGCGCAGCGAAGCTCACCTTGTGATCGGCGACCGGCGCGTCTGAAGACAACGTTCCGGTATCGGCGTCGAGAAACCAGGTCCGTTCGGTGCTCGTGGGTAGAGGCCACTCCGTCGCGTTGACGATATCGGCAATTCCGTCGTCGGCGCTTCGGATAGCCACCTGTACCGCAGGCTCGTCGACCCACTCACTTTCGATGCCCTTGAGGTAGCGGTCGAAGAAGCGGCGCTGAATATTCACGTTTTCGGGCATGTAGAACGTGAGGAAATAATTACCACGCTGAATTCGTAACCATTTTTGGGGGGAACTGATTCCCTCGAACCCAAGTAGTGTGCCGCGAAGATGAACTTGGAGACCCCCCCAATTTGCGACGACTAGCGCGGGGGTCTCGATCTTCTGTAAATCAGCATTGCGCGCTTTGTACCAACTGTCCTCTAGCGGGTGGCTGAGAATTTCGTCGATGTACTCAATCCGCTGAGATGCTAGCTCTTCAATGCTCATTTCCGGCCCGGTGTTCCGCTCACCGGTAAAGTAGTCGGTGAATCGCGAAGACCCATTACCGTGCTGGTTCTCGGCTACACAAAGGTTCCACCAGAGATCCAGAAACCCGCCACTGACGATGCCGCCTTGTCGGGTGCGGTCACGGTAGAAGTCGCTGGTCCCTTGCCAGGGTTGAATTGCCGCTAAATGCTGTGGTCGATGTTGAGCGATCATCCATTGACCCGATGCGTAGTACGAGATACCGAGCAATCCGACCTTCCCGTTGGACCATGGAGCTGTTCCGGCCCATTCCACAGCGTCACAGGCGTCAAGAAACTCCTGGGGCGAGTTCGGTTGTAGAATCCCCGGTGACTTTCCAGCACCACGTGAATCGACGCGAACGATGGCATAACCGAGTTGTGTCCACACCTCCGGATCGGGAGTCTCGAAAGTCACGTGACGGAGAGTCGACGTAGAACCGGAAGCCGCCAGCGCTTCGGTCAACTGAGACCAAACCGTAGGCATAAATTCGCTGAAGTGAACATCCTTGCCATATGGAGAATAATTGACAATCACCGGCCACGGTCCATTGCCCCGCGGCCGAAAGACGTTCGCCACAACGATTGATCCGTCACGAAGCGGAATCCGCACATCTTTGTCAATGATCATTTCTTCTTCGAAAAACTGTTGCATCTGTTTTCCTCACCAATCAAAGAGTCGTTGGCTACGAATTACAGCGGTGGCGCAATGAACAGACCTTTGTCTGGATCGTTGAATTGCTGGGCAGCAACCGACTCGTCCATCGGATTAGCTGTGCCCCATTGATCCGTGACCTTCGGGTCCGCGACGTCGTGGACCGACGGGTGCCAGTTGTCCCAATCGACCAGTTCCAACTCGGTCGTGTATTCCACTGTGTTACCAACTGGGTCATGGAAGTAACTGAATGTATTGTCTCCTGCGAAGTGTCGGCCTGGTCCCCAGATCTTGTTGGCCCCGGCGCGCAGCAACCTACCTGTTCCTCGCATGTACTCGTCGATGCCCCGCATCTCGAACGATACATGGTTGACTGCAACATGGGGTCCGCGAGCGACGGCAAAGCTGTGATGCCATTCGTTACATCGCAGAAACCACATGAAGTTGCCGAGATGCGGCAATGTCAAGGTGTCCGAGAGTCGGAATTGCAGATACTTCTCGTACCAGGCAACAGTCGCCTCTGGGTTCGGAGAATTTACGACAAAATGTGACAGCCGGACCGGTATTGACTCACGCTCCTCAATCTTTCGATAGGCGCGGGTGTCGACGGCGGCCGATATCTCCACGACGCGGCCGTCGCAATCAAAGAATCGTGCGCCGTATCCTCCTCCTGGGGTCTGCAACGGGCGAGGAGGGTGCACTAGCTGTACTCCTTGTCGAGCGAGCTGCTCAGCCAGAACATCGACGTCGGCCGCGGTGGCCGTGCCGAACGCCACTAGATCCATGCGCTTATGCTCATCGCGCCGGAGCCGCACAATGTAGTTCTCGGGTGAGCCCTCGGCGGCCAGAAAATGGGTACCAGAGTCGTTTGCTACTTCGGTAAGACCCCAGAGGTCTCGGTAGAACGCGAGTTGCTTGTCGAGGTCTGGCATTGCAAGCGCCACGTGACGTAGATGTGTAATGAGTGGTCTAGCCATATGAGTCCATCCTTACGATGAAGTCTGCAGTTGGCCGGCAAGCCAATCCGAGACAACGTTGTGGATCATTTTCATGTCCTGTCCCATATGACCGCCGGGGTAGAGCCGCGCAGTCTTGGGATCGCCGTACTCGAGGGCCAAAGCAATGTCAGCGGAGGCATTTTGGAGGTCATCCTTACCGTTGATTAGCAGGAGAGGGCACGACGGGCTGTCGAGTACGCCCTGTTCCAGTAAGGACAGTTCCGGGCACCGACTGGCGTAATCTTCAAAGGTTGTGCCACCAAAGATCCTTGCTCGTGCAATCATTAGGTCCATAAGGTAGGACGAGGCATTGCGCGATTCCTCCTGCCACGAGCGCTGGAAGGTCACGTGGATTCCGCCGCCCCAGTTGACCGCGGCAGCAAGCCGGTCACGGTGAGTATGAGCAAGCTTCATCGCCCAGTAGCCGCCAAACGACCCCCCCAGCACCGCGACTCGGTGCTGGTCCAGGTTGCTGGCGTCCACCCAGTCGAAAATCGGATCCCACATGCGTTCGCTATCGGCGCCGGCGAGCAAAGGCGATTCGCCTACACCGGGCATGTCAATCAACAGCACTGCGATTCCACGACGCAGAAAGGGCTGCGCCAGCACGTAGGCCTCCTCCTTCCAGGTGTCGATGCCGCCCCAGTACATGACTACGGGCGGGTTGTCGACGCCACGAGGCCGCACCGCATAGAAGACAACAGAATCACCCTCATTCGCCCGACCTTCGAATGGCACTTGCACCCGTTCCACGGGCGACTCGTCGAGGGCGGTGGCCTGTAGAAAGTACTCTCTGGCCTTGTCGTAGGCGTACACCTTCGCGGAGTGGTGCGGAACGGGATAGCGCCCCAGAAACGCGAACGCATATGCTTGCCACCAGGACTCACGAGCTGATTCTCGCGCCCCAATGCGTTCAGATTCCTGCGCAGAGTCCGCGAAACGCTCGGCTGCAGCTAGCCATGTGCCCGCCCACACCTGGGGGTCGATACCCTCCAACTCATCGATGGCTTGGCTTGCGGCTGCTTGATCGAGCTGGCCCATGGGGTGACGTCGGGCCTCGAGGTGGCTTCGTAACCACGCCCTGGCCCCTTCCAGTGTCTGGCCCGTCGGCGAGGACGTTGTGGCAGCGGTCATCATCGGTCTCCAATCTTGGCTATCCCAGGGGGGTGCCGATTCCTCCGGACACCCCCGCCGAACTGAGCATGTGTCGATTCAGGGAGCCTTGTTCAAGTAGGACTGTCTGCCCCGTGACCACTTTGTTGTGACGGGACGCCAAGAACGCATAGACCGGTGCGTAGTCAAGAGGGGTGGGCAACGTCGGCATCAGAGCCAATCGCTTGAAGCCCTCCTGCATGGCTTCTTTCGGTATGTCAGACTGTTTGACACCGTCCAGTCCCAGCGCCTTCGGTCCCTGCAATTGACTATCGGCAATCGCCCCGGGCGCGACCCCGTTGACTCGTACGCGGGGAGCGAATTCAATGGCGAGCTGTCGAACTGCACTTAACACCGCACCCTTGCTGGCGGTGTACATGAGGCCCCCGCCGTCCGCGGCATAGGCAGCTACTGATGAGGTCAGCACCACGGATCCGTCACTGGCCTCAAGGAGATCAAGGAAGACCCTGCAGGCCAGCAGATAGCCCAACACATTGACGTGGAAAAGTTCGTCGAACAACGACGAGACACGTTCCACTGGTACGTCACGTAGTGGAACTTGACCGTCGAAGATGCCCTGAGAGCCCACCAGCGATGTGAGTCGCCCCCACCGATCGACTATTGCCTGCCGACATGCCGTTAAGTCGTCAACACTCGTGACGTCGCCTTTGAATAACAGCACGTCGGGACCGAGTTCTGCTTTCAGGGCGTCGAGCTTCGTCTGCGAGACCTCGAAGATCGCGACCGACGCACCCTCACTGATGAAGTGACGTGCGACGCCCAAACCGAGTCCTGACCCGCCCCCGAGTATGAGGACAACGTCCCCGTCGAGCATCTGCATGAGATTCCTGTCCGTTCGTATGTGATGGATCTACTATTTTTGTCTGTGTGCCAGATCGCGGGCTTCTTCGAGGGATCCGTTTGCCAGCAATAGTTTTCGATATTCGCGCAGAGAACGGTCCCGGCGACAGGCGGTGACGCCGCTCCAGTCACCGTCACGGCTACTGTGTAGGATGACGAACTCGTCGGAATTCAACTCGCCCTCTACCATTTCGTCGGCCCCCTTCGCATCGGGAGTACCGAGCGTGCGAACTGTGAGGCCATGTTGAACGGTCCAGAAGGAACGGAGGCTGTGGTAGGGGCGTTCCTCACCCCGCGCGATGTTGAGACCAACCTGCCTGCCCTGTTCAACCGCGTTCGTCCAATGCCCGAAGCTGAGCCCGTCATCCTCAGGAATGGAACCCTCTATACGTGCAACGTCGCCTGCGGTCCATACGCCCTGCACGTTCGTACGTCCGGCCCTGTCACACAACACGCCCTCCCGTCGGCGAACGCCCGACCCGTCCAGCCATTCGTCGCACGGGGTCACTCCGATACTCGCGAAGACGAGATCGCCTTTGAGCACGGTGCCGTTATCAAGGTTGACACTGTAGTCATGCGGCACGCCCTGGACCGAGACGGCTGTGCGACCGAGTTCACCAGTCACTCCGGAACTGACGTGCTTCTGCCACATCCACCTCGCCACCGTTGGCCCGAAGATCGGTTGTAGAGGGGTTGTTTCCGCACTCACAACGGTGACAGCGGTGCCTCGTGAGCGCAGCGCCGATGCGACTTCTAGTCCAATCAGTCCCGCTCCGACCAGAGTCACCGACCGTCGCGATTCCGCGGCCGCTCGAAGGCCCTTCAAGTCATCGATCGTTCGCAGTGTCGGCAGTGCGACGCCGTCCGCAGTCGTGAGCGACCGCGGCCGACTGCCGGTGGCGACAACCAATGCATCCCAGGGCAATACATCACCATCACTGGTGACGAGTAGACGCCGGTCGATATCGAGTCCGCGTGCCGCCTGGCCGGTTCTAACCTCGATCTCACGTTCGGTAAGCTGTTCGAGCGACCGCAGATGAGCAGGTTGACCAGTATGACGTTCTAGCAGTGCTTTGGACAACATCGGCCGATCGTATGGATGATGTCGCTCTTCGCCCAGGACGGTGATAGTGCCCAGCCACCCGCCATCGCGCAGACCGTCTGCGGCGGCCAGACCTGCTGCCGATGCCCCGACTATAACCGCGTTAGCTTGCGCCGACATCATGTTTCGACGCGCTTCAGGCTCAGAGCTTGGGCGGGGCAGGAGCGTACTGCATCTTCGACGTCATCGATCTCGTCGTCACCTACCGTTGCACGAAGAATGGTCAATGCAGAGTTATCGGTTGGAATATCGAACACATCTGGCTGGGTGACAACGCAGATACCGTAAAGCTGGCATTTCGATGCGTCGACAAATACCCGAGACTTCACAGCCACACTCCCAAGTTCGGTGTTGCCAAACTTGTTTCGGTCAGGATCACTTCGCGGGTGACCAAGCGTAAACCATCCTTGGTTCGACGCAAATTGTCGTTCCGGCGACAGGGTATGAGGTCAAAGTGCGTGTCAATTCCGCGCTGGCGGTAAAGTAGCAGGGCGCTGGACACGGCAATCAGGTCGACGGCAGATCCGGCTGCTACCTCCACGCTGCCAACCAGACGCATGGTTCGGGAGGGGGGGACCTCGGAGTACGCGTGTCCTGTGGCTAGGCGATTCAGCCGCATGCGTACGTGAGCCTTCCGGTCCCGCATACGAAAGGCTTTCCGTGTGACTTCAGTTGATCGCGGCTCTTTGGCTTGCCGAATGGGAATTGAATACAGTAAGTCGTCCGCGAGCAACTCGTACCACTCCTCTTCGCGTCCCTCATCGAGAAGCCGAGCCTCAGTCGCGAGGAAGTTGGTCACCTCCAAATGCAGTTGGGGATCAATAGCAGGGGTACCGACCTCCGGACCAGACGGAACTGATGTCGCGGTCATGACGTTGGTCCGTTCAGAGGGCGTTGTTCCTGCATCTCGTGAAGCCAGTGCCGATAGAAATGCAACTGGTTGTGCTCCCCAAAGCCTGTGCGTCGGCGAATTCCTGGTCCCTGCCACGCAGGATCGGGTGACTGATCGATCGCCGAGAAATTCCCCTGCTGGAAATGAAAATTCATTTGCTCTTTTCGTGCCCACGCACTTGCGCCGGCCTTAGGGGCCCCCTCCCACGCAACGGTATCGTCCTGTTCTGCGACACCGGCAACACCGAACTGCAGTTGCCCGATCGTAGCGTCCTGCAAGGCTGAGTCTTCATCCTGAAAGTTCCAGACAAATTGCCAACTCCATACCTCCAGTTCACCGGGCCCAACTGGTTGCCATTGACGGAAAGAAGTGACGACGGACATCAATCCACTGCCGTCGAAAGCCGCTGCCCGGAAGAAGCTGAGGTTCGGAAAGACCGTGCCCACAATTGGTCCGTCGTGCGTAACTACGCGCGTCTGGCTCTCATCGAAACCGGACAGATCGAATGAATCCTTGATCTCTGGCGGGTAACCCCAAAACTCCAGCTGGGGGTCCTGCTCGGTCCATGCGATCCCCAGGAAGGCATGTCCGTTCTCAAACTCGTAAGGCCGCCCGAACTCGCCACCGGCGTCCAAGCCGAACGCTAAACCGATCTCGCCCATGCTGCCATGCAGACTTGGTACGTGGTAGGTGTCGCCGCTGAAGTTCTCCGCTGCGGTCTTCCAATTCGCCTTGACGTGGTAGCGATCAGGCGGTCCGGCCACTCGCATCCCGTCGGGATGCATGCCAACCAGCGCATCCAACATCCAGCCTGCACCGCCGAGAAATTCGTCCAGCGATTCTATATCTTCCGACAAGGAGGCGAAGATAAATCCGCTCCTACTCTCAACACGTGGTGCCCTCAAGAGCCCCCACTGTCTCTTATCGAGAGGAGTTCCGTATGCGGCCTGCATAAAGGGAGTACCGATAAGCTCACCGTTGTTGGCGTACGTCCAGCCGTGGTAGGCGCACTTAAAGAACCGTGAATTGCCTTGATCGGTTTGACACACCTGCGTTCCGCGGTGTCGACAGTAATTCGACAGTACGTTGATGCCGCCGTCGCCGTCGCGCGTTACGATGACCGGATCCAAGCCTATACGTCGTTGCACAAAGTCGCCCGGTTTCGAGATCTCGGACTCGTGGGCGACAAATACCCATGTGCGCGCGAAAATTCGCTCGATCTCCGCCTGAAACACATCGACATCGTTGAAGATCTCGACGGGCAGCAGATCATCGGCCAGGCTACTCTCTACCCTGGCCAGGATGTCGGCGAGCCTTCGATCTGCTCCAACATCTGAGACGTCTGTTTGCATTGATCCTCCGAAGTGATGTGAGTTACACCGTTGATGAAAGATTAGATTCAAACGGATATCGCGGCAAACAATGTTTTTCAATCTGTATATCGATTTTGTCAATAGTTGGAGGTATCGCACGCTCCGATCTCGTCTTTGCAAGACGGGGCCAAGGATCGACGGGGCCACTTAAGCTGGAATCGTGAGCGCACTGACCGACCTCCGGCGAATCGACCTCAATCTGCTCGTTGCCTTCGAAGCACTGATGAGCGAACGCAGCGTTACACGCGCAGCTGAGCGGTTGGGCATCGGCCAGTCCGCAATGAGCTCGACGCTCGGCCGACTGCGAAAATTGCTCGGTGATCCCGTGCTGGTGCGAGATGGACGACGATTGGTGGCAACACCGTTCGCGGAGTCGTTGATCGAACCCGTCCGCCGACTATTGAATGATGCCGAACATCTTCTTGCCCGACGCGAAACCTTCAATCCTGCAACTGATTCTCGAACGCTCACGGTGTTGATCGTCGACTACCACTTAACCCTAACTTTCTTGCAGCCGGTGTTGGCGCGTTTGGAGCAGGAGGCACCTGGCGTGCGGTTACACATTGAGATGCCCGGCGAAGACTTCATCGGGCGCCTGAGCCGCCATGAAGTTGACCTACTGATCATCCCTCAAGAAGCTTTCCCCGACTACCGCCAGTTTCCGCATCGGGCGCTGTTCCGTGACCGATATGTAGTTGCTGCAGACGCGCACCATCCCGACATCGGTGGTCGCATCTCCTACGATCAGTTTTGCACCCTTCCTTACCTGGCCACCTGGTCTGGCCGAACGCTGTCTCTGATCGAACGTCAACTCGACGTTATGGGAGTTCCCCGAAACCTTGAGATCACCACGGATTCCGGCGTCGCACCGTTCCTGCTCCGGGACACCCGTATGATTACTGTGGTACAGGAACGTTTCGCACTAGCAATTGCGAAGCAGGCGAACCTCCAGTTGTCGGAAGTACCCGTCAAGAATATTAACTTCTCTACTGAAACCATGATTTGGTCTCAGCGCACCGATAGCGATCCTGCTCACCAGTGGCTTCGCCAGCTACTTGCTGATATGAGTTCGGAATTTGCACCGGGAATATAGATTTGACGAGGAAGCCGTCGGAGGGGCGATGGGACGTGAGCGCTAGACGATATGGAGTGACGCACGACTTGTCGTGAGCTCGCTCCCGTTGGCGGCGGGACGTCCCCTCGGTCCGATGAAAGGGTGCGCCCGGCGCGGGGACGATCTCAACGTCGTTCATGCTCGCTGCGCTGCGCGTGCTCCACGTTGACATCGCCGGCCTGCGCCGGGCGGGTCAGCAGTAACCGAGGACGCCCCCCGAAAGGGGCCGGTAGAGCGCTCTTGCGGGCCGAGGCCTCACGCACAAGATTCGTGGGTTACCGAGCAGACGAACCTGCCTGCCCGGCCTATCCGACAATTGTGGGAGGCCCCGGTGTTTACCGAGCGTACGAGCATTGGACTGGACGTGCACGCACGTTCGGTCGCGGCAGCGGCCATCGACAGTCTCACCAGTGAGGTGGTCCAGGGACGATTGACCCCGTCCTATGAGCACATCCGATCCTGGATATCGAGCCTGCCGGGGCCGGTAGCAGTTGCGTACGAGGCCGGCCCGACCGGTTTCGGACTGTATCGGGATCTGGCCGCCGCCGGCGTCTGGTGTGAGGTTGTCGCGCCGTCCAAGCTGCAGAAACCATCCGGGGACCGGGTCAAGACCGACGCCCGCGACGCTCTGCACCTGGCCCGGTTGCTGCGCCTGGACGAGGTCATCTCGGTGGCGATCCCCAGCGTCGATCAGGAAGCGGCCCGGGATCTGGTGCGGGCCGGGGAGGATTGCCGCGGGGATCTGATGCGGGCGCGTCACCGCCTGTCGAAGCTGCTGCTTCGGCACGGCGTCGTCTACTACGGCGGCCGAGCATGGACCGGAGCGCATGACCGGTGGTTGCGCACCGAAGTGGCGCCGCAGTTGATCTTGCCTGCGACACGGATGGCGTTCGACGCCGACTACGACCATGTGCTCACGATGCAGGCCCGACGTCGGCGACTCGATGCCGCGATCGAGGAGATGGCCGCGGCGAGTGAGTTCACCCCGATTGTCCGCCGGAGGTGTTGCCTGCGCGGGGTCAGCACCTTGACCGGTTTCGCGTTGGCGGTGGAAATCGGTGACTGGAATCGGTTCACCGGCTTTCGCCATCGGCTCGTTCGTCGGATTGGTACCCTCGAAGTACTCGTCCGGTTCGTCCCGGGTGCAGGGATCGATCACCAAAACCGGCAACACCCACGCCCGACGGCTCTTGGGGAAGAGCTGCCTGGCATCACCGGCCGCGCTATCACATCGGGGCAGTGATGCGGTCCCGGTGGGAGCAGGCACCGGCAGCGGCCCGCACCCGAGGCGACGACGGCAACCGTCGCCTGCACCAGCGGTGGGTGGGGTTTCTCGAACGCAGCAAACGACCCGTGATAGCGAACGTGGCCATTGCGCGGGAACTGGCGGGCTGGTGCTGGTCTCTGGCGGTGATGGACTGCTGACGGTCAACCCCCTGATCTGCTTCGCCGACGAGCTCCAGTGGCGACGGCGCGTGGATCGACCCGGACACAACTATGAGCAGGCCGTCGAGGTCGGTTCGAATCTACATCAGATGACCGCTCTGTCAGCGGTCATGTAATTCCGACTTATCTTCGTGTCATCGGTCCGTGGTCGGGTTAGCTGCCCGTAGCGTTCCGTAGCAGACCGGGAGGGCTGACTCGCGTAATTCCTGTCACCCGCCCGTTGGGTTGACCCTCCTGGGGTGTGTCTACCCTCCCGGTCTGCGTTCGCGGAGTGACTGAAGAGAGGCGTGACCACAAGCTGCTGTGAGAGGTGCTTGAAGTCGGATTGTCCTCCGCGGATTCCCCAATCCGAGCAGAGAAGGGAACCGCCTTCCATGATCGTCATCGGCATCGATCCCCACAAGTCCAGCCACACCGCCACCGCGGTCGACCCGGCCACCAACACCGACCTCGACTCGATCCGCATCGACGCCACACTCACCGGCTACAAGACGCTGATCGCCTGGGCCAAGGCCTGGCCCACGCACAAGTGGGCGATCGAGAACGCCGAGGGACTCGGCCATCACCTCGCACAGTGGCTACTCGTCCTCGGCGAACTGGTCCTCGACGTCCCGACCACCTCCACCGCCCGGATCCGACAACTCTCCCGCGGCGGCCGACGCAAGAACGACCGCATCGACGCCGCCGCAGCCGCATGTGTCGCCGCCCTACAGGGCGACGCCCGACCGGTCGATCCCGAGGGCCCGACCGATATCCTGGCGCTGCTCGACGAGCGTCGAACAAACATGTGTAACAGTCGAACTCGTCTCGTCAATCAGCTGCACGCGTTGCTACGGCAGTTGCTCGCCCGACCTGCGCCCACCCGCCGAGACCACGAGCACCGACGGCGGAAACGACAAACCCTCCTCCGCGACTACCGACCCGACCGAGAGTGGCATGGCTGACGGTCGCCTGGCCACCCGGACGCGGGAACGCCACGCTGTCGTCCACGAGTTGCTCTCGCAGGGAAGAACGATCTCGTATATCTCACGGGCACTGCCGCTCGATCGTAAGACGGTGCGGCGCTTCGCCCGCGCTGCCGATGTCCACGATCTGCTGCCCACCACGCGGACGGGCCGCAGCCTGCTCGACGAGTACGCACCCTACCTGGGCGAACGCATCGCCGGCGGATGTGTCGACGCGGTCGTCCTCACGCGCGAGATCACCGAACGTGGCGCTACCGCGGCAGCGTCAAGACCGTCCGCCGATTCCTCCAGCCGCTGCGCTCCGCCCACACCGCCCCGCCCTCGAGGCCGGCCGCGCCCAGCGTCCGGCGAGTCACCGGGTGGCTGACCCGACGACCGGACCGGCTCACCGACGAGGACCGGGCCGGGCGCGCCGCGCTCCTGGCGCGCAGCCCCGCGTTGGCCACCACCGGTCGGCTCGTCCGGGACTTTGCCGAGATCATGGTTGACCGGCGCGGCAACGACCTGAACGCCTGGATCGGCCGCACCCGGCGAGAAGGATCACCGGCGCTTCGGTCGTTCGCTGCAGGTTTGGTCCGTGATCTCGATGCCGTCACCGCGGGCCTGACACTGCCGCACAGTTCCGGCGCTGTCGAGGGGCACGTGAACAGGATCAAGATGCTCAAACGGCAGATGTACGGACGCGCCAACTTCGACCTACTCCACAAACGCGTCATACACGCCGGATAATCAAGCGCCCCAAGGGCTTCACGAAAACTGCGCCAGATCCAAATACGTGACGGTCGACACGCTCCAAGGCGACGGACCATAGACTGTCTCCAATGCGCACATGAGCATTTTTCGTCGCGCGGGCTAGGGAGCGTACGCGCGCCGAGCGTACGCTCCCTATCTGCTCAGACTCTAAACGCAAACGGCGTCAGCAACCGCGATCGGGTCGAGATAGAGAATGGTGAAATCCTGAATACGATCGCCACGTAAAGTGACGAATTGGCTGACGCGCGTATTGACTCCTCGTTTGGTAGCCCGTGCCGTGGCTTGCATCCGCAGACTCGTTGCAACTCCGGCTGCACCGACGAACTGGGTAACCTCGGTAATATCGAGCGATTCCCAGGTTTCGGCGAACACTTCGAAGAACCGCTCCAAACTTTCGACGCCCACCCAGTCGCCCGAATACGGCACCGACGGCCCTTGATGCAGTACGACTTGGCGGTCTAAGTGAGCAGCAACCTCTGCGGAGTCCGCGCCGGCTTTTGCCTCCTCCGGGCCGACACGTACCGTATCTCCGCGTCGTAGAAGCTCCGCAGCAGGGGACGTGGGTCTTCGAGGCCTTCGAGGTCTTGAACGACGCTCGAACAGTGCGTGCCAATACGGTCGCTCACTGGCTGCCCACCCCCCGGAGCAGTCGAGCCGCCGTAACTGCCAAAAGCAGCGCAACGCCATTGAAGAGTGGGTTGACCCACTGGGGCACACCCATGAGATTTAGGCCGGCGACACCTGTTGCGACCGTAAGGACCGCGACAATAGTGCCCCAGAGGTTGAACCGCCCTACCTTGAACGCTGTAGCACCGAGAAATACTGCTGCAAACGCTGGCAACAAGAATTCCGGCCCAAGGGCGGGATTTCCACTGCCGATCTGGCTGGCTTGTAGCACGCCTGCCGCACCGGCTAGCGCACCGCCGAAGCAGAATGCGAGAATCGTAATGCCGTCAGCGTTGATGCCGGACAGACGAGCCGCCTCATGGCCCACGCCCACTGCTTCCATACGTCTGCCGAGCGGCGTCCGTTCAAGGACAAGCCAGGCAAGAATCGCCAGGATTGCGATGTAGACGATCGGGAGCGGTATCCCCACTATCTCGGCGGTCGACAGCCCGGTCAACGATGGCGGTAGTCCTTCGAAGATCACCCGGCCTCCGGAATACCAGAGCACCGTCGCTTGGAGGATGGTGGCGACACCCAGCGTAGCGATGAACGAGTTGAGTCGCAGTTTGGCGACCAGGACGCCGTTGAAAGCGCCGATCACGGTCGTTACAGCAATGGTAATCACTATTCCAGTGCCTAGGTCAACGTCATAGCGACTCAGGAGGCCGGGCAGAACTACCTGCGCGAGGCCCAACTGCGCGCCAATCGAGAGGTCGAACTGTCCGACCACGAGTGTGAACAGGGCGCTCATGGCAAGCGTGGCCAGGACCGTCTGCGTCACCAGGATCGTCCTGGCGTTGTCAACGGTGGCGAAATAGGTTGGTTCCAGCACCGAAAACGTGGCTACGAGGACCAGGAGTAGCACCGGCAGGGCGAAACGCGACCATCGGGCGACCTCCGCGCGGCTCGGCCGTGAGGGGCGCGCGCGCGGTGCTGTGACTCCGTTTCCTTCGGTGCGGTTGAACTGGTCATCGACTACCGTCCTCGTGTTGTAATCGGTCATGATGATCGACCATCCTCCATGTCGGCCGCTATGTGATCAGCCTTTTCTGTGATACCGAACGTTGCGTGGGTCATTGCTGCATTTGTCATTGCGGCACCGGCGAGCTCGGCCACGATCGCTCCGTGGCGTAGCACCAAGGTGCGATCGCATAGTTCCGCCAGATTGTCGAAATCGCTGTCGACAACCAAAACCGCCGTGCCCGCGTTGGCGGCTTCACGTAATTGCGCAAACACCTGCGCCTTCGCTCCGACGTCCATCCCCTGCACTGGCTCGTCGAGGATGATTGTTGACGGGTTGGTGCGCAGCCATTTGGCGATCAGTACCTTTTGTTGGTTGCCACCGGAAAGCGATGCGACCAGCGCTTCGCTGTCGTCGGGGCGGATCTGAAATTGCGCGACCGCCTCCTCGGCCAAGCGCCGTTCTCGCTTCCGATCGATGAGTCCGCGCCGAACCGGCGTTTGGAGCAGAAGGATGTTTTCACGGACGCTCATGTGCATTAGACACGCCTGCCCCCGCCGGTCTTCCGGGATGTAGACCAGGCCTTGATCAATTGACTGTGCTGGGGACGACCGCTTGACGGTAATGCCACCGATTTTGCGGCGTCCGGTTCGCGCTTGCTGTGCGCCGAACAGTAGTCGGCACAGCTCACTTCGCCCGCTGCCTGCAAGGCCGGCGATACCTACGATCTCTCGCGGCCGAACGGCGAGGGATACATTCTGAATTTTCACACCGCTGAGGTTTTCGGCCTCCAGTGCCATGCCTTCGGACGGTCCGAGGTGTTCGACCCTCGCACGAGTGTGTGACGGTGCGACGACGGCTTGGCTGCCTCCACCAAGGATTTCTTCGACCAACGCCTTGCGGGTGATGTCCTTGACCTTATGGGTACCCATGCGGCTACCGTCTCTGAGAACAGTCACGGTGTCCGCGAGCCGATCGATTTCTTCCAGTCGGTGCGAAACGTAGACCACGCCTATGCCTAGTTCGGTCAACTGTTGGACTGTGTCAAATAGTAGGTGAGCGTCTGAGTCGGGCAACGCCGCTGTCGGCTCGTCGAGGACTAGACATTGCAAGTCACCCGCGCCAGTCAAGTCGATCGCCCGGCCAATCGCCAGTAATGTTCGGGACGTTACTGGCAAGTCCCTGACCAAAGTCTGGGGTTTGGCCTTAACTCCGATGAAGTCAAGTACCCGCTTTGCGGCCTCGTGGTGCGCGTTAGTGTTTATAAATGGGCCAGACCGTTCAAAACCCCGCACGGTCGCGACGTTGTCCGCAACGCTCATATCGAGCGCAAGGCCGAGATCCTGGTGGACGAAGGCAAGTCCGAACCGTCTTGCGGCACTCGGAGGATAGTTGCGCGGAAGCACACGCCCACCCACAACGATCTCACCCGCGTCGGGCCGATGGATCCCCGCCAAGCACTTGATGAGAGTCGACTTTCCGCTACCGTTCTGTCCAAGTACCGCGTGAACCTGTCCCCGCTGGACCTCCAGGTCCATTTCGGACAAAACCTTACGTCCCACAAAGGATTTGGTTAGTCCGCGGGTGACTAGCGCAAGATTCTCGGGACGAGAGTCCCCGGCTTGGTGCTTGTCGATCAGGGCGGCGTTCATGCGCCGGCCCAGACGCGCGTGTAGTAAGACTTGAAGTCGACGTCGCCTTCCCAACCTTCTGCCGAATCGATATTCGTCGAGTCAAATAGCCGGATCGGCACGTTCTGTTCGACGGGAGGCTGGTTAGCGAGCGCTCGATTGAGATCATCCATGAGCGCCCATGACGTCCACTGCATCCCTAGACTGACGGTAATCCTCTGATAGCCATCCTCTTTGATGGTCTGAACGCTTGTCGGGTCACCGTTCGCGGAGACTAGGAAGGTCGAATCGTTCGCCAAACCAGCCTGGCGGAGACCAATGGTGACGTACTGGGCAGCACCGTCGAAGCTCGCCCAGACAGCGTTGAACTCGCGATTGGCCTGTGCAGCAGCCGCCGCCTGACCTGCCAAGGTCGTGGTGAGGTTAGCTGCCTGGAACTCCTGGTTGGCCACGACTTCGCAGCTGCCGCCGGCGTCTGTACACTCGTTGATGAACCTATCGAAGCCCGCTTGGCGAGCGTTGAGGTTCGACAAAGACGTGTCGTTGAAGGTCAAGAATTTCGGACTTCCGCCGGTCTTGTCGTAAGCGTATGCCGCGTTGACGTAACCCATCTGCTCGAAAGCCGACGGCGAGGGAGAAATAGCCGCATAAGGACCGCGCGAATCAGGCTGACCCTCGGCCCAGCAGCTCAGGCAGCCAACCGGAATACCTGCTGCTTGCGCTGCAGCAAGCCCGCTGCCCGTCTGTGTGTCGTTGAGGCCGAGCACGACGATAGCGTCAGGCTTCGTCGTCACCGCCTGCTGCAAAAACCTATTCGCATCGCTTTGGTTTCCGTTCGCGTTATAAGTTTTATGTTCCCACCCGAGCGCGGTTGCGGCCGACTGAAGTCCGTTGAGTAGGGCCACAGACGCTGATTCGGCCTCGGTTATTGTGATAAAAGCAACCCTTTGGCCAGGGACGGCTGCAGGCCCTTCGGTCGGGGGTGTCGCCGATTGCTCGGCCTTCAGTTCCGCGACGGCGTCGGCCGCCCTTGCAGTGAACTCGGCGGAGGCTTTCGACTCCGTGTCAGGCTCAGATGCAACAGATTCCCCGGCTGAGCATGCAGCGGTCGCCGCAAGCAGTGCTGCGCTCATCAGTGATATCGCCATCCGTGTGGACGCCCACGGGCGATTACAAGTGATCACTTCGTACTCCTAAAATGTGCATGGTTCGGCACGAGTGGTTGTGCTGAAAGAGGCGTGGAAAGGCGCGAAAATCACAAGCTCGGTGAATGCAATCGGCCCCCATTGCATTCACCGAGGGCTATGGATGCGCTTCCTTATCAGGTGATCGGTGCCATTGTGGTGAGGTACCCCAGATAGGGAGGGTCCTTCCCTACAGGGTTGAACCCTCTATTGAGATGGTGGAGCTGCGGTGGCGTAGTACTTCAGGTTCTGAAATTCCTCGATTGCGGCTGGGCCGCAGAGTTTTCCGTAACCGCTTTGCTTGGAACCGGACTGTTCGAAGTGCTCAGTAAGCAGACCCCAGGTGTTGAACCAAACGAGCCCCGCCCGGATTTCCCGTCCGACGCGCCGCGCCCGGATGTCGTCGGCAGTAAATATCGAGGCGGCTAGACCGAACTCGGTTGCATTTGCGCGCCGGATCGCCTCATCTTCGTCATCGAACACCTCGAAAGTCTGCACAGGTCCAAAGACTTCCTGCTGGACCAAAGGTGCCTCAAGGTCCTCGATCTCTACCAAACTGGGGCGGTAATATGCGCCAGAAGCTAGCGCAGGCTCTTCAGGCCGACCACCACGAACCAGGATTTTGCCGTAGACGGCAGCATCCTCAACAGCCCTGTCCACCCTCTCGACGGCGGCCTGATCCACCAACGGTCCGAGTTCGCTGTTGGGGTCATTGGCCGGTCCAACCACCACAGCGTGAAGGGCGGCGGAGAGCGCGGTTCGCAACTTGTCGGCAATTGCCCGGTGAACGAGCACTCTGGACCCAGTCACGCAGAACTGGCCGTTCATTACGGTGCATGCGGCGACGAGTACCGGCACAACTGCCTCGATTTGAACGTCATCGAATACGAGCAACGGAGTCTTGCCGCCCAGTTCCAGACTTAGCCGCTTGACTCGGTTCGCGGCCGCGGCCGCGATAGCACGACCCACCTCGGTGCTGCCCGTGTAACTGATGACGTCGACATCAGGGGATTCTACGAGGAGGGGCGCTACCTGGTTTCCCGCTTCGGTGACGATGTTCAGTACACCGGGCGGAAGTGAGGCGGTGGCCGCGACGACCTCACCGAGAAGGGCATTGGTCATGGCGATCTGACCGGGTAGTTTGACCACGACCGTACATCCCGCACCCAGCGCAGGTGCAATCGCGCGCACGGTGAGCACTATCGGTGAGTTCCAGGGTGAGATGATGCCGGCCACACCGATGGCTTCGGGCATCGAGTGGAAGTAGACACCGGGGGTCGGCGACGCTGCACGACCAGCTACCTGGGTGAGCGCCGATGCGGCGCCGTAGCGGAGCCACTCCACTGCTAACGAGACCTCCCAAGCCGTCTGCGGCAACAGCTTGCCATTCTCCCTGGACAGCATTGCAGCGATTTCCTCTGTGCGAGCCTCCAGGTTATCCGCAAGATCTGACAACGCCCGGGCGCGGAGTTGCACGATCCGCGACCAGTCCGTGGTATCGAAAGCACGTCGTGCTGCGGAGACCGCTGACTGAGCTTCGTCCCTGCCGGCGGAATGGAACAAGCCCACTACTTGACCTGTAGAGGGATCTATTGATTCATGGACATCGCCCTCCGTGTTCCATGCTCCGTCGATCCAGCTACCGACAGGGGGCGTTGTCGAGATGTTCGTGGGTGGTTTCGTCATCTGGGGGTCCTCAGCATCTATGATCCGACTACTTTGACGGTAACTTCGAGTATTCATCATTGACGTCAAGAGCACAAGAGTGCATGCTCGACTCCACCCACAACCGCTTACACAGAGGGAAAACACCATGCGACCCCACGTCATCGTCATCGGCTCCGGCGCCGCCGGAGCCGCGCTCGCCCATCGACTGACAACCGATCCGGACATGTCGGTGCTGCTCCTGGAGGCGGGCCACGACACCCGTCCCGACGCAGTCGCAGATCCGGCACGCTGGCCGGAGACGATCGGAAGTATTTTCGATTGGGGTTACAAGACAGTGCCGCAAGCCGGACTCAACGAAAGGGTCCTCGAGTACCCTCGAGGCCGGATCCTGGGTGGCACGACGGCCGTTAACGCGATGATCCATTCCTTCCCGACGGCGGCTGACCTGGAGCCTTGGGGATCAGGGTGGCAGGCCTCCGATTTGGACCGAGCTGCAAAGGATCTTGACGGACACCGCGGATCCAATCCCGGTCGCGGCACGGCTGGTCCCGCCGTCAACGGACCCGTGTCCCACCCGAACCCTTTATCAGTTGCGTTTGTCGAAGCCTGCGTCGGATCAGGTCATAAGCGCGTGGCCGATCTCAACGCCGAAGATGAAGACGGCGTTGGCTGGTTCGACCTCGCACTCACGGCAGATGGCCGGCGCGCTGACGCCGCGACCGCGTACCTGAAACCAATCGCGGAACGACCCAATCTAGAGATTCGCTGCGGCGTTACGGTGGAACGTCTCGTCCTCAGGGATGGTCGGGTGCAGGCGCTCATACTGACAGCAAGTGACGGCCAGAAGTCTGAACTCGCCACAGACAGCGTCGAGGTCGTGTTGTGTGCTGGCGCGATCGAGTCCCCTGCCCTACTCCTCAGATCTGGGGTCGGCCCCCATGACCAGCTAGCGCAGGCGGGCATCACTGTGCACGTAGACCTACCCGGCGTAGGTGCCAACCTTCGCGACCACCCGCTCGTGCCGGTGGTATGGCAAAGCAATCGTCCTCTGGATCCGCCGCGTGCTCAATACTTCGAAACGCAGCTCGTGCTGCGCCATGACAACCGCTGCCCCGACGTTGCCCTCGGTATCGCCTTCGGACACTTTGCCTACGGCCTGGAGGGCGTCGAGCACGGCGCGACCGCGAGCGTTGGAATATACGGCGCGCACAGCCGTGGTTCGATTGAACTCAATCCTGAGGACCCGTTTGCTCACCCACTTATCGACCCCGCGTTGCTCAGCGACCCACGTGATCGGCAGGCAGCGCGCATTGGTGTTGAAATCATCCGCGACGTTGTTGAGAACCCGGCCCTCGAACCGTTCGGTCTTGTCGAGATCCGGCCTAAAGAAACGGGATCAGAGCTCGATGAAGCCATCGCCGCGGTTACAGGGTCTTACATGCACCCAGCTGGAACATGCGCACTCGGCGACGGACCCGACAGTGTTGTTGGCCGCGACTTGATGGTGCACGGTTTAGACAATCTACGGGTGGCAGATGCAGCCGTGTTTCCGACGATACCCTCGGCAGCAACAAGCGTGACGGCCCAACTGGTGGGATGGAGACTTGGCGAGATTATGACTGGCATGCGCTGAAGCGAGCGGGGCGTGCGGGGCGTGCGGCTTCTCAGATCAAGCCGCACGCCCGCTGCAGCGACACCGGGTCCAGCCAGTACACCGTCCAGTCTCGGATGAGTCCGTCGGACATGGTTATGACCTGAACCAGCTCAGTCTCAATCGTCATGCCCGTAGCCCGCGAGGTCAGGACCCCCTGCATCTTGATGGCCACGCCGTCATCAGCTGCAAAGTAGTGAGGGTTGCGGATATCCATCGAAATCCAAGTCTCGGCCAGATTGGCAAAAAAGCGTTCTAGCTCTTCAACACCGATCCAGTCGCCGGGGAACGGGGTCGACGGACCTTGATGCATTGCCACATCCGTATGCATGCATGCGGCCATTTCGCTAAAGTCGGCGCCACGGGCAGCCCCGCCCGCAGCGATATAACGAACCTCAGCAGCATAAAACCTGGTCATGACCTCCATTGGATCAGCTTCTGTAGCCTCGTTCCGACTTGCAGTGAATTCCTGATTCATTGCTCTCCTCTATGGCACCTAATAAGTCTTCGGGTCGGGAACAAGCGCCATCCACGACCCGCGATTTGAATTCAACCTGACCGCAACCCATAGTTTATTGCCAGTCGGCATTGCTAGCGGCCTCAACTACCGGATCACGGTTCCGCGGGCAGGCCGACCTAGCGCGCGGCAACATGAACCCTTTGATCCCCAGGCCGCCGTCTACCGAGACTCTAACTCCCCCGTGCGGAAACGTGAATACCGACAGGGCGATGGGTCGGGAAATATCGCGGGTGGCCGCACTGACCTTGTGTTCAGCGGCACCCACATTTTGCGGGACCAGGCCGGGCAATCGGACGCCAAAGCCGAACGTCTCACCCAACCCGCTCTGTCCCTGTACAACTACACGAGTCGATGGATGCCGACCTTGCCGGAGTCGGGCAACCAGCAGTCCGGCAGGACCGCCACCGACGGACTTCAATTTATACTGCCGCCGTGCTGAAGCGCTCGCGCAGCCACCGCGCGATTTGCTGGAACGCCAATTCGGTACCGGTCGGCCCGCCCTGTGTAAGCGGTCCACCGAAGTGAGTGCCGGCAACGCGAACGTGCTTTTTGTCCTGGGCCGTGATAGATGAGTACATGTCCCGAGCGTCTGCAGGGAAGCACGCTTGATCGCCGGTTAGTTCGACAAGGAGGGCCGGCGACGTCACGCCCGCGACATTGCGTACAAAGTTCGCTCGCGACGTGGTCGCGGACCAGGTCGACATCCATGCCGCTGGAGTCGTAATTCGGCAGAAGCCTGCAAATCCGAAATTGCCAAGATCGGGTCGGCTCCCGAAAAGAGATCCGTACGGCCGATCGTTGCGGTCCAAGGTCAGGTCGACCGAGCGCAGGTCCGCATCTGTTCGGTGGACCACCATGATGTTGGACGCGAGAGAACGCCGTCGCTCGTTAGCGTCGCCTGAAGCGGAGGCGAATGCGCGCATACGGTGTGTCTCTTGGACTGCTATCTGTGCAAGCTCGTCGATCCTGCGAATTCGTGCAACTTGGGCTGAGCGGTAGCGCTCGATGAAGTCTGGTGAATAACGCGATTCCTCTGGTGCTGGTCGAAATCCGTTGGCTGGACGGTATGGGTCGAGGTCACCGTCGGACAGCCACGGATCTGATTCGTTCACCACCGAGGGGTCGATGACTCGCTGTAGCAATATCCCTTGGCCCGGGTGAGGGGCAACGAAAATCGCGCCGTCGGGTACTGGCATGTCGGCGGCACCAAGATCAGTGGTCGTGCCGTCAGGGGCCTCGGTAAGCCGTTCATAGATAGGCAAACGGGCCTGCTGCTGGTAGAAGGCGAAGAGCGTCGCACCGCCCGAGTGACCCAGCGTGACGCGGGACTCAAACTTCCGGTCCGCAAGAAACGATTGTCCTGCTGCCACGTCGAGCAGCGCCTGCTCGTGAAGGAGTCGAATGTCGTTGTTGACGGACCGTGTGCCTTGTGTCCACACGGCCACCCCAAGTTCAGTCAGGTGCGACACAAAAGAGTGGTGCGTCACGTCCTCTCGCGGGTGCATGATCGTGACTACTGTCTCGGCCCCCCGGTCCGGAATGCGGAGCACCCCCGACACAGTTGCGCCGTCTGCTGTTTTGAGCCGTATGGTCTCGGTGATCATCGCCGTATCTCCAGTCGTAGCGAGTCTTTGTCCCACCCGGCGATGGTGAAGCCCGCCAGGCCGGCAACGCAGCTGTACCAAACGGCGTGGCGGCAACCTGTAGCACGACGGTCTATTTCGAATGGTTCATCACAACTGACCTCGAAATAGAAGCCATTCTTGTCGACCCGCACTCGGGCGTCCTGGTCGGCAACCTCTACGACTGTTCGATTCTCCGGGATATCGAGAAAAAAGATAGAGGGCATCAGATGGTTTCTTCGTGCTGCGGTAGCAGATTATCCCAGTCCGCGGATCGCTCGACGATCAATTTGGCCTTGTATGTCAGAAGTGCATCCATGGAAGGGATGCCATCAGACACGACCTCAAGCAACGCGTCAATTGTCAGCTCGGCATCGATATCTTCCTGCGGCACGACCGGGCGCAGGGCTCGGGTGATCTCGAGTATGTATCCATTCGGATCGTGCGTGTAGATCGACTCGATCGTCTCGTGTTGTACACGCATCTCGGTGGGCCACTCGCTTTCGTCGAGTCGGCGTTGGTACTCGTTCAAGGCCTCCTCAGACTCCACGTGCAACGCGAGATGACGCGATCCGATGAAAAACTCTGGAGCCGAGTCGTCGAATCGAGCGTAAGCGTCACCGCGGCTTCCAGTCTGTGGCTGCTCGAGCCCGAAGTAGTAGAAGAATGCCATGCGGTCGTCGTTGCCGATGTCGAAGAAGAAATGAATGAAGTCAGGATGTTTTTCCGGTCCCCACCCTGCCGCGCAGATCGAGTGCACGATGGGAAATCCCAGGACGTCACGGTAGAAACGCACTGTCCCCGCGGGATCGAAGGTCGGAAATGCAGTGTGATCGACGCCCTTGACGAGGTGTTGCCCGCTAAGTGATGTCATTGTGTTGCCTCCAGTCGTGGGAATTGATGTGTCGGCTCCGGGCGCAGGTAGAGACTGGTTCCTGACGAAACAAGTGAGCCTGCACCGGGAATGTGGGCGGGAATGCCGAGGGCGCGCAGAACGCTGAACGCGCCGGCAGTTGCAGCACTGATGACTGGGATGCCGAATTCTTGTTCGGCGTTGTCAATCAGCGATAGCGACGGCATCTGGACGCAGGCCGAGAGCACGAGGGCATCAACGTTGTCGAGGTCGAGTTGGCGGGCCGCGGCCATCACATGGTCGCCAGGTATCCGCCCAACCTGATGGTTGTCCTCGACCTCAAGAGCGCGATAGTCGGCCACGGCCACGCCCTCGTTTTCGACGTAGTCAACGACTTTGCGTGCCAGGGGCCTCGCATAGGGAGTGACCACGGCTACTCGCTGTACTGACATTGCTTGCAGAGCCTCGACAAGCGCTCCGGCGCTCGACCGGACCTTTGCCGCCGATTGGCCGGTGGCCAGTTGCTCGGCGATAAGCGACTCCACCCGATGATGCTCTCCGAGCTCACCAGCCATGAGAGCGACCAGGCAGGCGTAGAGGACAACGTCCGGATTTGTATCGGCGACCTCCATGACGCATCGCTCGCGTTGCACATTCATCGCCGCGAGCCCGGCGGGAGTGACTGCCGTCATCCGCATGCGTGACGAATGGAAACTTACGTGTAGTTCAGGTTGTCGGTGGAGAAGCTGAGGGAGCTCCGTCTCCACGGTGACGTTGGAACTCGGAACGATTAAGCCCACACGATGTCGTGTCATGTATCTCCTATCGAAGGGTCTCCAGTCAAACGCAATTCGTCGCTTCTGTCAAAGTATCGACTCAGTAGTCATTTCGCTATATGATCTGCTGCACACGCCCATCCCCCACTGAGGATTTCAATGTCAACAATTCGAGACGGCTCTGTCTCTCGGCATGCTTCCAATCGCGCCAGTTCCTACTTGGAGAACGGGTCGTGGAGCCTTGAGACGACCATGGAACGATTCCGTACTGTCGCTGAGCGGTACCCCGACAACGATGCGGTAGTCGGGTTGGACGAAACGATGACCTACCAACAACTCGATAGCCGGTCGGACCAGGTCGCGGCCTGGTTGATTTCTGCTGGGTTGCCGATTGGTGGGGCCGTGATCGTTCAAGCCGGCAACTCTGCAGAGACGGTTCTAGCGTTCTATTCGCTCCTGAAGGCCGGAGCGGTTCCTGTAGCAGCACTGCCAGCGCATAGGTCCCACGAGATTGGCGAGATCAGCCGTGCCATCCAGGCAGTGGGTCATTTGGTCGATTCGGCCACCTCGAATGGCGCGCTACTCGACCTCGCACACAAGAACGCTCAGAAGCAGCGATCGATTTCCCATTTCTTGACTGTGGGATCTGCACCCGATGGCTTTGTCAGACTGAGCGATGTCGGCAGCGACATCGACCCCGTAGATGCTCGACACCAGGTCGAACTGGTCCAAGCGACGATTCACCATGAGGACGTCGCAGTATTCCAACTGTCGGGGGGCACTACTGGTACCCCCAAAATTATCCCGCGCCTGCATGCCGAGTATTGGAATCAGGCCCTGTTTAACTCCCGCACGCTCGGCCGCCAGCCGCATTCGAGGACGGCGCATGTCATGCCGATTCTGCACAACGCGGGCGTAATTAATGCCTTGTTCGGAGCGCACAGCGTCGGCGGATGCGTCATCCCGCTGCCGTTCGCTGACGCCGATACCACGATCGAAGCGCTGTTGGACACACGCGCTACCGACCTGATGATGATCAGTGCCATGGAGACCTGGCTCGACCATCCTTTGTGGAGAATACTCTGCGCGACGAGCCTCCAATTCCTCATCTACTCAGGTTCCAAGCCGCCCGCGGACGTCGTCGAGAAGATTGCCTCCAGCGGTATTTGGATCGGTCAAACGTGGGGAATGGCTGAGGGACCATATGCAACGAGCAGACTCGACGCTCCGCGCGAAATACGCGCCTCATCAGTCGGCACCCCTACTTTCGCCCAGGACGACCAAATACTTGTGGTCGACCCTGTCACGCTCGCAGCTGTACCTGACGGTAAGCCTGGCATGCTGATTTACCGAGGCCCGAGTACCGTCGCCGGCTACTACGACTCGCCCGAGCACAACGCGATGAACTTCACCCCCGACGGCTTCCTCCTCACCGGCGATCTTGCTCGCCTGATCGATTGTGAAGGAACCCTTTACATTGTGCTGGAAGGGCGCATCAAGGACGTTATCAGCCGCGGCGGCGAGACGTTCAGCACTGAAGAGGTTGAAAAGCTCCTACGCCAGCACACGGCAATTGCCGAGGCCGCGGTTGTAGCTATGAAAGACACGCGGCTCGGTGAACGAGCCTGCGCCTACCTCACGCTCCGTGATGGCGCAATACCGCCGACCCTGACGGACATTCAGCAGCACTTCGCCGCACTCGGTGTTGCAAAGTTCAAGTGGCCCGAGCGCATCGAGATCATCGAAGAGTTGCCAAGGACCGCAACACTGAAGATTAACAAGCTTGAGCTGCGCAGCGACATCGCGAACCGACTCGCCGCGGAGGGATCCCCTCACAGCCTCGATTCGTCGACCGTGACCGCGTTCGGCAAACGATGACGCACACGCGGCCCAGAGGTTGCGCAGAAGAATTGCGCACTTCGTCCTACGCCACTCGACCGCGCGGGTTGTCCCAGTGAGATCCACGACTGGTCGTGTGCGGGCCTGTTTCGCGGCTTAGCCAAGTCATCTAGGTATGTGTCAGTGTGGAACCGATTCGAGAGGCACGCGAAGGCGGTCTGCCGAGAAGCGTCAGCGTCTTTACCTGGTCGCACTGAGCGACTGCCAACCAGCAAGTAGGCTGAACTCTCACAAACAGCATGACGGATGATCCTGCCGATACGCGTGAACATGCTCGGCGTGCCGGCGGCGGATACCGCGCGCGATTCTCGCCACCGAGCGGTCGGAGCACGGTTCCGGGCTGTCTTCGCGATGCGGACGAATGCGCAGTGATCCGTGTCAGAGCGCCAGCGCCTCTCGACACCCGTCTAGATCCTTGTGAGTTTCTGATGTGTTGCGGAGCAAAACTTTCAACAGGTCGATCACGACGGGAGCGTGGTTCTTCTCTCTTAGGCCCTCCGGTCAAAATTCCTGGACGGGCGGGGGGCGTCTCTTCTGTCACTGAGATGGGTGAGGCACTGAAATTCATCTAACGCAGAGGGCCGCTTTGAATAATGTTGCGATTTAGTAGATTTGGTCGAGTGAGAGAAGGGACCGCTAGGGTAGCGTAAGTGTCTGATCAGCTGCGGCACTGCGCGCGGGCCCGAATGGCCCCCGTTTGGCAGTGGCCTTCAACGGTCCCGAACAGCCGCCAGACCACCAACCTACGGAGGAAAGTTCATGCCAGAAGCAGTAATCGTCAGCACCGCTCGCTCCCCGATCGGCCGCGCGATGAAAGGCTCACTGAAAGACATCCGACCCGACGACCTCACCGTGCAGATGGTCGCTGCCGCACTGGCAAAGGTCCCCGCGCTCGGCCCGACCGACATCGACGATCTCCTACTCGGCTGCGGCATGCCCGGAGGCGTGCAGGGCAACAACCTCGCTCGCATCGTCGCGGTTCTCCTCGGTTACGACTCCCTACCCGGAACCACCATCACTCGCTACTGTGCGTCCTCCCTGCAGACCACCCGCATGGCCCTGCACGCCATTAAGGCAGGCGAAGGCGACGTCTTCATCTCCGCTGGCGTCGAGAGCGTCTCCAACTTCATCCACGGCAGCTCCGACTCGCTCCCCCAGAGCCACAACACGATCTTCGCCGACGCCGAAGCGCGCACCCAGAAGGCGCAGGAAGAGGGCGCGGACAGCTGGATCGATCCCCGCGAGAACGGGGACCTCCCCGACGCCTACATCGCAATGGGTCAGACCGCCGAGAACGTCGCCCTCTTCACCGGCATCAGCCGCGAAGAGCAGGACCTCTGGGCGGTGCGCAGCCAGAACCGCGCCGAGGAAGCCATCGACTCCGGCTTCTTCGAACGCGAAATCACCCCGGTGACCCTGTCCGACGGCACCGTCGTATCCAAAGACGACGGCCCACGCGCCGGCACCACGTACACCAAGATCAGCGATCTCAAGCCCGTGTTCCGCCCGAACGGAACTGTCACTGCTGGCAACGCCTGCCCGCTCAACGACGGCGCAGCCGCCCTGGTCATCATGAGCGACACCAAGGCCAAGGCACTCGGACTTAGCCCGCTGGCACGCATCGTGTCCACCGGCGTCACCGGCACGTCCCCCGAAGTCATGGGCCTCGGACCGATCGAGGCCACGCGTAAAGCACTGTCGATCGCAGGCATGTCGATCTCCGACATCGACTTGTTCGAAATCAACGAGGCATTCGCCGTGCAGGTCCTCGGGTCGGCTCGCGAACTCGGCATCGACCACGACAAACTGAACGTCTCCGGCGGCGCCATCGCCGTCGGCCACCCGTTTGGTATGACCGGCGCCCGCATTACCACCACCCTGCTGAACAACCTGACCACGCACGACAAGACGTTCGGCGTTGAGACCATGTGCGTCGGCGGCGGCATGGGCATGGCGATGATACTCGAACGACTCTCCTGAGGTCGTGGAGTCGCACTTATGCGCGAACGCACCCGGACTTTGGTCGGACCGTTCTGCGCTCAAACTTTTTCATCAACGACGAACAAAGGACCTGGATGATGGGAAAATTCGACGGTAAAGTAGCCTTCATCACCGGTGCCGCACGCGGACTGGGGCGTAGTCACGCGCTCCGACTCGCACAGGAAGGCGCCGACATCATCGCCATTGACATCTGCGCGCAAATCGATACGGTCCCCTATCCCATGGCGACATCCGGAGACCTTGCCCAGACTGTGAAGGAAATCGAAGCGCTCGATCGACGCATCGTTGCCAAGGAAGCCGACGTCCGCAATTACGACGCGCTGAGAACCGCAGTGGACTCCGCGGTAGCCGAACTCGGCCCGATCGACATTATCCTGGCTAACGCCGGCATAGCTCCCCATGGCGCCGAGAACGCCGACGACGTGCAAACTTTTCGTGATGTCATCGAAGTCAACCTGTTTGGTGTATGGAACACTGTTCAGATCGGGGTTCCGAGCATGATCGAGAAGGGGCAGGGCGGGTCGATCGTTCTGACGAGTTCAACCCAAGGCCTCTCCGGTGCGGGCGGCAACGGGTCCGGTGCGGGAGACGGATACGGGGCTAGTAAGCACGCGATCGTGGGGTTGATGCGTACGTTCACGAACTGGCTGGCCCAGTACTCGATACGCGTGAACACTGTGCACCCTACTGGTGTGAATACACCAATGGCCGTCAACGATGTAATGCAGAAATGGCTCGCGGAGAACCCCGCCGCCGCCGCTCTGCTCGGCAACCTTCTGCCAGTGCCGATGATCGAGGCGATCGACATCAGCAACGCAATTGCCTGGCTTGTTTCCGACGATGCCCGTTATGTTACCGGCGTCACCTTGCCCGTCGACGCCGGCTTCCTAGCGAAGTAGGGGCAGGGAGGGCAAGGCGGCAAGGTCGCCTTCCTTACCCCTGCCGCCCGCAAGTCAGAGTCGCAGCCACGCACTGCGGCTCGCGCAGGTAGGCGCGGGTTTCACACCGTCGACATGTGCAATATAGTCGACACTAACGAAATGCTCTTTCCCGCGAAAGCCGATTTTGCCGGGTGAACATCCTCCGCATGACCTGCGTTTATAGGACATGAATTAGAAGGTGTTCCTTCCGGACGATCCAAAATTGGGGCCGCGAGAGCCCAAGAATCGCTGATCCGCGCGCGAACACAGGCCGGACAATCAGCGACGGACCGCCGCGGAGCTGGCGATGATCCAATGCTTCTGACGGTGGCTGCAATCTGGCGATGTCGCTGATCGTCTGCGATCGGTCCGGCCGTTAGCGTCCCACGGTTGAGAGCCGAAACGAATGGGCGAGAGAAGTGGCTACCGCTACGAGTGGTCTCCGTGCGTCGATTGGTGCGCGCCGCCCGACCCGCTACCAGCATCCCCGCAACGCTGGCGAAATCTCTCGCGACAACGCCCAGCCCGTGAGGATGCAGTACAGCTGCGACCGGTCTCTGTGATCACCCGCGGTCACCTCGATGCCGGAACCCGCCGCCGGGTAGGTTGCCCATGCTGCTCCACTACCATCGTCGACATCGCAGCTGGTAATCGGTGATGATTTGGTTGGCGACGCCATCGCGTTCCTGCGCCAATGGACGAGCGGCGCAGGAACGCGAGTCCCTCAGTCGATTTTTGCGACCATCTTACCCGGATTACGACCGGTAAACATATCGGGGAAGATAACTGGGATGTTCTCAAGCCCCTCGATCGAATGGGTCGTCGAAATCACAGTGCCGCCTGCGACAGCCGGGGTGAGCTCAGCAAGAAATTCGGGATAAAGGTCGTAGAACTCCGTCACGTTGAACCCTCGCACGGTCAAGTTTTTGTACATAATCGCTCGGAGAATATCGGGTAGATGATCCGGGCCTTCGGATGTCTCAGTCATCGTAATCTGGGACATCACCCCGCCGATGACGATCTGCGCACCGGTATTGATGAGTGGCAGCAACGTCGGAAACAACGAAGCACCGACGTTATCGTAGAGCGTGTCAATCCCCTCGGGCGTCGCAGCCGCGAGTTTTACCGCGAAATTTTCTGCCTTGTAGTCCACCGCGGCATCGAGGCCAAGACTCTCGACCAGATATCGGGTCTTGTCCGGACCACCGGCTATGCCGACGACCCTGTATCCGCGAAGCTTGCCGATCTGGGCTGCAACCGAACCGACAGCGCCGGCCGCAGCGGTCACGACGAGGGTCCCGCCGGGCTTAGGGTTGAGAACTTTTGACAGCCCGACCCATGCAGTAAGGCCCGTCACCCCCAGCACACCGAGGTACGTCGCCAGCGGAACAGCCTGCGGGTCGACGATTCTAATGTCGGACCCGTCGGACACTGCGTAGTCCTGCCAGCCGAGGGTGCCCAGGAAGCCTGAGACATGGTCTCCCACCGTGAACGCCGTATTGTTGCTGTGTTCGATGACGCCGACCGTGAAACCGAACATCATGTTGCCGAGTTCGATCGGAGCTTGATCACTGTTCGCGTTGCCCATCAGGATGCGGTTGAACGGGTCGAGCGAGAGCAGCTTGTTTCTAACCAACACCTCTCCCTCGCCTGGAACAGGAATGGGTCCCTCCACAACTTGGAAGTCGCTTGCTTTGGGGTTTCCGTGCGGCCGTGCGATCAGGACGATCCGTCTGTTTACCTGCGAACTCATATAAGACCTTTCAGAATGGAGTGCAAACGATGACAGCTCTAGGACACTTGAAGGGGAACAACGTAACCAGTGCTCTCCGCAACCCAGGTAGTGACAGGACCCTCCCTTGACCCAGGTGATGCGGTCTACGCTGGTTAGCATGTCGAAAAGGCCGAATCACCTAGGTGAATACCTGCGCGCTCGCCGCGAACTGGTCACGCCCGCGCAAGCAGGCGTCGCGGATCTCGGTGGGCGACGCGTACCGGGGCTACGCCGCGAGGAAGTCGCCATGCTGGCCGGCATCAGCGCAGAGTACTACCTGCGCCTGGAACGCGGTCGCGACCGCAACCCGTCCACGCAGGTGCTCGAGTCCATCGCCCGTGTACTGCATCTCGACGACGAGCACGTGGCGTACGTACTGAGCCTCGTCGCGGACCAGCCCCGACGGGCTCGACGCACGCCCGGTGCAGAAACCGTGCCTACCGCCACGCTAACCCTGCTGTCGACGTTGCCGCACCCGGCGTTCGTAGAGGGGCGTTACTTCGACATCCTCGCGGCGAATGAGATGGCCCGCGCGCTGTCGCCTCGAATCTCGGTCGGCGGCAACCAACTTCTCGATATATTCCTCGACCCCGCCGAACGGTCTCTGCACATCGATTGGGACGGAACCTTGGAGTGTTACGTGTCGAGCCTGCGCCAATCCGTGGGGCCTGATACAGACGATCCTCGCTTTATCGAACTCGTCGGCGAACTTTCCCTGGCGAGCCCACGCTTTCGCGCTCTGTGGAACCGTCACGACGTGGGCATCCAGCGCGGGGCGCCAGTTCTCTTCGATCACCCGCATGTTGGCGAAATGTCGTTACATCGAGAAAGACTGGAGATCAGCGGAACCCGCGGGCTGACGCTCGTCATATACCATGCCGAGCCTGCCTCCACAGACGCCGAGAAGCTCAAACTACTAACACTTCCACGATCGACAACAGCGAATTACGCCCGGTAGAAACACCGGGCGCCTACCCGTGTAACACCGAGCAAGCATTTGGGCTAATACATACTGTCGATGCGGCTGCACGACGACACTATCACCGCAAAATCTTATGAGCCACAGTGCATCAGTACGCACGAGCGAGGCAAATAGCCGTGTTGGTTGAGCCCTACCTTACGACGCCAGGCATCGTCCGTGATTGCTTAGCGTTGTTTTGGTCACCAGACCTGCCGTTCCAGGCTGATTCGCTCCTTGCGTCTTATCAGCGGCGGCTGGCTAGGCAGTGAACCCACCATCGATATTCAGGCTCGATCCGGTGATGTACGCGGCGTCGGGACTAGCGAGGTAGGACACGAACGAGGCAACCTCGGCAGCCGTCCCGTAACGATCCGATGCCATGATCGCCAGCATCTTCGGCGCCCACGTCCCGTCGGAAGGGTTGGCATCGGTGTCGACCGGTCCGGGCTGAATATTGTTGACAGTGATCTGACGCGCTGCTAGCTCGTGTGCGAGTCCACGCGTGAGACTTGCCACTGCACCCTTGGTCATCGCGTAGATCGACTGGCCGGGATACGGCGTGCGGTCGGCGTTAATGCTTCCAATATTGATGATCCGTCCACCCGCACCCATATGGAGCAACGATTCCCGGATCGCAACAACGGCGGACCGCACGTTGACGCTGATCATCCTATCGATCTGGTCCATCGTCAACTCACCGATTGTGGCGAATTCACTGACGGCAGCGTTATTGACGAGGATGTCCAGACTCCCGAAGCGGTCGACAGTTTGCGCAATAGCAGCCTCGACGTCGCCCCCCGTCATGCTGTCAGCGCGGATTGCGTAAGCACCACCTGCTGCCGCAGCGACGGCGCGCGCTTTCTCTTTGGAGTGTGCGTAGGTGAACGCCACCATCGCGCCGTCGGCAGCGAGCCGAGCCACGATAGCCGCACCAATCCCACGCGACCCCCCAGTTACCAGTGCAGTTTTGCCGTCGAGCTGTCGCGTCGTCATGGGCGAGTCCTTTACGGTTATGGAGTGGTCACTCAAATACACACGGGTCGTGGCAGATTGTCAAATTTTCGATCGGACACTATCCGGTATCCTCGCGAACATGCCTAGGCCCAGGAAATTCGACGAGGACGCAGTCCTCGCCGCAGCTCGGAATGTGTTTTGGCGCGACGGCTACGCGGCGACCTCGGTTCAGAGCCTGACCGAGGCGACAGGACTAGGCACCCAGAGCCTTTATGGGGCCTTCGGTAGCAAGCACGATCTCTTCCTTAGGATCCTCGACGACTACTGCGCCTGTCAGTCTGCTGGACTCGAAGCCGCTGTCGCATCCGATCCAAGCCCGTGGCTTGGGGTGAAGAAAGCCGTCGCGTTCGAGGATGGCGGCCGTATCCCCCTGCCTCCCCAGGGCTGCCTGATGTCCAACAGCACCACGGCTTTGAGTTCTCAGGACGACGAGATACGAAGTCGCGCCCGCCGGTTGTATGGCGAGATCCACGCACTGTTCGCTGGTCGTATCAGAGAAGCCCAGATAGTCGGCGAGATCGACGACGAGATCGACCCGGAAGCTACCGCTCGGGCGCTGATTGCCGTCATGCAGGGCTTAGAATTCCTGCAGAAATCAGGCATCGACGAGGACGAGTTTCGGCGCGCAAAAAGCGCCGCGCTGCAGATGATCGAGCGCTCCGTCACCCGTGCACATGCGGCTGAGAACTCTTGACGACGATCGCTACCGCTGGCGCGTCAAGAATCGTTAGTGGGACAGTTCGAGCGGCGATTGACGCAGTTTCGACCACGTCGCCAACGCCTCAGAATCCGAAAAGGGCTCACTGGCCTGTCGTCGAACACGCCACTCCCGGACGGGTCGCCGGTGAGGGGGTTGCACCGAGCACCTGGCCGTCTATTCACCTACCACGATTCATGTCGACATCAGCCCCTCCACGAGCATTCTCGGCATGCGGAACAGTCGTTAGTGACGTGAGCGCAGGGTGCAACCCGACGTCGGACCCTCTCAGAGGTACAGAGGCCTCCGCACACCGGGCAGCGGCCCCGAAAAATCCACCACTCGTATGTTCATAGTTCAGCCATTTCTTTCCGTCGGCGACACAGAGGTGAGGAATGATCGAAACCTGTGGATCCCCGGAGGACGCACCTTCCCTGATGATGATCTGTACACGAACAGGATTCTGATCACGTCCAGCGCGCCAACGCTGGCGGGAAGGCACGCCCGTGCTCACGATAGTGGACCACGACGACGACTCCAACGAGCCTTTCCAGGCAGTCGGCGCGGGCCGCTCGTTGCTCGACGAGATCGTCCACGAGGGAGCCCGGCAGATGCTCGCCGCAGCCCTGCAGGCCCCCGGACCCTTGGTCACCTCGGTTCTCAAACGCACTGTCGCAAAGTTTGACTCGACGGGATTAGTGGTGCGCAGGTGCACCCAGCGCTCGGCCGGATACCGGAAGAACTCAAGCAGCACGTCGGGGTCGTCAGTGATCTTCGCGACCGCTTTCGGGTACTTCGCCCCGTAATCGATTTCGAACGCCTTGATCGCGACAGAAGTGCCGACGGCACGGAATCATCCCGCCATGGGGAGTGTCCGACGCCATGGTTTGAATGGCCTCGGACGGTCAGTGATGACGAGAAACCGTGGGTTTCATCCCCGAGATGTAATGTCCGAAGTAGATCATGTCGATCTGGGCGACACCACCCCGGAACAGGAAACGGCATCGTGTGCGACACCGTTGATGAGCGATTCGAGGGCGTCCCGCCCCTCGAATCTACCGAAGTTCGGATTCCCAATCCCTCAATCACGCCGTCCGAATCTGAATGTTTCATGCAAACTCATGACGCCGCCTTTGTATCCAACGCGACGCTGAATTTAGCGCCGGTAGTATGTCGCAGCGACTCAAGTGTCACTCCGGGCGCCATTCGGCGTAATATCAGCACACCGTCCTCAACATCGAAGACGGCGCGGTCGGTAACGAGTCTATTCACGACACCTCGTCCTGTGAGGGGGAGGGTGCACTGCTCCACGATTTTCGGTGAACCGTCTCGGGCGACATGCTCGGTCACCACGATGACCCGTGGTGAGCCGGCGACCAAATCCATTGCCCCTCCCATTCCTTTGACAAGTTTGCCGGGGATGCTCCAGTTAGCTAGGTCGCCGGAAGCGGAAACCTGCATCGCGCCCAATATCGCGACTTTCACGTGTCCGCCGCGAATCATCGCGAACGATTCTGCGGAATCAAACAGCGCGCCACCGGGAACAATGGTAACAGTCTGCTTGCCGGCGTTGATCAGATCAGCATCCTCCTCTCCCTCGAAAGGGTACGGCCCCATGCCCAGAAGACCGTTCTCGCTCTGAAAAAGTACTTGACGCCCCTCGGGCAAATTGTTTGCGACAAGCGTGGGGATTCCGATACCCAAATTGACATATTCGCCATCTGCAAGTTCCGAAGCCGCGATCGCAGCCATCTCTTCACGCGTCCATGTCATCAGTTTGCTCCTTCCATCGACAGCGAGGGCTGTGCTGTGGACTGCCCCGACTCCGTGCAAGAACGGACTGTCCGCTGCTCGATAGCTTTCGGCCTATCGCTTGCCTGGACCACGTGCTGCACATACACTCCGGGAGTGGTGATCGACTCCGGAGAGAGTTCGCCGACCTCGACGATCCGTTCCGCCTCTGCGATCGTGACGCGGCCGGCGGCAGCGACGACCGGGTTGAAATTTCTGGCGGTATATCGGTAAGCGAGATTGCCGAAGCCGTCCGCGACGTGGGCACGAACCAGCGACAGGTCTGCGACGATTCCTCGTTCGAGCACGTAGGTTCGGCCATCAAATTCCTGGTGGGGCTTTCCCTCCGCAACAACGGTTCCGACTCCCGTGGGAGTGTAAAACGCGGGTATTCCGGCACCGCCCGCTCGGAGTCGCTCGGCCAAGGTGCCCTGAGGATTGAACTCGACCTCGATGGCGCCGTCGAGATACTGCTGGGCGAACAGGGCGTTCTCGCCGACGTACGAGCAGACTATTCTGCGGACCTGCCCAGCTTCGAGCAACAGCCCGAGCCCGGCGCCGTCGAGCCCCATGTTGTTCGATACCACGACGAGGTCCTTGGCATTGGAGTCGCGGACGGCTTCGATCAGGTCAACAGGGACACCGCTCACCCCGAAACCTCCTACCGCCAAAGTCATTCCGTCGAACAACAGGTCCTGAAGGATCGTGCTGATCCCGTCCTTAACTTGTTTCATTGGCTTCCTCTTCTGGGCACCCGTCGATATCGGCTGCGGAAATTTGTGCTTGCATCCGAGCAACCAGCTACTGGCTCCGCCTAGTGACCGGTCGAATGTCACCGCTCGGCGAACCTCGTTGGCGGTGCAACCGACTGGCGCATTCGCGCCCCGTTGACCGGGTGAGGTCGAATGATTTCGTCCGTCGCACCGAATTCCTGCTCTGGGGCCGGGGCGAGAGGCGGTCGATTCACCGTGCGACCTCAGCTAGCTCCTCGTCGCGTTGCCACTGCTTATCGCAGCAAGTCTGGCATGAACTCGATGACGCGTAGCAGGTCAGTCCTGATCAGTTCGTGGGCAAGGCTTCGAATAGGGAATTCTCCAGTAAACATGGGGGTACAAGCAGGTAGGTGGCGGCTGGGACCTAGCTCGAGTCTCAAATACCGGCGATGCGCATCGAGAACGATGTCTCGCCAGTCGTCGGGGTCAGGTGCTCATAGGCGTGCTCAGTCTCTGGTGGGCACTACCACGTCGTTGACCGAGTCGGGTATCGGTTTCTCGTCGCAAAATCTGGGCGCAGTTCCCAAAAGGGATGCCGCAGCGAGCATCAGAACTATTCCTGCTAGCAGTGGCAGCGAATAGCTCTGGGTCAGACTATGAATCTCGGCAATAACCAGCGGGCTTATACCCAATGCGAGTGTAAATATTCCGTAGAAAATTCCGAATATCCGTCCGTAATTTTCCAGACCGAAGTAGCGAGATGTCAAGTATCCGATGAGATCAACCTCCGCGCCGAGCGCGAACCCGATGGCTAGCGCGGCCGCGGCTGCGAAACTAGGACCGCCCAATAAGAGGAGGGCGAAACCCGCGGCTGACAAACAAATGACGCCGGCGGCAACGTAGGGCGCGAACAGGCGGTCGACCAGCATTCCCACCACGATTCGCCCCACTATCACGGTGATGCCGACCAGTGCCGCCGTCGAGGCCGCAGATGCGGAAGAAACCCCAGCATCGCGCAGCATGGGCACAAAATGTACCGTCATCCCGCCGACTGCCAACGCCAGAAAAAGAAATGCGAGAGACAATCGCCAAAATAGTTGTCCTCGGAGTAAATCTACAATTCCGGTATCGGCCGTCAAAATTCTTGGCGTGTTCATCCGGCGGTTCGAGGGCATCAGAAGCAGAACGAGCACGGCGCCGGCCAGGACAGTGCCACCGATGATCTTGTAAGACAGCCGCCAATCCTCATCGATTGTCGAACCCAGAAGTTTCGGCACCACGACCGCAGCTATCCCCGCTCCGCTCAGCGCAATGCCCAAGGCCAATCCGCGGGATTTATAAAATCGTTCATTGACCGGCCTGGTGAAGGCCACCGCGGTCGACGCCGCCGCCAATATATACATCAGCGCCCACACTGAAAGGAAGGCCAGAAAGGACGAACCAGTTTTGGACAGTGCACAGTAGGAGAGTCCGAGCGCGATCAAGGAGACGGTCGCGGGCACTCGAACGCCCACGCGGTCGACCAACAGTCCTACGAGCGGAGCCGTCGCCACAGTGATTGTGGACCCGACCAGCTGAAGCAGTGACAATTGGCTGCGGCTCCAGCCGAACTCGGCTTCGAGTTCGGGTATGAACAGACCATTGGTATAGAAGGGCAGGACTGCGACCCCGGTCCCGATACCGACGGTCGCCGCGGTGAGCGCCTTCCAGCCGGTGCGAAACTCGGTCGTGGGCCTAACGGTGCCAGGGATACTCGATGACATTGCAATCTCCATTCGGTCTGATTTCTCATTGGCGCAGACCCCGAGCGTCGGCCTGAACGAGGCGTCCTTCCCTGCTCGCGCAAGTGGGTAACTAGATTCCCGTGGTGCAAGTAACTTGACGGTGAGGTGTCGCGAAACACTAGGCGAGCGGGTCATCCCTATGACGTGCGGACTGCCGACTCGATGAGGGTCGCGGATATACGCGCGCGAGGACGCGGACCTCGTCTTGGACACAGTTTGATTCAGGGATGACCTGCCACAGTCGCTCGAGGAACCGGTGCACTGTCATCCCGAAGTGCACGAGTATTTCCTCCTCGGCGGCACCGCCGAATGGTGCCCACTTGCTAGCAAACTCGATGAGACGCTCCGCTTCAGTGTCAGGATGTTTGCGCCTGCGGTTGGCCTCGATCCAGGCGGCACGTCGCCTGTGGCGCCACTGGCCATGATCACGAGAGTTCATGGTGATTTCACACATCCAGGAGTCGGGAGAGCCGAAGGCAGAGCGCTGGCGACCCCTCCCCGCAGTGAGGGAATACGCAGGGTGTCAAACGCCCTCAAGTGTCAAGTTACTTATGCCCCGCCGCATTGACGCGGCGTTTCATGGCCTGCAAACAGTTCGTCACCGGCTGCGGCCACGGCTCGGATGCCGTGGTGTTCGGTGGCGATCCTGCAGGTAACCAGGCTCGGATGATGCCGGTTCGCAGATGAACGCGGCGATGTGCGGTCGGAATCGACCGCCGGGTAAGCGGCAGCATCTGCCCCGCGGGTCCGATCGCGAGACACCCTGCGCATGAGCGGTATGTTCAACCTATTTTTCCAGCGCAAGCATCGGTCAAACTATCCTGGTGTCGGCGACCCTGGATGAACCTCGCACCAACCGGGCGTAGCGTTACAGAAGCATCGAGATTTCAGCCTCCGTTGAGAATGGCGACGGCCCGCGTCCAGCCGGCCGATGCAGCCGCAATCTTCACGGGAAAACAGGAAATGTCGAATCCGGTAGCGGGAAGCTGGTCGAGGCCGTGCAGCTTCTCGAGGTGGCAGTAACCGATCTCCCGCCCAACTCGGTGACCCTCCCAAATCACACTTGCGTCGTGGTCCTGTGCGTAGCGATCTGCGGTATGAACGAAGGGAGCATCCCAACTCCAGGCGTCGGTACCGGTGAGCCTGACGCCACGTTCAAGGAGGTAAAGGGTAGCTTCACGCCCCATCCCGCAACCCGAGGACACATAGTTCTCCTCGCCATACCGAGCGCCCGCGGCGGTGTTGACAACAACAATCTCCAACGGTGCCAACTCATGGTCGATGCGTCGCAGTTCGGCTTCGACATCGGCCGCAGTGACGACGTAGCCGTCGGCGAAATGACGAAAATCGAGCTTCACGGCGGGCTGCAGACACCACTCGAGTGGCACTTCGTCGATGGTAGCGGCGCGCGCTCCACCATTCATCGTCGCAGAATAGTGGTAGGGGGCGTCCAGATGCGTACCGTTATGCGTTGTTGCCCGAACCCATTCGTAGGCCCAGCCTTCTCCGTCCGGCAGATCCTCGCGAGTGGCGCCCGGGAAGAACGCGAGAAGATCCCCAGCGGTATCGGCATGGGTGTAGTAGTCGATCTCCGGCCGCAATCCGGGTGGATCGGATGCAATCCCGGTTTGTAGCGGAGCCGAGATATCGATCAGCTGACGCATGGTTGTGCACCTTTTCTCTCAATGACGGTCATGGCCGATTTTTCAGATCGGTTCGCGTGGGGCGCGTTTCTGCGTGCACGTCCGTCAGTTGACGTAGTTCGTGTTTGCGGGTTTTACCGGTGGATGTCTTGGGTAGTTCGGGAACAGAAATGACCATCTTGGGTGCCTTGTAACGCGCGATGCGGCCGCGAACGTGTTCGATGAGGATTTCCTCGGTCACAACGTTCGGAGCGGATGGCGACAGAACCACGAAAGCAATCGGACTTTCACCCCACTTCGGGTCGGGTGCGCCCACTACGGCCGCTTCGTACACGTGGGGATGAGTCAGGAGTGCTTGCTCGACCTCGATGCTCGAAATGTTTTCCCCGCCCGAGATGATGACATCTTTCGCTCGGTCGACGATCTGGACGTAGCCGTCGGGATGCATCACTGCGAGGTCGCCGGAGTGGAACCATCCCCCGTCGAATGCTGTTGCTGTCGCATCGGGGTCGCGGTGGTAGGCCTTCATCACCGAGTTGCCGCGCATGACGATCTCACCGATCTCGACACCGTCTCGCGCCACGTCGAGGAGTTCCCCGGCATCCTCGCGCTGGGTGCGTACTACCCGGAGTCGTTCGGAGGTGAGCATCCCGACGCCTTGGCGTGCCAGTCGTCCGGCAAGTTCATCGGGGGACAGGTCGTTCCAGGTGTCCTGAGGCTCGCACACTGCGTACGGTCCGTAGGTCTCGGTGAGGCCGTACACGTGGACGACCTCGGCGCCGAGGTCTCGGATGCGGCCGATGACCGCTGGGCTGGGCGGTGCACCCGCGGTGGTGACGACCAGCGAGTGATCGACGGGGTGCGCTTCGGGCGCGGTCGCGAGTGTCGTGAGAACAGTTGGCGCGCCGGCCAGATGAGATATCTGTTCCCGGTCGATGAGCGTCCACATATCCTGGCCGCGTACGGCTCGCAAGCACACGTGGGTTCCCGCGACCGCGGTCAATGCCCATGTAGTGCACCACCCGTTGCAATGGAACATCGGCAGAGTCCAAAGATATCGACTGACCTGCTGCAGCCGCTGATGATGGACCTCCCCGAGTGCGTTCAGGTAGGCGCCGCGGTGGGTGTACTCCACGCCTTTAGGCTGACCAGTCGTTCCCGAGGTGTAGTTGATTGCGATCAACTGATACTCGTCGTCGACCTGCCACGGACGCGGCGACGCGTCACCACGCGCAAGGAGATCCGCGTATGCAGTCGTACCGACAAGACCGCTGTATCTGCCGTCTATTCGGGGCAGCTCGACGAACTCGCGCACCGCTCTCTTCTCGGCACGTTCGATCACCGGTTCCAAGAACTCGGCATCCCCGAACAGCATTGTGGTATTGGAGTGCTCGCAGATGTAACCGATCTCATCCGTGGCCAGGCGGGTGTTGATTGCCACCAGAACCGCACCGGCCAACGGGACCGCAAAGTGAGCGGAGAGCATTTCAGCCGAATTCGTCGCCAAGAACGCAATTCGGTCACCTTTTTGCACGCCGCTTGCGCTGAGTGCGTTGGCCAGTAGCGTCACTTCATTGGCGAATTCGTTCCAGGTCCACGATCGTTGTCCGTCGATGACCCCGATTGCGTCGGGGTGCACTTCGGCGGCACGCTCGAGAAAACGGAGAGGAGTGAGCGGAGTATCCATGGTCAGAATCCCGAGGACAGCGGCAGGACGTCTACACCGGCCACGATTGTTTGCATCGTCTCACCGAGTCCTTGCCCGCGCAAGCTCACCACATCGCCGGGCTTGAGCCAACGCGTGAAGTCCTTCATATCGGCCGTATCGACGTGTTCAAGCAGGCAACCGCCTGGAACGGTTCCGGAACCGATCACGTCACCGGGGACAAGGTCGACGCCTCTGGAGACGAATGCGATGAGCTCGCCGAAAGTCCAGTCCATCTGGTCGAGCGATCCCCGCGCGATTTCCTCGTCGTTGACCGTGGCGGAGAGCTCAAGTGCGAGTCGACCGTCTTTGCGGTGTTCCTCGAGTTCGTCAGCAGTGACCAGCATCGGTCCCAGGGTGATGGCACTGTCTTTGCTCTTACCCATCCCTATACCAAGTGCCAGGTCAAGGAGTTGGTGGTCGCGTGCGGTCCAGTCGTTGAATAGGGTATATCCGACGATGTGTTGTTCGGCATTCTTCGGATCAAGGTCCCGCCCGCCGCGGCCGATCACCGCGCCAAGTTCGAGTTCGAGGTCGAACATGGTGCTGCCGGGTGCGATCGGTACGTCTTCATCTGGTCCCAGGATCGAACCGGCGTTGGAAAAGTAGAAGGCGGGAATCTTCGACCATGCATCGTGTAGTTCGGAACTTCGTCCGAGCGCGCGGTAGCAGCCGCGCAGATGATCGAGGAAGCACAACCCATCTCGAACGGACGGCGGCCGCGGCAGCGGTGGAAGCAGTCGGACATCGCCGATGGCCTTGACCTCAGCGGGCGAAAGCTGTGCAGACTGGCCTGCCTCGACAAGCGCCTCCTCTCCAGCGGTAATGAGGGAAAGCAGTGTCGTGCCGTCACGCAAACCCCGGACGGTGTCACCATCGACGATCCCGGCGCGGGTGCCGGTTCCGGCGTCGTAGGTCACAAACTTCACAGAAAGACTCCTTGAACTCTATTTGGTTACTGCCTGGTCGAGGGGATCCGTTGTAATAGGAGCCAGTCGCCTGTTCAGTGTCGGCCGGCCATCGCCGCTCGAACAGCCTGTTCGTGGTACTCACGTGTGATCGGCTCAATAGCGTCGAACGCCCCCGGTGGGGTTCCTGGTAGCGTCCGGCCGGCATCGCGCACCCGGCCGAGTATCCGCTCGGACGCCGCATCGACCTGCGTGGTCAACGACTGCCTGTCTGCCACGGTCAGAACACCGTCGCGCTTGACCACCTGACCGTCGACGAGAACGGTTCGGACGTCCGCGGATGAGGTTTGGAACACCAATGTGGCGTAGGGGTCCACCACAGGATGCTGCTCGAGTGCGGCGCCCCCCACGATCTGGAGATCGGCCCGCTTGCCTGGGGACAGCGAGCCCACCCGGTCACCGAGACCCATCGCGTCGGCGGCATTGACAGTTGGCCACGTCAGCGCCTCGCGCGCCGTGACAGCTACCTGCTCGGGCATGTGCCCGGCCGAATTGATCGCATCCGCCGCATCGGCCCGTGCGCAGGAGAGACCGAACCGCATCTCGTGCCACAGATCTCCGCTGTTGAGTGAGACGATGTCCGCCGACAGGGTCGGCTTGATGCCGTGCTGACGGCAACGTTGAAATGCTGGTCGGCCGAACCCCATGTTCATCTCGGTCTGCGTCGAGATGGACACTTTCCCGCCGCTGCGGGCCAGCGCTTCCCACACTGCGTCATCATCGAACGTCGTGCAGTGGACGTGAACCATGTCCGGTCCCAAAAGCCCGAGAGCGTCCATCTCGAGAATGCCGTTCGACAAGGGACTACCGAAGACGCACCCGGCATGGTTGACCAGCAGTGCGTTCCGTTCTCGGGCCGCTGAAAGTTCCGACACGGTCTGTTCCCACGGAAGTCCGAAGATTTCGGACAGCGAGACCCCGAGGGTGAGTCGACCGTCTGAGGTGAAGTATTGATCGGCGATGCGGTGGAAGTCCGCGATGCGGGCTGCGTGGTCGCCGAATTGCGTACCGTGTGGGGAGCTTTCGAAGAATCCATAGCAGAACGCCGCTCGGATCCCCGATTCCTGCAGGCCGCGTACCGCACCATCGGAATGGTCGGGTGTGTTGTTGCAGTGCGAGAAATCGAGCAGCGTGGTGACACCGGCGTTCAAGGCATCCACCGCACCGTAGAAGTTGCCCAGACGTACATCGTCGGCTGTGTATGCCGGGGAAATCCCCAATCGCATCCCGAAGTAGTAGTCGCCGAGCGTCCAGTCCCCACAGATTCCGCGAACCAGCGACTGCCATGTGTGTCGGTGCGTGTCGATGAAACCCGGCAAGACCAGGTGACCTGTTGCATCGATGACCTCCGCGTCGGTCACCCCCAGATCTGGTCCCACCGCAACGATCACACCGTCCTCGATCAAGATGTCCGCGGATTCGAAGTCCCCGAGAGCGGGGTCCATGGTCAAGACGTGTCCGTCCTTGACCAACGTGCGTTGTGTGCTCATTGTTGCCTCCACCGGATACAGGGCGCCGGAGTGACCTCCGACACAGACTCCCTTTCGTCGAAGTATGCTCTGAATCGGACGGCTGATCATGAGGCAAAAAAGTTATGATCGGCCTGACGGCCGAAGTTTGACTGGCTGGGAGAGGTGAGGGTGCTCGTGAATATCGAATCGCTGAGATACGCCCTCACGTTGGCCGAAGAGCTGCATTTCGGCCGCGCCGCGCAAATCCACTACATCGGTGCACAACCGTTCGGCCGTCACATCCAGCAACTCGAACGCGACCTCGGGGTCACACTGTTCGCACGCACCAGCCGCCGCGTCGAACTCACCGCCGACGGTGCACGCTTCATTCCGCGAGCGCGCCGGGTCTTGGGTGAGCTGGACGATTTGATGCTCGCCTCCCAGGCCGGCCAATCCGATTCCGTGCTCCGAGTCGGAGTCCTGGGATTCGGTCTGGCCGACCGCTGGGCCGCCGCGCGGCACTTCCTCGCTCGGCATCACCCACAGCTGACGGTGTCGTACGTCGAGATCGATTGGGCAAATCAGTACGACGCGGTGCGGACGGGGGAGGTGGACGTAGCCATCCTCCACGACCTCGGAGGTGCCGACGATCTGCGTGTCGAAGCGGTCATGACGACCGACCGTTATGCCGTCGTACCGGTCGAGTCCGACCTCGCCGACGCCGTCCGTCTGACGGCCGCCGACGTTCGCGACCGCCCCAGCATCACCCCGGTCGGCCAGCCTGGGCTGACCGAATGGGGATCGACGCAGACCAGGTTCGGAGGAGCGCAGGTGCGATCCCCGGCGAACATCCCCGCAGCTGTAGCGACGACCGGCATGCTGGGGGTATATGCGGAACCGGCGCGTCGATACCTCCCCCACCCCGGTGTCAGGTACATCCCCCTCGAAGGCCCACACGCAGTGGTCGGCATCGCCTCCGGGAAAAGAGACAACCGCGACATGGTGGCTTCCTTCCGCGCTGCAGTGTTCGCGAGCGGCGCCGTGAATGAAATCGTTGAAGTCGGATCGAGCGACTAGCGTGCTCACGAGCGGGCCACGCATCGTCGCTACACCGTTCGCCATCTCGCCACCGTGTTGCGCATCGTGAGCTTAACTAGTCTGGGGTGCCGCTCTCCGAGGTTGCGGCTTGCCTGGCCTGTTTGTAAGCATTCGTCGATGTGCGTCGTCGGCACCTGCCGACGATACAACGCTAAAAATATGCATCGTATATCCGCGCAGACGGCTCAATGAGCTCGTCGCCCTGACCGACGGGTACGGGGAATCGACTGGATCTACCCAGACGAGTTCGGGTTTAGATCCGTAAACCGGGGTTTAGTAGATTCCATCGAACGGTCCCCGCTCAGCGCTTGCTCCAGCCGATCGAGGTCTTGACGCAAAACTGCCAACGTGGTGCTCAAACTAAGGGCCGTGTTGCCCCGCTCCTCCGCCCGCTGCAGGCTCGCTAGAGCCATGTCGGCCAGCTGGTCGGCGATGGCGTCGATCGACTGCGTGCCGTCAGGTTGATACCAGAAGGCAACCCAGTTGCAAATTCCCCAGACCCCGAAGCTTGCAACGAGGGGATCCATGGGCCGGAACTGACCTGACTCGACACCCTCTTCGATGACACCTCTGACTGCGTTGAGCGCGGCGCGGCGCCCATCAGTGAAGGCTTTCGCGCTGGCTGGAGATAGGTCCGACTCCGACTTGACTAGGAGCAAGAACCGATCGCTGTGAGATGCTACCCAGACAACCATGCGGCGCGCCAACTCGTGAAGGCGTCGACCTGCATCATATTCAGTCTGCGAAGCAACGGTTTGCAGATCATTGGCTGGGCCAGCTGTTGCTTCGAAAATTAGGCGTTCGAGCAGCTCGTCCTTGTTCTTGAAGTAATAGTAGAGTGCTGGTCGTTTGAGACCCATGGATGCAGCCACATCCTGCAGGTTGGTACCAGCGAATCCTTTTTCAGCGAATAGACGCGTCGCGTGCTCAAGTACTTCGTTTTCCATGAGTTGCCTACGCGGAGAGCTGCTTGTCGACGGATCCGCTTGAGACGAGGGTGTCGCCTTCTTGGCTACCTTCTTCGTCGGTGTCGCCTTCTTGGCTACCTTCTCCGTCGGTGTCGCCTTCTTGGCTACCTTCTCCGTCGGTGTCGCCTTCTTGGCTGCCGTCTTCGTCGCGGTAGTCTTTGGTTCCATGCAGGCGAGCCTACTCGGCAAAGCGTCAAAAATTCGACTCAGGTTACGATACGCGAAAAGCTGTTCAGCAACGACGCAGAACATAAGCATGACTTGGATCGTCATGACGCGGTCGTTGTGTAGCACCTACCCTGCCTTGGCAACCATTGACCGCTCCTCCGAAGTAGGTGAGACCGGACGGTGGCAGTGACGGTCGTATCAGTCGCAGCGGACTCGCGAACTGCACGTCTCGGGTTGAACGACCGACAACAACAGCCAACGATTGGTATGCACCGATGACTGCGAGACGCTGTTAATCGCCAAGGTGTGAAATCCGCTGCCAAGGTGGGCTCAAGAACGTGCCCGACTTCTCCCTGAGGTCGCCAATGCAGGCGTGGGTGCGAAGTCAGTATCGACATGGGGCGTTGGTCCCATTGTTTAGCAAAGTTCACGATCCCCTCGGTCCACGGACTGCAAGCCGCTGTCAAACCGGAAGCCCGGAGCGGTTGCTTAAACTGCGAACTACCTATCCGCCAGCCGACGCTGCCAAACCCGGTTACACGAGAGTGGCGGATAATCGACACTGAAGTCAAAATGATCTACTCTTTGAGACGAGTGCAATCGCACGAGATGACGCCTGCCCAATACCGACCAGACCCTCGGAACACGACACTGCAACCGAGGCCGAGAGGACACAGTCCATGATCAAAGTCGTTGCCCTGTTTAAGAAAAAAGATGGTCTCTCCGATAGCGCCTTCAGGGACCACTACGAGAACAACCACATCAAGCTGTTTGCGGAGCATCTACGCGCCCCCGGGATCCTGCGCTATGCCCGCCGCTACCTAACACCGATTCGTGACGCGATCTCAGGGGAGTCCCGGTCGTCTGGCTTTGACGTTGTCATGGAGCTGTGGTTCGAAGACGATCAGTCATATAGAGACTTTTTCGAAAAGCCCATGGACCAGTCGTTCCGTACACTTGTCGCAGCAGACGAAGAGAAACTTTTTGACCGCGACTCTATGTTCTTGCACACCGTCGAGGAGTACGAGACCGACTTGACCGCGTTCCGCTCACCGACTACAGATTCCTCCACCGCCAGAAGCTAGTGCCAACGTCGCTCGACTGCAGCGCACTCGGCGGTCGCTGGCACGAACACGCGCTATTAATCAAGTGTTCCATCGATACGTCGGAACGGGCGACGGTCTCCTTTGACACCCAATTCCGGGACCACAGTTTTCGCGATGCTGTCGAGGATGTCGGTGACATCCGTGAGCTGGGTGTGGGCCTCGCGTCGGGCGGTGATGCCGCGGTCGTAGTACCCGACATCGAGCTCGATGTCCGCGATCTCGATCGATGTCTCCGACGGCGTGCTCGGCGTATCGGGTCGCGGCGGCAGCCGTTTGTGCGCCGGCGCCTGTCCGGTCAGATAGGCGCGGACCCGACGTGAGACTGAGGGCCCCGACAACGGTGTCGGGGCGAACGGGGTGTGTCCCCAGCGGTCGATCGGCATCACCACCGGCCGATCGGCCCGGCACACGAACTCGGCAAACGCCGCCAGACCCGCGCCGTCGCGGTCGAGACGCTGCGCGAGCAACCGGGTGCTCGGATAGCGGTCGAGGAACCCGAGCACCTCCACCCACCGCCGGAACACCGCCACCGCGGACACCGCACCGACACCGTCGTCGGGGATGCGGAGCCACCGCTCCCCCACCCGCACCATCAGCGCCTCGTCCTCGGTGGTGAGGTCGGTGCGGCGCAGGCGGGTGATGTCCTCGAATCCGAGCCCGCCAGACACCAGAGTGAGGATCAAGGCGTCGCGGCGACCGAACAAGCCGCCCGGCCACCCCATGGTTGGAATCTGCGGAATTCGCTGCCCCGCAACAGCCCTGACCCGGCCCAAACGTTCGGCCCGGGAGTCGTTGAGCAGTTGCTGGATCGTTTCCGCCAGGCCCGGCGTCGGGAGGCTATTGGTGGTGTGGACGGCGTTGATCGCGCTCAGCCGGCGGCGCTGGGTGCCGGCGGCGGCCGGGTGGTCGGCGAGGAACTCCGCCACAACGGCGAGATGCGCCGGCAACGCGCGGTGGTCGCAGGCGGCGCACCAGTCGGTGAGCAGAGCCCAGTCGTGAATGTAGCGGCGCGGCACCCGCGGTGAGCTGTTACCCGGCCCCGTTACGGCAGCGACGGTGCCGATGTCGAGGGTCATGCCCGCTACAAACCGATGTTCGTGACGGCGTTGCCGAGGAGCGGGGCGTGTTCACGCGCGTACAGCTCGACTGTGGCCGGGTTCGAATGTCCGGTTTGGCGCATGATCGCGTGCGCGTCGGCGCCGTTGCGGAACGCCTGGGTGACGAAACCGGCCCGCAGCGAATGCCCACCGAGCTGGGCGACGAGGGTGTCGTCATAGCCGGCAAGGGCGGCGCGGCGACGGATCGCCGCATGCACCGACGACCCCGACAACGCGGTGTCGGAGAGGTTGCCGTTCTTACGGATCGACCGGAACAACGGCGCCCGGGCCCGCATCCGCGCCAGCGATCCGGGCGACCCCCTCCTCCGACAACTCCGGCGCCAACCCCCACCCAGCTGCGGGGACGACATCGGTTGCGGCGGTGCGGCTGCCGTAGGTCTGCTCGATCGTCACAAGCGCCGACCCTACCGACTCGCACCGACACAGACCCCGCCCGCGAAACCGCGGTGTGACGTGCAGATTCGACCTCGACGGTGCGGAAAACGCGTATACAGCCCCCTGGGACCCCGGTGCTGGCGTCGATACCATCATCGAGATTGACGGACCGCGCCCACAGCCCACCGGACCCGACAGAACACCACCGTCCGGTTATTAGATCCAGTCGATGTGGACGGAGTCGATGTGGTCGAAGTGGAATCCGAACTGGTCGCTGTACCTGTCGAAGCCCTTGTTCTCGGGGTAGTCGAGGGTGGCGTGCCGCTCCAATAGGGCGACGACCCGGGCGTGATCATCATTGGCGAGGGCGGCGGCGAGTTCGCGTGACTCCTCACTGGTGAAGGGGGTGTCGGAGTTCGCGAAGTCCAGGGTGCGGACCCGGTAGTCGTAGCCCTCGTCGGCGCCGTTGCGGACCATCACACCGCCCTTGACCCGGATCACCGCGGTCTTCGGGGTTCCGTCCGGGCGCAGCACCCCGGCACGGGCCATGATGTCCTGCGCCTTCACATTCTTGAGTTTTTTGCTGGCGTCGGCCCGTAACTCGTTCGTCTCCCCCGACCGGTACCGGGACACCGCGGAGCGGGACCGCCCGATCTTCTGTGCGACGGCATCGAGACCACCCAATCGTTCGATCGCCGCCCGCCGTTGTGCTCGCTCGAGAACATCCGCATGCGGGATGCGGCCCTGGTGCGCCCACCGGCGCAACGTGCGATCCGACGGTGGGGTGCGGCCGGCATCGATCGCCGCCTGCCGCAGACCCTCGTTGCCCAATTCCTGGCGCAACTGTCTGACCGAGACCTTGCTGGTCAGTCCGGCCAGTCCCCCGGTTTTGACTTGCTTCGACTTCTCGACACCGCTGGTCGCGGCGGTGGCGACGGAGACTTTGAGGCCGTCGAGGCCGACCGCCTGCTGCGCCGGCTTCTTCGTCCGCGGCCTCGGCAGATGCAGGGCCATCAAAGCACCCCGTTCTCTTCGTCGGCGTCCTCGTCGTCGGCGTCGTGGTCGTTGTCGGTGAGGGCGGCCTTGATCGCGAGGTTCACCTCGTGCACGTCCGCAGCCGACGCCAGTGCGCCGCGGAGGGTGTCGGTGAGGAGGGTGTCTTTTTCGACCGTCATCTTCCCCAGCGCCTGACTCGGGTCGGCAATGTTCTCACCACCGGGGAGGAGGTAGACCCAGGAGTCGGTGACGGTGCGGACCGGCCACCGATGGTGTTCGCGGGCGATCCGCATCGCGACGCGGCGGCCGCGCCACCGGCAGTGCGCGATGATCGCCGCGCGCCAGAGCGGTTGGTGGTGGTGTTGCATCTGTTTGGCGGTCCACATGTCCGGGTTGACCATCCGCCCGATGTACCCCTTGTAGCAGGACCCGAGAAACCCCTTCATCGCCGCATCCCGGGTGTCCACCGAAACCTTGCGGGCCTCGCGCAGGATCTTCGCCCACTTGTCCAGCACGCGCCCCTGCTGCGGGTACACCCAGGCCTCGGTGATGTCGAGGTCGTCGAGATCGGCACCGATACCACCATCAGCGATCGGCTCCCGAAGGGCATCGAGGCTGACCGAGGTGACCCAGGTCTGCACCGGCTGATCCGCAAGCATATGGGGGTGCGGCAGCGGTAGTTTCTCGGGCAGCGACAAGGTTTGCCCGGCCGGGAGGGTGATCCGCCACAACCCGAACGGGGTGCCCTTGTCCCCCACCGCCGCGGCAGCGGCCTTGTCACCAGTGAAATGTGTGGGTTGGCCGTAGCCGAGTTCGAGCATCCCGGCCGAGGCCAAATAGGCGGCGCGTTGATCGATCGACACCAACCGGTCCGCACCCTCCAAATCCTCGGTGTCGGGGACCCGGGTCCACCCGGCCGCGGGTTCGAGGTCCCCGCGCGGCGGGCCGTCGAGCGGCGGGACCGCGCCCGCGGTGGTGACCACGATCCCTTTACCGCTGCGGGTGCGTTCCCGTTTAATTTTGTCGACGATCGCGGCGCCGGTGCGGGCCGGTGTCGGCCCGGGAAGCACCCCGAGATGCTGCGCGCACCACGCCAGCCGGCGCCCGAGTTCCCGGGCGGCCGGGAGGTCGTCGTCCGGGAGATACGTTCCGGCGGTCGGTGAGCCGAGGACACCCATATCGCCGACCCGGTTGTGCCAGCCGAAGTCCTTGTTCCAATAGGTCCACACATACGGTTCGATCACCACATCGACCATCGAGGTGAACTTCCCGATCGTGCGGGACAGGTGCACCACATGCCCGGGTTCGCCGCGCAGCTCCCACCCCGCACTGAGCAGCGGGGGGAGGGTGGCATGCAGGGTGGCGGTCAACTCGGTTGCGGCGCGTAACCGCAACGCTTCCATGTCGTCGACGTCGTCCTCACTGCCCGGATCGATGACCCACCCGAGTAGCTCACACGCAGCCAACCCGACGACCCAGATCTGCGCGGGTGCCCCCAACGGGGTCAGCGAGGCCCAGCGAATCAGCTTGTCCAGCTTCTCGAGTGAATCGACCGGACCGGTCAACTCCCGCCCAGACGGGGTATACGTTCCCGCGGCGGTCACGATCAGGGCATGCCCATCCGCGGCCTCACCCGCCGGCAGCGCCTCCCACACCGGGGTACGTCGTGTGGCCGTCGGCTCGATCTCCGAAGCCGGGGAAACACGGCCATCAGCGGACGCCGCCGGTTCCGTCGTAGCTGCTTCCGTCGTAGCTGCTTCCGCCGGCGCGGTTTCGGTGGCCGCGTCGCCGCGGTCCACCGCACCGCTGGCCGGTTTTTGGCTGTCCGCTTCGGGAGCCGGCGGGGTCGGGACGTCGCCGGCTTCGGCTTCGGCTTCGGCTTCGGCTTCGGCTTCGGCTTCGGCGCCATCACACTGCTCGAACGATGTCCGGTGTGGAGCGTCGGCTGGCTCCGAGCCCACCCGCTCGGCTGCGACGACGACACCAGCATTCACGGAGGCACTGTCGTCGTCGGGGAGGGCATCATCGGTGGGGAGGGCATCATCGGTGGGGAGGGCGGCGTCATCGGTGGGAGCGGCCGATGCCGTCAGGGTGGCCTCGGGCAGTACGAACAGGGGAATCTGCTCCCCCCGACCGCTCATGACTCCTGCTCGAGGATCCGGCCATCATGATCGGCCGGAGGGACACGGTAGCGGTCGAAGAACTCCTGCAGGGCCACGTCCACGACATTGGTCACCGTCGATTGGCGATCCTTCACCAGCCAGGTCAACCGGGCCTCCGTCGACGCCAACACCCGGGTATTGAGCGGAACCTTCGCCGGCCCCTTCCGCGGTTCCAACTTCACCGTCAACTCCGGACTCGGCGTTCCCGACCCAGAGACGCCTTCGGCGCCGGAACGCTGCTTCCCCGACCGGGCGGCGCCTGCACGTCCACCCCCGGTCGCGCGGCGGGCGCCGCCGCCGGCAGTTCCTACCTTCACCATCCCCACCCACTCGTCTTCCACATGCCGCCTTAATTGCCGCGGGTATCACCCTACCCAGTACATGGCGTATTGCCGGTATTTTCGCTGGCATGTTTGCGCGCACATTCGCGCCCAGACTGTGACCGGGTGCAACCCTCCTGCCGAAGGTATCGACGCCGCTGGTCACGGCCCGGCCCGGCATACTGCTCGGATCTGTCTGCGCCGGAAGCCTTTCATGACTCGACAACCGTCGGATTCGTTATTCCACCAGCGTGATCGGCACACCGGGCGTGATGAACAAATGGTGCCGGGCGCCGTCGTGAGTGAGGGACATCGCCACTCCCAGAGTGTGTCCCTCGGTAAACCGTGCGAGCAGCTCGCGGGTGGCCTCGAACCTGGTCTGGCTGATGCCGTAGGTGACGCCATTGAAGATGAGGCTGGGCACCATCCCTCCTTTGCTCTACCTGCGGTGGATCGTTGCCGAAAGTCTCGCAGACGCCCGAGCCTCCGCGCGGCCAGCCCGTCACCCGCGGCCCCGCGGAACTCGGAACTGCGCCGCAGGGACGGTCCGAGAGCGAAGACTTCTTTAGCTTCCTTGTCGCGTTGCCCGGGACCATCGCCCACCCGGGGGTACGGTCCGGTTACCGTCTGTCGGTATGGGGACCACCTTCCACGGGCCGAGCCCGTGGCCGCACATCACCCGCGCCATCCGCACCCGCGGCGCACGGTACGCCGCGATCGGCTACCTCGGCCAGGACGCACCCAAGCTACTCCCGCTGCGCGCCGGGGACCTGTTGGTCGTCAACGCCTCCAAGGCCGCTATCCGGGCACACGCCACCTCCCCCGCCGCCCTCGCGTACTACCTGAACAAGGGGGTGCGGGTGCTGTCGTCACCGACCCTGCACGCCAAAGTGATCGCCACCACCACCCGGGCGGTAATCGGGTCCGCAAACGCATCCGAGAACTCCACCCTCGCCGACGACGCCGTGATCATCACCGACCACCCCGACATCATCGCCTCCGTACGGAAGTTCATCGACAACCTCGACGAGATCACCGAGGTCGATCAGGTGTTCCTCGACAACGCCATCCTCGAATGGGAGATCGGCCGCGCCGTCCCACTGCCCGGGGTCACCGGCCGCGTCCGCACCGACACAGACTTCCTCCCCACCCCGGTGCTCCGGATGTTCGTCACACACGCCGCCGATTACGAACCCACCGACACCGAACAACAGATCCTCGACCAGCAGCGCGACCGGCACAACGCCGCCGGCGGGCCGGTGGTGAAGTACCAGCTCGAGTCGCTCCGCCTCGACACACCCGGCACCATCCGGCGCGGCGACCTGATCATCTTCGTCTCCACCGACGACGAGTGGATCCACCCGCCCGCCGTGGTGATCTCCGACCCGATGCGGATCCCACGGTCCGGTGGAGCGGTGTTGTTCTTCCTCCGCACCCGCACCGACCTGCCACCTGCGCCCCTCACCGACGCCGAGAAGACGCTGACCGACCTCGGGCACCCCGGCTCACGGCTGCGGACCGATCACTACGTCCGCTCCCCCAGCCTCCGGACGGCGCTGCTCGCACTATGGGACCTGTGAGCTATGGGACCTGTGAGCTATGGGACCTGTGAGCAGCTGCGGTCACCGAAAGGAGCGGGCGCACACCACCACCGACCCACCCACCCCAACCGCTGGAATGCGTCGAGGCCTGCGGGGAACTCGCCAGCGTTCCGTTCTCGAGGTCGATCCCGTACTCGACAGTGTCGAGCGCGTAGCTGATGCTGTCGCCCCTCGGGTTGGGATTGGGTGTTGTGCAACGCAAGGCGCCCGTTGTGGGCTCGTGGGTATCGACTATCGGGGCAGTCATCCTCGTGACACGTGGGTTGTGGCGGACCTGGTCGAGGACGTCTAAGGAAACCGTGTTCGGCGCAATGCTAGCTAGCGTAGCGACACTAGCTATCCCTGCTGTGCGGCTACCGTCGCGGAGCATTTCGGCGCACGATCGATAACGCCGCCGCGCACCGGCCCGGGTGTTGCAGCCCAACCGATCTGAGCCTTCTGCGCAGCCACCACCGCACGTTTGGCGATCCGCGGCCGGCCATCGGGCCGTCGGCGCAGAAACAGACAACCGACCCAGGCTCGGGGACTTACGCCACCGTGATGAAATCGCGCCTGGTCTCCCCCCCGCCAGCAGAGCCACACGAAAATAGGTTCGCCAACCATTCCGCAACTGCACCTACCCGCGTCGAGACGCGCACTGATATGCCCGCGGCACCGTCGAATGAGTGGGCGGGGGCGATGACATTCGGGGAGACCCGTACTCGACTCTAGTGACCGCGATCGATCGCGGTCACCGTCGCGTTCGACCATCATCCGGATCTCCCCCCTTCGGGGGATCGAGCGGCGGTGCGGGTCCGCGGTGCGGCCGTCAGCACGCCAGGTACCCCCGAGGAGACCCGACCAAGGCTCGACGGATATCCGTTGCTGCACCGTGCGGGCGGGTTGTTGCTTCGCGGTGATGGCAGCCTCGATGTCCCTACGCCGTTCGGCGTTCGGCCAGTCCAGCTCCTTGCGCGACGGTACCTCCACGGGGGGTGACTCCCGCAGCTTCACAAGTAGCGTTGATCGACGCGATCATCCGGGTCTCGGCGGGCTCTTCCGTTCCTACGCAACCCAGCCCCCACACACGGACCAGCAGCTGCGGTCGATCAGTTCAGATGGGCGCGGAGGGGTGTCCGGCGGATCAGTCAGGGGGCGTGCGGCGCCGCGCCTGGCGGCGGGCGTGGCGGGCCAGCAGAGGCGCTCCGTTCTTCTCGCTGCGGAAGATCTCGCGATTGACAGAGTGTTCGATCATTCCGGGGGCCTCGAGCACACGCTGCGCCGCCAGACGCATCAACTCCGCGCGATCGGACCCGACCCGTGCGGCCAACCCGTCGAGCCTGTCCCGGAGCGGGGCGCCGAAATGCACATTCACCCTCGCCGAATAGACCTCGGACCGAAGATCGCGCAACGGCGCGATGGCCTCCAAGTCCCCCATGAGGTCACCGGGCTCATCGAGCAGACGGCGTAGCGCAACCCGAAGAAGCGCGGTGCCCAGCTTGTCGCCGTGTCGGCCTGCGAGACGCCAGATCCGGTGCTTGCTGGACGGGTTGACCATCACCTCGACCTTCTCGGACAGTCCGGTCCGCCCGGTCTCGCGGAGCATCGGATGTTTGTAGCGGCCCGGTGTTTCCAGGAATCGGTGCACCGCGATCCGCATCAGTGCACTGATCGTGGTGTCGTGCTCGACGGCCACAGCGGTGAACTTTCGCGCGGTGTCCGGTTCGAGTTTGAGCGTGAGCATGACCAGCGGGATCGACCGCCGCACGGCCGAGAGGCGCCGCGCCTCCTCGAGCCGGGTGCGGACGGCTTTGGGTTGGGTGACCAGTCGCCGGCAGGCGACGCGGATCAACGCCCCGAACCGGCGCGGGCCGATACCCTCGGCCAGCTCGTCGAGTCGGTGTTTGGTCTCCGGGTCGAAGCGCAGCGCGATGGGATCGCCCACCGGGATCCGCCCCGGCCTCGACTCCGTCATCCCTCGATCTTCTCGTCCTTCTCGCATCTCGGTGCGCATGAGTGTGCCCGGGCATCGGCCAGCCGTTCCATCACTCGCACTCGGCGGTGATCGCCGATGCAGGACACCACTGGGTGATTTCGAGACTCCCCCGCTTGTTACCGGTGGGAATTGCGAACGTACATGCCGCCAGCCATTCGCCCCGGGAGGTACGCCCCCCAGCCCGGAGCACTCCGCGGAATCGAACATCCAGGTCGAGCCCCTCGGCTCGCACTCGAAGGGGCAGTCGTTAGCGGATCGTCCGCCGTCGTAAGCGATCGCGGCCGAGACGTCGACCATGACCCGCTGAGGTGGGTCAACGACCCGCCACGGCTTCGGGCCGTAGACCGACTCCCATCGTTCGAACACACATTCGATCTTAACTGTTATCGTGATGGTCGCCGCTGGCGTCGCCCTCGGCTTCCACGCCGCGTCGGCGTTCTACCTGGCACGATAAACCCGACACCGCCTTTTCTGGGCGGTCAGAGCAACGAGGAGCCGTATATGGCATTGCCCGTCTTGACCCCCGAGCAGCGCGCGGTAGCACTGGAGAAGGCCGCGATAGCGCGGAAAGCACGGACCGAACTGCTGTCCGCGGTGAAGGCCGGTGACCTCACGGTCGCGGGCGTCCTCGCAAAGGCGGAGACGGACGAAATCGTCAAGAAGACCAAGGTGTCGGCCCTGGTGAAGGCCCTGCCTGGCGTCGGGAAGGTGCGGGCAACGCAGATCCTCGAGGAGCTGACGATCATTGACACCCGCAGGATCGGTGGCCTGGGTGCGAATCAGCGGCAAGCACTCCTCGACATCACCGCCTGACCCGGCAAAGGTCGGAATATCGCTGGCCGCGGGGCCGTTGAAGGACGCGATGGTGTTCGACCCCATGCCCCGGGGACCACATCAGAATCGTCGCTTCGAGCGACCACTTGCCGAGAGGCGCACTGGCGGGCACCGTCACCCGGGTCGGAACGAAAGCCGCTGACATCACCGGGTGCCGGCGGCTTCCCACGTCAGAGGCACTCGAAGTGTCAGGTGGGATCTTGCGTCCCCTGCATCAAGTTCGTCGATTCACACTGGCTGAACCCTCACGTCGACACGACGCGTCGAGCACAATCGACTGGGGTAAGCGTGGATCAGGCGTGCCCGGTAGTCCAGAGTATCGGTCGTGTTCAGGCCGCGCCCGGTTCAGCACGGAGCCGGCGCAGCCGCACCGTGCTGGAACGATCAGTGCGCTGCGTCGAACGCTTCCTGGATCTCGGCGGGGATCCGGCCGCGTGCGGACACTGCGTAGCCGTTCGCGGCCGCCCACTCCCGCACCTCTCGTGCCCGCGACCGGGACCGGGCCGAGCCGGCCTTTGCGGTCGGGCGGCGCTTGTGGCTCCCGATTTTGGTGGCATGTTCGATGTAAAAGTCCATCGTCTTGAGGAATTCGCGGGCGTTCTTCGTCTTGAGGTCGATCTCGTAGTCAACACCGTTCACCGAGAACGTGATGTGCTCGCCCTCACCGGCCTCGATGACACTGCCGTCGAGGTCGTCGACCAGCTCCACGACCATTTTCCGCGCCACGTGTGCACTCCTTCTGCTTCCGGTTACAGCCACGCAGACTCTACTGCCCAGGCGACGGAATGCCACCGGCTTCATTGTCGCGCAGGAAGTCAATCACCACGGATAACGGCTCGTCGGGGCGGACAATCAGCGGATGAGTGATCCCGACCGGGGGCTGATTGCTCCGATGTTGGCGACCCTGGGCGCTCCGCCAGAGGGTGAATCGAGTGGGTCGTGGGCGGCGGAGATTAAGTACGACGGCTGCCGATTGCTGGCATCGACCGGTGGCCACCGTGTTCCGGTTCTGTGGGCCCGGAATCTGAACGTGGTGACATCGTCGTATCCGGAACTGGTCGAGGCCTTGGCCGACGCTGTCGGCGGCCGCCGCCGGGTCGTGCTGGATGGGGAGGTTGTGGCGTTGGGACCCGATGGGCGGCCCTCGTTCGGCCGTCTGCAACGCCGCATGAACATGGTGCGCCCGTCGGCGGTGTTGCGCCGCCTGGTCATCGTCAACTTTTTCGTGTTCGACCTGCTTGTTCTGAATGGGAAGGATTTGATGTCGGCGCCGTATCTCGATCGGCGGGCGGCGCTCGCCGAGCTCGTCCCGGCCCACGGTGTGGGTCTGCCGGTGCAGGCACCTCCGCATTGGCTCGGGCTGAGCGGGGAGACCATGCTCGGTGTGGCCCGCGAGACCGGGATGGAGGGTGTGGTTTTCAAGAAGGTCTCATCGATCTATCTGCCGGGCAGGCGAACTCGGTCGTGGGTGAAGACACTCATTCGACAGCGAATGTCCGCCGTCGTCATCGCGTGGGTCGCTGGCGGTGGGGCGCAGCGGAACGTGGTGGGCTCTCTCGTCCTGGGCGCCTATGACGACGAGGGGGTCTTGAGGTACATCGGTCAGGTCGGGACCGGATTTACTGCTTCGATGCGCCGGCAGCTGCGCGACCAACTCGGGGAACTCGAGCGCCCGACCAGTCCCATTCCCTCCACGTCAGCACATACTGACGCCCCTCGTGGTGTGCACTGGGTCGAGCCTCGGGTGGTCGTCGACGTCGAGTTCCGCGAGTTCAGCGAGGGTGGTGGTCTGAGGCATTCGTCGTACAAAGGGCAGCGATCGGATATCCCACCGGAGGACGCCACCCTGCCCGAGCAGCGCTGACGGGCAGGCCATCAGCTCGAGTAGTCGCCACTGGTGGGTCTGGGAGAATGAGGCTCTCCGAGCTAGTGGATCATGTGGTCGCCGGGGAGAGAGTAAGGCATGGCGTATGACTGAGAATCCGGCAACTCCCGCTGCTGTGACGATCGGCGACACGGTACGGCTTCACCCTCAAGGGGTCTCGCGGTTCAAGGTCCTCAGTATCGAGGACGGCTGAGCACTCATCGAGGCCGTGGTGCAAAGCCCAGGCACCTACCGTTCAGCGTCGAGGTGAAATATCTCGTCCCGGCCGATTCCTAGCGCCCACATCTTCGCTGGCCCCCGCATCAGGCCTGTCTGTCACGCGCCCGGGCCATCCGATCGGCCAAGCGGTACACCGCCCGCTCGTCGGGGATACCGACCATCCTGGCGCGCTCGTGGGCCGCACGGAACGCCGTGACCTCCGAATTCCCGCTGGCGGTCTCGGTGCTGGAACGCCCGGCGTGCCTCGGCCAGGTCCTCGACGACCAACCACTGGAAGCGATCTAGCGTGGCGGCGATCTCGGCCATCCGCGCCCGCCGTGCTCGAGCTGTGCGCCACCGGTCGGCCAGGGACGACCCGAACAGCAGCGCATCAAGGACGGCGCCGCGGAACTCGCTGATCACGGGGCGGCCGTTCCCTCATCACCGGCCACGCTAGACACAGTCCGTCCACTTCGTGTCTGGGCTTCCCGCAAGGTCGCGCGGGCGAGCATTTGCTCCATCTGGGGCCACCCGAACCGGAGATCGGCCGCGATCATCCCCGCGCGGGTATCCAAGTCGCGCTCGAACGCAGTGAAGACCATCCTCGCCGCCGGTGCGAGAACATCGTGTTCAACGGCGTGCACGGTCTCGCTCGGCCAGCGTTCCTCGCTGCCTGTTGTGTCGGGTTCTCCGAAAAGCTCGGTCAGTCGGTGCCGAACGTAACCGATCTGTTCGAGTTCGGTCGCGGTGTAAAACTCGGTCAAAGTTCCCCTCGTGCGTTGTCGGTGCCTTGTTCAGGCTCTCGGGCTTTCCCCAGCTGCGTAAGATTTTGGCTTGGCACCCACAAGACTCCGCCTGGCCCTCGGATGAAAAGCTTTAGACTCGATGCAGTGCCGCAGTTCGTGGCAGTTGCGGATGAAGGAGTACTAGAACATGGGCGACGGCTCCTCTGATGTCCCGCTGCAGGCGCTGACCGATGGTGAACCTGAACGTCACGACCTCTTTTTCGGTATCGTCGCACCGATCGGATCCAGTCGTGAAGAGGTGATCAAGCAGCTTCGTCTTCATCTTCTCCCTTACGACTACGACATGAAGCACGTCCATCTTGCTGGCTTGTTAGACGATCTGCCTGGCAAAGGGGACGCAGAGTCGCTCCCGGGTCGCGACGACCCTAACTATTACAAGGCGCACATGGACGCCGGCGACGCGTTGAGGAAATCCGCTGGTGACGAGAGTGCCGTGGCAGCGCTTGCTGTGGCGCGCGTTGCCGAGATGCGCGGCGCGGCGTCGGCAGGTGAGCCACAAAAGCCAGTTGCGTACGTATTCGACAGCCTCAAGCACCCCCGGGAAGCGCAGTTGCTACGCAATGTCTATGGGCCGGGATTCTGGCTGGTCTCGATTGTTCAAGATATCGAGGAACGGGAACATAATTTAGGAGAGGCCCGCGCAGCACAACGTGGTCAGTTCAGTAGTGAATCTGATTCAGAACTTTTTGAGCTGATGCGCCGAGACGAAGCTGACCCAGTAGCCGAGCATGGTCAGCAGGTCCGGGACGTATTCTCCGCGGCCGACTTCTTCTTACCGGTGAAGAGAGGCGCGATGTGGACTCGGCACATCGAGCGCTTCCTGGATGGAGTCTTTGACGCTCCGTTCGTGACGCCTGCAGCAGATGAAGAGGCGATGAGGTACGCCCAGGCGGCCGCTCTACGCTCGGCGGCGCTTGGACGACAGGTCGGCGCGGCCATTGTTCCTGTGTCCGGTGACCCATACCTTCTGGGAACCAATGAAGTTCCGAAGCCTGGTGGTGGGCAATTCCGTGAAGGTGATTCTCCAGATTTCCGTGACTTTAGAACTGGGTACGACCCTAACCCTACCTATGTCGATCGGCTCCTTGTGGAGGTTTTCGAACGCCTCGCAAAAGCGGAATTCTTCTCCAGTGATCGAAATAAGCTCGGTGGTGCGAAAGTTTTAGAGGAGGCAAGAAAAAAGAGGGACGACCAGCCCGCAGTATTAGATAACACACGCGCCAAGTCGCTTATCGAGTTCACACGCTGCCTGCATGCCGAGCAGGCCGCCATCGTTAGTGCAGCACGAACGGGCGTCGCTTTAGCTGGTTCTTCCTTGTACACAACGACTTTTCCATGCCACGAATGCACAAAATTCATTGTTGGGGCGGGAATCAAACAAGTCCAGTACATCGAGCCATACCCAAAGAGTATGGCAGGTGAACTGTATCGGGACCTCATCGATGCGTTGCCACCGATGGCGAAAGACTCAGACCCGAAAGAGATGGAACGGATACCGTTTCGGCCCTTCATCGGCTTCGGACCCGGTCGATACGATGAGGTTTTCGCAGCAGGTAAACGAAAAGAGGGGCGACAGGTTGCAGAGCAGAACAAGCTCGAGGCGTGCCCGATTGGACGCGGATGGAACGGAGTCGGCGTCAGAAACAAAGAAGACCAGGTTGTGACTGCGATCGCAAACATCACAGGTCAGCCGATACAACGGCCTCAACAAGCGAGTGAACCTACCAGCAGCGACACCGCTGAGGACCCCTCATCCAGAACTGGAACTGTCGGTCAGTGAAGCTAGTCTGATGGCGAACAGAAAGGTGCGTATCGAATGAGCGAAGAGCGAGGGCAATGGCTGACCGCGCAGATCTCGGTCTCGGCACATCGCCTGATGAACACCTCACCGGCCCTACTCTCACCGGCGGGCCGTTCTCTACGGGAAACGGCTGCCGCCTGGGTAGCGCAAGAGCAACAGGTGACGGTCACCCAACACGCCACACCCGCTCTCCGGGTCGTTGCAACCGAGGCAAAGGACAAAAACGTCGATCTGCAGACGCAACTACCATTGCTGGGCACATTGTCAGATCACTGACCTCAGGTTGTCGGTCCGCATCTGCCGCTCGTTCGTCTCTGAGCCGGGTGTAGGTAGAGTTCACGCTCAGCCCGACGCCCGCCCGGTGTAGCTGTCAGCCCCAAGGGCGGTAGCGATACCCCAGCACCGAGACCGAGACCTCCTCGAACAATGGGCATCAGTCATCGTGTCGTATCAGCCGCCAACCGCGGTGTGCGGCCGCGTAACCTGCGGCGGCACCGAGGATCGCGCTGACAACCAGGCCGGCCATCAGGAACGGGAGGGGATCCGCCGATTCCATGCGCCCACCGCTGGACCCTTCACCGACATAACCCACGGTGAACCGCACCGGGTACGACAACCACCAGGCGAACAGGCCAGTACACACCAGGCCTGCCCCGAGGCCGAGGGCCGTTCCGATCAGTATCAGTCTCCGCACAAGATCAACTTCGTGATTGCCAGCCGAGTTGTTACCGGGCCCGCCGTCCCGGACGCCGTCCGAACCGTCTCCTCCGCCCGTCTCCGTCCCCACCTGCACCAACCAACCTGGGGCACTCCGAAACCGCGCTCTGCAGAGCAAAAAGTATGTTGAACAGGGGTATCGCTGGCGACGCTGTGTAGATGTTTCTTTCAGCAGTCACCCCGCACAAACCATGAGTGAAACGGAGCGGTTACTACCGGGTCCGCTTTCTGTAGGTTCCATTGCCGCGTGTTGTTGCTTCTTCGCCATGATGGAAGCGTCGATACGGCAGCGCAGGGTTTCGTCGTCCAGGCGTGGACTGTCGACCCGGCCACCACCGCCAGCTCGGATCCGATGCGGATGTGGGCAGACTTATTGACCACCGATCCGTCGTCACGGCACGCCAGGTCGCGCCCAGCGGCGATAACCTGAGCCATGGCGTCATCGCGATCGGACGCTTCCGCTGCACCACCGATGTCCGCGGAATCTCCAGATCCCAAAACGACACGAACCACTCCACAACCGCTCCCTCATCCACCCTTCTTGAGTGAACTGTATGAGTCATCGGCGTCCAGCATGCAACGCGGCGCCCGCCCACACGCAATGCGCAGGTCATCGCCGGCGTTGTGATGGTGTTGCATCTGCATTGCGGTCCACACGCCGATTGTCTGTTGCATCCGAATCGGGCGCCCGCGTTGCCAACCTCGTACTGTCGGCGTTGCGTTGCCGCAACCGGGCGTTGCGCTGCCGACCTCGTCTGGTTGGTCTGCAACGTCGGGCTGTGTCGCGGTCAGAGTCGCTGGGTGTTGCGGCGTTCGGAATTTGGTGGGTGCGGCCCACCTCGTTCTGCCCGCCTCGTTCTGCTGGTCGGGTCGTCTCCCCGTTTGAGCCGGGGAGTACGAACTGGCTTTCGCCGCCTTTCCGGGGGCGGGTGCTCAGGGTGCCCCGACCAATGTGTACTGCGGATCGAGCGTTGCCGCATTGCGGCCGTCCGCCATCTCCTCGAGCTCCGGCAACGGGGGGGTTCGGAACCCGGCGTCGACCGCTCGTTGCGCAACCTTGTCGAATCGGCGCATTGCGGTGCTTGCGGCCTTGGCCCGCGTGAGTGTGGCGATTTCCGCGTAGCTGTGTTGTTCGAGGATTCGCAGTCGGGCCGTCTCTTTCACTACGGGCTCGAAGTCGGCGCAGGTGTCGATGAAGTCGAGGAGGTTCTCGATGGTCTGGGCCTCGTCCGGCAACACGAATGGCTCTTGCGAGTCCTCCGGCGCATTGCCGACCTTGAGTGCATCGTCATTGCGCTTGCTCAGTGCGCTGGGCGCAATGTGCTCCTCGGTGAGGGTCGCAACGTCGGTGAGGTCATCGGGGTTCGCCTCGGTTGGTTGCGTGGCATCCGCAACGCCGGTGAAACCATCATGTCCGGTAGCTGCCTTACGGCTGTCGTCGAGTGCCGAGGAGTCGTCTGTCCTTGCAACGTCGGCGAACTGCGCAACGGCCTGAGCAATGCGCGGCGCAACGTTCGGGTCCGCCGCAACGTCGGGGGCCTGCGCAATGCTCGGGTCCGGCGCAACGTCGGGATGCCGCGCAACGTCGGGGGCCTGCGCAATGCTCGGGGCAACGAAGGCCGCAATATGGCGGCCGTTGCGTGTGGGTGCCTGCATCGCCTCGAGCACCGCCGTCGTGTCGTCGGGCGTGATGTCCTCGTCGTCTCGCTGTTTTCGGATCACCGCGGTGTACTCGGTATGGGCGGTGCCAATGGCTTTGATGAGGATTCCGACGCCGTGGGTGAAGGCCAGGACCAGAAGTGGCGGTATGACTGCAATGAGTGAGGCGCCGGTTGGGGTCAGTGGGGTGTATCCCAGGTCGATGCCGGCTGCAACGCTTCGTGCGGCGGCTTCCCCGGCGCGGTAGGCGTGGTAGGCGTTGCCGAAGACGCTGATGAAGACGACGACGACTGCGAGCCAGAGGAAGAAGTGCTTGCCTGTGGCGCTGCCGTTGATTTTGCTTAGCGCAACGATGGCGATCGTTGCGCCGAGGATTGCGCCGTCGACGATGGCGGGGAAGATCCAGGTGAGGTAGTGCGGGATTCCGGCCTGCATTGCGAGGTCGCGTTGCACGGCGAACGAGAGTACGAACGCTCCGGTGGTGATGCCGACCGCAATGGCGATGGCAACGATTAGGGCGGCAATCAGGGCGCGGAGCTGGATTCGTGCTGCTCGGATACTAAGGTCGTTCATGATCGGGTGTCCTTTCACGGGGTCCCGGTCCACGAGGCCCCCGCCGGCGCAATCGGCGGGGGCTTCCTTGTGTTGGTGCGGCCAGTGCGTCGTGGTGGGCATACCTCGAACCACGAGCGCTCACCTAGCACGGATAGCTAGTGTTGCTATTGGTGCTAGCAGCCGTTGTTGTTCAGGTACTCGATGAGCGCGGCGTCGGTGACTGACGAGATGGTGATGCTCCGGTCCCCGGTCTCGTAGCGCAGCTTGTCCACACCGCGCGTCAGGCGAGCCTTGGTCGAGGGCCGCACCCGTACGTTGTGTTGTTCGCTGAGTTTCTCGACAGCCGATGCCGCCTCGGGTGCAGGAGACAAGACTGGCGTGACGGGCGCGTCGGCGACAGATCTGATGGTCGATTCGGTCGGAAGTTGCGTCGGCTTCTCGTCGACGGCGGCCGGGGTGGGGTCTTTGACGACCCGGGGGCGCTCAGGAAGATCTGCGGCAGGGTGCGCGGGCCTGCGGATAGCGGGTTCACGTTGGACGCTCATACGGTCGCTCCTGCGGTCTTGATGGGTAGTTCGCTGAGTAGGTCGGTGTAGGCGAGCTGCAATGACAGCGATTTCCCGCCGGTGAACTTGTGGATCGGAGTGCGCGCGCTGTGTGCGTCCTGCCGAGTGGCGTATTCCGGGATGGTTGTGCGCGCGACGAGGTCGCCGTAGACCTCGCGCAGTTCGCTCTCCCGGAATCGGTGCTCGCCTGTCCCCCGCTGTCGGCTGAGGACGATCTTGTCGACAGCCAGGTTCGGGTTGGGGCGTCGCTGGACGTTCTCGACGGTTTCGAAGAGTTTGGTGACGCCTTGAACGCTGTCGATGGTGGGCTCGGTCACTGCAATGACCCCGTCCACTGCGCAGAAAACGGCGAAGAGGAGTTTGCCGAGCGACGGTGGGCAGTCGAAGAGGACTGCGTCATAGGCGGAGAGGTCGAGGCCCTCGAACGCGATGTCGAGGCGGAAGATGAGGTCGTTGGCCCCATCCGACTCGATGTTCGCGAGCGTCTGGTCGGCCGGGATCAGATCGACGCCGTCCCATGGGGTGGCGATGACGGCGTCGATCGCCGTGCCCGACTCGGTTCGGCTCATCAGGTCGTAGGTTGTCAGCATCTCGTCGGTGATGGTGACGCCCACGCCGTTGGTGGCGTTACCCTGGGGGTCGACGTCGACAATGAGGACGTGTCCGCCGGCGTTGCTTATTGCGCTCGCGAGACCGAGGGTTGTGGCGGTCTTGCCCACTCCCCCTTTCTGATTGCAGATCGCGCATTTGCGTTCATGACTCCTCTTGGGGAACACCGCAGGTGGCCGGCCGCCGGGCAGGCGCCATCCCCTCCGCGGCCGATCAGCCCAACGGGTTCGTGGCCACCGCCATGGGTCTTCCGATATCCGCCGTCCTTGTCCCGCGTACACCCCCATGTAGTCCGTTTTTCCGCTCACGTGTCACGCCAGGACTCGACCGTGTTGCGGCAGGGATATCCTCGCGGGACGGGTTCTGTCACCTGGTTCGAATGTGATGGGTGTCGTCGGTGTACCGGTCGCATTCATCAACGTCACCATGCACCCCCGCTGTCGAGATGTCGTTGATGGAGCGAAACTCGTTGGCTCTCGACAAGTGCGTCGCGGCCGATGCAACCCCGAGTAAGGCCCTTAGGTCGGTGCCCGACGTGGAAGCCGTCGCGGCCGTCTTCCTGGTGGGGGCAGGTGTAAATCGACAGGCCGCGCCGCTTGTCGTGTTGTGTGCGGGCGGCGCGTGCATCCTTTCGGCTGAAATAGGTGCGTTTGTTGCAGTGTTGGCAGGTCGCCCAGCGCGCGGTAGGGCGATGTGCTCGAGGGGCCACTTCTTGGTGCTCCTATTCGACTGGGGACGCTGCCGGGGATGGTCAGGCGGCGCGGGTGATCTGCAGGTTCAGCCAATCGGAGACCCACTCGATGGCATTGCGGCCGGCGTTGTCGACGACCAGGGTGTGGTAGCTCTGGTGGGCTCCGGAGGCGAAGAAGCTGGCCGCGTTCAGGCCCTCCCCGACGACCGCGGCGAGATCCTCGGCTCCCTGCGATTGCGCCATCGTCGATACCGATCCGGCGAGTCCTTGCAGGTCGAGGTTTTGCGCTTGCGTGGTGATCGCGTTTCCCACCGGGTTGGCGTGCTTGCCAAGTAGTGCGGGGTCGGTCTTGGTGGCTGTGCCGGTGAGCATGTTCGCGGCCACCGAGGCGAGTTCGAGTCCGAGGGGGATCAACGCCGCGGTCTGCGCCGCGGCACCAACCGGGTCGGGTAGCACTCCGGGCGGGGGGAAGAGTTTGTCCGCGGCGGCCCACGCGATTTCCTGGGCCTGACCGGCGATGTTGGCCAGCTTGATCACGTCGACGTTGCCGAGGATGCTGGTGACCAGTGCTGCGATCTGGGTGTAGCCGGACGGGTCCGGGATGATCGAGAGGATCTGGGAGATCCACTTCAGGTCGACACCGGCGGCCATCTTCACCAGGGGTTCGAACTGCACGTTCAGTTCCCGGGCGGCGTCCCGGGCGCCGCGGACATCGCCGGCGGCGATCTTCTGCGGGAGCACGATCAGGTTGTGCAGGATTGTCGGGATGTCGAGGGCAGTGATGCCGGTGACGACGCCCAGGGCTTGGTCGACGACGACTGTCGGTTTGAGGACCGATAACACGCTCGACGCGGTCGACAGGGCATCTGCGGGTGTGGTTGCCACAGGGGCTATCTGGCTACCGAGTGACGCGGCGGTGGTGGAGAGCTGGGAGATTTGAGGGTCGGTGGGGGGAAGCGTGGTGGTGCCACGATTCGAGAGGTTGGCCGCGGTGTTCGCGATGGTGGCCACCGAGTCCAGTGCACCGGTCAGGTCCGCGTGGCTGGCCGTGGTGAGGACCTGCGCGGCCGCGTTTTCCGGTGTGCCGGCCGGGGCTGCGGCAAGACCCTTGGTGGCGGCACTGTTTGCAGCTCCGGACTGGAGCAGCTCGGCCAGCGGGCGAAGGGTCTTGGCCAGCGTGGTCGCAGTGTTCGCGACCTCCGCGACATCGACCGAGCCGCCGGTGTCGATGCCGGAGAGTTGCTTTCCGAGCGCGTCCAGATTCGATCCGAGACCGGGCAGGTCGGCGTGGGTGAAATCGGAGGTCAGTGCGGTGGCGACTGCCGCGTTACCACCTCCCGCGCCGGCACCAGTGGTACCCGGGGTTTTCGACAGGATCGATCCGAGCGATCCGAGGAACGGGTTGGCACCCTTGTGGATCGAGCAGTACAGGTCTTTCGGATCACAGATCGAGGCGACCCGCCCCGACAGCTTGCCCATGCCCTGTTCCCTGGGACCGGCGATCCCCTCCCCGGAGGTTTTCGGTCCGACCGTCGCGGCGCCCTTCGTGCCGGCACCGGGATCGGCGAGCAGTGCCACACCGAGGACCCGGTCCGCGTCGATCGGTCCTTGATCGTTTCCGATTGCCGACGCGAGATCGCCGGCTGCATCGGAACCTTGGGAGTATCCGGTGATGGTGATCTTCGCTTCCGGGCATCTGTCGGCGTAGTTCTTCAGCACGGCGGTGGCCCTGCTGACTGCGTCGGCTTTGCTGTCGGCGTAGGTGTGCCCGTTGTCGAACGCGCGCGCCATGTACGGCACGGTGTATACCTGCGCGCGGGCACCGTTCTTCGCCTTGATCGCCTCGGCGACGGGGGCCAGCATCCCCACCGGCTGTTGCGGGTCGGCGTTCTCGTTGGTCTCCCACGTGCCAGGGATGAACAGGTTGAACGTCGCCGAGCAACTGGCCGGCTCGGCTTGCGCGATCGCGGATCCTGAGATGAGCGCGGTACCGCATAAGAGTGCGGTGGTGGTGATCGCCGCGATCCCACCTCTGGCTGACCGTGCCATCTTCGGACTCCTATCGCGCTGCAACCGAGGGTTTTCCGGCTGTCAGTGTCCGGTAGCGGTCCTTCTACCAGCGACGACCCCCGCACGCGGTCGGGCGTGTCGAAAGTTGTGATCAGGGCTGCAGTTGTATGGCTCCGGCGTGCACGGTGGGTACTCGAGCCACGAGATGTGGGACAGATGAGTTGCCTTGACAACCGCCGCAGTGGGGTCAGAAAGCGTCGCGGACGACCGTGACATCCGGCAGACCGTAGCGCTAATGAGAGAAACGGAGACCCCCACAGAAGCGCACAGTGTATCCGGGTGTGATTACCTCAGGATGCGCGCAGCGAAGGCCAGCGATTCAGGCATGGCGGCGGTCAAGCTGGCGGAATGGTCCACATCGGAGAGCTGCTGGTACTCGGCGTCGACACCGTTCGAACGCATCTCGCCCAGTTGCGCCCAGGTCAGTGGGATCGGCACGGTGGTGTCGATGAGGCTGTGCACGAGTCGGATTGGGCGGTCGTATCGGCTGGTAGGTGCCTGCTGCATGTGGTGGAGCACTGCATGCAGATCGGGGCTGTCCAGGGGGGCGGTGAAAAGCTCCGCGATGGTGACCGGGTTGGCGCGCAGATACTCGTTCAGCTCGCTGCTGCAGGTCACCTTCGCCTTATCAATGAGCTCGATGCCGGTTGGGGTCAGACGGTGGCGGATGTCGAGCTGCGGGCGCTGGTCGTCGAGGCCGGCGAGGGTATAGAGAACGTAGTGGGTGATCCCCGCGTTCTGCACCGGTGGGAAACTCGGCCCAGCGAGCGGTAAGAGCTGGTCGAGGTGGGTCGGGGCGGCGACAGCGATGGCACCGCGGAAGTCGAGTTCAGGGCTTCGGGTGGTGGCCTGATGGGCGGCGAAGTAGGTGGCGTGGCCGCCTTGGGACAGGCCGGTAACGATCCATCGGTCGCTGAGTTGGTCGCCGTAGACCTGGTGGGCCGCGCGGACGATGTCGACGGCGTTAGCGCCGGCCGCGGGACCATCTGTGTAGGCATTGACTCCGTCGGTGCCGATCCCGGCGTAGTCGGTGGCCGCGACCGCGTAGCCGGCGGCCAGCCATTGTTCGATTGATGCGCGTTCGACCTCAGTGGATCCGGTGACCGACGGGGCGCAGGCATCGTCGATGCCAACGTTGCCGTGGGCGTATGACACGACCGGCCATCCCCCGGCCGGTGGTGGGCCCGGTGGCAGGAAGACTGATCCGGTGGATTCGCCAGGGTCGGTGGCGGTGCGCAGTGTGGAGTAGCGAATTCGGGTGCTGGTGTCGGCGGCGCCGGCAGGGAGCACCGCGGCGGCGAGGGGTTGCTCGGAGAGCACAGCCCCCGGCGCGTGTAGGTCGGCAGGTTCGGCTTGGGCTGATGCAGCGGTGGCGAGCGTCCCGCTCATCCATAGCGCGGCGACCAACCCCACTCGCCACGTGTTTGCACTCCGCGTAGAGCTCCTGACCATTGCCATCGACGGACCCCTCCCCCTTGTCTTTTGCGGTATCGGTCCCTGGCGGACCCGGACTGTAGCCGTTCTCACTGGCCGACCGGATCTCGAAACCCTGAGACGGACTGACCCCGATCGTGTTCCGAGACAGTCGACTATTTGCTGCGCGCGCAGGATGCTACCGGTTCGCCCCGGCGCTCTCGTCGACTGATACGGGATATGCCGGGTTCTCTCACTCCAGGCACCGGAGACGGGGGAACCTCCGCCGTTCGCCTTCTCCGGTAGCGGGCAGCCCGACTGTTGGGGCAGCTGGTGTCGTGTCTGCATTACCTCCTAGTGGCACGGAATTTCGGGGCTGGGCGGTGTTGCGCTGCCGGCTTTGTCGTTGCCGGGTATTGCATTGTTCGGCTCGTCTGAGTGGTGCGTGCCATTGCCGGTATTGCGCTCGGACCCCGAGCGTGTTGGTTCCAACGATGCCCGTTCTTGTCCGAGGTCCGTTCTCGGCTTTCCGGCGACCTTTCAGAGTGCGCGGACTCATGTGTGGACGCTCTCGCCGATTCGAGTCATCGCAATGCCCCGGCAAAGGCGTACTGCTTGTCGGGCGTTGCGGCCTTGCGGCCGTCGGTCGAGTCGTCGATGTCGGGCAGCGGCGGGGTGCGAAACCCTGCCTCGACCGCACGTTGCGCCACCTTGTCGAAGCGGCGCATTGCGGTGGAGGCTGCCTTGGCGTTCGTGAGCGTGGCGATTTCCGCGTAGCTGCGTTGCTCACTGATCCGCAGCCGGGCCGTCTCCTTCACTATTGGTTCGAAGTCGGCGCAGGCGTCGATGAAAGCGAGGAGGTTGTCGATGGTCTGTGTCTCGTCCGGCAGCACGAACGACTGAGGTGGATCCTCCGAGGCATTGCTAATCGCTTCTGCGGTAGCGCGACTGTCCAGTGCATTGCGAATAGTGCGCTCCTGTTGTTGCTCACTCTGTCCCCCAATACCGGTGAGGTCAGCTGGGTCCGTTTCCGTCGGCCGCAGGGCAGCCGCAACGTCAGGGTCCATGTCTGGCCTCGCAGTGGCGGCCCTGGCGCGGTCGGGTGCCGACGACTCGGCTGCCGACGCAACGTCGGCGCCGGGTGCAACGGCCTGGGCAACGGGTTGCGCATTGCGTCCGGCGTTGCGGTCGACCGGCCTCGGCTCCGGTGCAGACTTCTCATAGTCGGTCGCGGCTTCCCCGCCCGCCCATTGTTGTTCACGGTGTCGGGCGTCTCTCACGACCGCGGTGTACTCCATGTGGGCGGTGCCGATGGCTTTGATGAGAATGCCGACGCCGTGGGTGAAGGCGAGCACGAGCAACGGTGGAATGATCGCAATGAGTGATGCGCCGGTCGGTGACAGCGGGGTGTACCCCAGTTCGATTCCGGCGGCAACGTTGCGCGCGGCGGCTTCTCCTGCACGGTAGGCATGGTTGGCGTTGCCGAAGACGCTGATGAAGACCACCACTACAGCGAGCCCGAGGAAGAACCTTTTTCCTATTGCGCTGCCGCCGATTTTGCTCAACGCAACGACCGCGATCGTCGCGCCGAGTATTGCGCCGTCGACGATGGCCGGGAAGATCCACGTGAGGTATGGCGGGATACCCGCTTGCAACGCGAGGTCACGTTGCACGGCGAAGGAGAGCACGAAGGCGCCTGTGGTGATGCCGATTGCAATGGCGATCGCAACGATGAGCGCCGCGATGAGGGCGCGGAGCTGGACTTGCGCGGCTCGGATACTGAGGTCGTTCATGCTCGGGGTCTCCTTTCATAAGGTTCCACTAGACAATTGGCCACTGGTTGCCGACCGTGGTATTTCCTGGGGTGTTGCGGAAAATGCATTGCGCCACTTCATAGGGGTGTTGCGCCGTGTTGCAACAGCCACCGGGGCACCACTTCACTCGCTAGCAACAAGTGCTCCCAGCGGGCATGGCTCGCTAGTCCCTCTACCCGCAAACGGCCCTGTTCTGGAAGCGAAGCGATGACGTACCGGCGCACGATGGCGCAGTCGATCTGCCCGCCCGAACCATCGTGCGCGCAACGCCAGCATTGCGGCGCTGGCGTTGCGGTCATCCCGATGGTTCGAGCACTCTGCACGCAATACGTCCTCGTTTCCGGGTCGGCGGCGCAGTCCGCACCGCACCTCGCATCTGGACACTCAGGTGAAGACATCGACGTACCAGCGCCCGTCGATCTCTTGGGTGGTGACGGTCTGGGTGCCGCGGGAGAGAGGCTGGTCCGGTCGCATAAGGGAGAGATCGACCAGGTAGACCCCATGGGAGAGTTCGATGGTGCGGACGCAGTAGCTGGTACCGAGCGGCACCGCGTCGATGACGCGCTGCAACTCGGGGCCCGGTAGCACCGACGAGTTGGGTGTTGCGAGGGCGCGGGCGAGTGCGCCGCTGCGTTGGCTGTAGTACGCGAAATTGAACGCTGCGATCGCGCCCGCGCCGCTCTTCTGGTCACCGCGGTCGGCCCGGCAGTCCCCGTCGGATGTGGATGCCTGTTCGGGCTGTTCGGACTCGGGCAGGTTGAGGATGGGCAGCCCCTTCTCGTCCACTGCAACGGTGGCGCTGGAGGTGGCCGCGGTTTCGCTGCCTCCGCCGGGCGGGTGGCTTATTGCCACCGCACCGGCCACGGCCAAGGCCGCCACCGCAATGCCAGCCACCGCCTTCTTTCCCGGGCGGCGGCCGCTCGCGGACGGGAGACGCGGCCGTGTGGGCGGTGGTGCGACCGGGCGACCGGGCGCCTTGGTGCGGGCGCCCGGCGCGTGGGCGGTGGGTGTGTTGCAGAGAAGGTCGAGTACGGCGGGATGCCGTGCAGGGTTTCGGCGGCTGTTCGGCTTCGTCATGGTTGTGCACCCACCTTCCGGGTCAGTTGGCGGGCGGAATGCCGCCACTGATGGCGCCCGACAGCAGGTTTGCTGCCAGGCCGGGCGTGGCGTCGGTGAAGAACGAGTTCAAAGTGTTGTCGACCTGCTCGATGATCTGCTGCCCGCCGGGCTGGGCAGCGACGAAGTCGCGGGCCTGGTGGTCGATCGCGGGCGCAGCCTCGACGGTGTCCTGCACGGCGGAGGCGGCGGCCTGTCCGATCGGGCCCGAGTTCTCCCAGTCGGTGAGGACCGTCTCGGTCTGTGCGGTCACTACCTGCTGATCGATGTCCGGGACGTCGATCTCCTTCGGTTCTCCCTTGTCGCCGGCAGCGAGAGGTGTCACCGCGGCCACCGCGATTCCGCCGCCGACCAGGGCGCCGGCAGCGGCGGCGGGGATGCCCGCTGCGGCGGCACCGATACCCGCCCCTGCGGCGGTGCCGATGATGCCGACGGGCACCCAACCGATTCCGGGGAGGAAGACGGTGCCCGCGGTCATTCCGGCGATGCCGCCGATGGTGCCACCGACCAGAGCCCCTGCGGTGGCCGCCGCCCCGCCTGCGGTGAGGGCACCGAGCGCTGCGCCGGCTGCTCCGGCACCGACCTGCGCGGCGGCGATCCGGTCGGCCCGCGAGGTTTCCACACCGATCGACCGCCAACCCGTCGAGACCCCTGCCTGCACCACCGCCATCGTGTTGTTCGTCCGGTTCCGGTCCATGTCGGACACCCAGTTCGGCTGCTTGATGTGCAGCTCACCCAGACGAAGGGTGTCCCGGGGCGCGATGAACGGCTTCGTCGGCTCCACCGGGGTCGGCAGGTGCAGCTGGTCGAATTGCACTGGTGCGACGTAGTAGTCCGTTGGCTCGACATACGCGTTGGTCTCGTAGTCGTAGTTCGGTAGTGGCTGGTACTCGATGTTCTGGTATTCGGCGGGCGGATCAACCCAGTACACCGGTTCCGGCGGGGTTTCGGGCACGTACGTGGGCTCCGGTGCTGGTGAAGGAGTGGTGGTTCCGCTGAGGGTGTCGCCGCTAGTGACGCCGCCCTGGTTGCTGTCGCCGGTGACACCACCTTGGATCGGGTCAGCGATTGCGGACGGGGACAGGACGATTCCGGAAGCCAGGGCTGCGGTGAGGACTGCCAGCGCGGTGACGGACTGGGTGGCGCTGTGATCGCGGTGTCGGCCTCGGGCGTGGTGGGCGGCGTTGCCGCCGGTGGCGTTGTTGCTCATTGTGTGCCTTTCCTGAAGTGGATGAAACCGCCTGGAAGGTGCGGGCCGTGGGGAATCGAAAGGGCAGATGTGCCGGATAGGGCGCGACAATCTGTAGGGCCCAGTTGGTGATGGTTGGGTCAGGGGCCGGTGATCGTCGTGATGACCTCTTCGGCCAGTCGGGTGAGCGCGGACCGGGTGTGGGGTTGGAGCCGGGTCAGTGCCAGGCGTTCCCCGGAAGCGAACAGCGGCTCGAAAGGCATGCGCGCCACCAATGGGACTCCCAGTTCGCGGAGGGTCTCGACGGTGTCGTGTTCGACCATCGGGGCGTCCCCGGGGCCGGTAGTGATGACGACGATCGTGCGTTGCAGGACACCGTTGCCCGTCGACGCCAATTCCGTGATCATTTCTTCCGCGGCATCTGCGGCGTCCCAGCGCAACGGAACGGGCACCACGACGGCGTCAGCTGCCGTCACTGCCCACTGCCAGCTCCCGGCGAGGGGGTTGTTGCCGGTATCGGCGACGAGGATGTCGCGGTGCTGGGCCACGATCGCGGTCAGATGCTCCGCATGATTCTGGCCTAGAACCGAGGTGACACCGCCGCGGCGTCCCGCGATGATGTCTTCACCCGACGGTTGACGGGTGAGGTACTGCGCGAGTTCCGAGGGGCGGATGGGGACGCGCGGGTCGGGATGCGCGGCCAGCAACGCGGGGACGTCGTTGTCATGCGGCGGACGGACGGCGACCCGCTTTGCGAGACTGCCGCCGACCTCGCCGAGATCTGCGCACACCGCGGTGCCGGCACCGCGGAGGTCGGCCAAGGTCTGGGTGAGAGCCACGGCGATCGGTGTCTTGCCGACTCCGCCTTTCGGGTTGGCGATGGTAATCACGGAGAAATCCGGCAGCGTCCGGGTGATCACCGACTCGGCGGCCCGCAGCCGCATCTCCGGTGACTGCGCTTTCGGGGCGAGACTCAACCCGAGCATGGCGTTGAGTCGGCCTCGCACTCCCAGACGCGCGGGTTCGCCCGCTCCGGGGGCGATTTCGGGGGCCGCGAGCCCCGACATGGGGTGCAGCGGCCGGGCGGGTGTGCGAGCGTGTCCGTCCTCCCGCTCGGTCGACATAGCGGCCGATTCGGGTGTCGGGTCGCTCGCTGGCGGCTGCACGGGAACCGCGGGCTCGATGCTCTCGGCCTGGATCCGTACCACGGGAGTGCCGCCGGCCAGGCCGGGCAAGGGCCGTTCCCGGGTGGGTGCCACGGATTCCTGGCCCGGGGGCTGTTCTGGGGCGGGGCGGATGGTCTGGTCGGGGTCGACCTCGAGCCGCATCGGCGCGGTGTCGATGCCGCCGCTGACCGCGACGGTGATCGTGTGGCCGATGCTTCGTGCTTCGGCGTGGGCCTGGGCGAACACGGCGGTCATCAGGTCGTGCTCGGTGTCGCCTCGCAGGTCGAGCGTCGCGTCCTGCGACGGCACATACGCCGTGGCGTGGCGTCCTCCGTCGTCGATGTCGACGGTCATCTGCGGGGCCCGCATCACAGACTCCCGGCGCCGGGGGTGGTGCCGTCGAGCTGGGCGAGCATCTCGGTGATCAGCTCATCGAGGCTGGTGAGCTGATCGAGTGCCTCGGTCTTGACGTCGCCGTTGGGAAGTGCGCCCACCAGGTTCCGTCGATGACCGATCGCGGTGAGGAGTTCGTCGAGTCGGCTGCGGGAGACGGTCTTGCTTTCCGAGTCCAGGGCCGAGAGCCACCCGGGTGTGGAGGCTCGTAGCGCTTCGCGGAACGCTCGAACGACGGGGTCGGAGTTGCCCTTGTTGATGAAGGGGCGGTGCATGGCCTCGATGTCCTCGGGCTCGAGGATGACTGCTCGTTCGATCTGCCGGACGGCCATCGTGGGACCTTTCTTGCTGCGTGTGGGTGGCGGTGGTGGGCGATGTGGGAATCAGGCGACTGTGGTGAGTTCCGGTGCGGCGAGGACGACCGTGTCGAGGCCGCCGTACTCGACGAACAGCACCTCAGGGCGGCGGCCGGCGCTCTCGACGGCGATACCGACGATGACCTTCCCTTCGTCGGTGACGGTGCCGTCGTTGGTGCGCTCGACTTCGCGGGCGATTTCGACCGAGGTGACCAGCCCGGTCAGGTCCGGGTCGTCGTCGAGTCCGACGACAATGTGCATGCCCTCTTCGATGGAGCGGGCCGGGATCGCATCCGCGATAGTGTCAGCCGCACTCGGTGCGCTGAAGCTGCTCGAGATCGCGATAGGGTCGCGCACGTCGTTGGCCATCGCGGTGATCAGAGCTTGTTCTTCGGCAATGAACTCGGGCAACTCGGCGGAGAAGCAGAACACCGGGGTGTCCACCTCTGGGCGGAGACTGTCGACGGCACCCCGTTCTTCGCCGGACATATCGGCGCGCACTGCGGGGTGAGCATCCACGCTGGGGGTGAACCAGACCTGCGCAAGAGCGGGGTCACCGGAGGGGTCGGTGACGGTGGCGCGGCCGGCGATGGCGGCATCGATGTCGCGGCCGACGGTGGTGTCTCCCCACATCATGTAGGCGCCGTCGCTACTGAGGCGGGCCAACGAGGCGCGGGTCTTGAAGTTGTCGCGCACTCCACCGGAATCGCGTCCGAACAGGTGCGCATCGGGACGCTGCACGCCCACGGCGAGGCGGATTCCCGTAGAGCGTGCCAGCGCAACCAGTTCGCCGATCCGCCCGAGTGGGTTGCAGAACTTGAGAACGTCCTTCTCCAGATCGGTTCCGCTCTTGGCCATCTGAGTCCATGACGCGGACAGGATGAAAAACTCATCGAGCACGGCCACCAGCAGTGGCATATTCGCGGGCGCAATGCGCTGGATCTGCATGTACTTGGTGCGTGCGTGCATCTCGCACCACAGTGCGTAAATCAGTTTCGCCGCGCGCAGTGGCTCGAACACGATCGCGGGCACACCGGGGTAGCCGAGGAACTGGTGCAGCTCGATGCGTTTGGGGTCGACACCGATGACCGGGATACCGCGGAGAACCAGTTCGGTGATGACCGTGGTCAGCAGGACCGTTTTGCCGCCGCCGGTCGGTCCGACCACCAGCATGTGCGGTGCCGACGAGCGGTGGGAGACGTTCCAGAACGCGTCGACTACGTCGGAGCCGATCTCGCACGAGGCGTATGGGACGTGCAGGCGTTGTCCTGGCTGGTTCGGAATCCGACTAGGCCACGCGATCTGTTGACGTCCGATGCCGTGCTTGGCGAGCGTAGGTGTGGGTAGTTCGGCTGCCGGTGTCGGCAACGAGTGCAGGATCATCTTCTCGAGTGGTTTGCGGAGCGAGAGCGTGATGATGGGCTGCTCCGGGTTCCAATCGACTCGCCACAGCTGCCCGGACTCGTGTGTGCCGAGGGCGGCGAGCAGAGCCTCGGAGAGCTTGTCGCGGTTGGCTTCCATGCCGGTGGCCAGCGTGTGCTTGTAGTGGAGGCGGTACGAGGCTTCGGTTCCGTCGTCGGCGTAGGCGCCAACTGAGACCGTCACGTCCCGCAGGGCCTTGCCGTCGGAGAACAGCTCGGCGAGCATGCGGTGCCGTGGGCTGCGGGTGTCCGGGAGCACCGGTCGGCGGGTGAGCGTGATGGTGCTCTTGTCGGCCCGGAAGTCGGTGACGTATTTCCAGTCGGTGATTGTGGGTCCGAGAAATCGGTTCATCGCTCCGCCTTCGGCGTCGAGGGTGTGATGCTGTCGGGTCCCGGTTCGACCGTCGGGGCGCTGTTGATCTGTGCTGGCGTCGTGCGGGGCAAGAAGCGCAGGGGGCGGGTGGGTCCGAGGGCGGGGAGCGGGGCGCGGACGCGGTGCCCCAGCGGCGATCCGACGATCAACGCATTGACGGCCGTATTCAGACGCTCTTGCCGGGTCGCGTCGACAACCGATCCCTGCGGCAGGCGGATCACCGCCCATGCGGTGCTGTGCCACCCGGTCCGCATGCTGAGCCTGATCCGTACGGGGCTGTGACCGGTGGTCTGCCGTACCACCGCGGACAGGATTCGCCGCTGCCGGTGCCGTAGGAACCGAATCAGGTCCCCGGCACCGACGAGAGTGACGGCGACGGCGAGCCCGGGACGAAAGTCGATGAACCACTGTGACCAGAGCGGCGCGCGCGGCCACAGCTCGGCGACCTGGGCGGACACCAGCATGGCCGGCACCCACCACACGACGACAGCGACGACAGCGGCGACGACCACCCACGGGGTGAAACGCGCAGTCTCCTCCCCCGACTGCTCGGAACGCCTTCGTCCGCCGGCGGCCGGCGAGGTACCGGAAGAACCGAACACATCCCGAAAAAACTCTCCTACAGGGTCACTCGACGGCATCGCAGAAACCCTTCTCGGTCGGATATCGGGGTGGTGCTCATGAGCAGAAGTGAATCCGCTCGTCAAAGGATTCACCAAGGACCCCCGCACGCACTCGGGCGTGTCGCCCCACGCGCAGCTCCCGCGAATGCGTCCTCGACCGCGGTGAGACAGACCCCACCGAGGAGTTCAAAACGCCTCTGCCAAGTGGTGTTTGAACCACTGCGCGCCGAAACCGGTCCGGGGCGGTATTTTCAACTTCGCCTCCCCCCGTAGGGGGGAGGCGTCTCCCGAAGGGAGTGGGGCGCAAGCATCGACGATGCCGCAATCGTCGACATGTGCCCGGCATGGGCCAATCACGTTCTTCGCGAGGGTTGTCCCCGAGAGCGTGCCCGAATGGTGGATCTCGAGACCCCAGGCAACCGACACCACCCCTCTGTGAATCCCGCAGCGACACGCCCGAGCGCGTGCGGGGGTCTTCGTGTGCCGAAGCCACCTCATGCCACTGTTCTCGAGTCACCGTTCGGTGTTGCCCGCGAATCTTCTGGGAGAGAGCATGCTTCATGAGTCTTTCGAGGCTGCGTCGCAGCTGACGCTTCTGGCACAGGAGGGGATCGACACCGGCGGGGTGGGAGATTTTCTCCGCGAGCAGGTAGTTCCTCCGATCCTCGGCGTCGGAGCGATTGTGCTTCTGGCGAAGGCGATTCGCTCATCCTGGTCTGCCGTCATCACCATCGCTGGCCTTTCCCTGATCGCGTTGGGCTGGTTCGGGTTGTCGGCGAACCCGGATGCTGCGATGAACGTCGGCACCGGAATAGCCCGGTTGGTCTTCCCCGGAATCTGACTGCGCTCCCACCCACAACCGGTCCCACCCCAGCGTCGATAGGAACGAACCCTTATGTCTGTCATGACGATCATCTTCGGCGTGGTCATCGCCGCCGCCATCATGTTCGCAATCGGCCGTGCCATCAGCGAGCGCCGGTGAGGGGCTTGCCGTGATCGAGACCGATGACGACCTGTACCGGGTGGATCAGCACTGGCTAGGCCCTCCGGGGCGGGCGTTCCCGAGACCGATCAGGTGGCAGGCGGTGGGTATCGGTGGGTTGTTGCTGATCCTGTCGTACATCCTCGTGATGGGGGTGCTGTCGGTGCCGTGGAGCGGTTGGTCCGTCACCGCGGTGCTGGGGTTGACCTATCTCGGGACGAAACGGATCGTCGACGGGCTCGGCCACGAACGCACCATCCGGTCGCTGGCCCGGTCCGCGATCAACGACCTCACCTCCCCACGCCCCGCGACCGGCCGCAACAAGAAGATCCGGACCACGCCGCAGACGGTGTCGATCCCCGACCAGATCGCGCGCGTTCGCCTCGCCCCCGCCGCCGGCGATCACACGACTTCTTCGACTACGAGCAGGTAGGTCATGAGCTATTCCGGTAACCGGTTCGACCCGGCCGACCTCGTCCCACCCCCCGGTGCGCTCCCGCCGGTGCTGCCCGAGTCGTGGCTGCGCGCGGCACGCCAAGCCGGGCTGCAGACCGCCGACCCGCACTCCACCGCTGCACCACACGCCAGTTCGGGTGATGCACTGCCCACCGACCTTTCCCCGGTCACTCGATCCGACGATGACGAGGACGTGGCCGCAGAACCTACCCGCCGCATGGGCAGCAAACGGCGCGGGAAAAACTCCCGGCCTGGTCCGCAGGGGCACTCGACCAGTGCCGCCGCGGATCGCGGGAGCAGGGCACGGCTGCGGAAGCAGTCCAAGTGGCGGCTGCGGGCGGTGCTGGGAAACGTCACGATCACCGACGACACCGCCACGTTGTGGTTCGTGCAATCGCCCGGCACGTGGAGCATGCGGGCAATTGCCGATCAGTCGCGGTTCATCCGGGACGAAGCGTTGGTGCTGGCGGAACTGCGCAGCAAAGGGGTGGCCGGTATCCACCGGCGCACCGTGCGCGAGCCCTGGCCGGTCAAGGAATGGGGACGCGCACACGCGCAGCTCGCCGAGGACCGACTCCCCGACGTTCCCGGTGCCCTCGCGTGGGACGACTACCTCGTCGGTCAGCAAGTCGCGCTGCTGGACTCGGCCCCTACCCGCAAGCGCCGTTACTGGGGCATCGAACTGCCCCGGCGGTCGATGACCGCGCAGGCGATCGTCGCGGTGGCCGACATGTGCACCGCGGTGAAGGGATTGGGGCCGCGGTTGTCGAAGTGGTCCGAGCAGGTGCTGATCGCCGAGCAGGACGCTGCGGCCGAACACATCGCCGAGATCGAGCGCGTAATGCTCTCCCCCGGTGTCGAAGCCCTGCCGGCCGACAACGGACAGGTGGACTATCTGTTGCGCCGCTCCGCAGCGGTGGGGATGCCGTTGACCGAACCTGCCGCCGCAGGTGCACCGTCGGGGTGGGGTCTGCCAGATGTGTTGTCGCTGAGCAACCTGGCGGACATGCATTACACGCCCGGCGCCGGACACACCGTCGTCGAGGGCACGATCGCCGGCCGTACCTATAGGTCGTACGTGACCGTGCTGACGGTGGGGAGGATGGCACCATTGGCCATCCCCGAGCAGAAGATGCCGTGGCAGCTGCTCGGCGACCAGCTCGGGTTGCCCTTGGAGTGGTCCGAGCGGATCACCCTGCACACCCCAGAAGAGACACTCGGCGAGATACAAAAGCAGCGCAACGCGATCGAGGCGCAGTACCGGCACTACACCGTCGAGCACGACGAAACCCCACCCGATGAGTTAGCAGCACAGCACGGGTTGTCCCGGCGCCTGCGGACGGAGATGTCGAACGGTGGGGCACTGGCCACCCGAGGATCGGGGTGGTGGCGGATCGCCGTGACCGGTTCCTCCCCCCAACAGGTGCGGGACCGTGTCTCGAAGCTGCAGCAACAGTACGCACCAGATATCGAACTCGAAGTCGAGAACGGCCAGTACCACCTGCTCAAAGAATTCATGCCCGGTGAGAAGCTCGCCAACACCGCCCACAAGCGCAGGATGAGCGTCCTCGCCATGTCGGCGGGGATGGGCGCGGCGGCCGACCGGATAGGTGACGAGGAAGGCATCATCCTCGGCGAAACCGCGTCGATCTCGGTGCGCCCGGTCGCCTGGAATCTCTTCGCCGCCCACGACTTCTTCGACAAGGGCGGCCTGACCCCACTGGTCGGCGTCCAGGGAGCCGGCAAAACCCATCTGGCCGGGATGATCACCTATCAGGCGCTGCGCCTGGGCGCGCACGGAGTGATCCTGGATCCGTCCGGTCCGCTGCGTGCGCTCGCCGAGCTGCCTGAACTCAAGCCGTTCACCCGGGTCTACGAGCTGACCGGCCGCGGCGCCAAACCCGGCGTCCTCAACGTCTACCGGGTCGTGTCCGAGCCCGACCCGGCCGACGAGATCTACCGCCCCGACCATCCCGAGTACGCGCACGAATCCGACCCCGCAGCAGCCGCAGCAGCGGCCTACGAGGACGATCGCGGTGCCGCCCATGCCGAGCGCGTCCAGCTCGCGTCCTGGGTGCTGATCTCGATGCTCGACGCCGACGATCGCAGCGACCGGGATGCCAAGAGTGTGGTCCGGATGGCGGCGGCGATGGTTGGGGGCGAGCCGACCAACCATCTGGGCAAGGTCCTCGACGCGATCGACCACATCGCCGCGGGCGTGGTCTACACCAACGACCATGGGGCCGCCCACGGCACGACCAACGGCCAGACCCACGACTCCGAGAACACCCCCGTCATCGGTGAAGTATTGCGCACCGCCGCGGGCCGGATCGGGCCGATGCTGCGCACGATGTCGCACCTGCGCGACGCCCGGGTGCTGTTCCCGTCGGCCACGGCCGGTGACGACGCCGCCGCCGAACTATTCGACTCGGTCCTCGACGAGCGACTGACGATCCTGACCATGCCCGGCCTGCAGATCGACGACAAGGCCGAGGGCAGTGCGGCCACCGACAGCCAACGCCTGGCCGGTCCGCTGATCCACCTGGCGGCGTGGTTGGCGACCCGGCTGGTCTACGACAAGCCGCGTGCGCTGCCGAAACTGCTGTTCCTGGACGAGAACAAGTACCTCAAGCAGTCCGGGGCCGGGCGCACTCTGTACGTCCGGCTCGGTCGCGACACCCGCAAGTTCCGCACCCGCGCACTGGTGTGCAGCCAGCTTGCCGGTGATTTCCTGGGATTGGCGGACGGCGCCGACGACCAGGACCAGTCACAGCTGACCGACGAGATCATCATCGGCCGACTCGGCTCGTCCGAACGGGCGATCTCCGACGCACTGAAACTTCTCGGCCTCGACGAAGGCGAGGGGTACGAGACGATCCTGGCGAACCAGCTCGGCGGGGGCCGCAACGACACCTACGACCCGCGCGCGAACAAGGCCCGTAAACAGCGCGCCGCGAAGACCGGCGCCGACGAGGCCCGCACCTACGTCGTCCGCCTCGGCGGCGACATCGAGCTGCTGCGCGCGAACTGGACAAACTTCACCCACATCGCCCACGTCGCGCAAGCACTGAACTCCCGGGCCACCGCCGCCTAACCCCCTCCTTGAAAAGGACCTTCTCGATGCCCGCCACCGCCCGCACCACCAGATCACCCGCACACCTGCTGCAGCGGATCATCCAACTGTGCGCGGTCATGATGCTGGTCGGGCTCAGCGCCCTGTGCGGGCAGGCCACCGCCCACGCCGCGGGCTTCAACTGCAAGGACGTGCCGGCACCGCAGTCCCCGAACTCGGCGGCGCCGGCGTTCTTCGACTCCGGATCGGTGGACAAGCCCACGGAATCCCAGCTGTCGGGCACCGGGTACGGCGGCCACGGCTGGGCGGGTTTGACGTGGCACATCTACGACCTCGGATGCGGTGAAGACATCACCGGGGTATCGCTGGTGCGCAACAAGACCGACATCGGAAATACCTTCCTCACGATCGGGCAATCGTTCGCTGCCGCGGCGTTCTGGCTCGACGAGCAGGCCAACACCCCCACAGAAGGCCGCGAGACCGGACGACGGGGAGCGATCGCGCAGTTCGACGAGATCGTGCTCGCGGTCTCCGACTCGTTGCGGCCGACCGTCTACGGGCCGTGGCTCGGGCTGGGGGTGGGTGCGGCCGGGCTGATCATCCTCTACCGCGGTCTGCGATCAGATGCCCCAGCGGTGTTCCGGCAGCTTACGATCGGTGCCGGCGCACTGGCGATCGGTGGGTTAATGGTCGGTGCACCAGCGAAGGCGATCCAGATCTCCGACGAGACGTTCAGCGCGCTGATCACGAAAACTCAGGGCGAGATTTTCAACTCCGCGGGCATGACCGATGACCCGCGGTTGGTGATCACCGACCGGATCACCATCCCGGACGTGCAGCGAGGATATTTCGGGTCGAACGCATCTGGCCGAACGCTCGACGATCTGTGGCCGAAGCTGCGGGAGTCAATCGCCTACACCTACGACGAACAGGCCAGAATCCAAGCCGACAACGCGACACAGAAGGAGATCGACGAGGCCAAGGCCGAGAAGTTCCGGCGGGAGGTCGTCGAGCCGTTGGAGAGCAAGGGGCTCTCGTTCTACACCTTTCAAGGCAAAGACAGCAGCCGGGTCTCGACCGGGTTCCTGTCAATGGTCAAGACCTCGATGCCCTCCTTCTTGTGGATCGGTTCCTCGGTGCTGAAACTATCGGCGCTTTTGGCGATCCGGGTGGCGATCGTCACCGCACCGGTGTGGGTTCCGCTCGCCATCGTCTCCGCATCGATCCTGATCCGTGTCGGACGCATCCTCGGCGGAATCTACCTGTGGGCGGTAGCCGCTGCGGTGCTGATGTCGGTCTACCTGCTGATCTTGATCAAGCTGTACCGCAATGATGCGGTCGACGGAACCTGGCGGCTGTGGTTCCTGGTCATCCTCACCATCGTCTTCTGGATGTTGTTGCGCCCGTTCAAACGGCTCTCACAGACCATTACCCAGTCGCATCGCGGCATGATCGGCGGTGCGATGGACCGACACAAGCACGGCTCCTGGAAGCAGAAACTGCTCACCGCCAGCTCGATGGTCACCAACCCCGCCATAGGACTTGCCGAGAAGAGCCTCGAACTCGCCCGCGCCGGCACCAACCGCGCCGCCGACGGGACCGATCGGCAATGGTCCGACATGATCGGCGGCAACAAGCCCCCGATCGTCCGGCAAGAAGGACGCGCACTGTCGGCCGCACGCACCGACGACTACCGCAACCGCGCCCGCCAAGCACAACTGGCCGCCCTACGCAGCGGCGACGGTCGAGCGATGGCAGATCTGCGCAAAACGTCCCCAGACAGGCCCGACCCCGGCACCCGGCTCCCCGGTATCGACCCCACCGCCGACCCAGCTGGCGGCAACGGAAACACCAGGCTCGCAGACCTGCGCAAACACACCCCCGCAACGGGTTTCACCGACGGTTTCGAGGCCCTCCACACCGATGACAGCGAGATCTTCATTCCTCATCAGGACGCGAACCGGTGGGACGGCGGACCCGACGCGATCATCGCACCGACCACCATCTACCGGCCGATCGAGGAAACGGAAGCGACTGAAAAGGATAAGCGTCCGTGGGTGTCGATCACCCGGACCGCACCGGCCTCGGCCACGGCGGTGGCGCCGCCCCCGCGCAACGACCTGCCCCGCGCTCGATTGCGTGAGAACACCGCGGCGGAGCACTCGACGGGAGTGCTCGACCGGCCGAATCGGGAACTGGGAGTGAACTAGTGAGAACCACCAACCCGATCACCACCGCGATCCGCAGCTGGGTCCTGCGCAGTCCCGGCCGGCTCGCCAGCGGGATCGCGATTATGGTCGCGATCCTCTACCTCGCCCGCCTGATGGTCACCACAGTCACCGGGACAGCCGGCGACACGGCAGAGCCACTCGCGAACGCGGCGCACACCCACACCACGTCGGTGGCCACCAAGACCGCCGCAACCAAGGAGATCACCGAGACTGAAGTCACGTCGATGCCGGCCAGCTCGATCCGTCGTAGTCCCGCAACAGCGGCGATGTATTACGCACACGAGTTCGTCGACACCACCGCGTCGCCAACTCAGTGGGCGATCGCGCTCAGCCGTGTCACCCGCCCCGAGCACGTCAATGACACCCTCGCCGCGGCCCGGCCCACCGCTCAGGTGTCGATTCTCGGGCCGACACGCACCCTGTCAGGCACCGGCACCACCGGAACGACCGTGGAGATCGACACCAGTGCCGGGACCCTGACCGTCGCGGTCACCGACACCGACGGCGGCTGGCAAGTCGACTCGCCCCTCCCGACGCTCGACCTCGACGACGTGGACGCGGCTCCCACCACCCCGCGCACCACCAGGCCGTCACCCGCCACCGCACTGAGCCCGGAGCGCACCCCAGAGCCCCTATTGCCCTCGGAGCCTGCTCCGCCCGCACAGCGGGCCACCATCCCCGAACTCGACACACCTCTGCCGGGCCCGATCGCGTGACCCCTCGGCGTCTGACCGCGGCTGCTCTCGCCGCATCATTCACCATCGGGATGGCCAGCGCCTGCACCGGCGGGGCGATCATCGATCTGCCCAAACCTTGCCGGCCCGCCCACTCCGATTCCGGGGGCACGCACGCAGACAGCACACCCGACGATCCGCCGGCGGCCGCGCTGACCCCGTCCGGGCCGATCCAGCACCCCACCGCACCGGAGACCACCACGTTCACCTCCGGTTTCGGACCCCGATGGGGGGCGATGCACAACGGTGTCGACTTCGGCGGCCCGGTCGGTACCCCGATCTACGCCGCCCTCGACGGCCTCGTCGTCGCCGCCGGTTCGAGCGGTGAAGCTCCCGGTGTCGGTTTCGAGAACTGGGTCATCATCGACTCCGCGGTCGACGGTCGGCCGGTCTCCACGGTCTACGGGCACATGTACGCCAACGGTATCCACGTCAAACCCGGGCAGAGCGTCAAGGCCGGAGACCACATCGCCGACATCGGTAACGCCGGCGGATCGACCGGGCCACACCTGCACTTCGAATACTGGGAAGGCGGCCGCCTGCAGGGCGGCACCGCGATCGACCCTATGACCAAGCTCGGCGGCGCCCCTGCACCATCCGGATGGGACTCGAGCACACCGGGATCGACCATCTCTCTCATGGCCGCATCCGCTCCTCTCGACTGCGGCAGAGGCTTCGGCACCGCGGGCGGCGGCGACCTCAAACCCGGCAGTGTCCCACCCGCATTCGAAGAATGGTTCCGCAAGGGCGGATCGCTGTGCCCCCAGATCAGCCCGGCGCTGCTCGCTGCGGACACCAAAGCCGAGAGCGGGTTCCGCGCTGTCACCAGCCCCGCAGGAGCGAAAGGCTACACCCAGTTCATGGATGGCACCTGGGCCGTGTACGGCCGCGACGACGACGGCAACGGCAGAGTGTCTCAAGCGGACGTCGGCGATGCGGTGATGGCTCAGGGCCGCTACTTCTGTGAGATCGCGCGATCGGTCGACAGCTGGATCGCCGACGGCTCCGTGAAGGGCGATCCACGCTCGCTCTACATCGCCGGCTACAACGCCGGCGAGGGTGCCATCAAGCGAGCCGGTGGGATGCCCTCCGGTGGTGACTATTCCAACGAAACCCGCCCCTACGTGCAAAAAGTCCTCTCCTACATTCCCGAGTTCGAGCAACCTGGCGGTCGCGGCGAGTTCGTCCCCACCCCCACCGCCGGCGGCAGCAATGTCGTCGAGGCCGCCAGCCAGTACTTCGGCACCCCGTATGTGTGGGGCGGCGGCGGCGCTGGTGGACCGTCCGGGGGCGGGTTCGACTGCTCTGGCCTGACCCAGTACGCCTATGCCCGGGCCACCGGCGGCAAGACCATCCTTCCCCGCACCTCCGAGGAGCAATGGGAAGTGGGCATTGAAATTCCGATTTCCCAGGCCAAGCCCGGCGACCTCGTTTTCGGATCCTGGGAGGCAAGCGGTCCAGGCCACGTCGGTATCTACGCCGGCAACGGGCAGATGGTTCACGCACCCACCACCGGTGACGTCGTCAAACAAGCACCCGTGATGGCCGACATGCGCGCCCGCCGTATGTGACCCAGGAGGAGAGGAACCATGCGAAGAACCTCGATCGTGCTCATGGTGATCACCGCCGCAGTCGCGGCACTGCTCTACTCCTGCCAGGACAACGGCAACCCCTCAGGAACCGCGATACAGCAGAGAACGACGACCACGGCACCTGCACCGGAAACGGGCACCAGCTCTTTTCAGCGACCGGAACCGACATCGCCGGAGGAAGTCGCCCGCCAGGCCATGACCGTCACATTCACCTGGGCCCCCGCCACCGACGAGAGCCCCACCAGCGGGTTCCGTCGCGCGACACAATGGTTCACACCGGCCCTGGCTGCGCACCTTACCTCCGATGTCCGGAACGAGCGCGGACCCAGCCTGCAATGGCAGCAATGGATTAACGACAACGCCCGGGTCATCGCCGATGTCGCCATCGGTTGCTCCGGCTGCCCACCCGACACCGACTCCACCGCTCACCGGGTTGCCACAATCACCCAAACCGCGGTCCTCGGCGACACCCCCCACCCCGTCGAGCCCGAAATTACCGTTTGGCTCACCCTTACCGAAGCAGACGGCCGATGGTTGATCGATAACCTCACCTACTGAACACAACCGAACGAGCGAGGGGGAACCTTGAAGTACCGCGTCACTACAGCTCTGACGGCCATGGTGCTCGCCACCGCGGTCATCGCGGGGTGCGGCAGCGACTCGAACGACGACACCGCATCCCAACCGGCACCTACGATCGACGCCACTACCCAGGTCGTCGATCCCTTCGTCGACGACACCGCCGACGGACAGCAGAAGGAAACCGTCACCCGCATCATCGCTCTCGGCAACGAGCGGAAGGCGCCTGACAACGCCATCATCGCGGCTCTCGTCGCCTCACGAGCTGAAGGATTCTGGCGGGTCCACCACTCCGGCTCGGGAGGACGGAACCTCTTCGGATGGAGCCAGAAGTGGGACAACCGACCTGCCCTCGACGCCGGAGCCGTCACGGACGCAATCCAGACCTTCTATGCAGGTGCGGAAAGCCAGGGGGAAGCCGCAAAGAACGGCAACCCGGTCGAGTACGCCGTGGCGATCCAGCTGTCCGACCACTTGGGCGGCCGCACGTACTTCGAGGACCGCGAAGCCTACGACGACAACATGTCCTATCTCGGCACCGAAGACAAGGTCCGCAGCGCTTACACCGAGGCACTGCCATACGCACGTGCGGCTTTTTACGAGTTCAACTAGCTGCGAGATCAGCGGCGCCCGAAGTTGATCGGGGCCCATCAGCACGATCCCGACCACAGCGCAGGGCGGGCATAGCGAAATCCTCACAGGACCGTGGGACGGGCGTCCTTCGCTTGTGGGGACAGCCGTTGATCGTCTCGCCACCCGAATGGGCTGTTGTGTCCAGCGTGATACAGCATCGACTTACTCGATCGGTGGCGCTTCGCAATGCCTCGAGGGGCCCGAACCGAGTCCGGCGGCGGACCTGCCAGCAGTCCTGGATCTCGAGAGCGTCACGTATTGGTGCTGCTCACCCGATCGCGCACGCCGACAGGCTCGTCAGTGACCGCAACCTCTTCCAAGGGTTTTGGTTTAGCTGTCGCTCCTCGGGTTGACCTAACACCGAGGTAGACACCGCCGGCGATCAACAAAAGACCAGCTGCTGCACCGATCCCGGGACCACAGACGGTGCCCCACTGAATTAGCCGCGTGTATGCGACGGCTCGTTCCACCTGTTCATCGATGGTTTGCTCGTCGAGCATCGTGGCGACATCAATGATGGTGACTGGCTCCGGATCGTCGATGTCGGATCCAAAGTGCTGGTTGTAATGCTGTCGTACCTGGACGATTGCACCGGAAACCGGTTCGACCCAGAGATCCCGAGTGACGCCGTAAAAGCGCTTCAGGGACACCGGATCCGTTCCGGTTCTCCCCCAGGTCACCGCCGGAAGTGTGATAGCACTCCCGATCGCGGTCGGCTCGATTGTTTGGTGAAACTGGAAGACCGGGAGGCCCTTGATCTCGGTCTCTTTCACAAAGTCGATGGCGCGACTTGAGCGCAGGGTCGTATCAAAATAGGGGTAGGAGAGCTTCTTTGTGTCGAAGGGGAACTTAAACTGGAGTCCCTCGTGAGCAACTGGCTCCGCCGGCTTGTCGAGCGAAGACTGGATGGATCCAGAAGGCTCCGGAACAGCGAAACCGGTTCGCCTATCGACGGTAGTTCGGTCGACGCTTGCATTGATAACTGCGCCTGGTCCTATCCGGTCATCCCGCGTCATCTGCACGGCAGACTGCAGAGTCACGGTATTTGAATCGGATGGATCTTGGACAGTGACCCGTTGGTTCACAGTGATCGGTACTGTGGGATTGATCTCCAGCTTACCCTTCGCCAGAGCGGCCGCATCGAGCAGTTGCGCAATACCGGTGGAGACCGTGTCCGCCTCAATGTCCAGGGGAATCTTCACGAGCTGACTTGCGGCGTATGTCGGAGCGAGCGCGCTCATCGTTAGCAGCAAGGTACCTGCCATGATGGCGGCACAAGCGGTGCCGTGACGAGACAGACGGAGGCTGATCGGCATTCGGGCGATCCTAGTCGAGAGTGCGTGGAACTTCTCATGGGTGCGGCCCGCCCCCCCGACTGGGCGTACCCGCGCCAGGCGACTACCGTTGTCTGTCGGCATCGCGGGGGATGCTGACGGCAGGAGGTTTCGGGAGTGGCACATAGAGCGGCAGTTACACGTGCCGTCGATCACCTGTTCCGCATCGCGGTGGGCGACGAAGCACGATCATTGACAGGCATGGCGAATGCGCTCGCACGCGATCGCGGACGGCCACTGTTGATTCAGGAGGGCCCCGACCTGCCGTCCCGAGTGTTCGGCCAATGGGTACGCAACCCCGACCATGACGAAATAAAATATGCGTTGTGGGTGCATGCTCGTGAGCGAACCATCGCCCACGAACTCGGCCACATGGCACTGGGACATGTCGGCAGGCCTGCCATCGAACTGGCTACCGACTACCTTCCACCCGAATCTCACGACCTAGCGAAACTGATGCTCCAACGCGACTGCACGGATACAAGGTCCATCGAGGAGGCCGACGCTGAAGCGTTCGCGAGCCTGCTGCTGCGACGCTTGAAAGGTAGCAGTCAGACTAGCCACAACCCTGCGGTTCGGTCACGGCTCGACGAGGCCCTCGGTTGATTACCGCGCTGGCTGCCGCACTGTTGGGCGTGGCGGCGGCAACCCGGCTGCATCGGTGGTGGTTCAGTCGTTCATGGACTCTCGCTGGTGCCGCGCTCATCCTGGTATGCATGTCACTTCACATGATGCTCAACATCCAGCCCATTGAGGAGTTCGTTCGATCTTCCTTGGGCGCGGGCATGCCTGGTGCCCTCAAAATGTTGTTGGTTTATGGAATCTGCATCGGTACTGCCACCGTGTTCACGGATGTGACGAGTAAGGCCGGCCAGCGCACCAAGTTGATTCGGCTTCACCTCGCACTCTCGTTGTTCACAGCCGCCATGGCCTTCGTGTTCTTTTTCAAAACGCCATGGCCGGCGAATGTGGACAATCGCACGTTCGACAACGACTATGCGTTTCTACCTGGATATGCCGAAGGCTTGATTCTCGCGATGGCATACCCGTTTCTGCTATGCCTGATGGTGACGGTCGTAACGATCGTCCAGGCAGACCGACATACCGTCACCGGCCGGGGATTACTTTTGATCTGTCCGGGGGCTGCAATCCTGACTACATACGCCGCCCTTCGAATCGGATACCTGGTCGCCGCGCGCTACGGACTGATGGCGCCGACACCCACACCGTTCGCCATCTCCCGTACGCTCGCCCTGACCGGCGTGCTACTCATCGCCGCAGGAGTACTTACTGCCCTGGCGATGAACTGGATTGGAGCCCAGGCTGCGCTCAAGCAGTTCTCCGACCTTCGAGCCGAGCTGCTGACGCGGTGGCCGAACGCCGAACGAGAATCGAAACGCGGCAGCAGCGCCGCCGAGCAAGTCGACGACCGAGCAGCTGAGCTACTTGATGCTCTTAGCCTAGAAGTCGACCACAGTGGTATGCCGCCGGGCGAACCTCTTCCCCAGCAGTTGGCCGTCGACGCAATCACCGAATGGCTCGTCACCGGTCGACTTCCCGACCGATTGGGATACAACAGCTTTTTCCTCGATCCCGGAACCACTGACACCATGTGGGCGTGCATGTTAGGCAACGCTTATCGAATCGCCCGCGCGAACAAACGAGAGATGGCCTTGGCGCAATGACGGAGATCGATTTTCGAGACCGCCGTACTGCAACCGATATGGCCGCACGCGTACTGACTGAAGTCGGTGCCCCATGGGTCATCAACATCGTGACGTCGATGGTGATCGGTTTTTCCGTGGGCACTGCGGGCTGGGGAGCGTTCGTTGCGGTGTGTACGGGAGTCGTCCCGATGGCCGTCATCCTGTTCGGGATGCGGAGGTCGCGGATAGGCGACCACCATGTCACCCAGATCAACGAGCGACATCTCTTGATCGTCGTGCTTCTAAGTGTTGCGGTGGGTGGTTTGATCATTCAGATCCTCGGGCACGCACCGATCGAGATGATCGCGTTCATGTCGGCGGGCCTAGTGGCGCTGGTAGTGGCCGCGGTAATCACGAGCATTTTCCACTGGAAAGTCAGCGTCCATACCGGCGTTTCAGCCGGTGTGACGGTTGTATTGGCTCTAGCGGTGTCACCGTGGTGGCTGCTGGCTTTGGTCTTTACACCATTGGTCGGATGGTCCCGGGTCCATCTCGGGGACCACACGAAAGGCCAGGTCATTGTCGGTTCGATCGCGGGTGCCGTCGCTGCTGGTCTAACCTACGCATTGATTGCTTAGGACTAGTCCTCGTCGCTGGTCAGCTTCCGAAATGGGTCGTAGGTCCTGGCCGCGACGCGCTGATCCTGTGAATCTCGTAGGTTCTGAATCCATTCAATCTGCTGCTTGATTTCTTGATAGGTCTCTTCGTCCCCGAAGTAGTCCATCGGCACACGGAATACCCGACAGATGTCTCGGACCGTCTCCAATCCGGGCGACGATCGCTTCCCACTGAGCAACTGCGACATGTACCCAGTAGTCATCTTGCTGCCGCTGAACCGGAGCATATCGACGACCTCGGTCTGTGTGTATGGGCCCCGGTCCTTCGGGTGGACGGTGTCAAAGAGATAGCGAAGCCTTTCAGCGAAGCTGCTCATCGTTTCCTGCCCAACCCTTCAACCTTTTAGCCCGGATTGACCCGTAGGTACAGGCAACACTCTTGACTACCCGCATTCTCGCAACTCCATATGACTTTCGCAACTTGCAATTGTAAGTTGCGAAACGTAACCTGATCTCCGTTCTAAGACGGACGTCACCATCGGAAAGAATGTGATGTGGCCAGATTCTGGAATAAGCAGTGGTAGAGGGCGAATTTACGCCGACCTACACATCATTCATACAGAGCGAACACGCCGAACCGCCGCAGCGATCGGTTGCGTAGTGTCACGCCGGGGTGCCAGCAGGCCGATTCCGCGCGCGCTCGTATGCGGCGCGGTAGACACTTTCAGACACACCCAGAGCCGCCGAGAGTTTCCGAGCATTGTCGTCCGTCAACGCCGCCTGCCCACGCTCGACCTGAGCCACCGTCGTGGTGCTGACCTCAGCCAGTTTTCCGAGTTGCGGCTGCAGCAAACCCGCGAGAACTCGCCAGTCGCCTGGGAGCCGCTCAGCCTCCGGAACTATGACGATATCGCTGATCGCCGCGCCAAGGGCGTCGGCGACCCGCTTGAGGAGGTCTACCTGTGGCGACGTTGCTCCCGTCTCCCACTGATAGAGGGTCGCGTGCCCGATACCCGCTACGCGAGCGAGCTCGGGCCGACTCAGGCCGAAGCGCTCACGAAGTGCCTTGAGCCGAGAAGGATCGAATCCGCGCATCACCCGTCGGCTCACCGAAACACTCCGTCCATCACTCCTGGACACCTTGCACTATCCCCCTTACGATCACTTCAGTACACAGTTTTGTTTCACGGAAATAGATCAAATATGACTCCGCCAACCAAGAAGGGTCGGTGATCTAACAGAAGAACCCCCGCCCGGTTACCGCCGGACGGGGGCCTGAACCGAACAGGGTTGCCGCCCTGGTCAGCGTATTTCTTCAGCTAGCAGAATGGAGATCTGCCAATGCAAACGATAGGCGACGTCGACGGAAGTGTCGACGAGACTGAGGTGTTGAGTTGGACAAATGCTCAACTTCGACGATTCATTCGTGCCCACGACTCGGCGTGCGGATGCGTTACAGGTACAGAGCGGTGCGCGGTGTACCGCGCAGCGCACGAAGAGGCTTTCTTCCGTCGGATCAGCACAAGCCTTGCTGATCGCGTCGACGGGCCACAGGTCACCGATGGCCGACTTCCGTGCGCGCAAAATCCCCGCGGGTGGGACACTGACGTCGCGAGCACGGGTCAGCTCTTGGCCGCGATTGACGCCTGCAAGAGTTGCCCGTTCTTTGCGAGTTGCGAGGAGCAGGCGCAGGTCGGCCCGGCGCGATCGATGGTGTGGGCCGCGGTGGCTTATGACCGCGACGGCGAGCCGATCAAAATTTCAGCGCTGTCGGCGTGGGTGCGAACGCGGGACGGCATCCGTCTTCGCGACCAGAAGCGGCCCTTGCCGGTCCCTACTCTCTTTGCAGCGCAGAGGGTGTCGGCGCCAGCGCGGTGGGCGTCGTGATTGCGCCGTGGGAGGTAGGAGAGAGGCCTTATGGGGTCATGTTCGATGCGCAGTATGTGTGCGTGCAGCGCCCGCGATTCGAGACTTGCTGCGCGGATACGGTGACGATGGCGGCCGGTGGGGATCGTCCGCGTTCCGTCATGCAGGCGGGTGTTGGAGATCGTCACGTCGGTACGTTGATCGCCACCGATCGTGAGTTTCGGATGTACTACAACCGTGGCGAGCGGCAACGAGTAGTCGAACGGGGGTCGGCGGCATGATCCGGCTTTCCGACCGCGTCCTTCTCATGGCGACCGGTGAGATCGAGTGCCCTGGGACCGAAGGGCCCGCTTCCCTGCGTTGGGGATGGCTAGCCGATCTTTACGCTCACCCGGTGTGGGGTATCGCCACCGTTCCAGGCTTCTCCACGCCCGTGGGATACACCGTCGCCAAGTTGTGCCGCGACACTCCGACCGGAACGGTCGACTCCGTCGCTGCCCGTTGGGATGCGATGGAGCGGCTCGCTGTGATCGGCGCCGGCCGCGCTCAGTCAGCGGCCATCTACGCTTGGTCTGCGGTCGCCGATTCCGCCGTCGACGCCTACGACTACCTGGGCGGTCATCAGTTCAGTGGTGCGGAGGCTGTCGCTGCCGCCTTCTGGGCGCACCTCGCCGCGAAACCGGGCGCTGTCGCCGAGATGTGCATCGCCGCGGCTATCGAGGCGTGGAACACACGCCTGCCTTACCCCGCGACGAGGGGGGCGGTCGCATGACGGGTGTCACCGCCACCGACCGCCACGGGCGGACGTGGGAGCTCATCGTGATGGACGGCGTCATCTGTGGACTACTCGTCGCCGACACGGGCACGTCGACCGTGATGTCCGTCGCGAATCTCGTCGACACGCATGGTCCAGTCCGGCTCACGCCTGCCGGGTCTCGTCTCGGTCCGGGATCATGCGATGCGCTGGTCGACGTTGTCGACCTTGTCGCATCCGATCCTGAAACCGCGACCGTCGAGCAGATCCGTGAGGTCGCCGCCGCGGCGCGCCTGTTGCTTGGTGTGACGTCGGTGCCGCGGTCGGCGTAACAAGTTTGGCTGCAGCCCCAACCACGTTTCTCTGATCCCTTACAGCGGACCCACGCGAACCTCCACTGTTCGCGGTGGCAGCCGTAGTGGATCGGCACCCACACGTGCCCACAGTAAGGCGATGCCCTTGGCCGAGTAGCAACCGCGCGACCCCGAAACGCAAATAACAATGCGCAGACCTCAGAAACACGAAAACCCCCTTGGTGGGGGTGGTTTCGCATTCAGGAACCGCTCCGCGGCATTTCGTTGTGGAGGACTTGCCGATCCTCCACAACCGAGAGGGTGAAGGCCTTGCCGGGCCGTCACATTCTCTGAGGTGAGTGACGAAAGTACAGACCTTTCGGCGCTCGTTCTGCATTCCCCGAAGGGACTTACCTGTGACAGGTACGTCTGATGCTAACGCATGTGCTGAATCAGCATCAACACAGCTCGTTCCGCCTACCCCCGCCACGTCATCGACACACGTCGATACGAGCGTTCCGCAGTCGGTAGAAGTCGACACCTGGGAAGCCTCGGTCCACGCCGCCACCCAAGCCATCAACCTGCTCCACCAGTACAACCACGACACCGGGCAACGCGGCCAATCCTTCACCCTCCCCACCACGCCAGGACGCGAAGCCACCATCCCCGTCTGGACCAGCCGCACCGAATGGCTCCGCCAGCTCCGCCACCACATCACCCACACCACCACCGGCCGGACCGCACTCACCACACACAGCATCAGCGTCGAACGCCTGATCGCCGTCGCCACAGCCCACGCCCGATTCGCGGATTCGGCCACCGGACGCGGGGTCACCGCATCCCGGCGACTCATCGCACACCACGCCGGAGTCTCGCTCTCCGTCGTCAACCGCGCCCGCCGCGTCCTCAAGCAACTTCACATGGGCGTCGAACTCGAACGCGGCCGAACACTCCGCACCCACGAATACATGGCAGCCGAACTCCACCACGGCGGCCAACAACACCAAGCAGCCTCCGTCTGGGCACTCAGCTCCCCCAGAAACGTCGTCGAATCCACTCCCCCACGCCCACAACCACTATCGCGCCAACACCGCGCCCGCCCCAAACGACGCCTGACACGCCACCGCACTCGAACCCAACGACCCACCCCCACGGCCACCACAACTCATCCCCAGGCCACCGACGCTGACACCCTATCCCCCAGTGCTTACGTTCCTTCCCATGATCTTTCGTCACGAAGTACTCACCAACGCGCACACGCGCGGCACAACGCACCCACCCCACAACCCCGACCACTCCACCTCCAACGAGCATCCGCCACACTCATCGCCTCCTCACCCGCACTCACCCATCACCGGCACATCGGACACATCTGCGACGCCATCCAAACCGCTGGCATCGACACCACACACTGGACCGGCCACGACATCGCACACACCCTCGACCGCGACACCCGAGAACGCGGGTGGACCTGGCCCACCAGAGACCACATCAACTCGCCGGTCGCCCTCCTCCTCTGGCGACTGACCCACATCAACTGGACGGGACCCTCCCCCAGCCAACTCCGCGCCACCGTCAACGCCACACTGCGCCGCGAACAACATGCCCGCCGGACCGCTATCACGCACCGCAATGCCGTGCAGGCAACCGCCGAGCAGCGGCATGCTGCACTCGCACAGATCCGCCGCGTCCTGCGCCAAGCCCAAAATGGGTCAGTCAATGTTCGATCCGGGTACGAGGACACTCATCTCACAGTCGAGCGGATCGCCACCGCGAACGCACGACCATACAAGAATGATCCGCATCCGGTGAGTCACCGACCTGGCCGGTTTCAAATCGCCCGACGATTCGTTTGACGGTGTTGTGGGTGGTTCCGCAGAGCGCAGCTGGCCCCGTGTACGACCCGACTCCTCGATAGAAGGAGATCTTGTTCATACGGTCCTTCGCGGACTTCAAGGTGACTCCCCGGGTGGACTGGGTGTGCCGCTGGCACCTTCGCCGTCACCGCTCACCCCATAAGTTCCTGATCGACACGACGAGCACGGGATGGGCACTTTCATTTGGCCACCAGCGGGGACAGCGACCTCGGGCGGATTGATCAAATCCGATCCGATCCGGACCAGCGATGAGCGAAGCGTTGTGAGTCTCAACATCAGTGGCGGAGCGTAACCTCGGCCCGGTGTCAGTGAACAAGATCCTAGGATCCCGCGTCGTGATGATGTGCGGGCCAGGTGGTGCCGGAAAGACCACCTACGCCAAGCGGCTCGAGCGCGAGGGCTGGACGCGTTTGTCATTCGAGGTGGAGTTCTGGGATCGCGGAATCACGACGATGCCCTCCGCCGAAGTGGTCGCCGAGGTGGCAGCGGACCTGAAGGCGCGCTTGCTGCGCCATGTCGCGGCGGGGAACGATGTCGTGCTCGACTTCGGATTCTGGTTCCGGCGACAACGCGATGAGTTCCGCGCACTGCTCGCACCCCAGGGCATCGTGCCGGAGACTGTTTACATCGCGACGAGTCTCGAGACCATCCTGAACCGAGTCGGTGACCGATACGGCAGGTGGGCGGACGATTGGCCGCTCACCGAGCAGACGGCGACTGAATACTTCGAGAGGTTCGAGCCGCCGACGCCCGAGGAGGGACCGCTCGAGGTGGTCCGCTAGGCCGCGTGAGTCAAGTCGGTCTTGATCCAGATCAGCGTGGCGGCGAGGGTGATCGCGGCACGGTAGGCGCGGGCGGTCTTGGCTGAGCGCATCGCAATGCCTCGCCATTGCTCGATCTTGTTGAAGCACCGCTCGACGACGTTTCGGCCCTTGTACCGCTCCTTCTGCTCGTCGCCGAACTCGATCGGTCTGCCCGGCTTCTTCCGGCGGTGCCCGATCTGGTCATCGCGTTCGGGGATCGCCGCGGCGATTTTCCTATCCCGCAGCCAAGCACGGTTCTTTTTCGACGGGTAGCCCTTGTCCGCGATCACGATCGGGACGCTGTCGCGGCCGGCCAACCGGACGCGGCACCCGGATCTGATCGAGCGTGGCAGCCATCATCGTCGTGTCGTTGATGTTCCCGCCGGTGATCACCCAGCTCAACGGACGCCCGCGGCCGTCGCAGACGAGATGAACCTTGCTCGTCAACCCGCCCCGGGAGCGGCCGATCCCGTGATCAGGCGGCTCCTCCCACAAATTCTTGTGATTCGGCGGAGCCCCCTGTGTCGCGGCCGAGGGTCGCACCGTGCTGATGCACGCGCGCGATGGTCGAGTCGATCGACACCACCCAGTCGAGCTTCCCGGCCGCGTCGGCCTGCTTCTGCACCTCGGCGAGAAACTTCTCCCCGGTGCCGTCCTCTGCCCAGTGCGCGAAGCGCTTGTAGATCGAGTTCCACTTCCCGAACCGCTCTGGCACATCCCGCCAGGTCGCACCCGTGCGGTACTTCCAGGCCATGCCCTCGACTGCGAGACGATGATCCGTCCACGGTCGCGAACGCCCCACCGGCACCGGCATCAACGGCTCAAGAACGCCCAAACCTCATTCGAGATCTCCTGACGGGTCACACCATCGAGACTCGCCGACCACGAGCCCAGACCTCTTGATCAACATGCCCTAGCCGCCGGCGTTAACTTTTCATGGCCAGTGACTAAATAATCAGATATTCGTTGTCGCGCACCGGTTTTGACTATCATCGCCGGTGATGCGGCCTTCGAACGTGATCGCGAATGCGCAACCCCGATCGCGGTGACCTTCTCGGTCAGGTACCGGTTCAGCGCATCCATGGGTCGTGCTCCGCGCCGACGGCAGCCGACCATCGCTCATTGCGAAACACCCGAGAACCCCTCCAGCAGAGCTAACGCCGGTGTTCAGCCCACCGACGTTCGTTTCGGCTGCTCGGCCGAAGGAACCGGCAAGCCCCGTCTGATACCGAACAATACGAGCGCCGACCATCATCGGTCGAAGAGGTACTCCCCAACGGTCTTCACAGTTCGAGACCCGGCGGAGACGGTATCGGTGCGGATGGCTGCACAAGTTCGGCACGAGTACCGGGCATGCCGCTCTGCCCCCGTTCGGCGCATTTGACTGCCAAAACCTGGTTGACCCCGAGCCGGTTCGCCGCAAAAGCCAACGCCGCGCCGGCCATGTACAGCCGCCACACTCGTGCCCGCCCGGCGCTGCTACAGGCCACCGCCTCGTCCCAGTTCGCCTCCAGGTTCCCCACCCAGGCCCGCAGGGTCAGCGCGTAGTGCTCGCGCAACGCCTCGACGTCACGCACCTCGAAACCGGCCCCCTCGAGCGCCTCGATCATCGCCGCGATCGGTTCGATTTCTCCGTCGGGGAACACATAGCGATCGATGAACGACGTCTTCGAAAATTTGGCAGCAGGTTTGCGTGGTCGCCGCGAGATCGCATGGTTGAGCAACCGCCCCCGAGGGCGTAGCAGCGCGAACAGGTCCGCGGCGTAGGTCGCGAGCATCGCGGCACCGACATGCTCAGCCATGCCGATGCTCGAGATCGCATCGTAGGGACCGTCTGTGACGTCGCGGTAGTCCTGAACTCGAATCTCCACCAACTCTCCCACGCCCTCGTCGACCATCCGTTTGCGGGCATAGTCCGCCTGCTCCTGGGACAGAGTGACACCGACGACGTGCACGCCGTAGTGACGTGCCGCGTGCAGTGCAAAGGTCCCCCACCCACAGCCGACGTCGAGTACCCGCATCCCCGCGGTCAGGCCGAGCTTGCGCGCCACCAGATCACATTTGGCGTACTGGGCCGCACCCAAATCCTCACTCTGCTGCGCCCAGTACGCACACGAGTAGGTCATCGACTCACCGAGCACAAGTCGATAGAAGTCGTTGCCGACGTCGTAGTGATGACTGATCGCGGCAGCGTCACGACCCCTGTCGTGCCGGCGCCCGCCGCGCGCCAGTTTCATCTCCTCCGCCGGCGGCTTCGGTGGCAGCCCGATGATCCCCAGGCGCAGCGCCGCTGTCACCAGTGCCTTCTTCGTTTGCCTGTCGATCCGCACACCCGGTCCCCGACTCGGATCCGACACCTGCTCCAACACCTCCAATCCGGCGAGAAGGTCTCCCTCGACGTCGATGTCGCCGGACACGTAGGCCCGAGCGAAACCGAGGTCGTTCGGCGCCCACAGCAACCGCCGCAAACCACGCCGATTGACGATGTGCACCTGCCACGGCGCGTCCGAAGGCCCACTGCGACTACCGTCCCAACACCTGATCCCTACCGGGACCTGCGCCCCCAGCACCGCGCGAACCAGCGGCGCCACCGTGTCAGCGACCGTCATACACACCTCCAACGAAAGTTTGGGCCCGACCACCACCGCGGCTGCTCAGTTCACGTCGCTCGCCGTGACGCGCAAGCCCCGTCAACCACACCAACTTCCCGTAAACGCACCTCGTCGACGATATCGGTGGAACCCCCATCACCGCAGATCATCACACCGAATTACGCTCGGGGTAACCCAGTCTCGCGAACGCCGACTCACCCTCATCGAATGGGCCGCCCAAACCGGATCCTCAGTGTCTACTCGAACGACCCGAACACGTCGATCATGATCGCTGGAACTATCGCTCGACCCTATGGTCGGTCACCGCCGGCGGCCGGTCCACACCGTCGAACGCCCCGGCCTCACGCCGTCGCTCGTTCCTTCGGCACCAGCAGTACGAGCAACGCGACTATCAGGCCGCCACCGGCGAGGTACAACCCCCAGCGGTCGCTGATCAAGTCGTCGTAGTTGTCACGGACAACGTCGCCGACGCGATCATCGAGCCGCCACAGGAACACCGCGGTGGTGCCAATCCCCACGATCACACCGAGCCACCCGGCCGCGCGCGAACCGACCAGTGCGGCGGCCAGCAGCAGAACCGCGGCCAGCAGCAGCAGCGCAGTCATCGACTTGTGCAACACCACGGCCTGATTCTCGACCTGCTCGAAAGTGATTCCGGTGGGGAAACCATCGCGCAGATCGACCAACGCGACATCACTCGGCTGTGTCTCCCCGAGTATCGGTAGGAACGCGCCGACCGCAACCGCGATGGCGCACGCGAACAGGACCAGATGGACGAAGGCGCGCATGGGCGTTCTCCTCTGTCGGCTGACGAGGTGCTCGAGCTAGCAGTAATCAATGAGGTGCTGTTAGTACTTCTGGAAGTCTCGCGCGGCCTCGAATGAGCGACCGCACCCACCGGGTGCGGTCCCTCAGCCTGTGTTAGACAGGCCGCACATTCGTGGCCTGTGGGCCCTTCTGCCCCTGTCCGACCTCGAACTCCACCCGCTGATTTTCGTCGAGCGACTTAAACCCGCTGCCCGAGATTTCCGAGTAATGCACGAAGACGTCCGGAGTACCGTCGTCGGGTGCGATGAAACCGAAGCCCTTCTCACCGTTGAACCACTTCACAATGCCCTGCGCCATGCCGATACTCCCTACAACCTCGATCCGGGAACCCACATCGAGTCCCCGATCTCGATACCGCTGATCCTGCCACCCAAAGAACGGTTCCGGACGACCGCACCCGAACCGAGGAAAGCGGACAGACTGCTCAACACCTACTGCGACTCTCGACTCTGCCACCTTCACCGTCAACGAGAACCGATCCACCGAGGGACTGCCGGTGGTGTCGACGGAGCCCCCGCGCGTCTTCGAGCTGAAAGGTGGTCGACCGACTCCAAAATTTCTATAGTGGCGACTGTAGACATTGAGGATTCGCTGTTGTAGAGTTCCTGTCGTTGCAAGGAAGAGGTTCACGAGGTGCGGGAGAGAATGAACTACCCGCAGAGCAGTACCGCAAGACGGGCGTGACGGGGAAAGCGTTGATGTGAGTGTGTGAGGCCCCGGCACCTCCGGCCGGCAGTCGAGCAGCACGATGAGCCCGGCCGCCGGAAAAGTGCAGGAAATTGGAAAGTGAAAACCGCTCCGGTCCCCGGTGCCTCACGGCGCCGGGGGCCCTGTCCGTGTGAAAGGTGTTATCCCATTCCGGAAGATTCCCCCGGCCGCAGCCCTGCCGGGGACAAGCTCGATGACGAGGACTACCCCGCCTACAGCATGGGCCGCGCCGCCGAGATCCTCGGCGTAACACAAGCCTTCCTCCGCAGCCTCGACAACGCGAAGCTGCTCACCCCCGGACGCTCGGAGGGCGGCCATCGCCGCTACTCCCGATACCAGCTCCGACTCGCCGCCCGCGCCCGCGAACTGATCGACCAGGGCACCGCCCTCGAGTCCGCGTGCCGCATCATCATCCTCGAAGACCAACTCGCCGAGGCCCGCCGCATCAACACCGAACTCCAGCACACCCACCGCCCGTCGATGGACGGGTCCGGCCCCACACCCGGCTGAACCACCCACCGACCCTTGCCGAACACCTGCCACCATGCGGCAGGGCGGCCAGGCCGGCTCTTGGCTGAACCGACGCGGCCTGGACACGACCGGTACTCCGGAATACCGGGCACGTCTAAAGAACGTGGTACCCCAGCGGGCCGCGTCCGACACTGCCGGTGAAGGACCGGTCCATGTTCGGGGTCGGTGAAATGAATGGGCTCGATCCCGGACAGCGGACCGATACATCGAGGTCACGACGTGAGAAGCCGCCGGCACCTGGTGGGGCCCGGGTCGGTCGCTTCGTGGGGCGTCAGGAAAGCCCTGATGTGAGTGCAACAGACGGGCGGCACACCGTCACCGTGCCTCGTCGACCAACACGGGCCTACCGATCGGCAGCGTCGGGGGTGGCAGTACGCATCGATGTGCACACACGCTGGTGTTTCGCGGAACATGCTTCGGGTACAGGGAACTCCAGCGATGGTCCGCGAAGCCGGACCGAGGCTTTCGCTACATCCGAACCAACAGGAGACGCGATGCGCAAGACCATTGTCGCCACCATTGCTGCTACCGCGATCACCTTCGGTGGTGTCGGCGTAGCCCATGCCACCGCTCCCGAAGCCGCACCCAGCGCCTCTGACGTGGCGCAGCAAGCGCAGAACGAGCACAGTGACAGCGAAGGCAGCGACAAGACCGGGCTATGGGGGCTCCTGGGCCTCGCGGGCCTGCTGGGTCTCGCCGGACTCAAGCGTCGAAACGACCCGACCGTGCGCACCAACGTCGGCACCGACCCGACACGCCGCCCCTGAAATGTGACTGTCACGCGATGCCCCGGCCTCACGGCCGGGGCATCGCCTGAGCCAACCGAATACCCTCGCGTCCAGGGTTGCGAACGCTCGCGTCAGTAGCCGAATCTCGAACGCTACCGGCATCTTCCGACTCGACTTGCTTGTCGAGAAGGACACGACTGCACCGCATTTCATCCGCGGGAGAATCAGGTCGAGGTGTGGTGACCCTCCGGCTGAAGGGGCCGGCCGGCCGGAGGGTCTGGCTGTTGCGGGAAGTTGCCGGTGACCGCTATGCCGCCCGGCACTCGTGCGAACTACCCCCGGTGTGCGCCGGACCGCATCCTCTCCGTGTGTGGCCGAGATTAGGGTGAGGCGCTCGACCGGGGGTTGTCGACGTCCTCGGCGCGGTCGCGGGTTAAGCCTGTGCCGCGGGTTCAGTGGAGAGTTCATCCTCGACCTCCCGCGCCACGTCGGGCGGTACGTAGACGCGACGTACCGCCCTGTCAGCTTCGGGGCACTCGGCGCGGCGGACGGTGCCGGCGTCTCTCGCCGAGAGATGTCGCAGAGGGGGCGGCCGCTCACCACACCTAACAAGGCGACCTCACCATGCGGGCGGGAGACCTTCGCCGACGCCCTCATCTCGTTCACGTGGGGGCGCGGTCAGGCCCGTTCCCTCGGCGGGGTGTCGGGGTGCTCGTGTGCGGTCAGGAGTAGGTGGTCGAACCGGGCGCGAAACGACTCGGGGAAGGTCGTCTCGGTGAGGGCGGCGACGAAGCGTTCGGCAAGGGTGCGGAGTTTGGTATTGGTCTGCTGTGAGCGCCAGGTGAGAATGCCGAACGCGCGTTCGGAAGAGATGCCGTACACGAGCATGAGGGCACCCTTGGCCTGCTCGATCACTGCCCGCGATTTGCCGAATTCGGCGACGGCCTCGGTGAGCGCCTCGTTGAATGCGCGGGGGTCGGCCTCCAATGATTCGGTGACGTCGATGTAATACCCGTACGTGCCGATGACCTGGTCGTTCTCGTCGAGCAGGCGATCGCCGACCACGATGACGTGGTGGATGCGGCTGTCGGTGTCGATGATGCGGTGCTTGCTGCTGAACGGCTCACCGGCGTGGATCATCTTGTCGAAGAGCGCCGCGACCTGCGCTTTGTCGTCTGGATGCTTGTGGGAAAGCAAAAGTTCGGTGGTGGGAGTTATCTCACCCGGTTGGTAGCCGTGCATCCGGGCGACAGGGTCGGACCATACCCATCGCTCGCCGTCGAGGTAGAACCGAAAACTCCCGCCCTGCGGGGGCGCAGTCGAGACAAGAAGCTCATCACTGTTCACACCTGACCCACTGCCCTCCGCGCTCAAACCATCCTCGCCTCGGGTCGCCACCGCCACAGTATGCCGAACACAAGACGTGCCCCGGAAATGCCCTACAACCGTGCATGAAGTGCAGGGTTTCTGCGTCGCTGGCGGATCGGGCACCCCGCGCGCAACTAGCGCCTCGCGGAACACATGAGTGCGGAGTGCGACTTGGCGCGCCACCGCCCGTGTCGGGGTTGCGTCCATAAAGATGGTGTACCGACCGGATTCGGATCTGACCGGCGTGTCGTAGCCCAATGAAGGCGGCCATCGCGTGACTCTTCGAGAGACCGACCAAAGTCACTCGATGAAGGACCACGCGATGACCACTGCCCACGATATCGATCTGCACCAGTTCCTGACCGACCGCCTCACCGACGCCAGCCCCGACCTGCTGCGCAGCCTGCTGTCCACGTTCATCGACGCGCTCATGGGCGCCGAGGCCGACAGCCTGTGCGGTGCCGGTTTCGGTGAACGCTCCGACGACCGCATCAACAGCCGGAATGGCTATCGGCACCGCGACTTCGACACCCGTGCCGGCACACTCGACGTCGCGATCCCCAAGCTGCGCTCCGGTTCGTATTTCCCGGACTGGTTGCTGCAGCGCCGCAAACGCGCCGAGAAGGCACTGACCTCGGTGGTGGCCACCTGTTACCTGCTCGGCGTCTCCACTCGCCGGATGGAGAAGCTCGTCGATTCCCTCGGCATCACCAGCCTGTCCAAGTCGCAGGTGTCCGTGATGGCTAAGGACCTCGACGCCCAGGTCGAGGCGTTCCGCAGCCGACCTTTGGATGCCGGACCGTACACGTTCGTCGCCGCCGACGCCCTGGTCCTGAAGGTCCGCGAGAACGGTCGGGTGGTGAACGTGCACGCCCTGGTGGCGGTCGGGGTAAACGCCGAGGGCTACCGCGAGATCTTGGGAATCGAGGTGACCTCCGCCGAGGACGGTGCCGGTTGGTTGGCGTTCTTCCGGTCGCTGGTCGCCCGCGGGCTGTCCGGAGTGCGGTTGGTGACGTCCGACGCGCACGCCGGCCTCGTGTCGGCGATCGGCGCGACCCTGCCCGGGGCCGCTTGGCAACGCTGCCGAACGCACTATTCGACCAATCTCATGTCCCAGACACCGAAGAATTCGTGGCCCTGGGTGCGTGCGCTCCTGCACTCCGTTTACGACCAGCCGGACGCCGATTCCGTTCATGCTCAATATGATCGAGTGATCGACGCCTTGTCGGAGAAGCTTCCGAAGGTCGCCGACCATCTCGACGCGGCTCGCCCGGATCTGCTCGCGTTCACCGGCTTCCCGAAGCAGATCTGGCGTCAGATCTGGTCGAACAATCCCCGATCGGTTAACCGGCTCTCGGGAGACACGATTCCGTCCGCGGCGTGAGATCCGGGGCCGACCGCCGGATGGGGCGCATGCTGACGGTGTCGACTCGATCGGAGAGGGGCAGAGGCGATGACCGTTCGGGTGCGCACTAGCGACGGCGGCTGTGTCATCGACGGCGAGTGGGAGGGATGCGCGGCGGCGAACGCGTTCCTCAAACATCTGGCCGGACGGGCGTTCAGCACGGCGACGGTGCGGGCGTATGCGTTCGATGTGCTGAACCTGGCGCGGTTCCTGCTCGACCGCGATCTCGGATTGGCGGCGGTGACGCCGGTGACCGTGTTCGAGTGGATCGACTGGCAGGGTGTGCGCCGTGATCCCCGACCCAGCGCAACGCCGAGGCGCGGCCGGCAGCGTGCGGCGGCGGCGTCGACGATCAACCGGCGGGTCGCGGCGGTGCGGGCGTTGTTCGAGTACCTGGTGATGACCGGGGTGCGCGCCGACAATCCGGTGCCCTCACCCCGGCGCGGGCAAGGACTCCGGCCGCCGGGGCGGGGTTTACTCGGGCATCTCGGGCCCGGCCGGCCCCGAGCCGGAGGCCGACTCGTACGGCAGCCGCGGTTGCTGCCCGAATCGCTCGACGCCGACGCGGTGGACGTGTTCGTGTCGTCGCTGCGCACCCATCGGGATCGGGCGATGGTGTGGGCGATGCTGCTCGGCGGTCTGCGCAGCGCCGAGGTGCGATCGCTTCGGTTGGCGGAGGTGGATTTCGGTCGACGGCGGCTGCGGGTGCTCGGCAAGGGTTCGAAGGAGCGTGTGGTGCCGGTCGATGCGGTGTTCTTCACCGAGCTGTCGGCCTATCTGCGCCTCGAGCGGCCACCGGGGTTGGTCACACCGGAGTGTTTCGTGGTGCTGCGCGGGCCCACCGTGGGGGCGCCGGTGACCGAGGCCGGGTTGCGGTCGTTGTTCCGGCGGCACCGGGACCTGTCCGGCGCCGGTCGGGTGCGTCCGCACCGGCTTCGGCACACCTACGGCACCGAACTCGCTTCCGCAGGAATCGATTTGATGGTGCTACGGGAGTTGATGGGGCACGTGTGGCCGGAGACCACCGCCGGATACGTGTACCTGTCCATCGAGCAGCTCGCCGCCGAATACGGCGCCGCCCGGGCCAGTCTCGCCGGGGCACGGCGATGACCACCGCATGCCCGACCGTGGTCGACCCGGATACGGTGCTGGCCGACTACCTCGACCACGTCGCCACCCTCGGCCTGGGCGGACGAGCCGTCCGCGGCCGCACCCGCATCGCGACCGCCTTTCTGGTCGCGCATCCGGATCTGCGGGAATGGGTGGACCAGCCGGCCTCGGACCGGCTCACCGAACTCCGCTGCACCGGGGCGTGGCCGCTGTTGTGTCACCTCATCGGTCGAGACGAGCTGCGACTGGACCTCGAGTTCGCCGCGGTCAAGAACCTCACCGGACTCGGGAGTGCCATCGAGGCCCGCGACCCGGACGGGTTCGCCGCGGCCCGGACCGCCGGACTGGCCTTGGGCTGGGCACCGTCGTGGGTCGAGACCGTCCTCGGCGAGTGCCTGGCGGTGCTGCTCGCCTGGCATGGCGGACTCGTCAGCGGCATCACCAATGACACCGTCGACGATTTCGACGCCGCATTGGCTGCAACACAGGCTATTCCGCCGTCGTCGCGCCGGGCCTACCGCAATCGGATCGCGGGTCTGCGGCAGGTGCTGTTTTCAGGCCCGCATCGTCGATATTCCACCACGGCGCCGCGTCTGGGCCCGCAGCTACGCCCAACGGTTCGCCGACGTTCCGATGGCCGACGCGATCCGCGAGACGTTGTTGCGGTATGTCACCGTCCGAGCCGCCGTGCTTCGCCCGAAATCCGTCGAATCACTGATCAACGATCTGCTGCCGTTCGCCGACTACCTCACCACACAGCACCCCGAGGTCACGTCCCTCGACGGGCTGGACCGCAGTCACATCGAGGGCTTCCTCGCCTGGAACCGCACCCGCAGCTGGCGTGGCCAACGCGCCGCCGCCGGCGCCGGACGCACCATCTCGATGGCCGTGATCCAATCGACGGTGCTGAGCCTGCTCAACCTACTCGACGATCTCACCGAATGGGGCTGGGAGCAGGCGCCATCGCGCCGGCTGGTCTTCGCCGCCGACGTCCCCGAACTTGATCAACCGTTGCCCCGCGCACTGCCTCCCGACGTCGACGGCGCGGTGATGAACGCCGTTGCCGGATTGGAGGATCCGTTCGCCCGCATCGGGTTGACAGTGCTCCGCGGGGCGGGGTTGCGGGTCGGGGAACTGCTCGATCTCGAACTCGGCAGCGTCATCGACTACTGCCCGGCCGGCACCTGGCTGAAGGTGCCGCTGGGCAAACTCGCCACCGAACGCATGGTCCCGCTCTCGGCCACCACGATCGCGGCATTGGACGAGTGGAGCACCCAACGCGGCGTCTGCCGACCACTGCCGCATCCGCGCACCGGAGCGTTGACCGATTTTCTGTTCGTCGCGCACGGCCGCCGCCTCGGCCAGACCCGGCTGCGTAACGGGCTACTCGCCGCCGTCGAGTCCTGCGGGCTGCGCGGGACCGGCGGCGCACCGTTGGTGGTGACCCCGCATCAGCTACGCCACACTTGGGCAACTGAACTCGCCAACGCCGGTATGAGTCTGCAAGCGTTGATGGCGCTGCTCGGGCACGTCACTCCACAGATGACCCTGCGCTACGCCACCCTCGCATCGCCGACGCTGCGCGACGCCTACGACCAGGCCATGGGCAAGATGCGCCGCCGGTTCACCCTCACCCCGGTCGGCAAGCCGATCGTCCCCGACACCGTCAGCTGGCTCGGCAGCGAGATGCTCAAAACCCGCCTCGCCCACGGCTACTGCTCCCGCCACGAAGCGGCCGGCGCCTGCCCCTACGCCAACATCTGCGAAACCTGCGACAACTTCGTCACCGGACCGGAATTCCGCGGCGCGCTCGAGGCACAACGCACCGACATCCAGGCCCTCGAAACCGACGCCCGCGACCGCGGCTGGCCGGACGAAGCCGCCCGCCACCACCGCGTCGCAGACGCACTCACCGACCACCTGCACCGCCTCGACTGCTGAACCCAAACAGGCAAACCTGGGTTGACCCACACGCGAGGGCCGGTTAAAGGAACGGCTCAACAAGGAGATCCGGCGCAGAACCGACGTGGTCGGGATCTTCCCCGATCGCACCGCCCTGATCCGGCTCGTCGGCGCGGTACTCGCCGAGCAGCATGACGAGTGGATCGAAGGCCGCCGCTATCTCGGGCTCGACGTGCTGGCCCGCTCCCGCGGTGTCCACCCCGACGGCACCGCCACCGAATCCACTCAGGAGGTGACTCAAGGGGCACTGACCGCATAACCACCCGACGAAGACTCACGCGACGATGTCGTACACCACCTCACGGGACTTGACCCGTGTCGGCGGTGCACACAATACGTACATGCACACCAGTCACACAGACAACAGGAGAACAAACCCATGCGCCGTCGCCCCCGGGTTTGTCCACGACCGCGAACTTCCATCACCCGAGTGACACGAAACCTGGAAAGTGACACGCGAGTGACATGAAATTTGGAAAGTGGCACCGCTTTGCGGAACCTACAACGATTCCGGCGAAGAGGACCCTTCCGCCTTTTGTACCGTGTCACTCATGGTTTGTGCGCACTTCGGCGACGAGAATTCAGTTATCGCAGCCAATCCCGGAAATGTCGACGTGAGCGTGTTTAGCTGCGCAGGATGTCGGAGCACCCGGATACTGCTCCGGTGACGATCGAACCTGTGGACATGGGCCCCGTGGCTTCCTGGCTACGGGCGGCGCATCGTACGTTCGAACGGAACCGCAGACGGGTGAGTCAGGACGATCTACGGGTGTTTAACGAGCGGCGACGCCTCGTCGAGAATCGAATCGATAAGATCAGCTGCCGCAGCAGTTTTCGCGAGGGACTTTGTTGTTCCGCGGCCCGTTGCCGTGTGGTCCTGGTATCGGACTTCGCATGTGAACACCGGTGCGTGGGCGGCGCCGTCCACCGACACTGACCACTGCGCGGAGGGATGCCCGTGGTGTTCGGCATGGCTCAGTACCCACGCGATCGGGTTCTTGTGCGCTCGTTCCCGCTTTTTTGACGCCTGCCGGGAATCCGAGTCCGGGTCTCTGTCGCTCGCTGGTGCTGGCCGCGCCCGTATCCCTGCGTGCGTGGTGCTCGGGGGAACTGCGTGCGGATCGTCCCGCAGCGGGGAGTGCGTCTCCGGATGGCTCTCCCCTGCCGCGACGGCCTGGGCGAGGCCCCACGCTGCGTCCTGCTCGGCTCGCTTCTTACTTCCCGCGGTTGCCCATGGTCCGCAGACGTCGCCCACCCGGAGGCGGGCCGCGAATACCGGTGTGTGCGAGGGCCCACGGTGATCACCGTCGACCTCGGGTCTAGGAAGATTGGGATGGGCTTGTAGCCACATCGACACCACACTCGGCCCGAATTCCGGATGCGACTGCGCTGCCCAATCGAAGACCTCGGAACGGATGGCAGCCCAACCCTCCCCCGCATCGAGCAACGTCACGATCGTGGTGACCGTTACCTCGTCAGCCTTCATTCGGCGGCGCAGCTCGGTGACCACCTCATCGATCGGGTCACGTGCGGCCGCAGCCGCCAGCACCTTCGCCCACCGCTTCGAGTCGAGACTCTCGAGTTCGCCGGCGGCGACGACCTGCGCGGTCACCTTCCGATCGAGTGCCTTGAAGTGTGCTGCCTTCTCTTCCCGGTCCAAGGCGATACGCCGGTTGATATCGGCGGCGAGGTTGCCGAGTTGTTCGGTCGTGTACGGGGCAGGCGCGGAGTCGAGGTGGGCAAAGATCACCCGCTGGGTGATCAGGTCCGACACCCTGCGTAGCGGCGACGTCGCGTGCGTGTAGGCCGCCAACCGAAGCCCGTGATGGCCGTGCACCGTCGGGGCGTAGGTGGCCGCCCGAAACGACGACTGCAGACGCGAACGCAGCTTCTCGAACAGCACCGGATCGGTCATCGCCACCGCCACCTCCGCTGCAAGGTCCTCGGTGCTGCCCGCCGTCACCGCGCTGCGGTGATTGCGAAACAGGACCGGGAGATCCTCCTGCACACACCACATGGCGATCGCCTCGTTGGCTGCGATCATCATCTCCTGCACGATCACATACCCAACCGTCCGCACGTCGGATGGAATCGGTGCGATTCCCCCTTCCTCGGTGGAGCCCCAGCCATGCGTGAGGTCGTAGAGCGCGAAGGCACCGGACCTGCGACGCCCCTGGAGTAGTACCTGCGCGGCGTCATTCGCGGCTTTCACGCATCTGTGTAGCGGGTCGTCGATTGATCCGAGTATTTCAGAGATCTGTGCGTGATCGATCCCGACGCACCGGCCGGCCGGCACCCGCCCGCGATCGACACTCACCCCGGAGACAATCCCGTCCGCGGACAGATCAGCCTGGACGCACAGTGTGGATCTGGCCGCTGCCTCGGTCAACGTTGCCGCTTGCTCGGTGTCACGGCCGAGCATCGGTACCGTCCGGCGGGGCAGATACTTCGATTCTCGGCGCAGGAAAGCCGTCGCATCGGTGGCGGATCCTAGGGCGACCACGTCCGCGACGCCAGCGATGTGTACCTCCAGCTTCCACCCCGAACCGTCGGCAAGTTCGGTTACCGCGAACGCATCATCGCGGTCGAGAGCCTCGGACCGATCCACCATCAACAACGGCACACCACTATCGGACACTGCGCCTCCTCGAGAAGAAATCGGCAGCGACACTGCACCAGGAACCATCAGTACCAGCGATGGACATCAGTGTCGATCACCACTTTCCTTCGACACGCCCACCGATCCGGCTGGCGTGCGGCTGTGCCGGTCAAATCTCGTCGAGACTCTTCCGTCCCGGCAGTCCTGGTTGACGGCACGTCTCCAGTGCCGTGCCTGGTCTCCTGGCCCAGGAAATACCCGGTGTCGACCGGCATGACGCGCACCGGCCAGAAAACCTTTCGTACCGGAGCGTCCTCCCGCGTGTATCGACGTGCCCGCCAACATGAACAAGTCAACCACCTCGCTCACAACAGTAGATTCGATCTAACACCCGGCTCGATACCGTGAGGGAAGGCGCGCCGTGCATTCGGTGAGCGTTCACGTGGCCACCATCGGTTCAATCGGCCTGCACGGCCCGGAATGCCACAGCGCACTCCGACATCGAACTTCCTTCACTGAGCGAGTCCATAGCCGCAAGGGTGGGAAACTTCGTCCGTGAGGAGGAGTCAGCGATGACAGTTCGTGGGCAGATCTCACACGATGCGAGGGACTAAGCGAGGCACACCGTTCCAGTCCCCCTCTACCTCTTCGATCTGCCGGCGCACCGCGGATCGTCGATCAGGCCGTCAACTCGGTGCGGGAACACCCGCAGAAAATTGCCCTGCACGCAAATTCGCTGGTGGAGCACCGTCAAGTAAACCGATTTGACCCCTGAGTGGTGACTTCGTCCCCCGCCGTGGAAAAAGTCCGTGCGGGGTAGACCGTACTCGGGTGACCAATGAGGAGCTGCCGAGCTGCGGTAACTGCATCCACCCTTTGGTGCGATGACGTCTACGTCTCAGCAGGAGTGCAGAACCTGACTCATTGCGTCCTTCTCCGCCTGGGTCACCCACAGCCGGTAGAGGGCTTTGACGTCGATCTGCCGGGAGACGTAGGTGCATCGGTAGCTCTTGTTCGGCGGCAACCAGGATGCGGCGTCGGAATCGGATTTCTTCGAGTTCGTGGGGCCGTCCACAGCTTGCAGGTTCCGTGGGTCGTTGGCCAGGTCGCGGCGCTGCTCCGGGCTCAGTTGCTGGGCGCCCTTCTGCCACGCATCGGACAGGGCGACGACGTGATCGATCTGCACCGCGGTGGAGGTGTCCTGCCCGCGGACAAAGGCGATCGTGGTGGCGGTGTAGGGGTCGTGCAGTGTGCCGGTCGCGACGACGCAGTCGCGGGTGCTGGGCTTGTAGGTGATCTCGACGAGGTCGCGGCGCAGGATGTCGTTGCGGGTGTCGCAGCCGTTGTGGCCGCCCTCGACACCGTTGTCGTCGGACCACGACGGGCCGAACTGCTCACGGGTGTAGCCGGTCTTCGGGGCGCGGCCCTTGACCGCCAGGGTATCGAGCTTCGCCAACGCCGGCGCCGCGTCAAACCCTACCGACGGGGCGGTCGGTGCGTCCCCAAGCGATCCGGTTCCAGGGTTCGCATCAGCGACGGCAGAGCAACCGGTCAAGCCGAGCACGGTGACTGCGCCGAGAGCGAGAAGAGCGGACCGGGGACGACGACGCATGTGGCAGTTCTCCTGTTACCTCTGGGACTGAAGTGGCACACAAGTATGACGTGCTCCTCCGACAACCCTGGCCACCAGTGCGCGGGAATGCGCGGCCTGATCACCTCGACCCTCACGTTGAGCCCACTCAGTCAGCCGGCCGCTGACCAATATCGTGGAGCAGATGTCCGCCCAACCTTCCGTTATCCGAACAACGCACTTTGCACGACAACACCCCAGGTTCCCCAATGGACTCACACCTGCATCGCTGCTCCGCCGTTTCTTCAACACGCATCTGACCTCGGACACAGAAATCGGCTCCCGGATGGCGGAAAAAGCGTCACCGCGGCGGATAATCGAACACATGTTCGAGCGCTGGCAGGCAGTACACGACCCCAAGCCATGGCGCACCGTAGACCCACCCCGGCCGGTTACTGTCGACCTGGCTACCGCGATCTCGCACGGCGGCGGACGCCTCGCTCACGACCTCCCGTTGCGAGTCCGCGCCGACGGACTCAATCTCGACGTCCAGGTTCCCGGCGTGCTGCACGCGTGGGCGCGCACATCCCGCGGGGCCTGGCTAGGTGCCTGTACATTCACCATTCCTACCGGCAACAAACTCGGCTCTTTGACGGTCACGCAATGGTGCCCCGCAACGGCAATCACACCCCGCGACCCGGACCGGGGCAGATGAACCCAGCACTCCGCATCAGATCGCACAGTCGCTCCGCCCGCCAGCAGCGATGTGACCGGATGGGTTGGTCGGCGCCGGGAACGCGGTGCAGCGAGGAGACGCATCCACCCACCGCCCGCTTGAGAATTGCTCAACCCAGCCGGATAGTCCACCGAGCGCTTCGCCGCCGACGGCGGCCGGACTATCCGCCCAATCACGAGCACACGGTCGCCGACACTAATTCTCAGTGGTCTGACGAAGAATCAGGCGGAACATCCGGTCGTTGCTCTGCGTCAGGCCATTTCGCGAGCTTCACACGATACAGACACGGAATCTTCCGTTCATAGCCGTCTTTCGTGACACAGCGCTCCCCCACGCCCACACGACAATGCGGGCACGGAATGTGACCAACGAACTCGAATGGGTCCATCACTCACCTCCACCGACGCCACCTGATCACCCGCACCGACACCTGATATCGCGAATCATGCCGTACCCACCATGTACACACCACCCCGCACCGTCGGGTATCCATGCCGGGCGCATCCGACCGCCACATCGCACACGAAGCCGCTCGACCGCGGCCACCACGAATCGCCCTCCACGAAAACCACACGGCCGCGCCAACGTACCCACGAACTATCCCTCCGAGATCTTCCGGCCGGAGGTGAGTGAGTGCAGCATCGACTCGCCGCTGACCAACGAGCAGAGACACCCTGCGTCAGCGTCTCGATAGCACCCGAATAGTAGGTGCCCGCCGTTTTACAGCGTCTCGGCCGCAAAGCCCAAGTCAGTCAACACCAAGCTACGCGGCGCCCGCCCGGCTCACGTACGCGCGAACAAGTACACAGTCAACGGCGCAACGCCTTTCAACCAACTTAATCCCGCCCACAGTGCGTGATGACTTTCTGCGCATCTCACTCCCACTCGGGAGCGAAATTCCTTCATGGCCATTCACTCTCCCGACCCAGCAACGCCCTCCGACACCCGAATCGACCACCGAACTGTACGACTCAAGCCGATCACTACCCACGCATGTCCGGCCCACCTGGCACTATGGCGAACAGCAGCCAGACGAACTGGCTGAGCGATGCAGCAAGGAGCACCACATGGCATTACCTGTATTAACTGCAGAACAACGCGCCGACGCGCTGGCTAAGGCAACCGAAGCCCGCAAAGCGCGTAGCGAACTCCTCTCAGCCGTGAAGGCTGGAGAGCTCACCGTGGCCGCGGTACTCGCCAAGGCTGAAACGGACGAAATCGTGAAGAAGACGAAGGTGTCGGCATTGCTGAAGGCACTTCCCGGTGTCGGATCAGTGAAGGCCGCGAAACTTCTCGAGGAACTGTCGATCGCCGAGACCCGCCGGATCGGCGGACTCGGAGCGAACCAGCGCCAAGCACTAATCGAAGCTTCCACAGCTTCCTGATCGCACAACCGCAGCCTCCAGCCAAATCCGAATACCTCGGCTGGAGGCTGTGGCCGAGTACCGCACAAGTATCAGTGCGCTGCGTTGTACGCATCCTCGAGCTGGGCAGGGATTCGTCCCCGCGAGGACACTTCATACCCCTGGGCCGTTGCCCACTCCCGAATGTCCTTTGCCCGCTTTCGCCCATTCGATGGAGCCACTACCGGAGTCGACCGACGCTTCCGCCCACCAACGCGAGTTGCATGCTCGATGTAGTAGTTGAGAGTGCTGTGGAACTCCTTGGCGTTCTTGGCCTTCAGATCAGTTTCGTAGTCGACACCGTTAACGGAGAACGCAATGGTTTCACCCTTGCCATTCTTGATCGGCGTCCCGTCGATGTCGTCGAGACGTTCGACAACAATTTTGCGCGCCACAGTTCCACTCCTTCATCGTCGATTCCCGGCGAACACTACTGCGAAGTAAGGCGTATCTGCGAATCCGACAAATCTATCGGATCGCCATTGCAGCGAGTACGTTTCGCTGCGGTATTTGCGGGCATCCACCCGAGACACGCGGTCACGGCAGCGCCCCTTCGGGCTCAAAATCCACCGAGCAGCCCCAACAAAAGAACCCATTCCGACGCTCATCTCAGGTACCCATCAACACTGCCGGTAGCCAGGCCGAAACCAGCTATCCCCCCATCGCAACTACGCGTCCGCTCAGCGTCGAAGCCGTCCATGTCTACAGGCATCTTTCTCATACGATTTGTGGCGATCTTGCAACTGCCGACGAGCCGAATGCCGATCGCTGCGACGAATCCCTCGACCAGATTGCCGGGTCATGCGTGACACGCGCTCAAAGCGATTGACATAATCGAAGCAGAGACTAACTACTTGACATGTCGGGTTTTCACAGAAGGGCTGATCTCGATGCGAACTCAGCGGTCCGCAGCCTCAGCAGTGGAGCTGTACTCGGCCTTCCGGCAACAACACCCCGGAACCGCGATACCCGAAGACTACGTCACGGAGTGTGGATTCAGGCTCGGTCGTTGGCAGTACCGTCAGCGCGTCGCTCGGATGCTCGGAACACTGCCTGCCCAGCGGATCCGCGAGCTCGATGCAATCGAATTCGTGTGGAGCGAGGACGACGCCCCTCTACCCGCCGTGACTCGTACCGACAGCAAGCGGCGTCGCATGCTCGCGGAGATTGCTGCCTACCGTGAGCAACACGGCGATGCACTCGTTCCCGCGAACTATGTGAACGACGACGGGGAACAGGTAGGTCAGTGGCTCTACCGGGCGGTGAAGAAGTGGCGAGCGGACCAACTGCCCGACGAGGAGCGCGGCCCACTCGCAGCACTTGGAGTCTCCCCCGGCCCGCGCCCCCGTGGACCAAGGACCGCGGCGTAACACCACCCCATTCACCAAAGAGACCGATAATCCACAGAGAATGTGGACACATCAACGACGAGAAGCCCAGCCGCTTCAACGTTGACTCACCTTCCGAACAGAACCTTCTCACCGCGGCCGGGCATCCATCGCTCGAAGACCACTCACGCGGTCCGGCGGTCCCAGGTGCAGACGAAATAGCGCCACCAGCACCGGAGAGGCGACGCTCACGAGCATTCGAAACATACGACTGTATTGCGCAGCGGCGGCACCCTCATGGAACGCTCTGGGAATGTCGACCGTATCTGGAACTCGAACTCCATCGAAGTCATTCAACGACCTCACACACGCACCAGTCGTATCAAATGAGAAGACACTTCACGGCCCACGCTAGCGAGGGCACGCCACCATACTGCGGCATTTAGCGCAGAACCGGAGGTTCGACGTTGCCGTCCCTGCGAGTGACGCGGTACGTCGGGAGTGAACCGGTTTCGCACGAACACGGCCGATGAAAGAGAAGACCTGGCACATGAATTCCCCCGCAATGAACTGGCGGCGGCTGCCGCGCCCACACACCTGGACTACCGAACCGCCAACGGTAGACGACTTCGAGTCAACGCCAGTGTCCGCAGACGGGCGCAGATCGAGTGGTCGCCCGATAGGTGAACGTGCTTGACCATGGCCTCACCGATCTGAACTCACACCGCGCCGCCACGAACACGCAGATGGCCGTCTCGGCACTGAGCCACGTGGGTAACTGGAAACGAAACCAACTCCGATCGCCGAGATGGTGCCACAGAACAGCCTGAACAGCGCGATAGCACGACGCTCCCCGCGGGCTTGACGCACGTAGTCGCGTCCCGATGACTCACCCCGGGTCGCCAACACGAATCGGATGCGTCCGGTCGGCTGGGCGGTCCCGGACCCCCCTGCTAGCCTGAGGCGCGTTCACCAGCACCTGCCGCATTGCTGGCCGGACACGGGCATCCGAATGCACAGTGTCCATAATCGATCGAGACTCCCCATCGACCCAGAGGCGGGGAGACAATCTCCGACCTCCTGCTTCGACCCTCCTTCCGCAACCTCGCGCTCAGAATCCGCGACGGTATGTGGATAGACATTCCGCTCTGAGCGTCGTGGCGCGCAACCATTGCACCTCTCATCCATTCCTGCGGTCGATCCGGCTGGCACTCGCAGAACATCAGTCGCGCGAGTTCGCGGTGGTTCGTATATCAATTTCGGACGGCACGGCGACGGCACCCACTCGAGGAATTGGGAGGCGCTGGCGCCACAGGACATTCGTCCCGAGGCGCCGGCACATGCCGATCGCTCAAACGGACATCATCAGCGGGTGCACCTCGAACCTGAAGGGTGCCCGCCGAAGCGGCGGCGCTCTACGGCGGTACCGCCATAGCGGCTTGGCCGCGGTGATGCAACGTGCATCACCGCGAGACGTCCTCCCGCAAGGTATTCGCACCGAACGCAAACGTCCAAGCTGCGCGTCGGGGTGATGCACCGTGCATCACAGCATCACCGCGTTAACAAAGCGACGCTACGCATCGCGAGATCGATCGGTGATGCACCCAAGCCTGCCGGACTGACACCCACGCTGGGACCACTGGCGAGCAGAATGCCCTCTTCGACCTTTCGTCAAGTGACGAAAGAGTCTGCGGGTACTTTAATTGGCCTCCACCAAGGATCAGCGGGCGAAGTTAATGCCCAGCGAGGCAGGACGGTCCGGAGCAGGCGCGCTCTGATGGTACGCCGGCGCAAAAAGGCGCCACTTCACTTCAGTGGCGCATGGTCGTGTGTATGGCCTTATATATGGCCTTACACACAGCCAGTCATCTGACCCTGATCGCCGAATCCCGATAGCGCACAAGGCGCGCTTGCACGCCGATCCGCTCTTGTCGAAAGCGCTCGCACCATCTGCCCATACGCGGGTATGCGACCCCTCCCCCATTCCGAGAACGCGGGATTTCATGGGTTTCCTCCTGTGCGTGAGGGATTCGGTACTCCTCAACCTCTCCTCCTCCACTAAGCGCGCAGGGGCACTGGGAGCGTTAGACCTCTAGTTCGGGTTCCGGTAGTGCCGACTCGTATGACGATCCGCCCCGTTTTCGACTGCGCAGCTCGTGCATCCATCTAGCGTGCGTAACGAATTCAACGTCATAGCCATCCCTGAAACCCGCACCCGTCTCTTGTTCCAACACTTCAAAAAAAACACTGACATGCGGTTATATTTGCGGCCTTACGTACGGCCTTAAATACGGCCATATGCACCACCCGTGCGATGCCCATAACTCCAGCCGTGTGAGAGATCGTGCCTCTCACCTCATTCATCACCTCTTGCAGAGGGGCATTCATGACCTAGTACTCGGCCTTTGACACCACCTTTCATACCGCCTTGTACATGGCCATTACGAATGGTTCCCGCACGACCTTGTACACGCCTTCTTCACAGGCCACGTATCCGACCTGAATACAGATCAGATGTCGCACCCTCTAAAAGACCATCTATCAAGGCGGTTTGCATGGCCATGACTCTGGTCTTTCTCATGGGTCGTGGGAACGCCTTACCAATGGGGTGTGTCGATGGCCGTCCACCCGGCCGCATCGCCGTAGCCTGCTAGGCATGTCGCCAACGCAGCCCCCGCGCAGTGTGCTTGTCGCCAATCAAAAAGGCGGTGTCGGTAAGAGTTCCATCGTCTCAGCCGTCGCAGGCATGGTGTCTGCTGCCGGCCGGCGGGTGCTCGTCGTCGACGCCGACCAGCAAGCGAACGTCACGTCCTCGGATCTCGGTGTCGAGGGGGATCGAGGGAAGGGGCTCAGCATGGCCCTTCAATACGCGCATCCGCTCGAACCGACGCGAGACGTTCGCCCGAACCTCGACCTCATTCCCGGTGGACCGGCGCTCGCAGTCATCGGTGCCATCGCCGCCACAGCCGCTCAATCAGGGATGGACCTAAGGGGCAACCTCGTCTCCACCCTCATTGACTTGCAGTCAGCCGAGCAGTACGACCTGATCCTCATCGACTCCGGACCAGGAGACGCGCCACTCCTCGATGCCCTGCTGGGGACCGCGCGATACCTGCTCGTGCCGACTAAAGATGATGACGCCAGCTTGTCCGGTGTGGAACTCCTCGCAGCGCGCTACCTTCGAGCCCGCAAGAGCGGTTCCCTCATCCAACTTCTCGGTGTTGTGCTTTTTGACGCGAATCCCCGCGCGACCGCCCGCAACCGCGAGGTATTTGAACAGGTAGAGGAGCTACTCGAAGGGAGCGGCGCGGCCCCGTTCGAAACATTCATTCGGTCTGATCGCGCAGCCGCGGTCGATCTCCGGATCCGACACATCACGCCCTCGGAGCTGGTTGCAGTCGCAGAGGATCCATTGAAGAACCGGATACAACGGCTACGCGAAAAGAAGAACATCGCGGAACGTTTGTGGTCCCGCGACCCTTCCGGACTCGCCAAGGACTACCAATCTCTCACCCGAGAGGTCCTCAGTCGGCTCTCTGCTGCGGAGAAGGACGAAGTCTCCGGGGGAGTGGCATGAGTGCACGACGCAGAAAGGCCGCATTCGATCCCGGTGCTCTCGGCGATCTCGATGACTTACTTCCCTCGCTGAGCATCGTCACCGAAACAACAGCGGACTCGTCAGAGACGCAATCAGCGGCCCCGGAGAACAGCAGAGAAGACAGTCCGCTCCAGGTCGATGCGGAACCCACCGCTGAGCCGCCGCAACCGGCACCAGGCCCCAACGAAGAGTCGAGTGAGGCAGAAGAACTCGAATCAGAACCCGCCCTGCCTCAACCGGAGGCGACAACACTGGTCGCTCCTCCCCGCCGAAAAGCCAAACCCCGCAGCGACACCGCACCGACACGGGTCGCTCCACCCGAGGTGTATCTACCCCCAGCCGTGTACACGGCACTGCGCGAACTGACCCTGGAAGAGCGTCAACGTGACCGGGCGACCGCGCGCGCCTACGGCCAGGTCGTTCTGGACGCGGTCGAAAAGCACGCCCACGAACTTCAACGTCATTGGACAGCCGAGCCTGTACAGACCAGCGGGGGCCTCTTCAAGAGACGCGACGTCGGCACCCAGCCTCGGCGGCGCCGGCACAGCGAGATACAGGCACGCGTACCGCTCGCCGGAATCATCGCATCAGATACCGCCACGCTCGATGCGCTCGCTGAGGAATGGTCTGCGGGTAGCCGCAGCGCATTGGTCGAGCAAGCGTTGCGGCTGTATCTCGACGTCCGAGCGGACTGAGAACACCAACTGGGCCCTCGAATGGCCAGAACGGTCGCTGCTGTCCCCGCCATCGTCGATACCGACGGCGATCCCATGCCGACACCGGGACGGACTAGTACCTGTGCCTCGATGGGGGACCAGCCCGCTCTGTGCTGCCAGGTCACGGTTCTCGGCACAGACTCGGCGACTTCAACGACCAACCCCACCGTGTGTCGCGTAGCGCTCCCATTGGCCCCCAGAGACCGGCATGTCGGTGAGAGACACCGACACTTGCTTCAGCGCGGCGAAGATCCCTCTTGAGGCACCCCAGCCAGGGAAGGACCTACGTCGGTAGGGCGACACACAGCGTTCCACACTTCGTCACCTACTCTCGGACCGCGTAACAGCCCACGCTGCCTCACACCGCCTTGCCGGGCTCCAGAGGCTCGGCGTCAGGCTCGATCGCGCGACCATCGTTGTAGGTCTCCGCAATCACTCTCAGTTGCGCCGCGAACGCCTCCTGCGTGAACTGCATCAGCGAGTACGACCGCCCAGTCTTACGCCGCACGAGCCGCACGGCAGCCCGAACGAGCGCGTGCAGATCATGGGGCACATTGACTGTGCTGGTCCCGCGCGAAGGCCGCATGTGCCGCCCAACATCGTTCACCACGGGTGGTCTCCAGCCCCTACGCGACTGCCGCCCGTTGTCCGAACAGCCCCAGCTTCTGCATATGAGTCAGCGCGGCTCGATAGTCGGCGGTAACCGTCTTCGCCCGGTAACCGTAGATCGGCACAGGAACGTAATTCGTGTAGGCCTCGTCCACGATGCTCGCACGACGGATCGGGGGCGTCACCCTGTCCCCATATTCGCTCAGCAGATCCTCCATCTGCTCACGGTAGACATCGCCGATCGGCGGGACTGCGCAGGGAACGATAGACAGCAGCGGCACGTCGACTCGGTACGTCCGCTTGATCTTCCGCAGTTCCTGCTCCAACGCCGGGATGCCCTCGTTCTCCTTACCGGACGGCTTCGTGCACGTGATCAGACCCCACGAACCGTACGGACCTTCCTCGTCGACCATCGTCGCGAGAATCCCAGCAATCACCAGAACGTTCAGGGAGCCGGGGGAGTCGATCAAGGTGACGTCGACTGGATCCGCCTCCTCCAGGGCGTCACGCAGATGAAGCACACCACCCGTCACGGCAGGTAACTCCACGATCAGCTTGTCGAGTGTGTCGCGTGCGGCGGGCACAATCGTGAGGTTCGGGATCTCCTCATACACAGGCTGGTCGCTTTCGTCGTACCCCCGCAACACCCGTGCTGGGCGCTCAACCTCCTTGATGGAAGCTTGACGCCGCAGGACGTCGGCGGCGGTCTTACCGGAGGCCTCTGGATAGCCGAGCCACGTACTCGCGTTTGCCTGACTGTCCATGTCGATGACTCGGACGCGGTATCCGTCCTGAGCAAGCAAAGTGGCGGTCGAGGTGACCGTGGTCGTTTTTCCAGCACTGCCTGACAGGGTTGCTACTGCATAGGTAGCCACAGGAACTCCTTGCGGTTAAGTATCTGAAATTGGATGTGTCCGCTTTGGGTGATGCACCGTGCATCACCCGCGGAGGCAATATGAATCGGTGATGCACCGTGCATCACCCCGATCAATCGGCGACACGCAATGCCCGGCGTGCGGCATCGAGGCGGGCTTCCTCCCACGCGGTCGGCCTGTACCCGGCGCGCTCGGACAGCAGATCCAAGTACGTCAGGTCCGATGGCCCCCACTCCTCCGAGTCATTGGACGCCGCAAGTTCGTATCCCGCGACAGCGCAGGCCCAAGCGATCTCACCGCGACGCTTCTCGTCACCGTTCTGAGCGTTCATTCTGAACTCGGTCGACTCGAGACCTTCCAGTCCCAAATACGCCTGCGCCAGACGCCACCCCTCCGCGCTCGTAGCCAGAGCGGAAACACCGTAGGCGTACTGGTCGATGAAGTAGGTCACCAACTTCTCCCGCGAAGGAACGGAAGCCACAAGCTTCTTGCCCGCTTCTCGACGCGCCTTCTGTGCTGCCGCCCGAGCTTCCGCAGCTAACCTCGCAGCCGATTCGCTGGCATCCTCAGCACCGTCAACGGGCTTGTCGACCGCATAGAAGACCAGCGTCCCCTGGCTGGAATCGATCGCGCCGACAACGTTTGCGCTTCCGAGATCAACATCGGAGACCTCAAACAGTCGATGCTCATGGAAATTATCGCCGAACCGCTCGCGCGGATCCACGATCTCGAGTCCCGCGGCCAATGCCTGCTCCCGAGACTTTCGCTCGGTCAACACGCGTTCAGCGGCGCGAGTCGGACTCATTCCCCGATCAGCAATCAGCGCGAACGCCGCAAGTTGCTCGGACCGACGAGCATCCGTGCCCTGAGCCGGGTCGGCCTTCTTCTGCCAACTACGGGCAGGACCGTAGGGGAGCGCCCCCGCCAGCGCGGCACCTTCGGCGCTACGGATGGCGTCCTCCGCGATCGCTGCCTGGATCTCGGGCACGAGCAGCAACAGCGAGAGCCGCCGCGATACCGTTGCTTGGTCGACACCGAGCTTCTCGGCGATGGCACGCTGCGACAATCCCAACTCGGAATACCGAGCGAACATCTGGGCTTCCGCGATTTCAGAAAGATCTTGGCGCCCAAGATTCTCGAGCGTCATGGCATCGAGGTCGCCATGATCATCCATCACGGCGTCATCGATCACCGCGGGAATCGTCGCCAGGCCGGCCGCGATAGCGGCCGCACGGCGGCGGTGCCCATAGATGACCACGTACTCGGCATCGTCACCGATAGCGTTGGCGAGGTCAGGCCGTTTCGCAAGGAATCCCTTGCGTGTCACCAATAGCCCAGGGACCTTGATGCCGTTGGCCTTAGCCCCATTGACCAGCTCGTCCCACTTCGGGTCGCCAGCCTGAGGCTCGGACCTGTCCGGGTCGTTGAACGGATGAGGGACGGTCTGAAGTACCGGAACTTGCACCACGGTTTGACCATCAGCCGCAGCCAATCCGGCGAGCGCGGCGGTAATGCCGCCAGAGTTTGTGTCACCATTTACTGGCGTAGTTACATCGGACGACGCTGCGGCCGCGAGTTCCTCGCTATCTTCTCCGCCAGCGAACTTCCGGAATCGACTCGCAGTCTTCCTGCCTGCCGGTTTACGAGCGGCCGGCTTCCTCTTGGTCGCGGCCGGACCCGTCGATTGAGTGGTAGCCACCATTTCGGATGTCACTCCGGCGTTCATCACTCTCCATTCTGTGCGCATGCTTTGCATGTATTCAGAAGGAGCGTACTGGGACAGGGGGCTGCCACCCGAGATCTCCAGCGGCGTGTCGCACAGCGGTGATGCACCGTGCATCACCGCACTGGAGGAACCCGATCGAGTCGAGCTAACGCGCGCCAATAGGTGAGGGTCGCTTGATTGAGAGCACATCCAGTGATGCACGGTGCATCATCGCGGACGTAACGCAGGCAGGCCCTATTCACTCGTGTCCGCGGACCGGCACCTCCACACTTTAAGCGAGCCAGTCTCCGCCATCAGTTCGACGAGTGCCCGCACGTATCGGCCACCGTCCGCCCCTCGCCTAGGCCTGCGACCGTCGGACGGGTCGTGAGCCGATTCGCTCGGTCGCGATAAGGAGCAAAATGGATGGCCGAATCACTACGTCGGCTGGCATACGCCCATCAACGCCGACGACTAGAGGAGGCTCCCTCTCGATATGCGTCTCCGGTGATGCACCGTGCATCACCGGAGGCAATTCCACCCACATATACCCATGCCGAACGCCCACCCCCTCGGCGAGAAGAACGGGTGATGCACCGTGCATCACCCGTTCGTCTCGCTCGAACGTTCGGCACGCATACGCGTTCGGTCCGTTTACCCGGAACCCAGAAACGCGCCATGGCACCACTTGCTAGCCGGCGTGGAGCGTGGCAGACGGGTAGCGAAAGGTCGATGGATCGGCTAGATCAGTTCCCTGCTATCCGGCAGGGGAGTTCCTCGCGGAATGCGGCACACTTCGACGGACTGGGTCCGGCACGGGTACGGCAACCCCGATCGCGGCGGCCGTAGGTCTCGCAACTCGGGCGCCGTTCGGCCGTGGCTCAATCCGGGCCGGCAGGGATGGTTCTCGATTCGGCGTTGGTTGTTTCACTCATCCTCCCGCCGCCCCGATCAAATCGTCGGTGATGCACCGTGCATCACCGAGGGCGTCTACTCCGCCAATTGAGACGAAACTCAAACTTGCAAGAGTCTGGTCTCGACGCGCTACCAACACAGCACAGTCCACGAACCGGCGACCGTAGACAGGGTTCCGGCGGAGTCGAGCGTGACCGTTTGCGCTTCCATTCAGAGTCATTGGTTGGTGCCGATAAGCCCAACCATCACCCGCCGGCCGAAAAGGCTCACTCGACAGTGTCCGGTTCCAACTCGATGGTGCCGCCCACTCATGAGAAGGCGCTGCGTCCAGGAGGCGGCGAGCGCTCTAGATCATGACGACCGTCCGCGTGGATATGTTCGAGTACTTGGCAGGGGTTACCAGTCCCCGCCTCCTTATGGCGGCTTAGGTCACCACGATCAAATCGAAGCTCTGAATACCCACAGTGCACAGCCACCCAGGCGATGACAGGTCGGTGCACGGATGATGCCCCTCCGCCAGGGAAGACGAACCCTGCTCTGGGGTGCATCGATAGTTGCCGCACACACCAGCTGCAATCACGCGGCATTCCGGGCGGACCGGCGCGCGAGCCGTCTCGGACTACCCGGTGAGATACGAGAGTTTCGATCACTACTCGGAGCTCAGAGGTTGCGCGTTCCGGTCAACCCCAGAGAGCGGTCAATAGCCATGTAGCACTCCGCCGTCTCACTCTTTCTCAACCACCGCGAAAGTCACACCTCCATATGCACGGAACGGACCCGAAGACGCCCGTCACCACAGCCAACAATTCAATGTTCCAGCTGGGGGAGTGGGCACCACCTAGAGCGGCAAACGTACAAGCACTGCAGACGCAACAACACACAGCAAGGCCACGTCCATCACCGCGACCTCCGCGCCCGCGGAGGTCGCGGAGGTCGCGGTTGGGTGAAGACGGCCAGTTCCTTCTCGTCGGGCGAGCGTCGCCGCGGAGGATGGGTCCGAACCCTCGAGCGCGAAGGGAGTTAATGCGATGACGAAGTGCCTGACCTCGTTCCCGAGTAGTGCCATGGTCGTTCCCGACGAGGATCGTTCGGCAGTCTCGGATGCATCGCACGCGACGGACGGGAGGCGAAAGCCCACCCGGCGTCCGGCGGTGGAATCGACGAGAGGGTTCCGCCTGTCCTGGCCGATGAGGACAGCACGATGGTAGTGGCGACGTACTCGCAGACGAAGCACCTCGAAGGCGGCTACACGGTACTCGAGTCGCCGTCCCGCGAGGCGGCACTCGAACGGACGGCAATTATCACGGCCACCTGCCGGTTCCCGCAGGACGTGCGCGCCTTCCAGTTCGATCCCGCCAGCTCACGGGATCCGACCTCCTGGAAATAGTGTTCGGCTTCGGCCAGGCCCCTTCTAGCCCAACTCCACCCACAAACGAAAGACCGGGATACTTGCCACGGGCGCCTCGACTGGATCACCGCTCGGGGCAATGGGGCGTTCAAGACGACTTCCCGGGCCCAACACACGGCTGCCGAAGAGCCGTCAGGGCGGGTCCAACCTGCTCCCCATCTGGGCTGTCCGCGCCCAGAATCGACGGCGAGCCACATCTGAACTGCGGCTCGAGCTCGGACAGGACGCCCCAGCCCGCAAATAGCTGAAGACTCTCGCCCCTTCCTCACGCCCCCGCTCCATGCGAGTGGCCGGTGCCGACAAACCTTCACCAGGCACGGGGCAGTATTCAGATTCGCGTATCGGCCTTATGTCGCTCGAGAAACCTCGCCGCGAACGCCTCCCGACACCGCTGACGATGCTCTGGAGCTGCAACCAAGCGGTCACTGCGACTCAGACGCGCATCGCGATCAGCAATGCGCTGACGGGCCTCCTGGGCGGCTTTTTGGGCCATCTCGGACGGAGAGGGGCCGTCCCAATCGATCTGAGTCAATCGCCAACGGAGATACCCAATCGGCCGCTCGATGCGCTCCGGCCAAATCCAGCCTCTCTGTTGGGTGTCACGTGTGAGTTCCGCGGCGATGTCCCGCCCACGCCATCGACTCACATCGACGCCGACACTCGCAAGAACGTCACAGACTGCGCCGATGTGCCCAGCCGATTCGAACGCTGGTGCATAAGAGACCAGCTCAGCGGCTGTGCGCTGCAAGTCGATCGGTCGCGGCTGCTGCACCACGGTCTTCGGGTTTCTTGAATGCTTGCCCGCGCGCGTCTGCGCGCGTTTTGGTGATAACTCTCTAACAAGAGATAAGAACTTAAATCCCCTGGAAGGGGATAGGGGGCCACGAGCACCCAGCTGTGGATAACTCGAGCGAGCCGCATCCTTCGACCGCCGGACCCTCTTGGACAGCGACTTCACTGCCCGCCTAGCAGCGATCACCAGCGACTTCGGCGACGTTAGTGCCCAAACGGAGGCCGCGCGACGTTGAATTCGCCCATGGTGTGATTCAGCAGCGTGCGATTCGTCAGCTCTCAAGTACCGTCCTCGCACCATCTCGCGGGCGACGGAGAATGTTTGGAGGGCCCTTCTGGCACGTTTCACTACCGACACGCTGACTCCGCTGCGGTGAGCGATGGTGTCCCTCGAGGCGCATACCCGACGGCCCGTCGACCGCTCTGCGAACGAGGCCATCGTCACAGCTACGGCAAACACGAACTCTGTGCTGACCCTGAATCGGCGGCAAACCTCACGTCCGGTCGAGGAGTTCAGCATCTCGCGGACCTGGTGCTGCCAGGCCGCCCGCCCGGTCCACGCCGGAGTCGATGCCTGTCGGCCAGGGTCAACGGGCAGCGACCAGGAGCGGCCCCGCTGCTGGCTTTCCATGTTGAGCCGCTCGACTTGATTAACCCGTTCGACAGCGGCGGAGACGAGTGCGTTCCATTCGATGTCAATGGGCGAGGGTGACTCACTGACAGGGGCAATCTGGACAGAGTTGACGGAAATTGCGACCGCAGAGGTCGCAGAATTGGGGTGCATGACGCGCCTTTCACGCACCCTTAACCAGGTTGTTGCCGTGAGTCGCTGGCATCAGCAGCGGGACATGGCTTACCCTGGCAAGAGCGCACGGTATCGACACAACTGCTCGCGGGACTGCCAATCACAGGAGCGGTCGTGTTGGAACGGCCAAATATGAGCGGTGGGTCTCATCCGGAAAGGGTGGGACCCACCGACGTTTTCCCTAGTGGAAGAGGCACCCCCTCACGGCGTGCTTGATCGCCGGAAGAGCCGGCGGCAAAGTGTCTGCGTCCACGGAATTCCCACGTCGACGCTGAGATGAGACGTCACGGACACCAATATCACGTCGTGTCGCGTGCGCACGACGAATCGCGCGTTCTATACTCATAGAAGGCAGACCTCCTCCATTGCGTGGCGGTTTGTACGACGAGCGGAACCCCCGGAGCTGGCGAGCGAAGGGGGGTTTCGCCTTTTCTGGGCTCTGTTCAGCCCGTCATTGGCAACTCTTCCTGTCTGGCCTGCGCCGGAATCGCTGGCTCGTTCTCGAGTGCCAGCTGAACGAGCGCGATCATTCTGTCGGTGATTGTCTTAACCCGACCATCGTCAACCGGTGCGAGAATCCGGTCGGCGATCTCCGCGGGAAACTCAACCCCGATATGGCGAACGGCGACGTCGCGGGCTGGGCGCCCGCCCCGACTTTTCCGAGTTGTCATACCTTAAATCCTGCTCTTTCGGTTTAACTAAACCGCGCAGCGACACGCCGAGTTAAATAAAACCCGAAAATGACGCGCGGAAGCCCTCCCGACGTGAATCTGGCTCCGAATCGTATGCGATCGGGACCCTGCCCAAGACAAAAATATTTGATCAAACAGCTTGGCGTCCGGGTAGGTAATGACACCACCCCTGAAACGTCACGTGATGAAAGAAAGTAGGTGATACATCGAGTTACGCACGACTTCGGGATGGCGAGTCAAGGCCATCGGCCGCCGGGCATCGCGGTATCTTCTGCGAATAGGTCGAGGCGGCAGGGGTTTCGGTGCTACGCGAACGCGACGCTCTACCGGAGCACGAAGGTCGAGCGTCAGCCCGGGCTCGACGACGAAGCGTAAGCCGTCAAAACCCCCATATCCACATAATTCCAAAATGGAAGAGTGTCTCCACCAAGTTGAAGCGGTCGTTGCTCACCCATTGCAGTTGTTCTCGAGTATGAATAGGTCGTAGCGTTTGGCCGCAGCCAGCCAATAGGGTGTCGGCACCCCACTAAATGGCTGTGTTGCGTGATCGACCATATCGTGGGCATCGCCGAAGTGAGGTCTTCTAGCTGACTCCGTCCGGTGGTTCTTACCCGAATGTTCCATCGGTCCGTCGCCGGCCTGATTTACAACGAATAGTGCGCTCCCACCGATACGCAGGATGAGCCGGTCGAATCCATCAACGTGGCTGAGCTGCAGATTTTGCGCGTGTTGATGGTTGCTCGACTGGGGATTGCCGGTGATTTCGCGGTGGACTTCACGTGCGTCGTTCCTCATCTGTTCTTGTTGGCGACCCGCCGAGATCGAAGCGGTCCCCGCGAGCAAGAAGACAACTCTGCAATTTTCGGTCAACCAGGTCGGGGGTTGCGAGCAAGGGCAAAGGTGGCGACTGGCGAGCTTTCGTGCGGGTCGCATGAGTCCGATGCTGCGTCCTGCAGGACGATGCACGAACCGACGGGAATTCACGACGGCCAAACCATACTTGTTGGCAACCAGTGTGGGATGCAAACGCTTCAATCCCACGGCGAACAGCGGTGCGTCATTGTCGACGAGCTTTCACCGGAGGGGCGTTGCTCATTCCTTAGCTAACGGAAGGGTTGCAGTTGATTTGGTTGGGCATATGGACGCGCCCGCGAAACCCTCTCGCGACATTCGAGTCCGATTGGGAGTCCAGAAATAGACTGCGTTGGCGCGACTCCCAAAGCCGCGCCAAACGCAAGCTCCGCGATGAGATGGGCGGTTGATGGTGCCCATCATGGCGGTTCGACTCCCAGGAAGTCGCTTCATCTCCCTCGATCGCGATATTGATGGAACGGGACCGATCCCATGCAGGGTCGGTAAGTCACCGTGATGCACGCTGCATCAGCTGGATGCTGGGTGATGCACCGTGCATCACCCGCGAGGTGACCGATCCGGAAGGTCGTCAAGCTATCGACTTCCCGGATAGCAGAACGGATTAGCTGTTACCGTTTCCAGATAATGGCCGCGACAAATGGGGTGCGCGTAACGGATTCAAATCTGGCGAGTGGCAGTACTACTAAGATCAGCGACAGATGGCCGCACAGGCGGGCGACCTGTGCGGTGCTCCTTCAAGCAGCCCAACCGCAGATGGTACGTCGAGGCAATGCGAAGTAGATCGCGGCAAGGGCGAGACGATTTGGTGTGCGGTTGTCCACGATCGGCCCGACTTTATGGCCGCGCCACCGATGATCATGCGAATGGGGGCGGGAAGTCCGCCGCTCGGGGCCTGGGTCATCACCGGTCCTCAATAGCGGCGTCGGATTGCTGGAGATGAGGGAGAGCATACGCAGGTTGACCAAGCGGGATGCGCTATGACCATGCTCGCTGGCTGGGCGAGCGGTAGCGGGGCGCCAGGCGCTGCGACACGGAAGGCCAGCGGGAAGAGTCGACTGGGCGGCATGCGTGTTGGGTAAGACAAAGCGCGAAATGAACTGCCCCTCGCTCTGTGCCACGTTTTCGCTCTTGTCTGAGTAGCGGTCACGCGGTGATGCACCGTGCATCACGCGGTAGGCCGGTGATGCACCGTGCATCATGCCGTACGGCGGGGATGGTGGAGCATCTGCACGAGCCGAGGGACAAGAACTCGGAACGGGTTCGACCATAATGAGAGTCGGTATGGCGCCCAGGCGGATAGCGGCAATCGCTAGAGCTTCGTTTCAAAGGAGCGGCTTGATGAGGCCTTCGCCCGCTTCTGCTCGCGAAGGTTGTGCCGCGACATCGAGGTCGGGCGAGTGGTACATGCCCCCGGAAGGGGTCCTATTCCTACGGAAGGGTAAAGTTGATGACACCCGAGTCGACGATTCTATAGAAGTGCAAGTAGTTCCACTGCAATGCAATTCGATGCCTGTGAGACCTTCGGAACACTCGCCGATCACTATCAGGATCAGGCTTGGTGGTTTCTTGAGGGTTGGAATGGGTTTTCATACTCGAACTGGGAACGGGGGTCTGCACCGTATCGCGAAGACGACCGAAGGGTGCATTGTCGCCGAAGTCGGGCACGCGGGACCCCGCCGGAGCTGGCGGACGGCGGGGCCGCGACACCGGCAGTCGAGGATCGGTCATGCAGCGCGAAGCGTGACGGCTGAACGAAATTCAGCTCACGGGTTGCGGCACCGCCGTCCTACGCATCGGATCAGCCGGTGCGAGACAGATCGTATGACGCACACAGCGTCCATCCCGAGAATGTGTCGTACGCCACGCACCGTTTCCGGTAATGGTTGATCTCGGTTGGGTGCCACTGTCGACCACTTCGATCTGTTCGGGCTGCACCCAGCGAGCGGATTGAGAGCGAAAGGCGGCTCGCATCAGATATGTCCGGACCGATACTGAAGCTGCTGATCCGCTCCCGCTACACATCAAGTTGGTGGTCGCGCTTCAGTGGTGCCGGCGATGAGTGGGATCGAATGTCGTTCGCGGTTAGCGTCACTGGACGCATCCTGGCGGGTCGCTTTAAGAATCACGATTTGGTCGGTACGTTCGGCGACGACTATCGCACCTACCGCTCGAAGGTAACGATGGGCGTCCCGCGGATCGGCTCCAGAAAGTGGTAGTGCCAGAGGTTGCCGACGACGTCGATGGCCGTGGCGGTGCCGCAGTACCCGGTCGGTCATGCTCGACGTGTTTGTGATTGTTGGGATCCGGCCCAGTCGCGGATCAACGGGTTTAAGAACATGGGACGCGAGCCGGGCGGCCAACTCTGAAGTTCTTGGGCTTCGAACGTGAGAACTGCGGACCCCTGCGACATCGAGACCACCCCCGCAATCGCCGGGTGGTTCGGCGCGGACTCTGACAGAAGCCGACGTCGGTGCGACGGCGTCAGAATCGAAGTCACTGGCCTCGTCCTCGCTTGGTCGGTCAGGTGAGGAGTATTTGGCTGCGGCCCGGGCCCTTATGTTTGTCGCCGACGCTATAGTCACGCGGTCGTCGATGTCGATCAGGCCGTACGGTGGGCAAAGCATGATTCGCTGTGTTCCCCGGTTTGCCCTGATAGAGCTGTGCGTCGTAGTAGCGCTCCATCAACCCGAAAGTTGTCCCAGCGCAACTAGTTGACGAGCTGGTGCCCAGATCCGTGCGGGTAAGCAGGGGCCAGCCCTCAGCGCGGTAGCGATCGTCCAATCACGGTCCCGGCGAGGAATTCGTAATACTGGCACTCATCATCACCCATCCCGCCGACCAGAACGGACAAACGGCTCCGCCCGGAAGCCCGAATCTTCGCCTCGATGGATGAACAGGTGCCCCTCGAGCATTGCGTCACCCACCAGAGCAGCCCAACCACGCCCACTGACCTGGTCGCCGTCGTCGTCCCCCTCCCAACTGAACTCCACCGCGGTGCGGGACTCGCGTTCGGCGTTCCGGCAGTCCATCCAACCGCGGACGGCGACGAAGCCGAACTGGCCGGTCCCGTCGCCAGCGAACTCGATGAAGCCAGGTTCGACGAGGTCGATGGCATCACGGTCCCACGCCTCCATCTCCACGATCCGCCACCGACCGATCAGATTCCTCACATGTTCTCCAACCATTTGCAGGCGTGTGCGGTGTCAAGATAGCCGCCGCGGGGAACGTTGCCCGTGTCGGGACTTCCCCGGCCCCGTGCCAGCTACATGCCGACTTCGCCGACGCGGGCACGCTTCGCGCCGTTGGTGTGCACCGAAAGCCACGGGGCAACCTGCCGGCCGAAGTCGCCTCGGTATTGCACCCCACGCACCACGCGTTCGAAGCGCACAACCGGGATGTCCTGTATCCGTCTGCCTTCGATGGTAGTTCTGGGAGTTGCTGGGTTCGGGGTGTGCGGCTTCGACGGCGCGGCGGGAGCGGTGTCCGGTGCGTATCGCCCTGACGCCGGGCAAGATGCGGCCAGGTAGCGGCGTCAGAGGACAGCGGCAATCAGGCCGGCAACGCCGACGATCGCGACGAGTACGAGAAGGGCCAGCGGGAACGATCCTAGAACGGCACACACGAGGGTCGTGAGCAGCGCCAGGCCGATGGTCACGGCGAAGCCCGCTTCCCATGACTCGAGAAGCGCCGCGCAGTGTCGCGTGCCGTCGTCCAAGTCGGCGTCGGGAGAAGTCTGTGTGGTGGGGAGATGCGGGCCGGCGGCGACGGTCACGGGCGGTGCGGATCCTTTCGAAGGTGGAGAACAGGAGGTGATGGGCTGGTGTGCCGATCACAGGTCCGCCAGCACCGGAAAAAGAGCGATAGAGGACATCGTGATTCCCGCGACTCCGGCGACGACTCCGAGCAGCGCCCGCAGCGATGCGGGCTCGTCGTCCGCTACACCGGGCTGGGAGGCGGCGAGTACGCCGCACACCACCGCGCTCACACCCAGGGCGAACCCGAGTCCGGACACCCAGAACGACGCGATGGACAACGCGCCCAGGGCGAACGACACGGAGGGTAACCGTGATCGCCCGTGCGGTACTCGCGGCCCTGCAGGCGTGGAGGGGCCTCCGTTGCTGTTGGCACCTGAGTGGCGCGGGGTAGCGGTCATGATCCCTCCTCCATTGCCTCGGGTGGCCCGGCCGTCACGCGACGAGACGGAGGTGCCCATCGATCCAGGGCAGCCGTCCAGTCACTGCCCCGGCCGGAACAGCTGCGATTGGGCTGCACCTAGGGACTGTGTTTGGGCCCAGAGGTTCTCGGGGGTCCGTGTCATCGGTTACGCCGAATTTAGCACTCGCGTCGGTAGAGTGCTAACGATTTCTGCGGCCTGTCGTGAACCGGGGACGTCGTCGCGGCGGCCAGGTTGAAGAGAGGCGCGCTACTTTCATTTTTCCCGGGCAGGGGAGTGCTACCGGGGTGAAATCCGAAGGCCTGCAGCACCGCATAGGTGTTCGCTCAGAGCCGCGGGCAACGTGTCGCGGTTTCTAGCGCCGTCTAGCGTTTCAACTGTGAGGTTCTTCGGTTCCGCGGAGCAGATTCACACGCAGGTACAGGCTCGCTGAGGGCTCAGAGGTCCCATAGTGCAAGCAGCGCGGTCCGCAGGCTCGGGGAGCGGACGTAGTGGTTGGTCCGCAGCCGTGAGCCGGGGTGCCCGAGGTCGGTCAGCGTCTTCTCGGCGTCGGTGAGGGGCGCAGGTGGCAGGTCGGTGCGGGTGCGGAGGAAGAACAACACCGCTCCACCTGACCGTGGGATGCGCATCGGATCGGAGGTCACCACGGCTGGCGGGTGGATCCACTCGTCGGTGGAGACGAAGACGATGACGTCGCCGCGCCGGATGGTGCCGGGTGTGTCGAGGCGGAGTGATTCGAGTTGGTACTTCGCTGCCGGCCCGCCGGCGGCGTTGTGCCGGTCGCGCTGCTGGTCGAGGATCTGTTGTTCGGTGTCGGTGGGTTCGTAATCGGCGGCGTGTGTGACGAACATCCGGGTCACCGGGGTGGGGAGGAAGTCTGTGTCGGTGCGGACGCGGCCGGTGACCCCGGGCAGTGGGACGGCGCGGCCGATCTCCCATTCGAGGATGGCGTTGTCGAGGAACACCTGATCGACCTCGGTGATCTCGTCGAGGTTGTCGATGAACTTGCGGACACCGGCGATGATGTCGGGGTGGTCGGTGATGACCACGGCGTCGTCGGCGAGTGTGGAATTTTCGGATGCGTTTGCCGATCCGATCACCGCCCGGGTGGTGGTGGCGATCACTTTGGCGTGCAGGGTCGGTGACGACAGCACCCGCACCCCCTTGTTCAGGTAGTACGCGAGGGCGGCGGGGGAGGTGGCGTGTGCCCGGATAGCGGCCTTGGAGGCGTTGACGACCAACAGGTCCCCGGCGCGCAGCGGGAGTAGCTTGGGTGCGTCCTGGCCGAGGTAGCCGATCGCGGCGTACCGTGCGCCGCGGGTGCGGATGGCGCGGGTGATGTGCGGCCACGGGCTCGGCCCGTGGAAGGTGGTCCCCATACCGACAGACGGTAACCCTCCACCGGCCCGGGCGGGCAATACGTGTCAATCCCGTCCCAACTGTCCCACACCAACTCTGCACGAACATATGCATGCAACTCTGCGCGCGTAGATACACGCGAGAAGGCAAGTAGTGGGTAGGATGACTTAACCGAAGTAACACGGGCGAAGACGAGTGGGTGGGTATGGCGAAGGTGGGAAACACCGGGGGCGGTGCCCGCCGCGCGACCGGGGGCGGGCGCGGGGCCGCTCGGTCGGGGAAGCGCGGTCCCGATGCGGGGGGCGTCTCTGGGTCGGGAACGCCGAGTCCGGAGCTGACGGCGAAGTTGGAGCCGCGGAAGGGGCCGACGAAGGTTCCGCTGAACACCCGGGTCTTGGCCTCGACGGAGGCGCGGTTGAACTGGCTGGTGAAGGATCGTCAATCCACGGTGACCAATGTCGTGGACGTTGCCCTGCAGGAGTTCTTCGACCGCTACCGTGTCCCACCGGCAGATCATGACGGCCGGATCGCCGAGCAGGAGTCATGAGCTCCCCGTGGGAGCAAATTCCCCTGTTCACACTGCCCGACACCACCCCGACGACCACCCCCGAATCCGCTGAAAAAGACGGTCTCCCCACCGCAACCTGCCAGGCGGGTGTAACCGATGAGTCGGGCTCGGAACCAGCCGTCGCCACACACCCCGAGTCACACGAGCTAGGGGACGCTGGATCACACGAGCAGGGGGCCGCTGGATCGCACGAGCAGGGGGACAGCACCGAAACTCCCACGACCCCGCAGTCACCCGACGTGGACCCCGCCGACGTGGATCACAACGCAGCCGACGGCGACGCGGCCGACCCACCGGTGTGGGAGGCACTGCCGGCGGGTGAGGCCGCGGATGGGCATGCCCTGATCGTGACCGCCGCGGGAACGTATACCCCGTCTGGGCGGGAGTTGACCGGTCCGGTCGATTCACTCGAGAAGCTGGACAAGCTGATTCGCTGGGCCTCGCTGACCCCGTTGGGGGCACCCGCGCAGATCTGGGTCGTCGGGTTGGCTGCGTGTGAGCTACTCGGGTGGGTCATCGATCCGGGCAGTGAGGACGACGTCGACGACATGGAAGCGTTGCGGTTACGCGCCGCAACCGAGTTGACCGCCACCCTGCATGCCACCCTCCCCCCGCTGCTCAGTGCGGGGTGGGAGCTGCGCGGCGAACCCGGGCATGTGGTGCACCTGTCCCGCACGATCGGGAAGTTCACCTCGATGGTCGATGTGGTGATCGAACCGTATGTGTGGACCTATTGGAACAAGGACTTCGGCTGGCACAACCGGGTCGGCGATATGGGTGTCCTCGGCTCACCGACCGCCGGAACGTATCTCCCGGACGACGACCTCCCGGCCGCCCGGGAACTCGGGCGCCGGCTGGCGTGGTGCGCGCAGCATCTCGGGGTGCTTCCCGGGCCGACACCGGCCCGCACCGGCGCCGCGATCGTCGACAAAATTAAACGGGAACGCACCCGCAGCGGTAAAGGGATCGTGGTCACCACCGCGGGCGCGGTCCCGCCGCTCGACGGCCCGCCGCGCGGGGACCTCGAACCCGCGGCCGGGTGGACCCGGGTCCCCGACACCGAGGATTTGGAGGGTGCGGACCGGTTGGTGTCGATCGATCAACGCGCCGCCTATTTGGCCTCGGCCGGGATGCTCGAACTCGGCTACGGCCAACCCACACATTTCACTGGTGACAAGGCCGCTGCCGCGGCGGTGGGGGACAAGGGCACCCCGTTCGGGTTGTGGCGGATCACCCTCCCGGCCGGGCAAACCTTGTCGCTGCCCGAGAAACTACCGCTGCCGCACCCCCATATGCTTGCGGATCAGCCGGTGCAGACCTGGGTCACCTCGGTCAGCCTCGATGCCCTTCGGGAGCCGATCGCTGATGGTGGTATCGGTGCCGATCTCGACGACCTCGACATCACCGAGGCCTGGGTGTACCCGCAGCAGGGGCGCGTGCTGGACAAGTGGGCGAAGATCCTGCGCGAGGCCCGCAAGGTTTCGGTGGACACCCGGGATGCGGCGATGAAGGGGTTTCTCGGGTCCTGCTACAAGGGGTACATCGGGCGGATGGTCAACCCGGACATGTGGACCGCCAAACAGATGCAACACCACCACCAACCGCTCTGGCGCGCGGCGATCATCGCGCACTGCCGGTGGCGCGGCCGCCGCGTCGCGATGCGGATCGCCCGCGAACACCATCGGTGGCCGGTCCGCACCGTCACCGACTCCTGGGTCTACCTCCTCCCCGGTGGTGAGAACATTGCCGACCCGAGTCAGGCGCTGGGGAAGATGACGGTCGAAAAAGACACCCTCCTCACCGACACCCTCCGCGGCGCACTGGCGTCGGCTGCGGACGTGCACGAGGTGAACCTCGCGATCAAGGCCGCCCTCACCGACAACGACCACGACGCCGACGACGAGGACGCCGACGAAGAGAACGGGGTGCTTTGATGGCCCTGCATCTGCCGAGGCCGCGGACGAAGAAGCCGGCGCAGCAGGCGGTCGGCCTCGACGGCCTCAAGGTGTCGGTGGCCACCGCCGCGACGAGCGGGGTCGAGAAGTCGAAGCAAGTCAAAACCGGGGGACTGGCCGGACTGACCAGCAAGGTCTCGGTCAGACAGTTGCGCCAGGAATTGGGCAACGAGGGTCTGCGGCAGGCGGCGATCGATGCCGGCCGCACCCCACCGTCGGATCGCACGTTGCGCCGGTGGGCGCACCAGGGCCGTATCCCGCATGCGGATGTTCTCGAGCGGGCGCAACGGCGGGCGGCGATCGAACGATTGGGTGGTCTCGATGCCGTCGCACAGAAGATCGGGCGGTCCCGCTCCGCGGTGTCCCGGTACCGGTCGGGGGAGACGAACGAGTTACGGGCCGACGCCAGCAAAAAACTCAAGAATGTGAAGGCGCAGGACATCATGGCCCGTGCCGGGGTGCTGCGCCCGGACGGAACCCCGAAGACCGCGGTGATCCGGGTCAAGGGCGGTGTGATGGTCCGCAACGGCGCCGACGAGGGCTACGACTACCGGGTCCGCACCCTGGACTTCGCGAACTCCGACACCCCCTTCACCAGTGAGGAGTCACGCGAACTCGCCGCCGCCCTCGCCAATGATGATCACGCCCGGGTCGTCGCCCTATTGGAGCGGCACGCCACCCTCGACTACCCCGAGAACAAAGGCTTCGACAGGTACAGCGACCAGTTCGGATTCCACTTCGACCACATCGACTCGGTCCACATCGACTGGATCTGATTCCGAGAGGACATGTCGTCTCGGTATGTCAGAGAACGGAATCGAAACGGATGCTGTTCTCGCTCAGTGACACTGATGCCACAAGGAAGCTTTCACCCGGCTGTGCATCGTGTTCATCGAGTCGCCGCGTCCGTCTCCGGCTCAATCGATTTGATGCGCGTGGAACCGCTGTCGTGTTGTTCGCCCGCTCCGCAAGGTGGAGCCCCGTGCGTTGACGGGGTAGGCGCCGGAGATCCAGGCATACCGGCATCGGATGTACTGAGCCGGGACAGGTATAACGCGCACGAACGGCCGGGTATCGACGCTGCGCAAAAAGCATTTCCGCAACATCTTGCCCAAAAGACCAGGTGAGCAAACTTTTCCTCTGCAGGGGCCAAGTCGGAGGGCCTCTGCCAACGGATTTGGGCAGGCGAGGACCGAACTGCCGGACGATGACGGCGCCGTGCGGCATTCGGACGACGTCGGTAACAGCACAGCCGACGTTTACGAAGTTGATCGTGTGCGGACACTGATACTGATCGGAACGGCCCTCGGGCTCGGTGCGGGCCTGATGTGTACGGTCCTGCTCGCCTGGTGGCTGTCGTACCCGGTGCGCTTCTCCGTGGGCTATGTGGGCGATCCGTTCTCCTCCGAGGGAGTCGTAGGAGATATTGACTCCGTGAATCCCATGCCGTTCCTCGCGGCGGGCCTGATTTTCAGCGCGGTCCTCGGGGCGGTCTCCGGTCTCGTCGCCGCACGCCGCGGCTGGCGGCTGATCCGTCACACAGCCTGACCCGAGCTGTCAGAGACGCCGGATTCTCACGTTCGGCACCTGTCACTGCATTTCAGCCGGGGCTGCTACCGCGATTGTCGGAGGTACCGGCGATACTCGTGTGCACAACAGTCACACAGGTAACAGGAGAACAGACGCATGCGCCATCGACCCCGGTCCGCTCTGCTTGCTCTCGGTGCGGTCACCGTGCTCGGCCTGACTGGGTGCTCGGCTATCGCTGATGCGAACCCGGAAATCCAATCGCTCGGGGACGCACCGACCCCCCGTCGGTGGGCTTTGATGCGGCGCCGGCGTTGGCGAAGCTCGACACCCTGGCGGTCAAGGGTCGCGCCCCGAAAACCGGCTACACCCGTGAGCAGTTCGGCCCGTCGTGGTCCGACGACAACGGTGTCGAGGCGGCCACAACGGGTGCGACACCCGCAACGACATCCTGCGCCGCGACCTGGTGGACCTGACGTACAAGTTCAGTACCCGGGACTGCGTGGTAGCGACCGGCACCCTGCACGACCCCTACACTGGCACCACCATCGCGTTCGTCCGCGGCCAGGACACCTCCACCGCGGTGCAGATCGATCACGTCGTCGCTCTGTCCGATGCGTGGCAGAAGGGCGCCCAGCAACTGAGCCCCGAGCAGCGCCGCGACCTGGCCAACGACCCACGGAACCTGCGGGCGGTGGATGGGCCCACCAATTCGAAGAAGTCTGATTCCGACGCTGCATCCTGGTTGCCGCCGAACAAGAGCTACCGGTGCACCTACGTCTCCCGGCAGATCGATGTGAAGGCCCTCTACCGGTTGTGGGTGACCCAGGCCGAGAAGGACGCAATGACGCAAGTTCTGCATACCTGCTGAAGCGAACCCGGCCTAGGTCTGCCCCGTGCAGGAAGGTCGCGGTGGCAGGTGCGTCACCGAAGAGCCGGTAGCCACGGTTGGGGACCATGAAGTTGAGGCGGGGTGGATGAGCACCGGATTAACTCCGCCCTACGAAAGTAGGGGATAACCCGATCACCGTCCGCTGTGTCTTCTGGTCCCGCGAGGAAAGCGAGACTTCATGGGAACGCGCGTTGCTCCCAGGTTACGAGTCGCACGCGAGGACACGACGCCCTATCGCGCGGACGAGCAGTGGTGGCATCATGCGCTGTCTCTGTGCGGGTCGGGTGGAGGTGAAACCAGTTGTCACTGGTTGTCATCGATGCCGAACAGGCGTGTTACCCATTCGTCGATCGCCTCCCAAAGGGTTTTGTCGACGCGTTCGAGGCCTCCGTGCCACATTTCCCAGACTCGACCGGTGTCGTCGCGTGTATCCAGAGCGACTGCGTTGTCGGAGGCGTCGCGGCAGACGCCGACGAGTTGGTCGATGTCGGGTAGCTCTGATTTCACGATCTCCACGAAACGGAGTTCGTTGTTCACCGGGTCCCGTGATTGCCCGACGTACTCGAAATCGGCTGCCTCCCCAAAGTTCGAAATCCGCGGCATGTCTTGAGCTGGCATCAGGCCGATGGGGTCCTCGTTGAAGAATCCGTTCTGCACGGTCGTATAGAACGTTCTGAGCCCGTGATCGATCCCGGCAGTGAACAACGGAATTTCGTTCTGCGGCAGCGGCGCTAGCCCGTATGCGACTTGAAAGTATGATGGATTGGCTTTCCCGAAGATGTAGGCCAGCACCATCGCGGTCCGGCCACCCTCGGAGAGGGTCGCGCGGCACAGTCTGATGGCGGGTGCGGCGTCCCGGATGATCCGGGTGATGCGCGGGAGTTGCCCGGGGAGCGCGTTCTCCCACGCCCGGAGCGCGACGTCGACGGGATTGCTCGAGGTTTGCGCGTCGATCCACCATCGGGGGATGGTGCCAACCTCGTCGTCGCTCAACTGGCCGGCGTCAATTGCTTCGAGATCGTGGAACGGATGCCGCGTCGCCAGAAGTTGTACAAATTCTTGGTTAGTGGTCACAAGCCACACCCTTCCTGATCCTTCGTTCTGCGACGGGCTCGCCCCCGGGAATTATGCGCGTGACCGAGCCTCTCCCCCCATGACTTTAGCAACTGTTCCTTGCCCCAACGCCGGGGTTGTATTCGCGGTGACCTGTCACAGCGGGAAGGTAGCTGGGGTTGTTTGTCTGTTACCGTTCGCGGAGCCGTGCGGGGGGTCGCGGGGCAACAATTCGGCGTGCCTGCCCCCTGATTCACGTTTCACGAGGGGGATAGTCATGTCGGTTGCTGTCAGAGTGCTGCGCGGGTTGAGTATCGGGTCGATTGTGGCCGTAGGGGCTGTGGTACTTGCCGCGGGCACAGGCTCGGCGGAGCCGAATCCGGTTCCCGACGCGTTCGAAACCACCACTACCGGCGACGGCTGGGTACTGAACATCCGCAAGACCGGAGAGATCGTCAATCAGGTTCCGAACCTGGCTGCCTCCCAGTTCAGCAGGGAAGGCTTCGTCTCGTACCGAGCGGAGGCCGATATCACCGGTAACGGTGACGCCCCGGTGAACGGGGCATCACTCGAGACGGGGTATCAGGTGGGCTGCGGCATCGATGTCTCATCGGGACTTGCTGTGGGCCTTGGCCTCTCGGTGGGGCCCTCGATCGGGATCTCGGCCACCGGGCCGAAAGCCGACCTCGGTGCCCAGGTTCAGCCGAACGTCTCGACGACACTCAAGCCCGGCACGATCACGGATGTGCCGTTCAAGACGAAGGAACTGGCAAACGGAAAGGCCGGCGTGTCAGTGAAGAATGTGCACCTCAAGATCGATGGGTGCATGGGCCCGGTCTCGATCCGCTCCTACGTCACCTTCTCCACCACCAGTGACTCTTTCGATGACACCGTCGCCGCCTACGGCCCCGTCATGTGGTTGTAGAGAGCCGTGGCGCGGGGGAGAGGCGAGATCGTGAGACGTGCACTACGGGCGTTGGTGTGTGCGGTACTGGTGGCAGCTCCGGTGGTGGCGCTCACGCAACCGGCGTATGGGGCCCCGGAGACACCGGCGCAGCGATGCGAACGAGAAACACAGATGTACAACGACGCGTGGGAGTCGTCGTGGCTGTCCGCGCATCCCGGTGATCCGGGACCAGTTCCGCCGCCCCCCGCCCCATACACCTGCTACGACCCTGGTCCGGAGCCGGAAAACGAGCCATTCGATCCGACTGATCCGGTCGATCCCGGGGCCGACTCAGGCGAGGGGTTGGTCACCGAAACCAATCCCGATGCGAACTCGCCATTAACCGTTCAACCGAACCTCAACGGCCCGATCGTGGTTCCAAGGCAGCGGCAACCTGCACCGGCGGGCCCGGCCGAGTCCGGTGTCCTGTCGGTTCCGGATGCCGAACAGGTAGTGCCCGCAGAGAGTGAGTCGGTACCGGACGGGCAGGAAGCGGAGACCCTCGAGGAAGAGGCTGCCCGCCGGTCGCTCGAGGAGGTTCTGGCCGACTGCACACCCGATCTGATACCCGGTGGTGCTGACCGCACCGCGCTCACGCCGGCGCAGGTCCAGGCCTACGACATACTGAGGAAGGCCGCACCGAAACCGGCAAACCGACAGCGCGTGACCGACGATGTGGCGGCGGGCAAATACGGCGACCAGTATGTCAATACGCCGAAAAAGAACTGGCAGGCAGATCATGTCGTCTCGCTGAACCGGCTGATCCAGATACCGGGGTTCATGCAGCTGCCCCTCGAGAAGCAGATCGAGATCGCCGATTCCCGAGAGAATTTGCGTCCGCTGTACTCCCAGTGGAACGGCTCGAAGCAGCAGAAGTCGATCGGTGATTGGGAAGGCCCGAAAACGACCCCCAATCCGGTGTTCAGCGACGAGGATCGGAAGTTGCTGTGCCTCTACGAGCGTGAAGCCCAGCTCGCGATCCTCCAAGCCCTTGCCGAGTACTACCTCAACCAAGCACTACAGACCGCGATCCCGGGAGCAGGTCAGCCAAGTTCGCCCGCGCCCCCTTCTCCGGAGACGCGCGAGGTCGCACCGTCAGCGGATCCGTCAGCCGAACCGTCTGTGCAACCGACGGCGTACCCGGAGATCCCGTACACCACACAGCCGGAAATCTTCACCGAGCAGGTGGTCCCGGAGGTCACCACCCAGGTGGAACCGGAGTTCCCCGATACCTCGGTGGTCGAGATTCCGGTGACGACCGTGCAGGAGATCCCGGTGACAACGGCCGCACCGACGCCGACGACGAGCGCGATGCCGCTCTCCTCTGCGGCGCCGACTGCACCGCCCACCGAAATCACGACCTCGGTACCGGCGCAAACCTCCTTGCCGTCGCCTTCGGCGCCGCCGCCGGCCCCGAGAGCGTCTTCCCCGCCGTCCGTGTCGAAGCCGCCGGCAAAGCCCGCCGAACCCGAGGACGATGACGAGCTCTCGACATGGGAGAAGGTCGGTATCGGAGCGGCTGTGGTGGGTGTCGGTGTCCTCGTCGTTGTTCAGCCACAGTTCGGGATTCCGCTCGCTGTCGGCGGTGCCGCGATGGCGGCAAGCTGATGAGAAAATTCGGCACCGGAGTACGCCGCGCTGTGAGCCCACGCCAGCTCAGTGAGAAACACACCAATCCCGACGGAACAAGGAGAACGCGGATGTCCGCAAAGGATGAGCATGCGAGCAAAGGCCACCGGGCAGCGTCGGTTGCGGTGACGGTGCTGATGGTGGTCTCCGGGGGCAGCGTGCTCGCCGCGTGTGGTTCGGCATCGGCCGACGATCCGTCGGAGTCCTCGTCGACAGCTCTGAGCACCTTGCAGGATCAGGCACCAGAGGGTTACACCGCGAAGACGTCTGGTGTGACCACCGTGACCGCGGAAATCCTCGCGAAGGCCACACCCTCTACCGCGGACATGGAAATCTGGCCTGCACAATGCGCCCAGTCCTTCCAGTCCTCGGCGGCCTATCAGGAAGGGTCGACGGTAGAAACGGTGACGTTCACCGGTCAAGGGCAAGTAATCGTCATCGGATTGCAGTCGCAGAAGGAACCTCACGCCGCCAATGACGCTGACAGTGTGTGTGACACAGGCTCCTTCCGGGCGCCCGGAGGTGAAGGGTTCTTCCGTGTTCCCGACCCAGTCGACCTCAATGGGGTCCCGGCGAAGGGTAAACAGATCATCACGTTGACTCCGGACGGATCTCAGCAGTCAGTCACGGTCAGCTACACCGCGAACCTGTCCGACCGCGAGGTTCTCACCCTCTCGGTCATCCCGGACTTGTCATCGGACGCCCCACGCCTTGTCGTGGACAGCGACCCGGGAATCGACCTGTACAAACGTGCCGCCGAACTCGTGCACTAGTTGAGTAGTCGACAGGGACCTGTAGGAGCCTCTGAAAGTGCAGGTGGCGATGCGTTTCCCGCCGCACAATCGTGTCGGTGACCGCCAGTAGGGTCCGCTTGTGGCAATCGAACCGGAGGTGGAACCGAATCAGGCCCCGGTGGATGTGGTCCGGGCCGCCCCGGTGGGGTGGGCGCCGGGACCTCAGCGAGGAGGCAGCCACACGAATCCCCGGTGCTGTCACGTCGTCACGGCGGGTCAGGTATCCGCGGGTGTTTCTGTTCGCCGATCTCCGCCCACTCCGCGCCCGATGTCCCGCCCGCTCGATGCCGTCGAGGAGATCGAAGTGTGGCTGGGGCGATCCGCAGCCGTATCCGTTCCTTCATTCGTGCCGTGGGCAGCCGAGGCGCTCCGTAGTGCGTAATGCCGTTCCTCTAGGCGTGATCATGAGTAGTGGCAACAACCGTTGGTCTATTGATCGGTGTCAGCGCGTGATGACGAGCTCTCCGCCAGATTGGTGAGGGTCTCGCCCACTGCGGAAGCCAGTTCATCATCGGTGGGGACAAGCTCCCGGACCGGCGCGGGCAGGGTGTCATAGGTGTAGTCGGCTACCGCCAACGGCGCTGTGGTTCCCGCCAGGGAATAGCGGACGACGTTGTCATTTCGTCCGGCGCACAGCAGGATCCCGATCGTTGGCGCGTGCTGGTTGTGATCGCGCAAGTTGTCGTCGATCCAGGACACGTAGAAGCCGAGCTTGCCGACGTACTCGGGCTCGAACCGGCCGACCTTCAGCTCGACCACAACGAAACGGGCCTGGATCCAGTTGAAGAACAGCAGGTCGATGTAGAAGTCGTCACCGTCGACGGCGAAATGGTACTGCCGGCCGATGAACGCGAAACCGTGCCCGAGCTCGAGCAGAAACCGTTCCAACCGGGCCATCAGCGCCGCCTCGAGCTCCCGCTCCGCAACCCGATCGGTCAGATCGAGAAAGTCGAAGACATACGGGTCGCGGACCAGTTGCTGCGCCAGGTCGGAGTCACCGGTGGGCAGGTGTTCGGTGAAGTTCGACGGCGCCGCGCCGATCCGCTGGTCGAGTCGATTACGAATCTGATGGGACAGGACGTTGCGGGACCAGCCCCGCTCGAACGCCGCGGCTGCGTACCAGTCGCGGGAACCCTGGTCGTCGAGACGGTCGATCAGCACCGTCACGTGTCCCCACGGGATTTGTCCAACAGGTTGCTGGACAAATGCACTCCGCGGCCACGCCGAGGCGATCTTCCGCATGTAGTGCAGATTGCTCCGGGAGAACCCGCGCATTTCGGGAAACTCCGAACGCAGGTCGACGGCAAGTCTGTCGATGACCTTGCTCCCCCACCCCTCGGCCTCCTGGCGGTCCAGGATTGCGCGGCCGATGTCCCAGTACAGCAGGAGTAACTCGGTGTTGACCACTCGTGTAGCCCGGACCCGCGCCTGCCGGACCTGTGTCTTGAGGTGGTCGAGGAAGTCGCGGTAGTCGTCGGGCAGCAGTCCGGAATCACTCACCCGCCCATCCTCCCGCACGGCCGGAAACACGAACGTAGGTCACCGTCGATACGTACCACGCGTCGCGAACGGATCTCGCGCGTGCGATCTACGGATCGGTCGCGGGTGTGAGGAGTGTGGCCAGTTGCTTGCGGGCGCGGTGGATTCGGGTTTTCACGGTGGCGACGGTGACGCCTTGGTGTTCGGCGATGTCGGCGTAGGGCAGGGAGGCGAATTCGGCGAGCACGATGGCGACGCGGAAGTCTTCCGGGAGCTGGGCCAGGGCGCGGCGGACCGCGTCGATGGTGGCGACCTGCTCGTCGAATCGGGGTGCGGGGTCTTCGAGGACGATCCCGTACTCGCCCTCGGTGTCATCGAGGCTGTCGGTGTTCTTGCGGCGCCGGACGACGGCGAGGGCGGCGTTGGCGGCGATGCGGTGCAGCCAGGTGTTGAAGCGTGCGTCGCCGCGGAATTTCGGCAGGTTCTGCCAGGCGGCGGTGAGGGTGTCCTGCAGGGCGTCTTCGGCGTCGTGGGTGTTGCCGGTGATCTGCAGGCATACGTGCCAGGCGTTGGTGCGGTAGCGGCCGACGAGCTCGGCGAAGGCGTGATGATCACCGCCGCGGCATGCCGCGATCAGGTCCGCGTCGTCCATGTCTGGTTCCCCCCGTGCTGTGATCACTGTATTCGCCGCCCCCCGGGCGCCGAGGGAATCGTACCCGCCGTCACATACAGCCAGGTCGACCAGGAACTCCGCTGCGGACCACGCCCGGGGCTGGTGAGGATCGGTTGGTGGTCAGAGTGGGTCGATGTCGTGGTGCCCGCCGAGGTCGATGCCGGGATCGGCCGGGTCGTCGACGCCGAGCGTGGACGGGTCGACGCTGTCGTCATCGAGAAGATCCTCGCCCGCCGGGAGGTCGAAATCCGGTTCGCCGGTATCGGTATCGAGGGCGGTGACCCCGCCGTCACCGTCGGTGTCGAGTTCGTCGTCAAGCAGGATGAGGTCGTCGTCCTCGGGTACGACGGGAACGTCGTCCATGTCGGGGACGAGATCGGAGTCAGCAAGGGCGGTGGTGGGGTCGAGGGCGATCTCGAGCGCGCGCGCCCACACATCGTCGGGCACGGGCGGCAGCGCACTGCCCGATACCCCCAGTGCTGCAAGGACGGAGTCGTCGTCCACTGCTGCTCTCACCTCGTTTCCCTCAGTGTCTCGGTGCGCCACCACGGCGCACCCTTACCAGTTGGATGCATCGGATCGTCGAAAGGTTCCCGCCGATCACCGGCCTTCTTCCGATCACCGTCGACATCCGGTGTGGCCTCTCCAGTGTGCACGCCCCATGCGTGGTCGGCTGGTAGCGACCGGCGACTACAGGTCGATCATCGCCCACCGGCGATCGGGGGAGGCCACCGCCATCGCCGCCGGGTCCGGATGGTCGGCCAGGTCGCGGTCGGGGGTGTCGGCGACCAGCATCCGGCAGCCCGAATCCGCCCAGGCGTCCTCGAACTGGTCGATGGGAACCTCGAGTTGGTTGCCGTTCGGGGCGCCGGGGTCGGAGAGGATCACCACCCCGCGGGTTTCGTCGATGCCGGCGACGACGAGGAAGTGGTCGGCCGTCGCGTCTTCCCCGGCTTCGGTGTCCGGGTTCCAGATCTCACCGGAGTCGACCATCGCGATCACCCCGTAGCCGCCCTCGAGCTTGGATTTCAGGTCCTCGATCGAGCTGTCCTGCACGGTGCAGGGCACCCCTTGGTCTTCGAGGAGGATCTCGAGGTTCGGCAACGTCATGCCGCGGGCGGGGTCACCGTCTTGCATGAGTCCGAGTTCGAGGGCCCGGTCGACTAATTGCTGGGGGTCGTCGATGACCACCCCGGTGTACTCGGCGATCACCTGCGCGGCGCTCGACGGCCCGCAGTAGCCGTCGACCTGCTGGTAGAACCAGTTCACCGACCATTCCACCGGGTCCCCGTACACTCCGTCCCCGCCCGCACCCTCGACCGCAGACTGCGGCTCAGTGCCCGGCACCGGGTCGGCTGCGTCCACCTCTGCCTCGTCCCCTGGCGGCGGGAGCATCGGCGGCTCGTCGAGATCGAGGTCGAGTGCGCTCAGGTCGATGCCGGACAGATCCACCGCTGCCGCCGGGTCGGCGAGCACCGCGAACGGGTCGTCCTCGACCGGTCCGGGGATCGCGTCGAGGTCCTCCTCGATCGCGGCCGGTTCGCCGAGGTACGTGTCGTCGTCGAGTGGGCCGGCGGACCAGGCTGCGGCCGTGAGGTCCGCGTGCATGTCATCCATTGTGCTCTCCCGGAGTGAGGTTCGACCCGCACCCGACGTCGGCAGGTGGCAGGGGTGGGGTTGCACCCACCGGCCGGCCACACCGACGGCGGGGTGCGACGGCGCTGTGGTGGGTGGGTCGGGTTGGGTATGGGGTCAGGTCAGGTCGGTGGCCGTAACGTCGGCCGGGGTCTCGCCGGGGTAGGTGCCGGCCTGCTCGTGGTAGTGGTCCTCGGCGGGGATGAGGGCTTCGAACTGCTCGATCGACCCGAGGTGCCCGTCGGTGGCGGTGTCGAACGACTCCTGCGAGCCGTCGTTGTCGGTGTCGGTGGTGCGCAGGTCGAAGGTGCCGTCGGCGTTGGTGTCGACCAGGGTGTCGTTGGTGATCCCGTCGGCGTCGGTGTCGAGGACCGCGGTGTCGAAGCGGCCGTCACCGTTGCTGTCGATCACCTGCAGATCCGGGTTGCCGTCGGAGTTGGTGTCGAACTGGGTGTCGGTGATCAGCCCGCCCTCGATGACGTCCTGGCGGACCGGTGCACCGGTGGCGGAGTCGAGGTGGGTGGCGAGGTCGACGGTTCCGTCGTCGTCGAGGTCCTCGGCGAGCCGCACCCCGCCCGCGGTCGGGGCGATCCCGGTCTCGTAGGTGCCGTTACCGTCGGTGTCCTGCTCGACGAGGGTGATGGCACCGTCCTCGTCGATATGGGTGATGGTCTCGACTCCCTCGACGCGGCTGTGGATCAGGTCGACGTCCCCGTCGCCGTCGACGTCGCGCGGCGAGTAATACTCCCCGCCGACGCCCGGGACGGCCTCGCCGCCGGCGCCTGCTCCCAGATCGGTATCGGCTCCGGCTTCCCGGCCGGTGGGGGCCGCCGCGGTGGTGGGGATCGGATCACCCGCGGGCGGCTGCGCACCCGCGGCGGGGGAGGTGGTGTAGGTGGCGTCCTGCGGATCCCCGGTCAGGTTCGGGCTGGGCGAGGTGGCGCCGGTGGAGTTCTGGTCGTCCTGTGCGCTGCGGGGGTTGCTCATGGTCACAGTCCTTGTCGTCGAAGGTCGCTGGGCGGGAAGCGGAGTTCCCTTGTGTTGTCGAGAGTTGGATGCGGTGAGCGACCCGAAAGGTTCCCGGCAGATCCGAAAAAGTTTTCACACCGGCCGCAGCCGGTGTGAAAGGCCCGGTAAGACAGGTGCGCCCGCCCCGGACAAGCCGGGGCGGGCGCGGGAACTTCTGGCGTGTTCTTCCGGGGGTTAGTTGATCAGGCCGGCGCGGGAGAGGAACGTTTTCGCCCCGGCCAGGCCCTGGGCGTCGCCGAAGCTGGCCATCACCCCGGTCGAGCCGTTGGCGTACCAGATCGAGTAGGTGCCCGCGTAGCCCGGACCGTCGATGTGAGCGGCCGCAGTCCGCGGAATGTTCTCCACGATCTCGTTGTCGGTCGAGGTGGTGTCGTTCTGGAAACCTTGCCGGATCCCGAGGACCCGCTTCTTCGCTTCCGCGGCGTCGACGCTGACGATGATCGACTGGTAGTCCTGATCGGAGATCCCGGCGGTCAACGCGCTGCCCTCTTTCACGGTGCACTGCATCTCCACGCCACCGTTCTCGGTTTCCCCGGTGGTCTTGCAGTCCGTCAGTTCGGACCGCAGCGACGCCGGAAGCGCCGCCAGCACAGCATCTTTCGTGGTCGGAACCTCGGTGCTCCCGTTCCCGGAGGTGCCCGCCGGCTCCGCGGCCGCGGGGTCACCGGCCGGCGCGGCGGTGTCGGCGGCGACCGGCGGATCGGCGGCATTCTCGTCGCCGCCGGTGAGGGTGATCGCCCCGATCACCCCGGCGATCACCACGACCGCTGCGGCTGCGGCGCCGATCACCAACGACTTCTTCCTCCCGGCACCGGCACCGGCACCGGCACCGGCACCGGCACCGGCGCCGGTGGGTGCCGGTGAGGGGGTGGGGTGCCAGGTCGTCGTCGCCCGGCCGGGACCTGGTGACGGGATGGGTGCCGTCGGCGCCGGACCGCCCGTGCTGCGGGGTGGGTCGGGATGGGTGTACCGCGGCGGGGCTCCGCCCGGAAGGGTGGTGTTGCCGAGGCCGCGGACGATCGGGGCCGCGGCGGCGATCGCCCCCTGAGCGACCACGGTCTTCGGGTCATCGAGGGTGGCGATCGGCCCGAGGGCTTTGAGGTGTTCCTGCACGATCGGGATCCGGGAGGACCCGCCGGTCAAATACAGGGCGTGCAGCCCGGTGGGGTCGGTGACGTGGGCGTCGGCGAGCGTGGCCCGGGTCAGGGTGACCGCCTTCTCCAACGCCGGGGTGACGAGTTCCTCGAATTCCTCCCGGGTGATCTGGAACTTCTCGGTGTGCCCGCCGCCGGCGACGGTGATGGTCGCCGACGGCGCCTCCGACAGCAGTTCTTTGGCGCGGCGGATCGAATCATCGAGGGCGTGCCGGACATCGATCGGCGCCGACCGCAGATAGTCACCGAGTTCGGGGTTGCGGGCATCGAGTTGCTCGTCGACCCACCGGCGGATGTAGGCGTCGAAGTTCTTCCCGCCGAGCCCGTTGTCACCGCGCGCGGCCACCACGTCGAAGGTGCCGCGGTCGTTCGCGGCCAACACAGCGATATCGAGGGTGCCGCCACCGAAGTCGAACACCGCGATCTTCGCGCCCGGAGGCAGGGTCTTCGAGCGCGAATAGTAGTGCGCCGCCGCCCGCGGCTCGGACACCGTCGTCACCTGCGAGGCATCGAGACCGAGCCGGGCGGCCGCGTCGAGGAGTACCTGGATCTCGCGTGGGGACCACGCCTCCGGGTGGGTGAGCACCAGCTGGGCGGGCGCTTGCCCGGCGTGCGCGGCCCGCGCCCGGGCCATCACCGAATCGAGGACCGCGGCAACCGGCACCGACGACGGGATCTCGTAGCCGTTGATGTTGACCACTCCCTGCCCGATCACCCGTTTCGGTGAGGGCATGTAGGCGGCCGGGTTGGTTTCGGCGCGGTTGGTGGCCACGTCCCCGACCGCGATCTGGTCCGGTGATTCGACGAACACCGCCGAGGACATCGTGGTGCGGTTGTGGCTGAGCTGCAGCGCTTCCACCGCACCGCTGACCGCACCGGTATGCGCGGCGGCGGTGTTGGAGGTGCCGAAGTCGATTCCCAGCAACCAGTCTTGCCTAGACATTGCTACCCCCCGACATCGAACCCCACGAAGAACATCCGGCGACCACGACCACGACGGCGCGGCCGCGCCCGGGCATCATGTCACGCCAGCACACCGGCAGCGGCTCGGACGGTCGGTAGAACATCACAGGGGTCCTTCCACACAAAGGGGGTCTTTCGATTCGATCAAGCGGGTAACAGTTCGATGCGCGCCGCGGGTAAAAGGTTCCCACCCCGGCCACACCAAAAATCGGGTCCGCCATGGTGGGGTCAGGTGGCGGCGATCGTGCTGTAGGTGTGCGCCAGCACGATCAGGGCGGCGTCCTCGGCCGCGGTCATGGTCGACAGGGCCTGGGTGTGCGCCCAACTCAGCTTCTGCTGCGCCGCTGCCCGGATCTGGTCCGGGCCCGCACTGTCGGGCAGCCCGAGTTGCCGTGCCGGGGTGCGGTGTTCGAGGAGCCGGCGCAGTTCGGTGGTGACGGGGGAGCGGGGGTCGGCCTCGAGCATGGACCGCAGGTGTTCGAACAGCACGACGGTGTGCAGGGCGGGGTCGCGGCGCAGGGTATCCACGACGGCCCGGATCTGGTCGCGGGCGGGGTGGCTGAACGCGAGCTGGTCGAGTTCGCGGATGATCCGGCTGGCCCGGTGCACGGCGGCGAATCGGCCCAGATGCTGCGAGAGCACTCCCCGCAGTTGCGGGATCCCCGAATGCGCGGTCAACCACTCGTTCAGGGCGGCGGCTCCGCGGGCGGCGACGTCGCGGCCATGAACGATGCCGTACTCGCCGAGCAGATCGAGGAGCCGATCACGTACCGCGGGAGGCAGGGCGGTGGGGGTATCGGTGTCGAGGAGGTCGAGGACGTCCAGGGGCCCGTGCCCGGTCAGCGACGCCAGGACGCGGGCGTCGGCCTCGGTGAGCGCCCCGGTGTGGGAGGTTTCGGCGAGCAACCCGGCGATCGGCAGCACCGTCATCACGGTGTCGGCGAGCCGGCCGGCCAGGACCCGGGCGTGGGCGAGGGCGTGCTCGAGCGGGTTGCGTTGCCCCAACGCTCCTTCCCCGAACCCATCCGCCCTCGAGAGCACCCCGAGGGTGTTGAGCGGGGTGAACCCGAGCTGTTTGAGGAAGGAGATCTCGTCGGCGCGGGGTGCGGAGTCGAACAGGAACACCGCGGCGTCGGCGTCGACGGAGGCGGTGCGGGTCTGCTCGTATCCGTCGATGAGGACCCGGCGGGTGCGGGCCTCGTTCTCGGCGGTCAGCGTGGCCAGACCGGGGGTGTCGACCAGGGTGAAATCGCGGATCGCCGCCGAGGGTAACCACCGGTGCAGGTACGCCACCTGCTCCGGCGGCACCCCCAGCTCGGCGGTGTGCCCGCGGACCAGGTGCACCGGCGCCCGCCCGCCGTCGAGTAGCACCACCTCCGCGCGGGAGGGGGCACCATCCTGGTAGACGGCGACGATGCTGGTGGCCTCGAGGGCGGCGGTTTCGGCGACCGGCGCCCCGATCAGGGCGTTCACCAGGGTGGATTTGCCGGCCTTGAGGCGGCCGACGATCACGATCCGCGGCGGCGACCAGAGGATCTGGCCGATCCGGTTGGCGTGCACGGCCAGATCGGGGGCCAGCGCGGCGAGCGCATGCAACGCCCGGTCCAAACCCGCGCGCACCGGATCCCCGGCCGGGGCGGTGGGGGTGGCCGTCACCGCACACCACCCCCATGGCGGATGGGGGAGCGGGGGTGGACAGTTCGGTGATCAACGCTTCGGCGCGGGTGATGTTGTTCTCGACCACCCGCAGATTGTTCTCCAGACGGGTCAGCTTCTTCTCCCGGGTGGCCTTATCCGTCCGGGCGGTGTCCTCGGCGTCCTTGATCTGCTTCTGCAGGGTTTCGATCGAGGTCTTCACGTGTTCGCGGTAGCGGATCACGATCTCCGGGCGGGCCAGCGCGAGGGTGGATTCGAGCATCCGCGCGGTGGTCGTTTTCGTGGTCGCGATCGTCTCCCGCAACCAGGCCAGCAGATTCGTCTTACCGGCCCGCATCGCCTTGAACCCGAGATTGAACCCCACCCACGCCACGCCGACGACCGCACCGACCCCCATCATCGCCGAGACCCCGATCAGACCGCCGAGCATCGACGAGCCCATCACCCCCATGGTGATCATCGACGGATCGAGCAGCCCCTGCCGTTTCCCGGCCACCTGATGCGTGTCCAGGGTGCGGTTCGACAACGTCGCGAGGACCTTCTCGGAGATTTCGTGCCAGATGACCTCCGAGGCGAACCTCGGTTGCACGATCTGGGTGTAGAGCTGCTCGAGGAACAGATTCACCGCCCCGGCCATCGCCGCCTGAAAATCGCGTTCCATCTCCGCGGTGAAATGCTGCGGGTTCCGCCGCAACACCGCCATCCCGTTCTTGTTGATCCGGGTCGTCCACTTCTCCCGGATACCGTCGAGGCTGCGGTCGAGATCATCGGTGGCGTGCTGACGAATCAACGTCAGATCCCGCTGCAAATACTGCTCCCACTGCGCCGAATGGTCTTTCAGGCTCTGTAACTGCGCCAACTGCGCGGTCAGATCCGGGATGACCTCACCGCTGCGGGTGATCGCCCCGATCTGGGTGCGCATATCCGCCGCCAACGTCGCCAACCCCTCGGCCGCCGTCCGCAACCCGGTGATCGCCGGAAGATGTTCGGCAATGCCGAGTTTCGCCCCGATCAGCTCCCGCAGCTCGGTGATCCCCGACCGCACCTCCGCTGCGTCCCGATCCGGGCCGGGCGGCATCTCCGCGGCGATCACCGCACGCAGACTCGACACCCCCACCACCGGAACCTGCCGGCCTAGATGCCGGGCCAGCAGCTCACGATCCTCCTCGACGATCAGCCGCCAACGGCGAATGTTCTTGTCCGTCTTGGTGACCACCACGATCAGCGACTCCACCGCGGACCCGGTCCGCTCGATGAACGCCATCTCCGGTGCCGTCAGCGGGGTACTCGCATCGCACACGATCACCAACACACACGCCTGCGATGCTGACGCTTCCGCCAGCACCGCGTAGGACGGATCCAACCCGCCCACCCCCGGAGTGTCGATCACGGTGACGTCACCGAGCCGACTGCCGGGCACCGGGACGATCGCCCGGGTGGGTAACTCCTGGGCCCGGGCGTCGGTGACGTGGGCGCCCTCGCAGGAGACCCAGTCCGCCAGATCGGCGTGCGGGATTTGCTCGGTCCGGTCCGGGAACAGGATCTGCGCCGTTCCACCCGGCTGCTCGGGCGTGGCCTCACCGAAGCTGATCGTCGTCGACGTCGTCACGTCCACCCCCACCGGGGACGCATCCCGCCACCCGACCAGCGCATTGACCAACGAACTCTTGCCCCGCTTGACCTCACCGACCACCACCACCGACCGGGTCTGCCCCATACTGGCGGCCCGCTGCTCGGCGAGATCACTGATCGCGTCATACCCGAACGGCCGCAGAACCTTCCCGGTGATCGACGTCAGCAACACCTCGGCGCGCTCCCGGGGCGGCGCCGGGGCTGCGGGGGAGAGGTCATCGGCCGGCTGCCTGGCGCGTGCGGCACTCTCCACGCCCACCCCCTTCCCGTCGTCGACCTGCGCGCACCGGTATGCGGGCGCGCTCGAACCCTAGCGTGAGCGGGCCCGGACCTGCACCGCCAACCCAGCCCACCTCCCACACCCGATCTGTGTGACGCAGGACACTGACGCGGTGTGGGAACCTTCCAGGCGGCCGCGGCCTCCAACTACCAGAACCACACGCCCCCGCCCGGCGACACCAAAACTGGACACGCACACAACCAGCGGGGACGAAAAACAGGGAAGGGACCGAAAAGACGATGAGGACCACCATGTGGAGGCCGGCCGCGGCTGTGCTCGCCGCCGCCGTGTTGTTGGCCGGCTGCGCCAGCACGGACGACCACGCCGCCGAACCCACCGGCAAATCCGGCGGCGACGCCGCCCAGAGCGCGCAGGTCGATCCGGCCGCCCTCGACACCGGCAGCTACCCCACCACCCCGGCCCCGGAGTTCGGGCGGGCCACCCAGGAGACGATCCTCGACGTCGATGGTCAGCGGCTCGCCGAGTTCACCGTCGTCCCCTTCGAGATCGACCCCGAACTGACCTCGGTGAAGATGCCCACGATGGTGATGCGCAGCGGCAAGAACCTCGGTGTCGTCCTCAGCGACGCCGCCGGTGACATCGCCCACAACCACCAGATGCTCTACGGCTACGTCTCGACCGCCACCACCCCCACCACGAAAACCACCGACCCGTCCCGGTCCGTTGTGCAGGCGGTGATGCGGTTCAACAACCCCGACGACGCCGCCGCCACCGCACGCGAGATCCACCAGAACCTGCTCACCGTCGACGACGGCACCGGCCTCGAGACCGCCGAGAACATCGGCATCCTGCCCAACACCCTCGTCTCGACCGGCCAGACGAACTTCTCGGCCGGCCCCGAGGTCTCGGTCAACGCGTTCACCCCCCACGGGAACTACCTGCTCTACACCTGGGCGAAAGCCCCCGCCGCAGAGAAGGACTGGACCGCGAAGGCCGTCGCGAAGGCCCTCTCCCTGCAGGAACCGCTGATCGACCAGTTCCCGGCCACCCCGACCCGCGCCCAGAACGGGGGACAGTCCCCGGAACTGCCCATGATCGACCAGGACAAGATCCTCATCTACGCCATCCCCGAAGACGACGCCCAAGCCCAACTCGGCGACGACATGGCCGCCTACGGCCCCCGCGGCATGGCGCACCGCTCCACCAACCCGCCCCTGACGTACAAGGTCCTCACCGCCGCCGGATCCGAGCACAACGCCGTCTACAAAACGACCGTCTACCGGGCCAAGGACGACGCCGGCGCCCACAACATTCTCACCGAATTCCACAACGATCTCCTCGCCGAGGGCTTCACCGCCGCCCCCACCCCGCCCGGGCTGAGCGACGCCAAGTGCGTCACCAAGGACACCGTCAACGGCACACAGGACTACTGCATGGTCGCCAACGGCCGCTACGTCGGTGAAGCCAGCGGCACCGACAACAAAAAGGACGTCGATCAGCAGATCTCCGCCCAATATCTGATCCTCGAGCACGCCGACCAGGACGCCGAATAACCCCCCGGACAAGCACTGTTCGCCGGCACCGCCCCGACGGGCCACGTCTTCGAGCCGCACAGGTCGCCGCCGACACCGGCGCGGTCGTCGACCGACCCGAACCCGCTCTGAACCATCGCGGCCACCGAGCTGCCAAGGGCAGCTGACCGGCCACAAATCCGCACCATCAGCAGAAATCCACCGAGACAGGGAGAACCCCATGAAGAAGCTCATCGCCAGTGCCGCACTGCTGGCGGGCATCACCTCGGCCGGCCTCGCGCTGGCGCCGACCGCCTCGGCCATCGACACCGAGGGTCTGTACAACCAGTGCAGCGGCTTCCACGACGGCAGCACCTGCTGGTCGCAGGAGCACGGCGTCTTCGAGCACCTCGACCTCGACGGTTTAGAGATGGGATACAAGCACAACTAAGGTTGCGCGAGTAGATGATTCGCCCGAGGACGGCGGCCGCGGGCTCCGCGGCCGCCGTCCTCGGGTCTCTCGCTCTCGGCGCCACTATGGATCGGATCTCCAGACGGTGCTGCCCAGGCCGAGGCTCGGCATTGCCCCCGGACTCATAACCCGCACACCGGACCCCGGTGTGACCCTCCCTTCAGACGGCGCAGGCCCGGTACTCATCGTGTGTGGATGACCGGCCGTTGCCGAGGCGTGTGCGCGCGACCGTTTCGTGGGAAGTACACTCAACGACGTTCGCAGAGCATCCCCCCAATTTTGCACTGTTGAACGCCCCCGTGTCCAGCGTCCCCCGGATCTGGACACCCGCGCCCCAGTGCCACCCCCCCGGTGCTGGGGCGCATTGCGTTCGGATGACCAGCACCCTCTCGGCGCTTGGGGTTCCCATCCCGAACCAGCTTTCGAACATCCATCCAAACGGAGAACGGCAGCGATGACCGAGACCGCCAGCAGCATGGGCCGCGTCCCTGTCGGCGATCCGATCCCGCTCCGCTTCGATCCGCAGACCAAAAATCAACTCGAGGAGATAGCCGCCGGGATCGGCCCCCGCCGCTTCGGCGCCCTGATCCGGGTGGCCGCCCACCGCCTGCTCGCCGACCCCGACCGCGTACCCGCCGCACTCGACGAGTACCGCCGCGCCTGCGCCGCCGCCCGGAGCCTCCCACGGGTGGAAATATTCTTCGACCTGGACCCGGCCACCGACCGGCGCCTCGAGGATCTCGCCCGCGACCACCACACCAAACGCAGCGCGATCGTCCGCGTCGCCGCACACCGCTTCCTCACCGCGGCGGGCCGCTTCCGACCCCACGTGCTCCGTGAGGACGCCCGCGGCGACCTCACCCGCCGAACCCGCCTGCACGTCAACCCCTCCACACTGGTGCGGCTGGACCGGCTCACCGGCCGCAACGGTGACGTCCTCACCCCCGCCGCACTCCGGGTCGCACTACGCCGGCTCCTCGACGACCCCGGCGACCTCACCGCAGACCTCACCACGATCGGGGCCGTCCGCGACCTGGCACCCGAAGTCTTCGGCCCACGCACGAATGTGCACTTCGATGACGATCTCCGCGACCAACTCGACGCCCTCGCGCGCCGGCTCGGGTCCGATCGCGGCGAACTGATGCGCCTGGCCGCCCACCAACTCCTGGCCCACCCGCATGGCCTCGAGCAGGCGGTGACCGACGAGATCTACCGGGGGGACGCGAACCGCGGCCAGCTCCTCGCCCGCAACGAACGCCGCAAAACCACCACCGCGGCCGCTACTGTGCCCGCCGCGGCGGTGAAGGCGCCGTCACCGGCCGGGCGCCCGTTCGGGAAGCCGCACTCCTTCCTCGTGGACGAGGACACCAAACGCCGACTGCACGAGCTCGCCGACGAGTACGGGCCCCGCCGGGTCTCGGCCCTGGTGCGGGTGGGGATCCGCCGACTGATCGCCTACCCGGACGCCGGAGCTGCTCTCGCGCAGGCCCGCCGCGTGTCCGCGCAGGCCCGGGAGGTGCCGCACGAGCGAATCACCGTGCGGCTCGAGCCGCCGACCGCCGACCGCCTCGACGCCCTCGCCGCCGCCTATGCGGCGACACCGGGTGATCTCGTCGCCGTCGCGCTGCACCGATTCCTCACCGCACCCGGTGACTTCCGGAATGTGCTGCTGGCCGAGAGCACCGCGGTCCAGCTCGAGGCGAAGTTCAGCGCGTCGATCCGCCCCTCGATCCGCCGCGAGGTCGAGCAGCTCGCCAACCAGTACGGGAAACGGTTGACCTCGGCGCTGGTGCGTGTCGCGGTCCGCCGACTTATCGACAACCCGGGCGATCTGACGGCCGACCTCACGGCCGTTGCCCCCGTGCGTGGTCTGCGGCCGGAGCCGCTGACTGCCAGAATCGCCGTCGCCCTCGACGACGAACTCCTCGTGCACCTCGACGCCCTCGCCGACCGGCTCGGCTCCACCCGGCAGGAACTGGTGTACCTGGCCGCCACACGCATCCTGCGCCACCACACCCACATCGAAACCCGGATGCTCGACGAGATGTATCGAGCCCCAGGCAACCGGCAGAAACTGATCACCAGACATGCCCGCCGCGAGCGAAGGCGCCGGAGTCACCGCGAGGACGGTGCTTGACCTGTGAGATGGTACGTGGGTCGGGCCCCGCACTACCGGAGGATCCCATGTTTCGATTGAATGAGCCTCGCCCTCATCGTGTCCACGGCGGCCGCCGCCCTGTCCCTGACCGCGACGCCGGCCCACGCAGCACCACCGCCTGTTCCGAGTGGGTTAGCACTGCAGTACTCCGTAATCGGTGCCATGTCGACGTGTGATCCCGGGACGGTGAACACTCATCAGGTGGAGCTACATTGCCAGCTACTCGGTGCCTTCCCGTATATGCACTTTCTTGTGTGGGGACCGGAGGTCCCCACACTCCTGCACTCCGTCGCGCTGTGCCCGCCGCTCCACTTCGGGTTCGGCCCTACCGTGCACGCCCGATAGGCGCCGGTGCGATTGACCTGCGGAAATGACACGTCCCAAGGGCTTGGCCCCCGGTTAAGGCGCAACCACCAGTAGGGTTCTGTCCTGCTGTAACGACAAACGTGAGGAATCGGGGAACTGTGGCGCGGAAGGTAATAGTCGAACTCGTCGACGACATCGACGGAACCGTCTTCGGTGACGGAGAAGGGGAGAACATCACCTTTTCCGTCAACGGGGTGGACTACGAAATCGACCTGAAAAGCAAGCACGCCACCAAGTTCCACAAGCAAATCGGCTACTTCATCGACTACGCCACGCGCACCGGTGGCCGCAAACGCCGCTCCGACCGACCCGTCGTTCCAGCCGTTGCCGACGTTCCGGTGGGGCGGCGCGGGGAAGTCAAGGAAATCCGGGCGTGGGCGGCCGAGCAGGGCTACGACCTCGCCTCCCGCGGCCGCATCCCCGCCGAGGTCGAGCAGGCGTTCCGCGACGCCCACTGAAAGGCCCGAAGAATGAGGCGGTCGCTGCATAATCCCTGGTACCGGGCATCGATCAGAAGAGCGGCGAGCGCCCGTTGGCTGACCACCGGTAGCCGGGGCCTGCGCGGAATGACCGGTGAACCAGTCGAACTCGACGATACCGAAGCCGCGACCGTGCTGGCCGCCCTGGTGGAAACCACGGGCGGGCGATGGCCCACCCGTCCGCGACGCATCACTCGGCTGCTGGCGCGCCTGGACATCGCCGGCAACCACCCTCACATGGCAGAGGTCATCCACCCACTGGTCACTGACCCGGCATGGCCACAACGAGCCCGCGAGATCACGGCGGCCGCGGCCGACTGGTAGCCCCAACTGGGCCTGACCGGCAAAGACATCACGTCCCCGTCCCGTTGGCGCCGCAGCGGGGTCCCACCAAAGTCGGTTGCCGAGGATGCGGCCGATCCACGACGATGTCCGTGTCAGTGCGTCGCCATGTCGGACTGCATCGAAAGGCGAGCTGTGGAGAATCCACCAGAAGAGGCGTACGGGCGGGTGACGAACCCCGGGCGGTTTGCGCCGTTGATTCCTGCCGCCGAAACGCTGATCGCCGATCTGCAGCGCCGTTTCGCCGTAACCGTCACCCGGGGGCCGGCGCCGCCGACACGCTCCACCAGGGTCACCACCCTCGAGCTTGTGGAGATCACCCCCGCTAAACCCGATCAGGCACCGCTGTCGATCACGTTCACCTCGTTCCCCGGCCTATACCTTCACGCAGGCGCATGGCAGAACTTCTCCTTACCGGCGTGCGGATGCGACGGCTGCGACGAGACCGCCGAGCAAGCCGTCGAGGAACTGGCCGATTACACCGAGGCACTGACCGCAGGACAGCTTTCCGAACGTCTCACCGGCCAGTTCCGCCCGGTAGTCGAGCACGGCTGGAACGGCGAGGACTGGGCGCGCAGCGGCACGAGGACGGTATCGGCAGGCGAGGCGAAGAAGCTACGACGCCAGCTGGTGCAACCGCCTGCGGACGGGAGTGGAAGCCCTGGTCACCACGATCCTGACATCAACGCGTCCTCCGGCAGGATAGGCGCCGGGAGAATGGGCAAGCCGAATACCCGGAGAGTGCACGCAGGTTCGATCCGGTCGTTATTCATGGTGTAGACCGATCCCGGCTCGTCATGGTTGCGCGCAGGGCTTTTGGGCTCGTGGATGATTTCAACTTCTAACGAGTGGATTCCATGAGTTAAGCGTGCAATCCGGGACTTGCTGGCGGATCTGGTATTCGTCGTCGCCCCGCGTGTTCCGCACCGTTTGCCGCCCCGATACGGGATTCTTCACTGGACCACCTCTACGGGACAGCAGCAGGTCAGGAACTTCCGGTTGAGGTTGCCCCTTGAGAGTGGACACCGGATTTCATGCGGCAACTGACAGCGTAGACGACGCGATCAGTTGTTGTTCGAACTCGACTGGGGCGAGGTATCCGAGGGCGGAGTGACGGCGACGCCGGTTGTAGTACGAGAGCCACTCGAACAACTCCATCCGTGCCTGCGACTTCGACATCCAACTCCGTCCGTGCAGCCACTCCCTCTTGAGTCCTTGGAAGAACGACTCGGCGAGAGCGTTATCGTAAGTCGAGCCGACCCGTCCTCGACTCGGGCGGATCCCATGACGGCGGCATACATCACCGAAAGATTTTGCGGTGTACTGGGATCCGCGATCGCTGTGGAATACGACCCCACGGACGTCACCACCACGGGTGCGTACCGCCATCTCGATCGCGTCCGTGACGAGCTCGGTACGCATATGGTCGGCGATGGACCAGCCCACCACCCGACGTGAACAGATGTCGATCACCGTCGCCAGATACAACCACGACGAGCCCACCGGAATGTAGGTGACGTCCCCACACCACTTGGTATCGACAGCCGTCGCGGTGAAGTCCCGCATCACCAGATCCGGGACCGGTGTTGCCGACTTGTCCGCGATGGTCGTGCGCTTGGTGCGGCGCAGGTGCCGGCCCACGACGTGGTTGATTCGCATCAGCCGGGCCACCCGCTTGCGGTTGATTTTGCGCCCGCGGGAGCGGAGTTCGGCGTGCACCCGTGGGGCGCCGTAGGCGCTGCGGTGCTTGGCATGGATGACGCGGATCTCGGCGACCGTCGCGGCTTCCTCGGCCTGGCGCTCGACTCGGGCCGGCTCGGTGGCCAGGTGCTTGTAGTAGCCGGAGCGGGAGGTCCCGAGCACCCGGCACAGCCGCTGCACGCCGAACTCGGCGCGATGGTCGGAGGTGAAGTGAAGTCCCAGCGGCGGGTCTTCACTTCACCTCCTTGATGCGAAATACGCGGCTGCCCGGCGCAGAATCTCGCGTTCGAGCTGCCATTCCTTTTCCGCACCGCGCAGCCGCGCATTCTCCGCGCGCAGCCGCGCGAGCTCGTCCGCCTCGGTCCCGTCGGCGCCGGTACTGCGGTCCTGCGAGCGCGCGTTACGGGCGGTGTCCTTGCGGACCCACGTCCGTAGCGTTTCGCCACTGACGCCCACATCCGCGGCCACCGCCGCGTACGTGCGTTTGCCGTCGGCCGCCCGGTACAGCGCGACCGCGTCTTTCCGGAATTCCTCCGTGTACAGAGACTGGCGTCCCACCTCGACATCCCTCCTGGCTCTCCTAGAACCATTGTCCGGGGTGTCCACTCAAAGGGTGCAGCCTCAGGGATGAACCCGGAGTCGAGTTGGTTTGCGACGGACAAGTACATCGGGACGGTGCCGCCTCGGGATTGCCCGGGCAATGTTCGTCGCAAGGCTGACCGCGTGGCCCGCACCCACCACGAAAACGGCACGGCGTGGCGATCCACCCCACCGCCACCAGGACGGCGACGTCGAGGGCTTTCATGTCGGGCACCGGCCAGGGGGGTTGGCCCGCGGAAACATCGATCGGGACACCCTCGCCGACAATAGTTGCCTGCCAGGGCCGGTGCTATGTGGACGGGACGAAACCGTCGTTGGTACATACCTGCTCTGCCGTGCAGAGCACTCCTGACCATCCGATATCAGAACACCTCTGCACTCAGCGGGGAACCCTCAGGAAGTCGTGCGGGCGATTCCTGAAACTGACACACAGTGTCAGTTTCAGAAGTGGGCTGCACGCGTTCAGAACTCGACTGCACGACTGGTCCGCCTACTCACTGGGTCGGATTAACGATTGACGACGCCACCTGGACTGATGGGCCACCCCGGTCGGGTTCGTATCGGCGTGGTCGTGCGGTTCTTTGGACACTCCTGGTAGCCTGCGTCAGTTCTAGTTGTGTGTCTGTTCCACGACCCAGGCCGCGACCTGTGCCCGGGAGGTGAAGCCTAGTTTGGCCAAGATGTGCTCCACATGGCCTTGTGCGGTACGAGGTGAGATCACCAGGCGGTCGGCGATGGCCTGATTCGTCAGGCCTTCGGCGATCAGGTCGGCGACTTGGCGTTCCCTCTTGGTCAGTCGCACCGATGTGTTTGTGGCCGGTGCAGGGGTGCGGGGCGGGTCCTCGTGGAGGGCGTAGGCGATTGCCGTGTCGACATCTAGACGTTGGCCCCTGCGGTGGGCCGCTGCGAACTTTTCGTCGCCAAGCTTTTGCCGAGCTTGCTGGTTGTATTTCTGATGGTAGGAAAATAGATCGGACTGTATCACCGCAGTGCTGTCCAACGTACGCGCTAATCCTTCGGCGGCCCCCAGTAGAACCGCGGCCCGTGGCGCGTCACCCAGTTCGAAGGCTATCCACGCCAAACCCTCGAGGCATGATGCGGCGAGGCGCCGACTGTGCACTTGCCTGGTTAGCTTTAATGATTGTTCGAGAAGCCGGACCGCGCGATCGGTATCGCCTTTTCGCCACACGGCAATGCCCAAGGCCCACAGCGAATGCGATCGATATGACGTCTCACCGGACTCTTCCAGAATCGCGAGCACACGCTCGTGGCATTCGATCGCCTTCTTTGTCGATCCATGCAGTCCATATGCCAGTCCCAACGGATGCAGGATGGTGGTTTCGAGGATGCCTGGTTCGTGCGTGCGTGCCCCGCGCTCGCGGAATTTCGCGCGGGCGGTTTCGAGCTGGGAGCATGCACGCGCGTGGTCACCGCTGTAGAGTGCCAGCATGCCGTCGGCGTATGCGACAAGACCGAGCATCACGGGGTCGCTGGTCTGCGCGGTGAGCGCGCGTGCCTGCGCTACGAGTGCGGCCCCCGACTGAAGATCACCCTGCACGTCTGCCAGCACACTGTCGGAGAATAATGCCTTGATCCGGTCGACGGTTGGTTCTCTGGGGTCATGGGCCAGCAGGCGGTCGAGCCAACGCCGCCCTTCCTCGCCGTATCCGCCCTGCGAGGTCCAGAACCAGAAAAGTGCGGCGGCGGTGCGCAGGCCCGCGGCGGGATCGTTGTCAACGCAAAACTCGAGGGCCTCCCGCAGGTTCGGCTGTTCTCGCTTGAGTCGGGTGATCCAATCGAGCTGGCGGGCGCTGATCCACTCGGCTTCAGCATCGAGCGCCAACGCCTCGTACCAGTCCCGGTGCCGGCGGCGCAGGGCGCTGTCCTCGCCACTCTGCTCGAGTTTCTCGTGGCCGTATTCGCGGAGGGTCTCGAGCATCCGGAAACGCACCACCGACCTGTGCTCCTCCCGGATCAGGATCGACTTCTCCACAAGGGATGTCAGCGTGTCGAGCAGCTCATCGGGATCCATGCCCTTGCCGCAGACCTGCTCTGCGGCATCGAGTTCGAAGCTGCCCGCGAAGACCGCCAGCCGCCCCCACACCAGTTGTTCACGGGTGGTGCATAGTTCGAAGCTCCAGTCGATGCACAACCGGAGCGTCTGTTGCCGAGTCGGTGTACCTCGGCGGCCGCGGGTCAGCAAAGTGTAGCGGTCGGTCAGCCGCTCGAGGATCTGCTCGGGCGACATCGCTCGCAACCGCGCCGCGGCAAGTTCGATCGGCAACGGCAATCCGTCGAGCCGGTGGCAGATCCCTGCTACCGCCGCCGCGTTGTCCTCGGTGAGCGCGAATCCGGGAACGGCGGCGCCGCCGCGTTCGGCGAACAAGGTCACCGCGTCATATCTGGGTAACGCGCGAAGAGAGGGCTTCTGGTTGGGATCGGGGACGGCCAGTGGGGGTACCCTCAGCACGACCTCTCCGCCGATGCCGAGGGGTTCGCGGCTGGTGGCCAAAATTCGCAACCGCGGACAGGTGTGCAGCAGGAGGCCCGCGAGTTCGGCGACCGCGTCCACTATGTGTTCGCAGTTGTCGAACACCAGCAGCAGTTCTCGCGGTGCGATGAACTCGAGCAGGACGTCGCGCAACGGCCTCTCCGAGTGATCCCGCATCCCGACGGCAGCGGCCATTGCGTCGATCAATGACGCCCCGTTGTGCAGTTCACCCAGCTCGATCAGTCGCACGCCGTCGGTGTACTCGCGTTGCACGACCGCTGCGACGCGCATGGCGAGGCGGGTCTTGCCAACACCGCCGATTCCCGTCAGTGTCACGAGCCTGGACCCGGTGAGCAGGTTCTTCGTCTCGGTGAGCTCGTGTCGCCGACCGATGAAACTGGTCAGTTCCAAGGGAAGACTCCCCGTGTGGCCCAGCGTGGAGGGAGCCATGGACCGTCGGTCGCCGCCGGACGCCCGTCCTTTTGCACCGATCTCTGGGTCGAACTCTGCATTGGGTTCCGCGCGGAGGGGCATCTCGTCGACCGGGAATGTGTGGTTTCGCTGAAGGGCTCGCAGTTCCCTTCCGAAATCGGCGGCGCTGGCGGGGCGCTGACCCGGGGTCCGGGACATCGCGCGGGCGATCACGTCGGACACGTCGTCAGGAACTCCGTGCTCACGCGCGTCGGGAGCCAGTTGCGTCGTGATCCGCAGGAACTGGGCGACGACTTGCTCACCGCTGCGGCGTTCGAACGCGGCATGGCCGGTGAGGGCACTGAACAGGGTGGCCCCGAGACTGTAGACGTCGGCAGCCGGGCCCGGCGAATCACCCCCGAGGACCTCCGGAGCTGTGTAGGCTGGCGACCCGGTGACGGTGCCGGTGGCGGTCTCGAAGCCGCCGCTGATGTGCGCGATCCCGAAGTCAGCCAACTGCGGCTCGCCGTACTCGGTCAGCAAAATGTTCGCGGGTTTGACGTCGCGATGGAGGATTCCGAGTCGGTGCGCGGACTCCACGGCACCGGCCATCTTCACCCCGAGCCGAAGAACCTGCTCTAACGACAACGGACCCTCTTTCCGGAGCAGGGCCTCCAGCGAATCCTGCGGGTGATACGGCATCACGATGTAGGGAAGCCCGCTGTCGGTGGCGCCCACCTGCAAAATGTTGACGATGTTCGGATGCCCGGTCAGCCGGCCCATCGCCCGCTGTTCCCGAAAAAATCGGGCCCGATTCTCGTCGTCGAGTTCGACGGTCAGTACCTTCACCGCCACCGTGCGGTCCAGGGCAGTCTGTGTGCAGCGGTAGATCACGCCGAAGCCGCCTCGGCCGATCTCGTGGACAGCGTCGAAGCCGGCGCCTCCCAGCTCCGTGGCCGGGGAGAGCCAATACCGCTGCGTGTCGAGCGGATCACCCTCACCCATCGGACGGTCTACTCACTCCGTCGGACTCGAGTTCCTGCAGGCTGGTCCCGACGGAACGATCAGCCCAGGATACAACCGTGAACTTCCTCTCGATGGCGTGCTCTCAAGGATATCGCTGCCATCTGTTGGTGGTAACTCGGTCGCCGCGGTCATCGCCGACGGACCACCCACCTGTCATAGCGACGGCAATGCCGGCCGTCGCCGTGCTGATCATAAGTAAGTAGCCGGTGTCCGCCCATAATGATCCGTCGGTCCGATCGGGTCGGGTCCTCGCCGGTGAGGATGGCCGCGCTCTCGCGCGCACTTGGTGTACGTCGGATTTTCTTGCGCCCTCATGCCCCCGGCTGGGCCCGCCGCTACCGCGGCCCTGCTAGACAGAATGTCCGTACGCCGCGGGCATTCCCCGATGTCGTGCGTCGGATTTCCGTGTGACCAATGACGTGCGAGCAGCTACACCCGGGAGAAGAATCCCATCCACCAAGAGCGATTACCTTCACCGTCTCCAGCGACCAGACCCACCCCGAGCTCAAATCCGCCAACGGAGACCCGGTCCGTCGTTTCGCAGGTCGTTGACGCCACAAGGAAGGCCTCACCCGCGAGCAGAACGTGATGTAAGACTGACCGACCGCACATTACAAAATGGAGCGTCGTTTCCGTAATAGGTGGCGAGGTCGACGTCCACCGAGTCCGCCGTCGCCGACAGTCCGGCGGAACGACGCCTTGCCGTTTTGGCGCGGCAGAGGTCTACGGGCAGGTGTAGGAGCTGGCGGTCTAGGAAACAGAACCTAGACCGATGAGGTGCAGGAGCCCTTCGGAGCCCACCCGAACAGGGGCGATGTTGAGGTTGCGTTCGACGAGCCATCCCATAACTGTCAAGCGTAGATGTTCTGCGAATTCGCCTTGCGGCCGAAATTCCGAAAATTCGCCGCTCTCTCGACCGAGTCGAGCGATGTGCTCGAAGGTTCGGCGTTGCATATTAGTCCGTTGTTCGAGCAGGGGCGCGAACCGCGCATTTCGGTATGTCTCGATTGGGAGCGCGGTGAGGAACTCTGAGTACCATGGCAAACTGTCGCCCGCTCGTTCGGCGGTTGCGACGAGTGCCGTCAACGCGTCGCGGGCGGTGCGTTGGTTGACTGTGCTCATGTGGAGTAGGTCCCACAGGCGGATGATGGAGGCGTTGAATACGGCCTCGTACAGCGACTCCTTATCGGGGTAATAACGATAGAAGGCACTACCCACAATGTCGGCTCCTTTGCATATTTCGCCGACTGTCGCTCGATCGAAACCGCGTTCCGCGAACACGTGGCGTGCCGAGTCGATGAGTCTGATCCTGGTCTCGGCGCTATTGCTCTTCACGGGGCGGCCGCGTCGCTTTTTCACCGGGATGTCCTCCGGGGTGACGGTTTCGTGGGTCACGCCACGGCTCCCGTGGAGATGTCGACGGCGAGGTTCTTGAGGGAAATTGTCAGGTCCGATGCCTGTGTGCGAGGAACGGTCATAGTTCTCCCCAAGATTGTCCGAACGTTCACAAAGTCGACCGGACGGTTCACGCACTGTGCGCCGACAAGACGTTCGTCATGGTAGAACAAGACCGAAAATGCGTCAGAACTCGAATCGCCTCGAAGCACCCCGACCGTTTCGGGATGCGACACGTCGCCGACGATTTGCAACTTAAGGTTGCCCTGGTTCGACCAAAACCACGGGGTCAGTTGGTACGGCATCGGTGCTCCGAGCAACGTCCGCGCTGCGTTCTTGGCCTGCTCGACGGCGTTGTTGACACTCTCGATCCGGCATCGCCCCCACTGGTTGTTCGTCGGATTCGGCATCGATGCGCAGTCCCCGGCTGCGACCGTGGCGCCGTCCGAGGCGACGGAAATTTCGTCGACCAGTATGCCGTTGTCGCACGCAAGCCCCATTGACTGTGCGAGTTCGGTTCGCGGGTCGACCCCAATTCCGACTATGACGATATTGGCGGACAACGTTCGTCCGTCAGTAAGTCTCACGGATTGGATTCTGCCGTCGAGGCCGATAAGTTCCCGAACGCCCGATCCGAGTACTACGTCGATGCCTCGTTCGCGATGCGCTCGAAGGAAGTAGGAGGAGATCCTGTCGTCCACCGCGCGGGCCATCAGCCGATCGGCTGCCTCGACTACCGTAACGTGGCGGTCACCTTCGTTCGCTGCCGACGCCGCTTCCAGCCCGATGAATCCGCCTCCAATGACCACGACGTCGTGGGCGTCGTCAAGTTCCTTTGCCAGGGACAGCGCGTCGTCCATATCTCGCAGATAGAGAACACCTGCCAGATCCGACCCCGGAACGGGTATGTGCCTGACCCTGGCTCCTACAGTCAGCGCCAGGTGTCGGAACGGGTGCACCTGTCCCGTGTCGGTTCGCGCGCGCCCGCCTTGGCCGTCGCGATCGACGTCGATCACTTTCTGAGAACGGACCAACGTGATGTTGTTGTCCGAGTAAAACGCCTCATTTCGGAGGATCAACGATTCGGCGTCGGCCGTCCCACGGAGAAGCCCCTTCGACAGAGGAGGGCGCTGGTAGGGGAGATGCCCCTCGTCGCTGATCAGGGTGATGGATTCGGTGTATCCCCCCTCGCGTAGGGAAATTGCAAGCTGCACGCCGGCTTGGTTTGCTCCGACGATCACCGCGCCGCTCGACATCAGTACTGGCTCTCCGGCGTGCGCACGCGCAGCGTACGAGCACCTGCCGGCCGAAGCTGACACGAGAGTCTGGAGTGCGGCATACGTTCGGTGGCAACGCCATCGAGCATTTCGTCCTCGAGATCTTCTACTGGTTCGAAGGCATCCGTGCTGTCCTCGTCCAAGTAGACATGGCACGTCGAGCAGCTCAACGCTCCGCCGCATTCGCCGACGATACCGGGAATACCGTTTCGCACTGCGGTTTCCATGATGGAACTGCCGGATTCCACCTCTTGGACGTGAGATGATCCGTCGGCGTGCTCGAATATCACTTCTGGCATGTTATGTCTCCTTAGGGAATCGGCAGTCACCGCAAGCTGAGGTGTAGGCGCTTTGGCCCGTGCATTGTGAAGGTCGGTTTGAATTCCACGGGCGCTAAGAGCTTCATGCCCGGGTACCGTGTGACGAGGGTAGTTACAGCAATCTCGGTTTCCATGCGTGCGAGCCACGCTCCGAGGCATCGATGAATCCCGTATCCGAGGCCTACGTGTTGTGCGGCATTGGCGCGCTGGATGTCGAGCCGATCCGGGTCGGTGAACACCGCCTCGTCGCGATTGGCCGCCGCGAGTAACAGGCGCACCGACCGACCTTGCGCGACCGGGTGGCCCGCCACCACACCGTTGCGTCGCGCTACACGACGAACAGACTGCACAGAGCCGTTGTGGCGAAGGAACTCATGGACGGCCCCTGCGGCGAGAGATGGGTTGGACCGAAGGCGCTCGAGCTCCGTGGGGTTGCGCAGCAACGCAATGACACTGTTGCCGATCAGATTGGTCGTCGTCTCGTGTCCCGCAAAGAGCATCAGAACCAACATGCCTGTGAGCTGTTTCTCCGTAAGCCGAGTCCCGTTTGGGTTGCTGTTGAGAAGGGCACCGAAGAGGTCGGTCGAATCCCCGCTGCTGCGCTTCTCTGCGACGATCTCCGAGACCAGCCCGCGAAAGTTCGTGTAGGCCGCGTACGCGGCGTCGAGATTGGTGTGACCGGTGTCGAATGCTGTAGCCAGTTCATCCGACCAGGCGCGGATATCGGCGTTGCGTTCGCGGCCGATCCCAAGAATGGCACAGACCGCGTTCAGTGGCAGTGGGAAAGCAAGCTCTTCGATGAGCTCGATCGCGCCACGTTCGTCCGCCGGCATCAGGAGCTCGTCGACGAACGATTGGATCAGGTCGCGCATGGCAGCGATGCGCCGTGGAGTAAAGGCGAACTGAACGACGTCGCGTAACCCGGCGTGGACGGGATCGTCCGTGTCATTCATCCAGCCGCTCTCAAAATCGGCCAGCTCGTACAACTTCGCACGCTGTTCGTCGGACAATGTCGACACCGGCCCGCCGCCGTAAATTGTTCGGTCACGGGCAGATGAAAACGTCTCGGTATCGCCGAGCACGGCACGAACATCGGCGTGTCGGGACACGATGATGTCGTCGCCGAGATCGATCACCGGAGCGTCAGCTCGGAGCTGCTCGTAGAGGTCGAACTGGGATTGCAGGGCGCCGCCGTCACCTCGGAGCAGAGTGGTGAGGTCGCCCGTGAAGTCTGCCGCGGGTGTGCTGGTCATCACGCCGGATTCCTCTGATCGTATTAAATGAAAGTGTTCACATTTTTATATAATCGCTCGAGCCTGCTGTCAATAGCTGGAGGCCATGACGCGGCTAGTTATGTGTGAGTACTCAAAGTGCAGAGCAGGACGACAAGATGGATCGGTAGCTGTGGTGGCTGGAAGCTTTCACCGGTGATCGGCAAATGGGAAGGATCCGAAGGCGGCTGCGCCCGGGTAACCGCACATCCGGGCACTGCAATGAGCAGGCGTTTTTAGGTGTCTTGACGATGTACACATCGCAGGGCGCATGGTGCGCCACCCAATTCGCGACGCTACCGGCACACGGCCCATTCCCTATATACGACGGTTGCCGACCACGATGAGGGTTCGCGCCCGCCGTTCCGCCCCATCGGCGATCCTGCCGCTTGCCCAAGCAGAATTGGCGGTGACGTCCGGGGCCACGAAACGCAAATCCACCGCCGTCTGTTCGGCCTGGGTGTGCGCTTCTCCAGCTGAGGTCAGCGCGCGGCGATCGCTACCGCCGCCAGCGGGGTCGCACCTGTTTGTCGAAAGCGGCTAGCACGTGGAGGCCGGCGCCGGTCGCGGTGGCGAGGCGTGCGGCGGTCTGGGCTTCGGTGAGGGCTGTTTCGCTGCCGTCGACACCGACGACAACGAGATCGGGCATGCTGTTCCTATCGCTGTGCCGAAGTACAGCGCCCGCGCAAGTTTTGCTAGGAGATATCAGGAAACCTACGCCTCGTGTCTGGTGCCTCGCAGCAGCTCGGGTGTCTCGGGGCCGTCTCGCGTGGTGAAGACGCCATCATCGTTGCCATGCGCCACCTCTCGGTAGTGGATCAGGAAGTCAGCACCGTGCATGCGCTGATGCCCGGAGCTCCGTAGACATGGGTGAATCCGACCCGCGGGTCATTGCGGACCTGCCGGTCGCCCGCTGCACCCCGTAACTGCAGGACGACTTCATGTACCTGACGGAGCCCGGAGGCGCCGACAGGCTCACCGTTGGCCAGACAGCCACCGTCGGTGTTGACCGGGATGCGGCCGCCCAGGGCGGTCGCGCCCGCCTTGACGAGGTCAGTCTGTTCCCCGTGCTCGCACAGTCCCGTTTCGGCGAGGTGGATGAGCTCCGCGCCTGCATCGGTGTCCTGCAGTTGCGCGACGTCGACATCGCCCGGTGTGATGCCGGCCGCAGCGAATGCATCGGCCGCGGCCGCGACGGACGGGCTCGCGTCGGCGTTGGGTGGAAGCCAGCTCGAGAACACTTCGAAGGACCCGAACGGCCGGGTGCGCATGGTCGACGCGGCGAGTTCGACCGGTCGGTGCGGGTGATCGGCAGCGCGCTCGGCTGTCGTGAGAACCACCGCGACCGCGCCCTCGCCCGGTGAGCAGAGCATGTACTGGGTCAGCGGTGGATTGATCACTCGTGCGGACATGATCTCCTCGACGGACAGCGGTGAGCGCCGCCAAGCTCCCGGATTCACTGCGCCTGCAGCGAAGGCTTTCGCGGCCACCTCGCCGAGCAGGTCGTCCGGAAGTCCGTGGGTATCGAGATACCGCCGCGCCTTCATCGCGAAGAATTGGGTTGTGACCATCAATCCCGCACGGCCATACCAGTCGCCGTGACCGTAGTCGGCAGGCCGTGACCCAAAAGCTCCGCGACCGTGCTTGTCGAAGCCCAACACCAGTACGGTTTCTGCGTCACCGGCCCGAATCGCGCGTGCGCCCGTCTCTAGGGCGACGGTTGCGGTGGCACATCCATTGCGTACGTTGACGAACGGGATTCCGGTGAGGCCCAGTGACCCGACCAGGGTGTCGGGCTTGCCCGACTCGTTGCTGCCACCGACAGCAAAATCAACGTCGTGCCACGATATTTGTGCGTCGGCGAGGGCCGCCCGCGCTGCGTCGACGCCCATCTGCCGACCGGTAAGATCTGGGGCGAGACGCCCGAATTGAGTTCGGCCGATGCCGACCACAGAAACCTTGCGTGAACTCATGCGTGGACCTTCTTCGAGGGCGCGAATGCGTACCCGGCGAGCTCCGTACCGTCCGGTCCATCCCAAGTCCACGGCACCAGGTGCATTGCATCGCCGGTGGAGAACTCACCAAGCTGCGCATCTATCCGAGTCTCGATCACCACGTCACCGAGGTCGACGTAGCCGAGGCAGAACGGTTCGAACCCGTTCGCGGGTGTGACGAACGGGGGGCGCGGGGCAAAGGTCTGCACGGTCCATGTCCACAGCGTGCCCACAGGGGGCAGGTCGATCGGGGCCATGGTGCGTTCGGTGCACCGTGGGCAGTCGGGTTGTATCGGGAACGTGACGGTACCGCACGCGGTACACCGCGACCCCGCCAAGACCAGCGGATCTCGTTGTGCGAAGAGTCGGTCTGTCTCACTGGGAACGTCCGGGACGGTGCGCACGTCGATCACCCGTTCTCGTCCGAGATCTGTACCAACGCCTTGCCGACGTTGCCACCGCTCAGCATCGACAAGAACGCGTCGGGTGCGTTGTCGAGCCCCGACGTCACGGTCGTACGAGATGTGATCGACCCGTCCCGCAACCATCCGGAGACACGATCCTCGAATTCGGTGCGCAGATCCTCGTGATCGCGAACGATGAAGCCACGGATGGTCAACCGCTTGAGAGTTGCTTGGATGAGGTGCCCGATGGGTGGTGAGGCGTCGCGATCACAGAGATCGGAAATCATGCCGCACAGAGCAACCCGACCACGTTCGCGTAGCGCACCCAGCGCTGCCACGAGGTGGCCGCCACCTACGTTGTCGAAATACAGATCAATTCCGTCCGGCGCGGCCTCGGCGAGACCCTTCGGTAAGTCATTTCGGTAGTCGATGCCGGCGTCGAAGCCGAGATCGTCGACGAGCAATGAGGCTTTCTCCTTCCCACCGGCGCTGCCGATCACCCGGTCCGCACCCAGCTTTCGCGCGAACTGTCCCACAGCGCTTCCCACCGCGCCTGCTGCGGCGGACACGAAAACGGTGTCACCAGCAGTTAATTCCCCGGCACGAATCAATCCTGCGTAGGCGGTGAAACCCGTCTGGCCGAGAATGCCGAGCCAGTCCTGTAGCGGCGCCCTCGACGGATCGACCACCGCGGCGCCGACAGAGTCGACGACGGCATGCTCGCGCCAACCGAATCGGTGACGGACATGAGCGCCGACCTCGATGGCCGGGTCCTTGCTCTGGAGCACGACACCAATTGCGGAACCGTCGAGCGGAGCACCGACAACGAAGTTCGTGGTGTACTGCTTCTCCGTCGTCTCCATCCGGCCTCGCATCGCAGGGTCGACACTCATAAAGATGTTTTGCACGAGCAGCTGCCCGTCGCCGAGCTCGGGTAGCTCGGTTGTGGTGAGCGCGAAATTCTCGGGACCCGGTTCCTTTGCAGGTCGAGACGCCAGTGTCACCATGCGGGTCACGGTCACTGTAGTAGTCATGATGCTTCCTAGTGGCTTGTATGGCAGGTAGCTTGACGGTTCTGTGCCCAAAGATGAACCGTTAGCGATCACCCCGTGCATGCAGGGTGTGGCGCGGCCGTTGGTTGTGGGATGTTCACGCGGATCGCGAGAAGGTGCTGCAAACGCGGACAGCTCATGGAGCTGCTCCAAGGAATGTGACGGCCTCACACGTGCATGAGAGCTCATCTGTCGGCCCGCCACCCGCCGCGGTAACCACGTCCCCGAACAAACTCATTAAAACGAGTTCAGGAGCTATTCCTCGGCGGTCGGGGTGAGTAAACGGTTGCCAACTGGAGTATCTCGTCTTGGCCGCAGTTGGACTCTGGAATCAACTGCCATAAAAGGTCGATGAACTTACGCCTTGACATCCCGAATTGAACGAGGATTTCTTCCTCGCTAGCGCCCCCGTATGGTGCCCACATACTCGCGAACTCGATCAGGAACTCCGCCTCGTAGTCAGGATGCTTACGTTTGCGATTGCCCTCAACCCATGCGGCGCGTCGTCGCTGGCGCAATCTGCGATATTCCGAGGATTTCAAGGGATTAAGCAATCTATTCGGTGCCGGGAGGAGGGTTTCGGAATTCTGATGGTCCTCGACGCGGCGAAGTGTGGATTCGGACGAAGTCGTTCTTTAGCTAGACTGTCTAGGTGACTGTTGCTCAGTGCACTAGAACTGCACGCGGCTGACGAATCCGCCGTCGACGACGAGGTTCGTGCCGGTGATATACGAGGCGGCGGGACTCGCGAGGAAGGTGACGGCGCGGGCAACGTCGGCAGGATTACCCAAGTGACCCATCGGAATCCGCGAGCGGACTGCCTCGTAGAGTTCGGTGCGCTGTTCCTTGATGCGCTCCCAGGTGCCTCCGGCGAACTCCACTGGGCCAGGGGAGACGGTGTTGACGCGGATGCCCTGGGGTGCGAGCGATCGCGCGAGGGCCGCGGCGTGATGGGTGACAGCAGCCTTGGCTGCGGCGTAGGAGTTCGGTCCCGCCGGCGGGAGCGTGTCGAACGCCATTGTCGTGCCGATCGAGACGATGGCTGCTGCGTTGCTGTCACTCAGCCGAGGAATCGCTGCCTCGCACAGGCGGACGAAGGCGAGGAGGTCGGCGCGGAAGCTCTTCTCCCACTGTTCAGGTCCCTTTTGGGTGCCGACCGAGGCGTTGGAGACGACGATGTCGAGGCCGCCGAGGCGCTCGACAGCGGATGCGACGAATGGCTCGATCGCGTTTTCGTCGGCAACGTCCAAGGCGGCCGTGTGCACAGTGACACCGGTCGCGCGCAATTCTTCTGCGGTGTTCTGAAGCGCGTCCTCCCCGCGAGCACACAGCACGAGGTCGACACCCTCGTCGGCGAGCTGTATGGCGATGGCCTTACCTAGGCCACGGCTCGCGCCGGTGACGATGGCTTTGCGTCCGTGCAGACCGAGATCCATGATTAGTCCTTTCCAGGAGACGGGAACGCCCGTCCGTGTGTATGAGGGTGGTGCCGGGTACGGTCGGAACTGCTCAGGCGGGAGTAGTGGCATACACGTTGTCGGCCGCAGGCGTAGTCGCACGCCGAACAGCACGTTTGGCGAGCGACATCCGGTGTACTTCGGATGCCCCGTCGTAGATGCGAAAGGCGCGAACGTCGGCGTATAGCCTGCCGAGAATCATGTTCTCGCTGGTACCCATTCCGCCAGCGAGTTGTACCGAGCGGTCAATAACACGGTGGACGGCTTCGCTGACCTGTACTTTCGCGCGGGAGGATTCCTCGCCGCCGCGTGCGCCCTGCACGATCGACCAACAGGCGTGCCAGAGCACGAGCCGACTCGTGTGCAGATCGATCTCATTGTCCGCGATCATCTGCTGCGCCATTCCCAGCTCACTCAGCTTCGATCCGAACATGGTCCGGTCGATCGCGTGGGCGACGGCGATATCGTGGGCTCGGCGTGCTGCACCAAGCCATCGCATGCAGTGAGTCAGCCTCGCCGGAGCCAATCGAACTTGCGCGTATCGGAAGCCTTCGTGCGCGGCTCCGAGAATTGCGTCGGAGCTGACGCGGCAGTCCTCGAACGTGACCTCACAGTGACCCCCCGGCATCGACGCGTCGATGGTGTGGGCATGGGCGCCGACTCGAAGCCCCGGCGTGTCGGCGTCGATCAGGAACATTGTGGCGCTCTGGTCACCGGTCCGGGCCATGACAATGAAGAACGCCGCACCGTCCGCGCCGGTGATGAGCCACTTCCGACCGTTGATCACCCAGGAGGCACCGTCCTGGACAGCCGTGGTGCGCAGTGAGGCGGGGTCTGATCCGGCTCCCGGGGGTGGTTCGGTCATTGCGAACGCCGACCGAGTTCCGCCGTGTGCTAACGGGGTCAGAAAACGTTCGCGCTGATAGGGACTTGCGACGACATCGAGTAGATGCAGATTCCCCTCGTCCGGCGCAGCGCAGTGCAGCGCCAATGGGCCGAGCAACGAGTACCCAGCCTCCTCGAGCAGCGGTGCCGACTCGAGTAGATCGAAGCCGCCTCCGCCGAGCTCGGCACTCAGTTGCGGCGCCCACAGGCCGGAGTCCTGGCCTCGGCGACGAAGTTCGGCGACGAGTTGGTCGTCCACCTGAACTCCGACGGCGCGTTGCTCGAGCGGAATGATCTCGGATGCAATGAAGTGGCGGATGGCGGACTGGGTGCGCGCGACATGTTCGGGCAGGTCGAATCCGATCGGCATTTCGCGCTCAGCTCCGTGTACTGCGGCCGAGGAACGCCATGAGGCGTTCGGTCGGCCCATCGGTCGATGCAGGCTCGACAGGTGGCTCGAACGCCCGTGGGCGGCGAAGGGCCTCGGCGGGGACCGATTCGAAGAATCCGTCCATGTAGTCCACCCAGCCGCTCGGCAGCACCGGCTCCTCGCCGAGCGCGCGTGCGAGATCCCAGCGGTGCACGGTGAAATCACAGCCGTGGAACTGGAGCTTCGCGTTCGGTGAGTCGTCCGGGAGAGGCCACCTGTCGTCGAGGTCGATGTCGGCAAGCAGTTCACACAGCGTTACCGCGGCATCGTTCCAGCGATCCTTCACCGGTGCCCGCGACGTCGACGCCACCCACGTCTCACCGCGCAGGATGGCGGTGGCGCGATCGGCAGTGTCGGCCGTGTGTCGAACCAGGGCCTCGACATCCCACTCCGAGCATGGTGTGGCCCGGCCGAGGTCGGCGTCTGTCACTGCCAGGAGTTGCTCGTCGAACAGATCCATTCCCTGCAGCAGAAGCGTGCGCAGCGAAGTCGGTCTGAGTGAGTCAATCTCGCATCTGGTGCGGCTCATCGTGCTGTCATCTCCTCGGTGTAACGCGAACGTAGGGCTCGCTTGTCGACTTTGCCCATGGCGTTGCGGTCCAGTTCGGGCAGGTAGCGGAACGAACGAGGAACCTTGTACCCCGCCAGCGAGGCCCGCATGAACGCGACGAGATCGTCGTCTTCGGGTTGTGTGTCTGCATTCGGAACGATGAGCGCGAGCAGTGATTCGCCGAGATCCTGATCAGGAACTCCGATGACAGCCGTCTCGCGTACCGACGGGTGTTCCTGCAACACTCGTTCGATTTCGGCAGGATAGATGTTCACGCCTCCCGATATGACCATGTCCGATATTCGGTCCGTGACGTAGACGAATCCGTCCGAGTCGATGTATCCGACGTCGCCGAGGGTGGACACCCCCGGAGCGATGTGGGCTTTCGCGGTTTTCTCCGGGTCGGCATGGAACCGCACCTCGTATCCGGGTGGTGTGCGGAAGCCGAGGACGCCGACTTCACCGACGGGCAGTTCGGACCCGTCCTCTGCGACCACGACGGCCTCGAACGGGGCCACACATCTGCCGACTGATCCGGGGTGCGCCAGCCAGTCGTGGGAATCGATCCGGCAGACGGTACCGATCTCGCTACCACCGTAGCTCTCTGACAGAACAGGCCCCCACCAGTCGATCATCGATCGTTTGACGTCCGGTGGACATGCAGAGCCGGTGTGCGCGACGCTCACCAGCGATGACACGTCGTAACGCTCACGCATGTCCGGTGAAAGATCGAGCAGCCGCCGAAAGTGCGTCGGCACCATGACCGCGGAGGTGACCCGGTGCCGCTCGATCAACCGCAACACCGATTCCGCGTCGAACTTGCCCAACACGACGACGGGCTCACCAGATACCAGGTGGCGCAGCGACGTCAGCGGGCCGTTGTGCTGCAACGGCCCGACGACTAGGTGGGGACCCGCGGGAAAGCTTCGCCTGGCGGCGAGCGCCGAGGCGTAGGCGCCCGCGGTGTCGAATCGCCTGGGCAACCACCGCACTTCGGTTCCTCGCGCTCGGCCCGTGGTGCCGGACGTGTAGACGATGGGCGGCCGAGGTTCCCTGTTGTCCGCCACGTTCTCGGATAACCGGGTATCCAGCAATGCGGTCGTCCACTCGCGCAGACGAGCACCCGTCGTGTCGGTTCCGTGCGTGATGACATTTGTGCCGATCGCGACCGATGCAGCCTTGGCGGCATCAACACTGTTCGGACCCGCCACGACGGCGACTGCACACGCGTCGGTGAGCTGGTCGATCAACTCGGGACCGGTCAGTTGCCGCGAGAGTGCCACGGTTCCGATCCCGGAGAGAATGCCGGCCACATGGGCGATCATGGTTTCCACGCGATTTTCGCCGAGTACACCGATCCGCTTGTGGCCAGCCGCAGTGAGTTCGTCGAAAAGTGCTGCGGCGCGTTGTATCTCGCCTGCCAGTTCCCGCCACGTCAGGGACCGGACATCGTCCGTCAACGCTACGGCGCCGGGGTCTTTCTCGGCGCGGCAGTCGATCATTTCCAGTCTCACGATGCCTCCTCGGCCGATATGCCATCGGCGCTCGACTAGGCATCCATCATGAGCAGTAACACCACTATATGTCAATAAAGACTCGGACTCAATAAACTATGCGTCGTGACGCGACCAGCTGCCGAGTTGCTCCGGGGTCAACCCTTCCTTGGAGCCTGTTGTCAAACCTCCGTCGACCATGAGGGTCGTGCCGCTCACGAAGCCTGCCTCGTCGCTGGCGAGCCACACGGCCGCGTTCGCGACGTCGACGGGCAGCCCGGGACGGTCGCGTAGCGGGGTGCGGCTACGGAAGGCCGCAGCCACCGCGTGCGCGTCCTCGGGGTCTTCCACGACCCGCGCGGCGGTCATCGGGCTCACGATCTTGCCGGGGCCGATGGCGACGACGCGAATGCCGTACGGCGCGAGTTCGACCGCCACGTTGCGTGTAAGGCCGACAACTCCGGCCTTCGAAGCGGCATAGATGTGTGGTCCCCAGCCTCCTTCGACTCCGGCAATGCTGGTGGTGGACAGAATAGTTCCCGCTCCGGCGGGCTTCATCACCCGCGCGGCATGCTTCATGCCCAGAAATACCGATCGAAGCAGAATGGCCGTCGCCCGATCGAATTCGCTGACAGCGAGCTCGTCGATCGGGCCCGAAGCCCCCACGACTCCGGCGTTGTTGAACATGCAGTCAAGTCGTCCGTGCCGCTCTACGGCTGTGTCTACGGCGGATTCAATATCGGCTTCGGCAGAGACGTCGCACCGAACGAACGATGCAGTTGGACCCAGTTCGTCTGCCAGCTGGTTGCCGCGGTCTTCGGCGATGTCGGCCAGGAGAACCGTGGCTCCTTCCTCGACCATTCGGCGGGCGCTGGCCTCGCCCAAACCGCTGGCCGCGCCGGTGACGATGATGATCTTGTTCCTCAGGCGTCCGGGCATAATGGTGTTGCCTTCCAGGTTTAGTTATATCGACACCTGAAAGTATCGCCTACGGCCGCGCCCGTCGACCAGGGGTTGCCCGCGTCGGTCTGCTACTGCTTCGTACTCCCCGGGCCTACCGTCGCCACCCTGCGGCACAGTCCCTCCACCTCGTCGCGGAATTGTCTGGGGCCGAGCGTTCGGTATGCCGAATCCAGGGACAGTTCGGCGCGCAACGACGATTCGAGCACGGTCATCAGCCCGACGCCGTCTACTGCTGCGCGCGCGGCGCTACGGCCGGGATCAGAACGTGCAACAGCGGCCGCGGCTGCTCTGGAAGCGCGGGCAGCGAAGCTCTGCCGAGCCTCCTCTATAGCAATGCTCATGCCTTTCGAGGTCACGAAGAACACCGTCGCGTGCGCGCGGCGGTCGATGGCTTTGTTGAACAGTGCAAGTGCAGCGGCAAGAACACCGTCGATGTCGGTCGCGTCCCCCCACGATCGCTCGGCGTCGGACGCCCAGTCCTCACCGAACACACTGACCACCTCGTGGAAGAGTTCGTCGCGCGAAGAGAAGTGGTAATAGAACGCCGCCGGTGTCATTTCGACGTGCCTGACTATCTCTGCGATGGTCACCAACTCGGGCGGTTTGACGGCGAAGAGTTCTACTGCACCCTCGATCAGTTGATGCCGCCGGGACGGGCGGTGAGCCGGCCGCGATACCTTCGACACCTTTGATTCTGGCATGGTGCTACATTAACCGATGGTTCTTGCCGAATCGGTGACGTCGGCACCGTCCGGACAGTCTGGGGCCGAATGCGCCGGGGTATGTGCCCGGTATCTATGACTACGGCACTGATCAGGGAGGCGTGATGACCGCGTCGCGCGAGGATGACCGAAAGCCTGCGCATCGCCCGTCGAGGCGGCAGGAGCTGATCAGGGCGGCCGTCGTGGTGTTCGCGCGGCAGGGGTATGCAGAGTCGAGTGTCGAGCAGATCGCGGAGGCGGCAGGAGTCGTCCCGACCGCTATCTATTACCACTTCGGGACCAAGGAAGAGCTGTTCCACGAGGCTCTCACCTACGCGATGGACGAGTTCAGTGAAGCGGTGACTGCAGTGCGTACGCACGGTGAACCTGCAGGTCCCGACGTTCTGCGCCAGGTCGTCGGAACGGGGTGGCGTTGGTGGGAAAGTCATCCGGACGAATCCTTGTTGATTGCTCGCTACTCGCAGTCGACCACTGGAAAGGCGCTCGTTCTCAGAACGGCCTGGGAAGAGCGGCACCAAGCTCGTGCCTACGATTACCTCGACGGTGTGGGCGGCTCTCGGACCGGCCGGGTCGCGCGTGAGCAGCACGCGATCAACACGCTTCGGATACGTGCGATGCTCGACATCATTCTTGCGACGGAAGCGGCGTCCCTGCCCGGGGGCATGCTCGCCGGTTACTCCTCGGCCGAATTGTCCGAGGAGCTCGCCGAGGCGTGTGTCCGGCTCATGACGTCCTGAGCGACGTCCCGAGCAGCGTCGCGCTCAGTCCTGCATCGAACGCAGGCGTGCTCCGCCATCGTGAAAGTCCATTTCGTAGCTGATGCTGTCGCCCTCGAAAACGATGAAACTCATACCGGGTACGCTCCACCGCCGGCCAACGTATTCGTCGCCCAGTGATGAGTCGGTCTGCGTCGCCGACATCGTCCACGTCAGCGCGAGGCCGTCCGGCCGATGCCAGAACTCGCCCGTGGGCTCGAGTACCAGATCGGGGTAGCGGGCCAGGCCGTGACCGAAGTAGGCGCGGATCGCCTCCCACCCTTTGTACCGTCCACCGACGGAGTCCTCGAGGACCGGTTCGTCGACGAGATATTCGGCTGGGGCGTCTAAGTCGCCGCTCGACCATGCGGCAAACAGGGCTGTGACGCGGGCCTCACGGGCGGCATGCAGGGGATCGGTCATCGATGTACCTCGCTTTGCTGACGAACTGTCATAGATTATGGAGTGAATCTACAGTATGGTTCGGTCAGAACGACGCTGGCGGCAAGAAAGGACGTGTCGTGCTCATCGGAGTGGACGAATATCCGTTTCATCAGATTGTCGAGTCCTTCGCAGGGGCGGCGACCGGAGACCCATCCTGGAACGACGGTCATTACTTCGGCGTCGCTGACCACGACGGGCGTGTGTGCCTGACGGCAAGTGTGCGCCTATACCCGAACAACGACGTGATGGACGGCTTCGTATGCCTGCGGCACCGTGGACGTCAGTACAACGTCCGCGTGTCCCGCAGATTGCGACCCGACATGGAGCGGTTGCAAGTGGGGCCCTTGGGGATCGAGATCCTCGATCCCCTCCGCTCGATGCGTTTGTTCCTCGAACCCAACGACCGCGGAATCTCCATGGATCTCGAGTGCACCAGCACCACTGTTGCCGCGCGCAGTCCTGTGGAAACCACCAGGATCGACGGCCGACTCGTCAGCGAACGCACCACCTACGAGCTCGTCGGCTCCGTGCGTGGAATCGTGCGCGTCGGCGACGAGGAGTACCGGCTCGACGACGAGAGCGCGTCGTTCTTCCGTAATCACTCGTGGGGTATGCACCCAGGGCGGGGCGGCCCGCGGCACTACGTCGCGCCCGGAAAAAGCAGCCGACGCACACCCGGGCTGCGTCAATGGGTGCTGTTTCGCATGCCGGAGTACGGCGGACACTTCTTCGTCGACCCCAGCGGACGCCGCGCCGCCGGCCGCGGTGTGCTGATGTATCCGGATCGCCTCGTCGACCTGCATGACATCCGTTCCGAGCTGGATTTCCACGAGGGCGGGCGCCGAATGTCCGGTGGAAAGGTGGTCTTCGCCGACGCCGACGAAAGGTCGCACGAATACCGCGTCGAGGATCTCGGATGGGTCTACTGCCAAGGTGGCGGATACTTCGGCGGCTGGAACGACGGTCTTGGGCAAGGCGTGTTCCGCGGTGACAATTATGCAGAAGGGGAAGTTTGGGACGTTTCGCATCCGACCACCGTGGTCGACGAAGAGGGCAGGGCATTTGAATTCGACCACGACTGGGCGGAAAGCTTCGTCCGGTTGAGTGGACCGGGCGGAGTCGGTGCAGCGCACTACGAGTGCGTCGTGATTCGAGAGGCGGAACAGTGGAACTCCTGAGCGAACTCCGCAGCAGAATTGAAATTGCGGACGGACTGGCTGCGCTCGCGCAGGCACAAGACGCACACGATTGGAAGGTCGTGGCCGGATTTTTCCTGCCGAACGCAACCTACACACATCCCGGTGGAACGCTGGTCGGCGTCGATGCGATCGTCGATCGCATCGTGCGAGCGCTGGATCGCCTCGATGCATCGCAGCACCTGGTGGGCAGCATTGTCACCCGCCTCGACGAAGAGGGCGCGGCGTCCGTCGCTCACTTCCAGGCACTACACGTGCGGGTCGGCACGGTGGGCGGTGATCTCTACACCATCGGTGGCAGTTACGCGGACCGCTGGGTGCAGACCGATGACGGCTGGCGTATAGCGAGCCGGACCCAGACTTATCAGTGGCGCGAGGGAAATCGCGACGTCATCGCGGCGCCGTCCGAGTAAGGAACCAATCTATGACTGATTTGAACAATCGTACCGTGTTGATCACCGGCGCCAACCGTGGTCTCGGCGCAAGCCTGGTGGAAGTGGCGCTCGATCGTGGGGCGAAAAGGGTGTACGCGGGCGCCAGGGATATTCACTCGCTGTCGGCCGTCGTCGAGTCACTCGGTGACCGGGTCGTTCCGGTGCGCCTCGACGTGACCGACCCAGCGCAAACAGCGGCGGCCGCCGCCGTTGGAGATGTCGATCTCCTGATCAGCAATGCCGGAATCACCTGCCAGGAAGCAATTCTCGCTGCAGCCGATATCGAGAACTTCCGTCGCACGATGGAAGTCAACTACTTCGGCACCATGAATCTCCTGCGAGCGTTCTCCGATCAGATTCGGGCGCGCCACGGCGGGATCGTATTGATCCTGTCGGTTGCGGCGGTTTCGCTTTCGCGCAGTGCGCCCGCCTACAGTGCGAGCAAGGCCGCGACCCTGATGTTGGGTTCCTCGGTACGCGAGGAAATGCGCGCCGACGACGTGGGCGTGACGGTGTCCCTGCCCGGTTGGATCGACACCGACATGGCCGCGGCACTGCCCGGCGAGAAGGCGACACCGCGTACGGTCGCCGAGCGTTCGATCGACGGTCATCTCGACGGCGACGAGGTGGTGTGGCCGGACAGATTCGCCGAACTCGTCCGTCAGCAGGTGGATGGTCACATGCTCGACCTGCTCGTGCGTCCTCGGGACGTCATGAACACTCTCGCAGCCCGTTTTGCGGCGGGTGCCGGCGCATGACCGAACTCCTTCTTGTCCGGCACGGACGTCCGGAATCGGGAATGTTCGATCCACCGCTCGACTCGGTGGGTCGTGCGCAGGCGGAGGCACTCGGCCGTCATCTCGCCGACGAGCAGATCACGGCTGTCGTGTGCAGCAGTCTGCGTCGGGCCCGCGAAACGGCGTCGATCGCCTTCCAAGGCCACGGTCTCGAGCCGGTTCCGACAGACGGCTTGCGCGAGTGGGGCCTGCCCGCCGAATCGATGAAGTACGTCGCACTCGAGCTCCTGGGCGTCGACGCGCCACAGTCCAGGGCCATAGCGGAGGGTCGGTTCATGGACTTCGTGCCCGAGCGGGTGGACGTGCCGACGTTTCGTGCAGCGGTCCGGGAATCGTTCGAATCGATTCTTACCGAGCACGCCGACGGCCGAATCGCTGTGGTGTGTCACGGCGGAACCATCAACGCATACCTGGGTCAGTTGGTCTCGATCCCCGACGTTTTCTGGTTTCATCCGGACTACGCCAGTGTGTCGAGGGTGGAGCGCAAGCCGGGAGGCCGGGTTGTGATTCGGTCGCTGAACGAGACCCATCATCTCTTAGTGGAGTCGAAATAAAATAAGTGTCGCGAAACCCCTAGGCAAGGCGCCCGCGCAGAGTTACAGTAGTTCCACTACAGAATGTGGCGGGCCGCACCCGTTAACGCGGAAAACGAAAGGGCACGGAATGCGCGCACTTGTTCTTGGGGGCTCGAGTTTCGTGGGGGGCCGGCTCGTTCGTCGGCTGCTCGCGAATGGGGACGACGTCACCACGCTAAACCGTGGTCGATCAGGTGTACCCATGGAGGGCGTCAACACGCTGATCGCCGATCGGCGCGACATCACATCGATGAGACAGGCGCTCGCCGGCACAAAATGGGATGCCGTGTACGACGTGTCGGGTTACATCATGGCGACCGACGCAGAAAATTTCACCGGACTGATCGACCTCCTCGACGGTTTGGTCGGGCGTTACGTCTACGTCTCTTCGGTGATGGCCTACGCGCAGTCGGGTCTATTTCCGTGGACGGAGGACTTCGCGCAGCGCGACGAGCCTCCGACGACGTACGGCGGATTCAAGGTCTTCGCCGAGAATCTTCTGTCCGAGCGGCACCGCAGCACAGGCCTACCGATCACCATCGCCCGCCCCGCCGCCATCTATGGGCCGGAGAACAACATCTTCGACATGGAATCGGCGATGTTTCTTCGATTGCGCGCGGGCCGTCCGGTGCTGTTGCCGCACGGTGGTCTGGTCACCGGATCGTTCGGGCACGTCGACGACTTCGTCGGCGCCCTGACCACGATGGCCACGGCCGAAGCCGCGATTGGAGAGACATTCAACGTTACGGGGTCCGGTGTCACGGCCGACACGTACGTCAAGACGCTCGCCGACATCGTGGGCGTGGAGCCGGAGATCCTCCACGTACCGGATTCGATGTTGCCGCAGATCGACAAGCCTGCCTTCTGCCGACTGTTTCGGGCACGGCACCACGGCGTGCTGTCGACGGTGAAGCTACACGATGTTCTGGGCATCCCACCCGAGCGTGACTTCCGCCTCGGCCATGAGCAGACCTACGAGTGGTTCCTGAAATCGCCACTGGCTTCGACACTGGATTCGTCGTCGGCCAATGCAGCAGATCCACTGTGGGGCAAAGGGTTCGATCTCTCCTACGAAGAGGAGATCATCGGTCGGCTGCGGGTCGCGGCATGACGGCGCAGGCTAGTTCCGACAATCTTGCCCTCTGGCGTTCAGTGCGGTCCACGCTCGAGGATCTGGTGCTGCCGAAGTTGCCCCCGGGTTTCGAACGTGACAGCGCGCGTCAACTCGTAGGCCTCGCGCGATACGCGCTGGCACGAGAAAGCGCCGAACCCGTCGCCCTCGACTCCGTGCTGCCCGATCTCCTCGACGCCCGCGATGCCGACGATGCCGAAGTAATGGGCCGAGCCGCCGATCTGCTGTTGGGTCGTGATGTCGACGGTGTTTCGCCCGACCGGGCCGATGAGGTCCGCCGACACCTGAGGGACGCATTGGCACGCGACATCGTGGAGGCGGCGCCGTTGTTGGAAACCTTTTCCGGCCATACGCCCGTCGCTGCTTCGGAGGACGCAGTCGAGGTGCCGGAAGCCAAGGCACTCACCGAATGGTTCGAGAGCGTACTCGGCAGCTCCGTCGATCTTTCCCTCTCGGTAATGGTCGGAGGTCACTCGCGGCGCATGCTCAATGCCAAGGTGACCACCGGAGGGGAGGTGCACGAACTGATTGTTCGCATCGAGCAGGGCGGCATGTTCGGAACCGAGGGCACATCCGAAGCCGAGATCATGAAGGCCGTTGCGGAGGCAGGTTATCCGGCACCGCGCGTGCGGTGGATCGTGACAGATGAAGCCGTACTGGGTCAGCCGTTCTTCGTTATGGATCGGGTCGCCGGCTCACCTGTCGTCGAGGACCCAGCCGTCATCGACGCCTACGTTGCCAGGCTCGCCGAACTGCATGCCATAGATCCATCGGTGGCTGTCGGCGGTCTGGGTCCGGTTCCCGAGACCGGTGAGGCGGCAATCTCCGCGATGATCGACCACTGGCTCGGCATCTACCGCGCGTCGGTACGGGTGCGCATCCCGCTACTGGAGGATGCGGCCGAGTGGTTGCGCACCAACCTGCGACCCACCGGACCAGTGGTGCTCGTGCACGGCGACCCCGGCCCGGGAAATTTCCTTCACGTCGACGGTGAGATCACTGCTCTCACCGACTGGGAACTGACGCACTACGGAGACGCCGCCGAGGATTGGACTTACTTCGGCGCCATCCGCGCGCGACGCATGCACGATGCAGCCACGTGGAGATCCATCTTCGCCGACCATGCGGGTGTCTCGTATTCGAACGAGGACTGGCTGGCGTGGGAAGGCTTCAACCAGTTCAAGGGCGCATGTGTGAATCTCACAGCGCTCCGAATTTTCAACGACGGAGTGAGTACCACGCCCAACCTTCTGGCTATCGGGACAGCCGTTCATCTGCGCTTCTTGAATCGCCTGACCGAAATCGTCGCTCAGCTTCGCTGACACTGCCGTCGATCGACTCTTGGAGGAATTGCCATGACCACCGCCGATTGGGCCGCGCCCCTGCGCGAAGCCGCGCAGTCCGGGGAGGCCAACAAATCGCTGCCCTGGTACGAGTTGGTGCATCAAGATGCCGTGGCGCTGCCGGAGTACCTACGCGAGGCGCATCACTACACACCGAAGAGCACCGAGGTCCCGATCGAGCGGTACACGTCGCGGGAGTGGCACGAACTCGAGAAGGAGCACCTCTGGCGGAAGGTCTGGCAGTTCGCCTGCCGCGAGGAGCATCTTCCCGAGGTCGGCAGCTACGTCGTCTACGACATCGCTGGCGACAGTTACGTGGTGGTCAGGACCCGAGACGGAATCAAGGCCTTCGTCAACGCATGCCTTCACCGCGGGCGGACGCTTAAGGACTACGACGGACGATGCAGCGAATTCCGTTGCAGTTTCCACGGCTTCACCTGGCGTCTGGACGGATCACTTCGGTTCGTACCGGCCCGTGGTGAGTTGCCGGGTGTGGACCTCGACAGTCCGGAGTGGGCACTTCCGGAAGCCCAGGTCGGAACCTGGGGCGGGTTCGTTTTCATCAACCCCGATCCCGCTGCCGAACCGCTCGAGGCCTTCCTCGGCGGGTTACCGGATCACTTCGCACGGTGGGACTTCGAACACCGTTATCTCGAAGCACACGTCGCGAAAATGTTGCGGTGCAACTGGAAAGTGGCGCAGGAGGCGTTCGACGAGGGTCTGCACCTCGGTGCGACCCATCCACAATCATCGCCGTACGTGGGGGACGTTAATGCCGCCGTGGATGTATACGGCAACTGGGCACGGCAGATCAGCCCGTCCGGCACCCCTGTCGAGGATCTGCCCGTGGAGGTTGAGGACATCGACATCGTCAAGCGCATGCTCGACATCCGGGAGGGAGAGAAGCTTCCGATTCCGTTCGAGCAGGATTCCACCGCGCGGGGCAGTATGTCGGCCGCGGCACGCGAGCGGTGGCGCGCGGCTCTCGGCGACGAGGTCGACGAGATTTCCGACGCCGAACTCCTCGATCACTGGAACTACGCCATCTTCCCGAACTTCCACCCGTGGGGCGGTTACAACCGCGTCGTCTATCGCTTCCGCCCAAACGGCGACAAGCACGACGAGTGCATCTTCGAGGTTATGTTCCTGACTCCGTATCGCGGAGAGCGACCGAAGACGGCCGAGTGCACATACGTCGGATTCGACCAGTCCGCGGCGGAGAAGGCACCGGAACTGTCCACGCTGGCGATGGTCATGGATCAAGACTGCTTCAACATGGAGGCCGTTCAACGCGGGTTGTCGACGACACGGCGGACTCGAGCGACGCTGACGGAGTACCAGGAAGCGATGATCGCGTGGCGACACGATCTCTTGGACGAGTGGGTCCGTGATCGCGACAGCGGTGACCGCCCATGATCGGACACCGGCCGACCTACAGCGCGCTCGCCGAAGGAGAGGTCGTACAGGGCGCGATCCGCAATCCGTGGAAACCTGCTGCCGCGTACGTGTTCGACCCGGAAAGTCGAACGGTGCTCGTCACCATGGGACGTCGTTGGGGGCGATTCACGCCGAACGGCAAGCACGTCGAGGGCCCGCTCTTCGAAGCCGACCCCGAGCTGTGCATATGGATGTCACGGCCGAGGCCGAGAAACCACCACCGAACGAGCCGCGTCGTCGAGGCGAGCGGCGAGCGCTGATGCAGGAGATGTGCTGATGCACGACAACGACATGGACCCCAGACCCGCTGCCTACATCGACGGTTCCTGGCATGCAGGCGAGGACACCGTCACCGTCACCGACTCTGCAGACGGCGGCGATGTCGCCCGGGTCGGTCTCGCATCGATCGAGCAAGCGGACGCGGCGGTGCACGCCGCGCATCGCGCGTTTCATGATTGGTCTTCCTCCTCACTCGACGAGCGACGGGCGATCATCGAACGACTCGCCAACGGTTTGGAGAGCCGCAGCGCGTCGATCGCGTCGACCACGGCAGCCGAAGTCGGCAGCGTCATTTCCTTCGCCGAACGGGTTCAGGCGGGACTGCCGGTTCGCGTACTCCGCTCAACACTCGACGTCATCGACGAGGTCGATCACGAGGAAACGCTCGGCACATCGCGCGTGCGCGGGCTCCCGGTCGGCGTAGTCGCAGCAATCACCCCGTGGAACTACCCCCTTTATCAGGCCATGGGCAAGATCGCGCCGGCGCTCGCCGCCGGATGCACGGTCGTGTTGAAACCCCCGCAACTGGCCCCCCTAACGACATACGACCTCGTGGAGGAGCTTGAAAAGGCAGGTCTTCCACCCGGAGTCGTGAACGTGGTGCAAGGCCGAGGCACCACCGTCGGTGAGCACCTCTGTGATCACCCGCTGATCGACATGGTCAGCTTCACCGGATCGACGGGCGCAGGGGCAACCATCGCGGCGACCGCAGCACGCACCGTCAAGAAGGTTGCTCTCGAACTAGGGGGGAAATCGGCCAACATCGTTCTCGACGATGCCGACCTTGACCTCGCGATCCCCAACGCAGCACGGTACTTCTTGATGAACAACGGGCAGACATGTGCTGCCCTCACGCGTCTGATCGTGCCCCGCTCGATGCGCGGCGAGGTCGAAGATCGGTTGGCGGCTGAGGTCGCCGCGCAGGTGGTCGGCGATCCCCGCGACCCCGGCTCCACGGTGGGGCCGCTCGTGAGTGCACAACAACGTCGATCCGTCGAGAAGTTCATCTCGCTGGGAATCGAGGGGGAGGGGCGGCTGCTCGTCGGCGGGCTCCATCGCGGCGACCTTCCCGACGAAGGCCATTACGTGCGCCCCACCGTGTTCACCGACGTCGATCCTGCGGCCACCATCGCACAGGAAGAAATCTTCGGCCCGGTTCTGGTGATTCACACCGTCGAGAGCGAGGACGAGGCAATAGCTGTGGCCAACAATTCGCGCTACGGGCTCTCGGGAGGAGTGTGGTCCCGGGATCGTGATCGCGCAACTGCGGTCGCCCGGCGACTGAGAACTGGTCAGGTCTCGATCAACGGTGCGTCCTTCAATGCTGCCGCACCGTTCGGTGGCTTCAAACAGTCCGGGTACGGGCGTGAACTGGGCCGCCACGGACTGCACGAGTATCTCGCGCCTCAGGCTGTTCAGTTCTAGAAGTGAGGATTTCATGACCGACACATTTGTCGACGCCGTCGACATCACTGCGTCACCGCTTGACGGGCGGTTGAAAGTACACCGGAAGATGTTGGAAATACGGTATTTCGAAGAGGCGTGGACCAGACTGTACAACGCGGGAAAGACCGGGCCCGGACACTCGTCGATCGGAATGGAAGCCATCGCCGCGGCTTTCGGCGTCCGAATGCGATCCGGTGACTCGACGTACGCCACCTACCGTGGGCATGCACACACGCTTGCTCGCGGTGTGCCCATGAAGGGGGCCATGGCCGAACTGCTCGGTCGCGGGACCGGCATCAACGGCGGCAAGGGCGGCTCGATGCATCTCACCAGCGTCGAGCACGGAATGATGGGGTCCTACGCGATAGTCGGCGCGCACCTACCAATCGCGGCCGGAACTGCGCTTGCCGCGAAGTATCTCGGTAACGATGCCGTGACCGTGTGCTTTTTCGGAGACGGGGCGACCAATATCGGCGCCTTCCATGAGGCGCTCAATCTTGCTGCGACATGGTCGCTGCCGGTCGTCTACGTGTGCGAGAACAACCATTATATGGAATACACGGCCATTACCGAGGTTACCGCTGTTCCGCGTCCGGCAGCCGACCGTGCCAGTGCGTACGGTCTCGAGTCGATCGTCGTCGACGGTAACGACGCCGACTCGATGTTCGCGGTGGCCGGCGATGCAATCGCGAAGGCTCGGGCTGGTGGGGGACCGACGTTGATCGAAGCATTGACGTATCGACACTTCGGGCACGCCAGTTCCGATCCCGGCAAGTATCGACCGGACGATGAAGTCACCGAATGGAAGCGACGGGATCCGATTCCGACGTTTCGCCGACGGCTCCGCGACGCGGGTGTGGACGACCGCACGCTGGACACGATGGAGAAGGAAGTAAGAGCATTGGCCGATGAGGCCGCGGAGTTCGCGGTGAACTCTCCGCTGCCGAATGTCGAGGACGTGGAGAAGAACGTGTGGGCAGACGGAGGCTCGGCATGGCGGAGATGACTTATCGGTCGGCGGTGGGGCGAGCGATTAGGCAGGAAATGCTGCACGACGATCGCGTTTTCCTCATCGGGGAGGATGTGGCAAAGGCCGGAGGTGTCTTCAAGACGACCGGTGGGCTGCTCGACGAGTTCGGACCGCGCCGTGTGCTGGACACACCGATCTCCGAGCAAGCGATCATCGGTGCCGCGATGGGCGCCGCATCGGCGGGACTCCGGCCGATCGCCGAGATCATGTTCGCCGACTTCGTGCTGGTGACTCAGGACATTGTGGCGAACCAGATCGCAAAGGCGCGTTACATGACCGATGGACAGATGTCTCTGCCGCTAGTGATCCGTTTCGGTTCGGGCGGCGGCTTACGATTCGGCGCCCAGCACTCTCAGAGTGTCGAGAACTGGATGATGATGATCCCGGGGCTCAAGGTAGTCGCGCCGTCGACGCCGAGGGATGTGATCGGCCTGTTCGCCGCGGCCGTACGCGATCCCGATCCGGTGATGTTCATCGAGCACAAGGGCCTGTTGTCGAGCAAGGCCGACGTGCCCGACGGGGAGATCGTCGACGAGCTGGGTGTGGCCAAGGTGCTACGCGAGGGCCGTGACGCGACCGTCGTCGCGATCGGGATGATGGTCGGTCGCGCGCTGCAGGCCGCCGAGATTCTGTCGTCGAGAGGCCTCGACATCGAGGTCATCGATGTGCGATCGCTGGTTCCTCTCGATACGACGACCATCCTGGACAGCGTTCGCAAGACCGGTGCGCTGGTAACGGTGGAAGAGAACCCGCGGTTGTGTGGCTGGGGAGCGGAGATCGTCTCAATCGCTATCGAGGAGATCTTCGATCACATCGATGGCCCGCCGACCCGGATCACGACACCACACATCCCGCTGCCACATGCGGGCGTGCTCGAGGACGCGGTCATTCCGTCCGTCGATCGCATCGTCGAGACGGTACACAAGCTGCTGCACCAGCAGCCTCGCTCGTCGAGTGCGGCTGCTGGCTGACGTGCCTCGGCGTACATCCCTCATTCTGTATACGTACTACACAATGAGACTCCGTTACTGATGCGACAGATCGGTGCGGCGAGCGATTAGAGACTCTAGTGCTACTAAAGAAAGTATGCCCATTGTTCTTGACAGTGAGGCCATCTGTCCGAAAAATGGTATGCAGCACATCACATGCCGAGTCGGTACGTCGTGTGCGTCACAATCTGACCAAGCCCTTTCCTGGGCACCAGCACTACATGGGGCGGCTGATGTCGACATGAACCTGAAAATGCGAGAACAGGGCACCTTCCTCGCCGAGCGTGATGCCGGCGCGCCGTCGGTGAATCTCGAAGGGGTGAGCGTCGCGTTCGATGTTCCGGGGAAGGGGAGCATGCTGGCGGTCGACAACATCGATCTGATGGTGCCGGCCGGCCAGTTCGTAGCCCTCGTCGGACCGAGCGGGTGTGGTAAGACCACGGTCCTGAACATGCTCGCTGGGCTCATGACTCCCAGCGCAGGGACGGTCAGCCGCTACAACGTCCCGGTTTCCGGGCCGTCGCGCGATATCGGATACATGCTGGCGCGCTCGGCGCTGACACCGTGGCGAACAGTCCGCAAAAACGTCGAGTTGGGTCTCGAGATTCGCGGGATCGCAGCGGACGAGCGCAAGGAGCGTTCGATGCACCTCCTCGAACTGCTCAAGATCGACCATTTCGCCGACGCATTCCCGTCGCAGATGTCGCACGGCATGCAGCAGCGTGTCGCCATCGCTCGCACGCTAGCGATCGATCCTGATCTCTGGCTCATGGACGAGCCATTCGGTGCTCTCGACGCGCAGACGCGTGTTCGGGTCCAGGCGGACTTTCTGCGGCTGTGGGAAGGCAGCGGTAAGACGGTGTTGTTCGTGACCCACGACCTTTCGGAGGCCGTTTTGATGGCCGACAGGGTGATCGTGATGACCCAGCGTCCGGCGAAGATCAAGCTGGACATGATGGTCGACGTAGCGCGACCGAGAAATCCGCAGGAACAGTTGTTCGATTCCCGTCTAGAGGACATCGAACGCATGCTGTGGGAGGAGCTTCGACATGAGTTCAACTAAGCGTGAGTCCACGTTGACCGCACCGGACGAGTGTGCGCAGCCGTCAGTGGCGCCACCGGGGCCGGGAGCCGCACAGGTAGGGCCGGCACGTAGGAAGAAGCGGCGGTCGCGACTCGACCTACCCGTGCTCGGCGTACAGCTGCTGATCTTCGTTCTACTGATCGCGGTCTGGTACTGGTCGGTCGAGGCCCAGTGGATGCCGCGCATCTACACCGCGACCCCACTCGAGACGTGGGATCGACTCATCGAGATGCTCGGACAGGGCGAGTTCTGGCATTCGATGCGAATCACCCTGCAGGAGACGTTGTTCGGGTGGATCATCGGGTGTACGGCCGGTCTTCTGGTCGGGCTCCTTTTGGGTAGGTGGCAGCGTGCGTCCGGGGTGTTCGACCCCTACCTGACCTTCGCGAACGCCACACCCAAGATCGCCCTGGCTCCGTTCTTCATCCTCTGGTTCGGTGTCGGGCCGTCGTCGAAGATCGTACTGGCCGCTGTCATCGTGTTCTTCATCGTGCAGGTGCCGACACAAGCGGCGGTTTCCCAGGTTCAACCCGATCTCAACACGGTTGCTACCACCATGGGCGCGACGGAGATGCAGAAATTCCGGTTGGTGGTACTACCCGGGATCATGGCACCCGTGTTCGGCGCCTTTCGGCTGGCCGCGGTTTACTCTCTTCTGGCGGTCGTAATGGGCGAATTCATCGCGGCAAGAGCAGGATTGGGACAATCATTGATATCGGCGACCAACCAGTTCGACATGCGAACCGCCTTCGCTCTGCTGATAGTCCTCGCGACTCTGGCTGTTCTGATCAACTTTGTGGTGACGGCTGTCGAACGCCGGTTGCTGCGCTGGCGGACAATCGAGTCCGGTGGCAAGACGGTGTCGATGTGAGTTCGGTCGGTGTTCCCCGATTACTCGCCGGCCCCTACCCCTACGGCTCGGAGGATATCGGCGGCGATTGGCTGCCGGTCGCCCTCGGACTGGAGGAGCCGAATCGGCATAGAACCGAGGTGACGCGAATCGGAGAAGGCCGCGGGCACATGGGTTCCGCCTTCCGCGTGCGGTTTCTGTGCGACCACCCCGATCATCCGGCGCCTTCCTTCGTGGTGAAACTCCCTGCGGAGGAGGGCCCGGCGCGGCACACTGCTGAGCAGGGTGGCCTCTACGAGAGAGAAGTTCGTTTCTTCTTGGACATTGCTCATCGCAGTCCACTACGAGTACCGCGGTGTTATGCCGCGGGCGGCGCTGACGGTGCAGGATTCGCCCTCGTCCTCGAGGACCTCGGCCTGGCATCTGAAGTCGACCAGGTGATCGGACTCGATTTTCACACTGCAAAGACCATCTTGCTGCAGCTGGCAGACTTTCACGCTCAATGGTGGGACCGCGCCGAGCTCCCTGCGATGACCTGGGCAACTCGCCATACGGACGAGCGCCGAGTAGCAAATCTCACCCGCATTTTGGCGGACGGCTGGCCGCGGCTGACCACCGCACTTAACGGCCGGCTGCCCAAGGGCTCCCACGCGGCGGGCGCGGACATGGCCGAGCTTCTGCCTGCGGCGTTTCGCGCGCTCGCCGACGAACCCCAGACGTTGCTGCACGGAGACCTGCGTTTGGACAATTTGATGTTCGAGGGCCCCGACCTTCCGGTCGCGGTCCTCGACTGGCAAAGCATCTCACGCGGATCGGCTGCGATCGACGTTGCGTACTTCCTTGCCCAGAACTTGCCTGCGGAGCAACTCCGACTGCAGGGGGAAAACCTACTGGAGGTTTACGTACAGCGGTTGCGCGAGCGCGGCGTAGACCGGTCGGTCGAGCAGATGCGCCGGCCCATGGCGCTGGCCACTCCACTCACCTTCGCTGTCGCGTCTTCCCTGTTCGTCGTGACCGACGCGTCCGAGGAGCGCACAAGGGAACTCGCGTACGTAATGGCTACCCGAGCCCTCGCTGCAGTAGAACTCTTCGGCCACCCAAAGGACGCGATTGCCGGAGTGAGACCGTGACACGGCGCAGGATCAACTGGAGGTACCACACGCATGCCTGATCACGACACTTCCGCCTACCAGGGATTCCAGGGGTCGGTCGGGCGCACGTTCGCGTCGTCCATGCCATGGTGGCCGAAGCGGCCGACCGCGCCGAAAGGGGCGCCGAACATCGTGGTGATACTGGTCGACGATCTCGGCTTCTCCGACATCGGGTGTTACGGGTCCGAGATTTCGACACCCAACATCGACGCGGTCGCGCAACGCGGCGTGCGGTTCGCCAATTTTCACAGCACGCCCATGTGCTCTCCGACCCGTGCAGCTCTTATGACGGGCCGGAACGCCCATGCCGCCGGGGTCGGCTTCGTCGCCCATGTCGATCCCGGATTCCCGGGTTATGCGTCCGAGCTGCCCGACAACCAGCCGACGATGGCAGAAGTGCTGCGCGACAATGGCTATTCGACGTTCATGGTCGGCAAGTGGCATCTTACGAAAGAGCAGGACATGTCGGAAGCCGGTAGCCGGCATTCCTGGCCGCTGCAGCGCGGCTTCGACCAGTACTACGGATTTCTCGAAGCGCTCACCAACTTCCATCATCCCCACCGTCTCTACGAGGGCAACAGCGTCGTTCAGACCGAGGAATTCCCGGAGGGGTATTACCTCACGGATGACCTGACGGACCGAGCTGTGCGCATGATCCGTGAAACCAAAATGGCGAACCCGGACAAGCCGTTCTTCCTGTACTACTCGCACGGTGCGGTGCACGCTCCTCTGCATGCAAAGAAGGAGGACATCGCCGCGCACCGCGGCAAGTACGACGCCGGCTGGGACGAACTACGGGGCCTCCGCTTCGCTCGCCAGAAGGAACTCGGGATCGTGCCGCCCGAGACGGTGCTGCCGCCGCGCAATCACGAAATCGGCGAGGACGTCAAAGCATGGGATTCGCTGACCGATGACGAAAAGGCGCTGTACCCCCGATACATGGAGGTGTACGCCGCGATGGTCCAGTCCGTCGACGAGAGCGTCGGTCGGCTGCGCGCCGTTCTGCAGGATCTCGGCGAACTCGACAACACTGTCATCGTCTTTACCAGCGATAACGGAGCTTCCCGCGAAGGCAAGGCCAGCGGCACGACGGCGTATTTCCGTGACGGCGGAAGCCAAACTCGTGAAGTCGACGACGCCGTGATTCGTGAGTCGCTCGACCGCATCGACGAAATCGGGGGTCCTACCACCTGGCCCCACTATCCGCGCGGATGGGCGATGGCATGCAACACCCCTTTCCGTCTGTACAAGGTCTCGACCGTCGCCGGTGGTCATCAGGTTCCTCTCGTGATGTCGTGGCCGCAGCGTCTGACACCGCGCGAGGAACCCGTGCGGTGGCAGTACTCCCACGTGACCGACATCCTGCCGACCCTGATCGACTGGATCGGACTAAACCCCAGCACTTCTCGGCACGGCATGGATGCGGACCCGATGCACGGACGCAGCCTGCGCAAGATCATCGAGGACCCCGAGCGGACCTCGGGACACACCCGACAGCACTACGAGTGCATGGGCAACCGCGCCATCTACGATGACGGCTGGGAGGCGTTGACCGTACATCCGGCACTGACGCCCTTCTCGGAAGACAAATGGCAGCTTTACAACATCGCAGAGGATCCCACGCAGGTCAACGACCTCGCCGAAGCCGAACCCGAGAGACTTGCCGCGCTGGTGGACCTGTGGGAGCAGGAAGCCTGGGAAAACCAAGTTTTTCCGCTCGACGAGGGCGCCCGCGTCAAATATTTGTACCGGCCGGACGGCGAGGAAGTGTATTCCGAACCGTTGTGGATTCAGCGTGGTACGCCAACCCTCGAACGTTGGCGCTCGGGACGGTTCATCGCGGGTAGGTCGTTCCGGATAATCCCCGACTTGGATCTGCGTCCCGGGGACGAAGGCGTACTCGTCGCGCACGGCGGCCAAGAGTCCGGCTACATACTGTACGTCGAGAACAACCGGGTCGTTTTCGTGCACAACAATTGTGGTGACACTCGGTGCATCGACGCAGAAGTGCGGGCCGGTGCCGAGATAGTGCTGGACATCACCGCACCCGGCGGCCGCATCTGGAACGTGTCACTTGTCGTTGACGGCAGCGAACGTGCACGGCTCGATGGAGTCCGCCAGTTCGGCGGCTTCCTTCCGTTCAACGGGATCGACGTCGGCCGCGACACGAGATCTCCCGTCGACTGGGACGTATTCCGGCGACACGGATCGTTCCCCTTCACCGGCCTACTGCGCGGGGTTCGCTACGATCCGGGCCCGCTTGCCCCCGATGCTCCGGCCAATCTGCTCGAAGAAGCGATCAGGATCGGACTCGCTCTCGAATGACGGCGGTCCTGGCGCGAACGACAACAACTCAGGAGAAGACATGTTGCTGCAAGACCGCGTTGCGGTGATCACGGGTGGTTCGGCCGGGATCGGTCGAGCAATCGCGCAGGCGTATTTGAACGAAGGAGCGCATGTCGTCATCGGCAGTCGCAGTGAGGAGTCGGGAGAGAAGGTGTTGGCGGAACTCGGAGCCGGCGACCATGCCCGCTTCGTCGCGACGGACGTCACTCGACGCGAGGACCTCGACCGGTTGATCGACGAAGCACACGGCTGGCACGGGCATCTGGACGTCACGGTCCTCAATGCCGGGGGAGTGGGAAAGTCGAGTCACATCTCCAAAATGGACGACGACGAGTGGCAGTTCGAGCTCGACATGAACATCACTCACACCTTCCGAGGAATCCGACAATCCCTGCGCCATATGCTTCCCCAAGAGTCCGGTCGAATCTTGTGCATGTCGTCCGTAGAGGGTAAACGGGGACTTCCGGGAATAGGCGGATACGCGGCCAACAAGGCGGCGATCAATGCACTGGTGCGTTCGGTGGCGCACGAAGTGGGCACCAGCGGCATCACCGTCAACTCCATCTGCCCTGGCCTGGTCGTGACCGACCAGGTGAACGACCGGGCGGGCAAGGGACAGGGCATGTCCGGAGTCGACGAAGTGATCGCGAAATACAGCCGGGAAGCGGCTGTTGGGCGACCAGTGACTCCGGAAGAGGTATCCGCCGTCGCAGTTTTCTTAGCGAGCGCGGCGGCCTCCGGTATAACCGGCCAGAACATCTCCGTTGACGGCGGCACTGCGCACTACTGACGCTATGCCAGGTGAACGCTGGGTTCAGCGAGCCACGCGGAACCCAGTGTTTCCAGTGCTTGAATCGAATGTCGTTCGCGTCCGTGCGGAAACGCGATAGCGGGTGCAGTAAGACGCGTGGCACAGGTAGGACCCGCCACGGATGACGCGCTCGCTGGTCACGTCTGCGTCCCAAGAATCGGCGCAGATCTCCCACACGTTCCCCACGAGATTATGCAACCCGAAACCGTTGGGTGGGAATGCGGTAACGGGCGCCGTACCCGTGTACGGATCGCTAGGGGAATGTTCCTGCGGGAACTTGCCGTGCCAGATGTTGCACATGTGTCGCCCTTCAGGATGCAACTCGTTACCCCATGGGTACTTCGCGCCGTCCAATCCACCGCGGGCGGCGTACTCCCACTCCGACTCGGAGGGTAAGCGCACCCCCGCCCACCGGCAGAATGCCTCGGCATCGCGCACGGAGACATGTACGACGGGATGATCGAGTCGATCCTCGATGGACGATCCTGGACCGTCCGGTGCCGACCAGGTCGCCCCGCGCACCGCGAGCCACCACGGCGTACCGGGAACCCAAGCATCCATGACTGCGTGCCGTGCGTCCGGATGCAACAGCAGATGAAACACGAACGACCACCCGGCGGTCTCAGCGTCCGTTCGGTGTCCTGTTGCCTCTACGAACGCCGCGAACTCACGGTTTGTCACCGCGGTCCTGGCAAGCGTGAACGGGGCAACCTGAATCAGCCGCGGCGGTCCCTCCCGGTCGGCCGGATAAGCCTCCGGGTCGTCCGAGCCCATGAGAAACGTCCCACCGGGTAGGTCGATCAGGTCCGTGTGAAGGCGTCCTGGCGGGCCACGATGGGTTTCCGTGAGCCCGACGCGTGCCGAAGGCATGCGACCGGCCGCGCGCGGTGCACAACACGGGGACACCGTGTTGGCCGAGTTGTCAGCGGTCACCGAATGGCCTTTCATAGCAGTTTCTGGGTGGCGTATATGGCGCGCTCAACCGCCGGCGACCAGCACCCACCCCTCACAGAGAGCCAAAAGTACGACGGCAGCGGTCAGTAGAATGGACGTACGTCCGCGTCGACCCATGCGCCTATTCACGCCCCCACGGCCCTCGACGAGCGTCCACCCGCCGAGGGTAAGCCCGATCAGTAAGGGCGCGAGCGCAAGTACCCCGAGCTCATGCATGCGCAACCGCGCCATTATTGCGCCACCGGCCATGATGGCGAGTGCGGTGCGATGCCATGCGAGCGATGTCCGCTGTATCGCTAGCCCGGGATCCCACTCCTGTCCACTGTCCGTCATCTCAGCGGGCGATTACCAATATGGCGATCCCGAGGACGACGGTCGTGATGGCCAACAGTGCGGCGGCCCAAGAGGAAGGCAGCGGCCGATGGCGGCGGAGCGCATGTTCGGCGCGAGCCCATCGCGTCCACGCCGAGACCGCGCTGACCACGCCGAGGAACATGAGCGTTGCTGACAAAGCACGCTGTGCGTACGTGGTGAGGCCGAGATCGAGCGCATCGACAGCGACGCCAGAGGCGATAAGCGCCAGTGCTGTGCGGATCCATGCGAGAAAGGTACGTTCGTTGGCGAACGTGAACCGGTAGTCCGGTTCCTCGCTGTCACGGTAGATCCAGCGAGGCCACCGCTGATCGGTATCGGTCATGCCCGTGCGTGCGTGAGATAGCCCTCGCCCTCGAGTGACGCCAGGGGTGCACGGCGGTCGAAGTACTCTTCGTCGTGGATCACCAGGCCGTCTCGGAAGCGAATCCATGCCATTCCATCGATGCGGGCCCGTCGGCCTGCGAGCTCCTCACCGAACTTGTCGGTCCTCATGAGCCCGGTCATCGTCCACGTGCACGCTGCGGTGTCGCCGTCCACCCAGATCCGAGTGGCACGGCTACGTTGCTCGTCCCAGGCGTTGAGACTGCCGGCGTAGAACGTTCGGATGGCGTCCCTGCCGTCGAACCGTCCGTTGACGCTATCGAAGAAGACTGCGTCGGCGTGGAAGCGTGCGGCCACCGTGTCTGGGTCGTTGCTGCTCCAGGCCTCGAATACACCCTGCACAAGGGCTCGGATTTCGTCGGGGTCGGGTGTGCTCATACCTTTGCCTATCGTGTTGATTGTCGTGGGACGTTTTCGTCGCTTTGGCGGACCTATTCAGGCTGTTCGACGCGCACCGTGAAGTTCTCGCCGCTGTAGTCCTTCGCGATCTTGCCGTTGGCATGCACCCAAGACGCCGCGACACCCAACGACTCCACGTCATCGTCGGTCAGCGCGACATGGTCGGCGAAGTCGTCCAGGTTGGACTCGTACAACAGCTCGGAGGTGGTTGCAGGAACGGACAGCGTGGACTGCATCAGTGAAATGACCTCATCCCGGTTCGCGGGGTCCCGGATCCACTCGAGGGTTGTTTCCATGACGTCGACGTATCGCTGCAGCACCTCTGGGTTTTGGTCGGCGAACTCGGAGGTCACTGTTCCAACGACCCCTGGCCACTTCAAGCTGTCGGGAGCTTCACCGGCGCGGACCGAGAACGGTGTGACTGCGATCCCGCTTTCGACGGCTTGCGCGATGCCCGGCTCGATTGTGATCGCCATGTCGATCTGGTTGTTCTCCAGCGCGGCAATGGTGGTGGACGGCAGACCCGTGGCGATGTAGGTCTGCTGTTCTGGGTCAACGCCCGCTTCCTTGAACAACGTACGGGCGACGTCCTCCGCGCCCGTACCTTTGGCGATCACCCCCACGTTTGCGCCTCGAAGCTCCTGCATGACCGCTTGCCAGTCACCCTGCTTCGCAGTCAACGGATAGTCTGCGTCGACGACGATGTCGAACTGCGACGCTTTCGTGGTGACAGAGAACGCTTTAAGATCGACGCCTTTGTCGATTATCGGCAGTAGGTTGCCGGCCACGTTGTCAACGATGTTGAGATCACCCGAGACCTGTGCTGCAGTCTGCTCCGGGCCTGAGCCCAGGCTCAGGAATTCCGGCTCGATGCCACCCGCGGTGAAGAAGCCCTTTTGTTCGGCGACGAACAGCGGTAACTGCGGAAAAGCCGGTGCACGGCCGATCTTCACCTGGATCAGCCCTTCTTCGTTCATGGCGGACCCAGTCCCCTCACCGCCGCAGGCAGTCACCAATGCCAGGGCGGCTACGAGTGCGACAGCTGCTGAGAGTTTGCGTGCCTTCATGGGAGGCCTTTCCGTGTCGAGGTGTACTTGATGTTAAGTAAGTAGCCGTGACGAGTCAACAATAATAGTGATTACGGACACTAGGTCGCGGCAGAAACGCGCTGCTGATTGACAAAAACGCTCACCAGCTGCGACGTCATCATCTCCTCGCGACGGGCATTGAGCGAAAGCCTGTTGCGTCGATCCACAGAACTATAGTCTCAGTGTAGTTACAGGTCCGAGGCTGGATGGGTGTGAAGGTAAAGCGCGCAATGGTGGATTCGTGTGAACGACACGTGATCGTGAGGGCTAAGTCGCGTCCAACGCCTGGTGCGGTTGCACTCGATGTGGCCGACAGCGAAGACCGGCCGCTACCGGCCTGGATACCGGGAGCCCACGTCGAACTCGAGATTCGAGAGGGTATGTGTCGGCAGTACTCGCTGTGCGGTGATCCGTCGAACCTGTCGCATTACACGATTGCGGTGAAACGGGGGCAATCCTCGCGCGGGGAGTCGTTGTCGATTCACGACGACATTCGCGTCGGCGACCGCCTTCGGATGCGTGGGCCGCGCAATTCATTCGAACTGATGCCTGCCGCGCACTACGTGTTCATCGCCGGCGACATCGGGATCGCACCGATTGTTCCGATGATCGACGGAGTAGATCATCGCGGAGTGGACTGGCAGCTGCATTACGGCGACAGCGACCCGTCGGCCATGACCTTCGGAGATGAGCTGCGCCGGCGGTATCCGGACCGAGTCCATCTCTACCCTCGGGGCTGTGCTCGCATGCCGTTCGAGCGGATCGCCGCGACGTCTCCCGCGCAAAGCGGTGTCTATGCGTGCGGTCCAGCGCGCATGCTTGACGAGATCGAATCCGCCTACGCAGACTATCTGCCAGGCCTCTCGGGTGTGCACATCGATCGGTTTCGCGCTAATGCCGACGACAACGATTACGCGAACCACTTCGATGTTGTGGCCGCCCGTTCGGGAGTTGCGGCAAGGGTCAGCGATAACCAGTCGGTCCTAAACGCGTTGCGATCGGCTGGGGTGACAGTGCCCAGTTCGTGCGAACAAGGCATCTGCGGTACATGCGAGACGCGAGTGCTCGGCGGCACCCCCGACCATCGAGATGATTTCCTGACCGACGATGAAAAAGCGCAGGGCGAGACGATGATCGTTTGCGTGTCCGGCTGCAAGTCGGATCGACTGATACTCGACCTCTAGCCTGTTCGTGGGCGGGCGGCCAGGCACTTACTCAGCCGGACCACTGCGGTGTCACGATTTTGCATTTGTTGCATGATTCGTGCATCAAATGCTCGCGGCATTCGGAGGTGCTCCGTGGCGGTGGACAACGTGGGTCGGGTACTCGGGCTTCTCACCATCTCGTACCTGCACCCCGAGGATCAGGTGCTGGCGGAGATGCTCACCGGGTGGCGGAACCAGCAGCTCAGCCGCAATCTCCAGCACTCGACGATCGAGCAGCGTGAGCGGCTGGTCCGACGTTTCTTCGAGTACACCAACGAGTACCCGTGGTGCTGGACGCCGGCGCATGTCGATGAGTTCTTCGGGGATCTGCGATCGGAGCGGCGGGCGAAGTAGTCCACGATGCGCAACTACCAGGACGCACTGCGGGCCTTCTGCTCCTATGTGAGCACCCCCGAGTACGGCTGGGATACGTTGTGCGACAAATTTTTCGGTACCCACCCGTCGCAGGTGTGTTTCGAGTGGAACACCGCCCGTCATGTCCAGGATTTGAGTCCGATCCGGGAAAGCGGGCCTTCACCCGCCGCGAGTTGCAGGACTTGTTCGATCGCGCGGACGACGAGGTCGCCCGCATCGCGGCATCGGACCGCAAGGGATGGCTGCCCGCCTTCCGGGACTTCAGTGATGCTCAAGGTCGCCTACGGGTAGGGCCTACGCCGCAACGAGGTCCGCCACTTGCAGACGGTGGACTTCGACCGCAACCCCCATGCCGCTGAGTTCGGCAAGTACGGGGTCCTCCATGTGCGATTCGGCAAGGCCATGCGTGGATCGCCCCCCAAACGCCGCAGCGTGTTGAATGTCTTCGACTGGTCGGTAGAAATCGTCGCCGAGGGGCTCGAACGGGGCCATCCTCATCTAGGTGACGGCATGGACCTTTTCGCCAGCGAGCGGGGCTCCCTCGCGTCCGAAACCGCCCTGTTACGCCGGTTCCGCCGCTACTGCGAGGACCTGAACCTGGCCCCAGGTCTTGATTTTCACTCGCTGCGACGCTTCTACGTCACCCACCTGATCGAAGCCGGCATGGACGCGCTGTTCGTGCAGCAACAGGTGGGCCATGAACACGCCTCGACCACTGCCCTCTACACCTGCGTGTCGAGCGACTACCGCACTCACACTCTGCGACGCGCGTTCGATTCGACACTCAACAACGCTCTCGGCGGTTCGGGAAGTGAGACATCATGAAGCGCGACGTGGACTACACCTGGCGTCTGGCGGAGCTCATGGCCGGTCGCGGCTGGCACAACAGCACCGGCCTAATCCCGCATCTACGCGCTCGGGCCGCTGGGTCACCAGCCGATAAACTTGGGAGGCGGACAAGTCGATGCCGCGCCGCGAGCTGCTCGCACGGTTTACCGAGGGACACACTCTGGGAGTGGCGATGTCCCTCACTCATGACGGCGCCCGGCACCATGTGTTTCTCACGCCCGGTGTGCCGATCACGCTGGTGGAGTAGCGAATCCGACGGTTGTCGGGTCCCGGCGGCTTCCGGTGCAGGCAGGTCCGAGCAGTATGTCGGGCCGGGCCGGGACCAGTTGCGTCGATACCCTCGGCGGGAGGGTTGCACCCGGTCACCGTCTTGGCGCACATTTGCGCGCAAACATGCCAGCGAAAATACCGGCAATTCGCCATGTACTGGGTAGGGTGATCTCCGCGGCAAGTTCACAGGCGGTACGCGGAAGACGAGTGGGTGGAGATGGCGAAGGTAGGAACTGCCGGCGGCGCCCGCCGCCGGACCGGGGCCGGGCGTGGCGCCGCGGAGTCGGGGATGCGCGGACAGGGTGCGAAAGCCTCCTCCGATGCGGAAACACCGAGTCCGGAGTTGACGGCGAAGCTGGAGCCGCGGAAAGGTCCGGCGAAGGTTCCGCTCAATACCCGGGTCCTGGCGTCGACGGAGGCCCGGTTGACCTGGCTGGTGAAGGAGCGTCAATCCACGGTGACCAATGTCGTGGACGTGGCCCTGCAGGAGTTCTTCGACCGCTACCGTGTCCCTCCGGCAGATCATGACGGCCGGATCATCGAGCAGGAGTCATGAGCAGTCCGTGGGAGCAGATACCCCTGTTCGCACTGCCCGAGACCACCCGGACGACATCGGCCGCTCCCACCGATGACGCACTCCCCGACGACGACGTTGCCTCCGTCGATGCCGGTGTCGTCGTGGCAGCCGAGCGGGTGGGCTCGGAGTCAGCCGGTACGGCATACCGGACATCGTTCGAGCAGTGTGATGGCGCCGAAGCCGAAGCCGAAGCCGAAGCCGAAGCCGAAGCCGAAGCCGAAGCCGGCGATGTCCCGACCTCGCCGTGGGAGCTGCGCGGCGAACCCGGGCATGTGGTGCACCTGTCCCGCACGATCGGGAAGTTCACCTCGATGGTCGATGTGGTGATCGAACCGTATGTGTGGACCTATTGGAACAAGGACTTCGGCTGGCACAACCGGGTCGGCGATATGGGTGTCCTCGGCTCACCGACCGCCGGAACGTATCTCCCGGACGACGACCTCCCGGCCGCCCGGGAACTCGGGCGCCGGCTGGCGTGGTGCGCGCAGCATCTCGGGGTGCTTCCCGGGCCGACACCGGCCCGCACCGGCGCCGCGATCGTCGACAAAATTAAACGGGAACGCACCCGCAGCGGTAAAGGGATCGTGGTCACCACCGCGGGCGCGGTCCCGCCGCTCGACGGCCCGCCGCGCGGGGACCTCGAACCCGCGGCCGGGTGGACCCGGGTCCCCGACACCGAGGATTTGGAGGGTGCGGACCGGTTGGTGTCGATCGATCAACGCGCCGCCTATTTGGCCTCGGCCGGGATGCTCGAACTCGGCTACGGCCAACCCACACATTTCACTGGTGACAAGGCCGCTGCCGCGGCGGTGGGGGACAAGGGCACCCCGTTCGGGTTGTGGCGGATCACCCTCCCGGCCGGGCAAACCTTGTCGCTGCCCGAGAAACTACCGCTGCCGCACCCCCATATGCTTGCGGATCAGCCGGTGCAGACCTGGGTCACCTCGGTCAGCCTCGATGCCCTTCGGGAGCCGATCGCTGATGGTGGTATCGGTGCCGATCTCGACGACCTCGACATCACCGAGGCCTGGGTGTACCCGCAGCAGGGGCGCGTGCTGGACAAGTGGGCGAAGATCCTGCGCGAGGCCCGCAAGGTTTCGGTGGACACCCGGGATGCGGCGATGAAGGGGTTTCTCGGGTCCTGCTACAAGGGGTACATCGGGCGGATGGTCAACCCGGACATGTGGACCGCCAAACAGATGCAACACCACCACCAACCGCTCTGGCGCGCGGCGATCATCGCGCACTGCCGGTGGCGCGGCCGCCGCGTCGCGATGCGGATCGCCCGCGAACACCATCGGTGGCCGGTCCGCACCGTCACCGACTCCTGGGTCTACCTCCTCCCCGGTGGTGAGAACATTGCCGACCCGAGTCAGGCGCTGGGGAAGATGACGGTCGAAAAAGACACCCTCCTCACCGACACCCTCCGCGGCGCACTGGCGTCGGCTGCGGACGTGCACGAGGTGAACCTCGCGATCAAGGCCGCCCTCACCGACAACGACCACGACGCCGACGACGAGGACGCCGACGAAGAGAACGGGGTGCTTTGATGGCCCTGCATCTGCCGAGGCCGCGCACGAAGAAGCCGGCGCAGCAGGCGGTCGGCCTCGACGGCCTCAAAGTCTCCGTCGCCACCGCCGCGACCAGCGGTGTCGAGAAGTCGAAGCAAGTCAAAACCGGGGGACTGGCCGGACTGACCAGCAAGGTCTCGGTCAGACAGTTGCGCCAGGAATTGGGCAACGAGGGTCTGCGGCAGGCGGCGATCGACGCCGGCCGCACCCCACCGTCGGACCGCACGTTGCGCCGGTGGGCGCAACAGGGCCGCATCCCGCATGCGGATGTTCTCGAGCGAGCACAACGGCGGGCGGCGATCGAACGATTGGGTGGTCTCGATGCCGTCGCACAGAAGATCGGGCGGTCCCGCTCCGCGGTGTCCCGGTACCGGTCGGGGGAGACGAACGAGTTACGGGCCGACGCCAGCAAAAAACTCAAGAATGTGAAGGCGCAGGACATCATGGCCCGTGCCGGGGTGCTGCGCCCGGACGGAACCCCGAAGACCGCGGTGATCCGGGTCAAGGGCGGTGTGATGGTCCGCAACGGCGCCGACGAGGGCTACGACTACCGGGTCCGCACCCTGGACTTCGCGAACTCCGACACCCCGTTCAGTGCCGAGGAGTCCCGCGAACTGGCCGCCGCCCTGGCCAATGATGATCATGCCCGGGTCGTCGCTCTATTGGAGCGGCACGCCACCCTCGATTACCCCGAGAACAAGGGCTTCGACAGGTACAGCGACCAGTTCGGATTCCACTTCGACCACATCGATTCGGTCCACATCGACTGGATTTGATCCCGGGGTGACGTGCCGTTTCCGCGGGTGGTTCCGCGGACGTCGCTATCAGGAGGCGCGGGTGGGTCCGGCAGGGCAGGTGAACTGCCGGAAACGGCAGGTATCCCGACGGTGACGTCACCTCGATCCACCCAACAGTGCTGCGGATCGACTTTCCTGATTCGCCATCACGGAAATGGGCGCCGTTGCTCTGGCTGCGGAAGCTACACGTGTCCGGTATCCGTTCGAACTGTTCAGCGACGTCGCGGCAACTGGTCCTGCGCGTTTCCGACCGCTGACATGAGGTCGCGACCCAGGCGCTGATAGGTGCGCAGCCATCCTCGATCGACCGGCTCGTCGTGGAGGTGGGCCATCAGCGTTTCACTGTTGTTGTTCGTGTCCAACCATCGGCGCAAATCGGTGGTGCGGTCCTGCACGTCGTGCAGCAACTGCTCCCGAACGGTCGGGTTCGTCATCGGGCGTCGACCCCTCTTTCCGTGCACCTCGAGCATGGTGTTGATGATTGTCGGGGAGGCGTGTGGCGGCTGTCAGCCGTTGCCTCACCGTCATAGGGAACCGTTAGGCGTACTCGAGCGAGTCGGCCTCGGCGAGCGAGTCCCAGACGATCTCGTAGCGCTTGCGAGTCACGTCGTCGGAGTCGGTGAGGAGCGCCTCGAACAGCGACCGGGGATCGGTGTGCCACGACCGTGTCAGTGCCGCGATCTCATGCGGGAGGAAAAGGCCGGACCGAGTGGCGGCGAGGACCCACTCGTCGAATTTGCCTTCTCGGATCCGGTCGACGGCGTCGAAGTCGACGTATCCGTCCCCGAGGTCGAAGGAGAGCATCGCCGCGACGACGTCGCAGAGCGGTCGGCTGGCGTAGTCGGCGATGACCCCGCTTGTGTCGACGGTATGGCGGACCAGCGGTTCGGTGGTCATGGCGACCTGCACTTCCTCGAGCCGGTGCGCGTTTTCCGACTCATTTTTGTCCCGATTGCCGGGGAAGTCGTAATGGCGTGTTTATAAGTAGGGTAGGGCATCTCCGAACAAGAATCTGTGTCCTCCATCACAGTACTGGGTGGTAGTGATCCACATCTCATATCGATCTCGTCCGAAGCGTCAGTGCTCGTACCGTGCGGGTGGCGGCCGGAGGGCCTGCGTTCCAGTACAACTGGACGATTGACCGAATGGCGTTTGCGTCCAACGTATTCCACACTGTCACCGGGGCTGCCCGGTATCCGGAATGCTCTGGTGGTGGTGTCGGCACGAATCATCGGGCTGTGGATGTAGGGGCGGCAGGAGCGGCAGCATGCAGGCACGTCGACGGATCAGGTGGGTTGCCGCAGCAGTGGGTGTGGGGTGGGTCGCGAGTATCCTTTCGGTGCCGCTCGCGGCGGCGGAGGAGGTTCCGGATATACCCGGGGTGAGCTCGGTGTGGCAGATCCCGGACCGCGTCGGTCCAGCCCAAAGTGCGCATCCCGATGCCGCCCGGTACGCCCGGCAACACCCGGGATCGGTGCCGCCCGGAGTCAACGACTTCACCTGCACCCCCACGGGCGCGCACCCGAGGCCGGTGGTGCTCGTGCACGGCACGGACTCGAACGCGTACTCGGACTGGGCGGCGCTCGGTCCGCGACTGGCGGCATCGGGTCACTGCGTGTTCGCGCTGAACTACGGCGGCGAACCCGGGGGCGAGAGCTACGGAACCGAGGACATCACGGTCAGCGCCGGCCAGCTGGCGCAGTTCGTGGCGCAGGTCCGCGGCGCGACCGGGGCACGTGAAGTCGACATCGTCGGCTACTCGCAGGGCGCGACGGTGGCCCGCTATTACCTCAACCGGCTCGGCGGAGCAGCGGCGACCGGGCACTGGATCGGCCTCGCCTCACCGACCTATGGGGGCACCATGTTCGGTCTCGTTCCGGTCCTCGAGCAGACCCCCGGCGGCATGGCGTGGGCGGTCGCGGCGCTGCCCCCGGAATTGGTCTCACCCGCGTTGGTGCAGCAGGCTCAGGGCTCACCGCTCCTCGACGACCTCAACGGTGGGGGAGACACCGTCCCGGGAACCCGGTACACGACGATCGGCTCCCGCATCGACGAGGTCATCCAACCGGCGACCAATATCGCGCTGCGCGACCGGTCGGCGACGAACCTGATGATTCAAGACCTCTGCCCGCTCAACCAGTCGGGCCATTTCCGGATGCCCTACGACGAGTACACCCTCCAACTCGTGATGGGCCTGCTCGATCCCGCAACGGCGGTGACACCACCCTGCACCGTGGTCCCCGCGGGCACCGGGATACTCGACATGATCCTGACCGAGAACTTCTGACCGAGCCGATACGGAACCCGCTGTGGCGCAACGGGATGGGAGAACATGGGTGTCGTGCGGGTGGGAATGACGGTAGGCGCATCACGCCACACCGAGGGTTTGCGCCGGCTATGGGGCCACGGGCCTTCCCCCCTCAAGTGTGGACATCGTGAACACTGGGTCGTGAAGGTCCCAGAGGAAGAGATGTCACTGATGGCGATGAAGGCGTACTCGACGGAGTTCAAGGCCGATGCCGTCGCGCTGTATCTGTCCGAGCCGAGCCACACCTTCGATGGCATCGGCAACGACCTGGGCGTCAGCCGCGAGACCCTCCGCAACTGGGTGCGGGCCGAACGCAAACGCACCGGTACCTCCACGGCCCAGCTCCGGGCCGGCGGGGCGGCGCGGTCGGCGTCCCGGGCGGGCGCGGTATCGTCCGAGTCTGTGTTGGACGAAGAAAACAATCAGCTCAAGGCCCAGATCCGGAAGCTCGAGACCGAGCGGGAAATCCTGCGCAAGGCCGCGAAATATTTCGCGGGCGAGACGAATTGGTGAGCCGCTTCCAGTTCGTCGACGACCACTGCGACACCGTCCCGGTGAAGTGGCTGTGCCAGATCCTCGAAGTCTCCCGGTCGGGTTTCTACCGGTGGCGGACCGCTGCGCCGGACCGTGCCGAGCGCGCCCGCGCCGATCAGGAGCTGGCGGCGCGGATCCGCGTCATCCACGCCGACTTCGATGGCACCTACGGTGCCCCGCGCATCACGGCCGAACTGCGCGATGCCGGGATCGAGGTGAACCACAAGCGGGTCGAACGGGTGATGCGCGAGCACGGGATCGTCGGCGTGCACCTGCGCAAACCGGTGCGCACCACCGTCCCCGATCCGGGCGCGGCCGTGGTGCCGGACCTGATCCGGCGGGATTTCACCGCGAGCGCACCGAACACCCGATACGTCGGGGACATCACCTACCTCCCGGTCGGTGACGGTGAATTTCTGTATCTGGCGACGGTGTTGGACCTGAGTTCGCGACGGTTGGCGGGGTGGTCGATCGCCGACCACATGCGTACCGGACTGGTCACCGACGCACTGCGGGCGGCCGCTGCCTGTCGAGGCGCCGTCGGTCTCGATGGGTCAATTTTCCACTCCGACAACGGAGCCCAGATTCATCGGCCGAGTTCGCCGACCTCTGCCGCGAGCTGGGGGTGACCCGGTCGCGGGGTGCGGTCGGAACGTCAGCGGACAACGCGGCCGCCGAATCGCTGAACGCGACGTTGAAACGGGAAACCCTGCAGGGTCGGAAGCGCTGGAACAGTGCGGGTGAGGCTCGCGCCGCCGTCTTCCGTTGGATCACGCGCTACAACACCAGAAGGAGGCACTCCACCCTCGGTCAGATCTGTCCGATCGAGTTCGAGCAGCGATCGGCTACGCTGGCCACCGCCGCATAGGAACTGGTGTCCACACCTCGGGGGGAACGCCCCACCTCGACGAGGTCGAACCGGGCGGGTAATTGCGCCCAGGTTGCACGGCGTCGTCCGTCGTGAGTGCGGTAGCCGCTTCCGGGCTCTGGAACCCAGGTGCGCATCAGATCGTTACGCACCGTGGGGCGGTCGGCGGATTCGCAGGTGTGCACCAGCGCGGCGACCAGCCACCCCCGGGAGGTGGTCGGCGGGTCCATTCCGATGGGTGCTCGCACCAAGAAGGTTCGTAGTCCCGAGTCGTCCTCACGTCGGTCCTGGTCGCGGCCCTAGGTCTGGAGGGGGCCGTTGCTGTTGACGCAACAATGACCGCCGCACTGTGGGTGCCGCGGCAGTAGCCGAGGGACCTGGTTCGTGTCGGAGCTCCGCGGGGCGTGGGTACCCCTGTCGGGAGCCCCCCCAGCGTGTTCCGGCCTTGTGTGCCCCTCACGACACGAAGGCTCCTCCGATTCGCAGAGGCTCCGACTGGTCGCCCACTCGCCGATCGCCCCGGTACTGTTTAGGTATCGAATTGTGCAGTAGCGAAACAACGGAAGGTGCCCTTTGGGAATGCTCGACAAGGCCTTCAAGAGCGGTGCCGCGATCAAGGCCATCCAGGTCGTCAAACGTGAGGCGTCCAAGCCGGAGAACCAGCGCAAGGCCCGGGAATTGGTCACCAAGCTACGTCAGAAGCGCCGCTCACACTGAGTTGTCAGGCCCGGCCGATTCCGGGAGTTGCGCGGAGTGGTTGAGACGGCATGTGACTCTTCGGCGACGCCCGAGTCGTCGATCGACTCCGTCGTGCAGGTGGTAGGACTCTTCGGAGTCGATCCGATGGGCGAGCGTTCAAATCGTTTCGCGCGAGAGCAGGGGCAGCGTCACTCGACCCGGCGTCCGCCGCAGCGGGGAGCTGGTCGCACCGTGCAGGCGAATTCGAAATGGTGAACTGGGGGGCTCGAGGGCGTGAGACTGTCTTCTCGCGACGGTGACGAGCGCCGGATATGGGGCACTACCCAGGTAGCTCGACAGCCACAGAGCGCGGTCACGCAGTCGCCGGTGTCCGCGCTACCGGAGGCGCCGAAAGGCTATCGGAAGGGGTATCGGAGGATTGAGCCGCTGTCGCTTTTGTCTGCGCGGCGGGGGAGTAACCCGGGGGCGTTCCCCCCGAGGTGTGGACACCAGTTCCTATGCGGCGGTGGCCAGCGTAGCCGATCGCTGCTCGAACTCGATCGGACAGATCTGACCGAGGGTGGAGTGCCTCCTTCTGGTGTTGTAGCGCGTGATCCAACGGAAGACGGCGGCGCGAGCCTCACCCGCACTGTTCCAGCGCTTCCGACCCTGCAGGGTTTCCCGTTTCAACGTCGCGTTCAGCGATTCGGCGGCCGCGTTGTCCGCTGACGTTCCGACCGCACCCCGCGACCGGGTCACCCCCAGCTCGCGGCAGAGGTCGGCGAACTCGGCCGATGAATCTGGGCTCCGTTGTCGGAGTGGAAAATTGACCCATCGAGACCGACGGCGCCTCGACAGGCAGCGGCCGCCCGCAGTGCGTCGGTGACCAGTCCGGTACGCATGTGGTCGGCGATCGACCACCCCGCCAACCGTCGCGAACTCAGGTCCAACACCGTCGCCAGATACAGAAATTCACCGTCACCGACCGGGAGGTAGGTGATGTCCCCGACGTATCGGGTGTTCGGTGCGCTCGCGGTGAAATCCCGCCGGATCAGGTCCGGCACCACGGCCGCGCCCGGATCGGGGACGGTGGTGCGCACCGGTTTGCGCAGGTGCACGCCGACGATCCCGTGCTCGCGCATCACCCGTTCGACCCGCTTGTGGTTCACCTCGATCCCGGCATCGCGCAGTTCGGCCGTGATGCGCGGGGCACCGTAGGTGCCATCGAAGTCGGCGTGGATGACGCGGATCCGCGCCGCCAGCTCCTGATCGGCGCGGGCGCGCTCGGCACGGTCCGGCGCAGCGGTCCGCCACCGGTAGAAACCCGACCGGGAGACTTCGAGGATCTGGCACAGCCACTTCACCGGGACGGTGTCGCAGTGGTCGTCGACGAACTGGAAGCGGCTCACCAATTCGTCTCGCCCGCGAAATATTTCGCGGCCTTGCGCAGGATTTCCCGCTCGGTCTCGAGCTTCCGGATCTGGGCCTTGAGCTGATTGTTTTCTTCGTCCAACACAGACTCGGACGATACCGCGCCCGCCCGGGACGCCGACCGCGCCGCCCCGCCGGCCCGGAGCTGGGCCGTGGAGGTACCGGTGCGTTTGCGTTCGGCCCGCACCCAGTTGCGGAGGGTCTCGCGGCTGACGCCCAGGTCGTTGCCGATGCCATCGAAGGTGTGGCTCGGCTCGGACAGATACAGCGCGACGGCATCGGCCTTGAACTCCGTCGAGTACGCCTTCATCGCCATCAGTGACATCTCTTCCTCTGGGACCTTCACGACCCAGTGTTCACGATGTCCACACTTGAGGGGAACCCCCCAACCTGGTTCACCCCGCTGGTGACGATGGCCGCCGCCGTCAACCTGAAATGGCTAGCGCAGGTTTATCTGGCGTCGGTGGCAGCGAACATGCTCACCGGCAAAAGCGAACGAGACTGCGCCCGGAGTTATCGGGCAACAGGCGAACGCCGTCGCGACAAGGTTGACCGATCAGGACGCGACCCTCGATCTGCTGCAGCTGTTGTACCCGCTGACCGCGTTGTCCCGGTCCGAGGGCGCCGACGACCTGACCACCCTGGCCGCGGAAGGACTCAGTGCCGCAAACTTCGGATTACCGTTATTCGATGAATAATTTTCGCGGCCGTGACGATACTTACCGAAACTGACATTTCGCAATACTCCGCTTAAGGGACATACCCGCAGCTATACCGCTTCGTCCGCGGCCTCAAGATCACATACAGCGATATCCTTGAGGGTACGTACGAGGTGGCTTCACGGAAGGAACTTGCGCGGGTTGTGCCGTCGGAACCGGTGCGCGGGAACGACGAGTCGACGGAGTGAGTAGCGCTATCCGATGGATGAAAGAGACCCGTTCGATACGCAGCGGTACCCGCCCTCGCCGTCCGCGGAGCTGGCAGGCGCCGGCTTCGTCGATGCCCAGCAGATCGGCCGCGGTGGTTTCGGCGTGGTCTACCGCTGCACCCAGACGGGCTTGGATCGCACGGTGGCGGTGAAGGTGCTCACCGTCGAACTCGACGAGGAGAATCGAGCCCGCTTCTTCCGTGAGCAGCGTGCGATGGGGCGGCTGACCGGGCACCCGAACATCGTCAACGTCCTGCAGGTTGGCGCCACCGACAGCGGCCTTCCCTACATCGTGATGCCGTATCACCCGGGGGACTCCCTCGACGGGCGAATCCGCCGCCAAGGTCCGCTCCCGTTGAGCGAGGCCTTGCGGGTGGGAGTGAAGCTGGCCGGTGCGGTGCAGACGGCCCACCGGCTCGGCATCGTTCATCGCGACGTCAAACCCTCGAACATCCTGCTCACCGAATACGGTGAGCCGGAGTTGACCGATTTCGGCATCGCGCACATTGCCGGTGGCTTCGAGACCGCCACCGGCGTCGTGACCGGGTCGCCCGCGTACACCGCGCCGGAGGTGCTCGGCGGCGATCCGCCGGGCCCGGCCGCCGACATCTATGCCCTCGGCGCCACCCTGTTCAGTGCTCTCACCGGTCACGCCGCATTCGAACGCCGCAGCGGTGAGAAGGTGGTGGCGCAGTTCCTGCGGATCACCACACACGAGGTGCCCGATCCGCGCGAGCACGGCATCCCCGACGACGTGTCCGCGGTAATCGCCCGCGCGATGGCCCGTGAGCCCGGTCAGCGCCCGGCCACCGCCTCGGACTTCGGGGAACAGCTGCGAGCCCTGCAACGCGACCACAACCTCCCGATCGACGAGATGGCCCTGCGCCCGGACGTCGATGCCGGGATGGACGCGGAGGTCGGTGACCCAGGGCGGGTGCCGCGCGGCCGACGACGGACCACGGCGCCCGCCACCGCGGGCGCAACGGGCAGTCTTCCCCCGGAATTGACCAGCTTCGTCGGCCGCCGCCACGAGCTCACTGAGGCGAAGAATCTGCTGGCCGGGTCGCGACTGGTGACGTTGACCGGGATCGGCGGTGTCGGCAAGACGCGGCTGGCGGTGCGGGTCGCCGCGGCGGTGCAGCGCGACTACGCCCACGGGGTGCGCCTGGTCGAACTCGGGGAGCTGCGCGACCAGTCTTCGCTGGTCGACGCGGTAGCCGCCGCCGTGGGATTACGGGATCATTCGGCACGACCGGTGCGGGAGGTTCTGACCGAGTTCCTCGCACCGCGTGAGGTGTTGATGGTGCTCGACAACTGCGAGCAGGTGGTGGACGCGGTCGCCGAACTCACCGACCTCCTGCTGCGCTCGTGCCCGCGGGTGCGAATTCTGGCCACCAGCCGCGAGCCCCTGGTTCTCGGTGGGGAGGCGGTGCTGCGGGTCCCGCCACTTGCTGCCCCCGATCCGGAACGGCGGCCCTCCCTGCGCGGGTTGCCCAAATACGATGCGGTGACGTTGTTTACCGAACGCGCCAATGCTGCCGTTCCGGGGTTCGCGCTCACCGAGGACAACGCGGCGACGGTGGCGGGGATCTGTCACCGTCTCGACGGTTTGCCGCTGCCGATCGAGTTGGCGGCGGCCCGGTTGCGGGCGCTCTCGCCCAACCAGATCCTGGACCGGTTGGCCGACCGCTACACTCTGCTGACCCGCGGCAGCCGGGGTGCGCCGACGCGGCAACAGACACTGCGGCTGTGTATCGACTGGAGCTTCGAGTTGTGCACCACCGGTGAACAACTGGTGTGGGGTCGGGTGGCGGTGTTCGCGGGAAGCTTCGAACTCGATGCGGCCGAGCGGGTGTGCGGCGAGGGTTTGGAGGCGGGCGAGATGCTGGACACGCTGACCTCCCTGGTGGAGAAGTCGATTTTGATCCGCGACGAATACGGGTCGGCGGTGCGGTTCCGGATGCTCGAGACCCTCCGCGAATACGGCCTGGAAAAGCTCGGGCAGAACGGTGAGGGCATTGCCTTGCGTCGCCGTCACCGGGACTGGTACGAGGCGTTGGCGCTCGAATCGGAAGCCGAGTGGATCAGCGCCCGCCAGCTCGACTGGATCGCCCGCCTGAAGCGGGAACAACCCAACATCCGGGAGGCCCTCGAGTTCAGCATCGACGACGATCCCGCCGTAGGACTGCGCACCGCCGCCGCACTCTACCTGTTCTGGAGCTCCCAGGGCCTCTACAGCGAGGGGCGGCGCTGGCTCGAGCAACTGCTCGCCCGCCAGAGCGGCCCACCCACCGTCGAATGGGCCAAGGCGCTCCACTGTGCCAGCGTGCTGGCCATCATGCAAGGCGACCTCCACGCCGGGACCACGCTCGTCGGGCAAGGGCGCACGCTCGCAGCGCAGACCACCGACCCGATGGTGCGCGCGTTCGCTACCGTCGCCGAAGGACGGCTCGGCCTCCTCAGCGGTGATCTCGAACGGGCCCGCTCTCTCCTCGAATCCGCACTCGCAGAGTTCAGCGAACGCGGACACCGGGGGCTCGAGATAGCTACCCTGATCACACTAGGGACGGTTTATGGACTGTCGGGTCTGACAGAGCAGGCGATCGAATGCCATGAGCGTGTCCTTGCGATCACAGAAAAGCACGGCGAGAAGGTGCATCGATCGTATGCGCTGCGGGCCTTGGGAATTTCTGTGTGGCAGCAGCATGCTACCGATCGTGCGGTGCCGCTTATCGAACAAGCATTGGAGCTCTCCAGGCAAGTGCACAGTCCCCGCGCCGTTGCCGCCGGCCTCGAGGCGCTGGCCTGGATCAACTTCGAACAAGGCGATGCACGTCGGGCAGCAGTTCTGATGGGAGCCGCGGACGGGTTGGCACGGGAGATCGGGAGTTCCGCGGTCATACATTCCCATCTGGTTGTCTACCAAAAGGAGTATGCCCAGAAGGCCCGGCAGAAACTCGGGGACAAAGCTTTCAAGGCGGCCCACCGCCAAGGCGAACAGTTCGGCTTCGATGCGGCCATCGCCTATGCCCTTCACCAGCAACCGGCGGCCCCATCCACTCGCGAGACCGACTCGTCGGCGCTACTGACCAGGAGGGAACGTCAAGTTGCCGACCTCATCGGCGAAGGCCTGACTAATCAGGCAATCGCCCGTCGCCTGGTGATCTCACCTCGCACGGCACAAGGTCATGTGGAGCACATCCTGGCCAAACTCGGATTCACCTCCCGGACCCAGGTCGCGGCCTGGGTAACGGAGCGGGGCACTACTAGGTAGCTGGTCGTCGTCCTCGGCCAGCGGTGGCATCGCCGGTAACGTGGACCAGCCCGGCGACTCGCCCGATTCTGCACATAATAAATCCTGCCCTGGGTGGCAAAGCAATTTGTGCAGTGAATTCGTCGGCGTGTATCGGGATGACGCGGACGGTGAGTTCTTCACCCGACAGGTCGACGCCGGGCAGTTCAACGCGTTCGACCTCGGCCTGCCCGAGGGACCGTTCCAGGTGGGACCATTGACCCTTCTCGTCGCCCTGGTGATCGGTGGCCTGGACACGCTCCCCGGCGCTCGATGGCCCGAAATGCTCAACCCCGCAACAAGACCCCACGATCTACCTTCCCGCCGTGGCCTCCACCGGGGTGATCTCCGGTCGGCAGCCTCCACCTCACCGTCTACCGTCCCGCCGGGCGGCCTCGGATACCCCCACCTTCACCACAGCAAGCGATACCGAGGAAAACTGTCCCGCCGCTGGAATCTGTTCCGTATCTAGGTAGACACCCGTGTCCCGATCTACGTGGATATCTACATTCGACCAACCAATGGGATGATCATTGCAAGGATAACTATACTTGTAATGACTGTACTGTCCATGGTTAACTGCCACACACCAGTAGGGGTGGCTCCCTCTTCCGCGACTGATTCGAGAAAAGTGGGACATCACGTGAAGAAGTTTCCCGTCGGCGCGCTCACCGCGGTTGCCGCGCTCGCGCTTTCGGCATGCGGTTCGAGTGGTGGCGACCAGGACACAGGTACCGAGCTCCCCGGTACGCCGATCGTCATCGGTGCCCAGGCCCCGATCAAGGGCGCAACGGCCTACCCGCAGACCGCTTACGGTCTCGAGGCCGGCGTGCAGTACGTCAACGAGGTGCTCGGCGGTATCGGCGGTCGTCCCCTCGAAGTGGACGTTTGCGGCGGCGACGGGAGCCCGGAGACCGCGATCAGCTGCGCCAACGGCTTCGTGTCGAAGGACGTTTCGCTCGTGATCGATGCCGTCGACCAGAGCATGGGTGCCGCGGTGCCGATCCTGAGTTCGGCGGGTATCCCCATCGTCGGAACACTCGCGGGCTCATTCGTGGCGGACGCAGCCGAATACGGGCAGGCGTTCTACTTCACGGGACCGGTATCCTTCGGCGCACTAGCGAGCATGTCACTGCTCGACAAGATGAATAAGACGAAAGCATCGCTGGCGGTGAACGAATCGCCTACCTCGCATGCCTACGTCGACGACCTGATCATGCCGATCGCCGAGCGGATGGGCATCGATGTCAGTGTCCAGTATCCTCCCGCTTCGGGTGCGAACCTGAACGTGATTGCCTCGACGCAACTCTCGGATGATCCGGACATGGCCGGTGTCATCGCACTGCCCGAGGACGGATGCACCAGCCTGTTCCAGGCGTTGCGCCGGCAGGGTTACGAAGACACGATTCTGGCCGGTTCGTGCTCGCAGTTCATCAGTGACCTGGGCGCGGACGCCGCCGGCATCGTCACCCAGCCGCGACTGTGGGTTCCGCTGGCCAAGGACTCGGCGCCCGCCGAAGTCCAGGAACAACTGGACACCTTCGCGGAAGCGATGGAGGCGGTCGGCTACGGCGACGAACTCTCGTCACGGTCGATCTACACTTTCGCGGCCATTGTCAATATCGCCCAGGTCCTGTCCAAGACCGACGGGGAGATCACCGCGAGCGCCGTGACGGATGCGTTCAAGGCGCTGAAGGACTTCCCGACCTTCGCCGGACCGACCGTGACGTGCGACGGTCAGCAGTGGCCCGGCGTCGCCACCACCTGCAACGCACAGGCGATCTTCTTCGAGGTTCAGGGCGACGGCACTCTCCGCTCGGTGGACGAGGGCGGGTACATCGACCTCGATCCGTCCCTGGTGCCCACCACCTCCTGAGGACCCTGCCATGAACACCTACCTGCAGTTCATCGTCCTGGGGTTCGGCCTCGCCGCGGTGTACATCGGGCTCGCCAACGGCTTGCTCCTCGTCTACCGCTCGACCGGGATCATCAACTTTGCGCAGGGCGCGACCGCGATGTGGGGCGCATACGTCTTCGCGCAACTGCGCCTGGACGGCACGCTGATCCTGCCGATCGGACGCATCGAGTTCGACGATCCTCCCTCCACGCCGGTCGCCCTGGCGATCGGGCTCGTGGCGGCGATGCTGCTCGGTGTGATCACCCACTACCTGGTCTTTCGTCCGGTGCGGCGCGCACCGGCGCTAGCACAGGTGGTGGTCTCCGTCGCGCTGATGCTCACAGTCCAGGCGCTGGTGGTCATCAGATTCGGTCCGAACAACATTGCGATCGAGTCGTTGATCCCGTCCGGCTCCCTCTCCCTGTTCGGTACCTCGGTGTCGTCGGCCGAGATCGTGATGGCCGCGGTCATGCTGGGGTTCTCGGCGCTGGTGTGGGCGTACTTCCGCTTCACCCGCGCCGGCGCCGCAACTCGCGCGGCGGCGGAGAACGAGCGCGGCGCGACCCTGATGGGATTCTCGCCGGATCGGCTCGCCGCGCTCGCGATGGTGATGGCCTCGGTGGTCAGCACGGTCGGTGTGATTCTCGGGGCGAGCCTGACCGGACTCAACCCGCTCAACTACTCGCTGCTCGTCGTCCCCGCCCTCGCCGTGCTCCTCATCGCGCGAATGGAGTCGGTGACGACCATCGCGATCGCGTCGCTTGCTCTCGGCGCGTTCCAGTCGGTGCTCAACCTGCTCGCAGGGGAACCCTGGTGGCCGGTGTGGGCGCAATCCGGAGTGGATCAGGTGGTGCCGTTCCTGGTAGTCATCCTGATTCTGTTCCTGTTCGGCGGGCGGTTGCCGTCGCGAGGATCGTTGCAGACCGTCAAGTTGCCGGACGTGACGATACCGAGGTTCCGGCCGATTCCTGCCGCCCTTCTGCTACTCGCGGCAGGTGCGCTCCTGGCGGCGACCTCGGGCGCCTACCGCTTCGGCCTCACCTACTCGATCATCCTGATGCTGCTCGCGCTCTCGTACGTGATCATCACCGGATATCTGGGTCAGATCTCGCTAGCGCAGGCAGCATTCGCGGGCGCGGCCGGGTTCACGCTGTCGAAGGTCACCACCAACTGGAACATGCCGTTTCCGCTGGCCCTGCTGTTCTGCTCACTCGTGGCGGCACTGCTGGGCATGCTGGTCGCGCTGCCCGCCTTCCGGATCAGGGGAGCTCAGCTGGCTATCGTGACCATCGCGGCGGCGCTGGCCATCGAACGATTCGTCTTCAACAACTACAGTTTGACCCCGCCCTCGGGTAACCCCATCGCGAACCCCACCTTCTTCGGGTTGAATCTCGGTGTACGTGAGGGCAGTGAGATTGCACGCCTGCCGTTTTCTTTGACAGTGCTCGCGGTTGCCACATTCGTCGTGTGGGCGTTCGTCCGACTCGCGTCCGGCAACACCGGCCGAACGTTCCTCGCCGTTCGTGCCAACGAACGTGCCGCTGCCGCAAGCGGTATCAACGTCCGGCTGACCAAGATCATCGGATTCGGGCTCTCGGCCTTCATCGCCGGAATCGCCGGTTGCCTCATCGGCTACAGTGCCGGTCAGCTCTCGGCGGAATCGTTCACCGTCTTCGTCGGCCTGCAGGTCCTGGCGGTCGCATACCTCGGTGGCATCACCTCGTTCAGCGGTGCCGCCATTGCCGGTGTCATCGGCCCGCTGGGCATCGTCTATGTCTTGGTGCACAACGTCCTCGAACTCGGCGACTACTACGCGTTGATTTCCGGGATCGCTTTGATTCTCACGGCCGTCATGAACCCTGTCGGCATAGCCGGTGAGGCGAGCAGAATGGCCGGCCTCGTCCGTGCCCGGCGGAAACGAGCACCGGCCGGCCCTGTCGCGCCGGCCACCGCGACCGCGGACACCGACCGAAAGGTGGCAGTGAGCGATGCCGGATAACACACCCACCGGATTGTCGACCGAGAACCTGACCGTCCGCTATGGAGGTGTGGTTGCCAACGAAAACGTCTCCGTGACCGTGCTGCCCGGGGAGATCGTCGGGCTGATCGGCCCGAACGGCGCCGGCAAGACCACCTTCGTCGACGCGGTGACCGGTTTCCTCGACTACGAGGGCACCGTCCTGCTCGACGGTGCGCCCATGAACCCTCTTGCGCCGCATCGGCGGCGCCGCTCGGGTCTCTCGCGCACGTGGCAGGGCGGCGAGCTCTTCGCGAATCTGAGCGTGGCCCAGAACGTCGTCGCCGCCCTGCGGCCGGGCGGCCTCGCCACCCTCTGGCACGATCTGTGGGGTCGCCGCGGCACAGGCACCGACGACATCGTGGCTACCACCCTTCACACGGTCGGGCTCGGCGACGTCGGCAAGACCCTCGCACGCGACCTCACACTCGGGCAACAGAAACTCGTCGGGGTCGCACGGGCACTCGTCGGGAACTGCCGCCTGCTCCTGCTCGACGAACCGGCCGCCGGGCTCGACAGCCGGGAAAGCCTCGAATTCGCCGGACGCATCCGGGAGTTGGCGCGCACCGGACCCGGTGTTCTGCTCATCGACCACGACATGTCGCTGGTACTGGGCGTGTGCGACCGGATCTACGTCATGGAATTCGGAAAGGTCATCTTCTCCGGAACACCGGCGCAGGCGAGGAAAGACCCCGCCGTGGTCGCCGCCTACCTGGGAACACCGATGGAGACGACCCGTGCCTGATCCCACACTCGCCCGTGATCTCCTCACCGCCGAATCCCTCACGTCGGGCTACAACGGCGTCGCGGCGGTCACCGACGTGAATTTGACGGTCGCGGCCGGCGAGGTGCTCTCCGTTCTGGGACCCAACGGGGCAGGCAAGACCACAACGCTGCTGGCTCTCGCCGGACTACTACCCGCCATGAGTGGACGGACCACCGCGATGGGAGAGCCGGTCGATTACAAGAGGCCGTACCGGATGGCGCGGCGGGGAATGCGTTTCGTCCCCGACGATCGTGGATTGTTCTCGGTCATGACGGTGCGGGAGCACCTGCGGCTCTCACGCCGGCGACCCGACCGGGCACGTGAAGAATTCGTCCTCGACAGATTCCCGGCGCTGGCCGAAGTGCAGTCACGAATAGTCGGGCTGTTGTCGGGCGGTGAGCAGCAGATGCTCGCGATCGCCGTGGCGCTCCTGGCGGAACCGCGGGTCCTCATGGTCGACGAGATGAGTCTCGGGCTCGCGCCGATGGTGGTCGAGCAGATGCTGCCCACCATTCGGGACCTGGCCCGCGACGAAGGTATCGCCGTCGTACTCGTGGAACAGCACGTCGAACTCGCCCTCGCGGTTTCCGATCGGGCAATCGTGCTGAATCACGGCCGGATGGTCCTCGAAGGCGACGCGAAAGACCTGCTGGCCGACCGCGATCGCCTCGAAACCGCTTACTTCGGTGGCGAATCGCTCTAGCCTTCGGCGGCGAGCTGCCCGCAGGTCGTGGCGACTTCTACACGTACGCCGAGGACACCATCCGGAGAGTCGTGACCGAGGGGACCGTCGCGTCGACGCCAACGTGCTACTCCACCTGTACCGGCTGAGTGAGCACCAGCGCGAAGATTTGCTGACCGTGCTCAAACTAGACAAGGTCGAACTGAACTGTCTGTAAGTGTTTGTAGTGGCTGGCCCGGGGCTGGCTGGCAGGATCGGTGCCGTCGTCGCGATTGAGTGTGACCCCTGAACCGCATGGCCCCTTCGGGGTGCACTGTCCAGGATCTGTCCACTCGGCCGAGACGGCGACGCCGACCCGGTCTCGCTTCGGTGGCTTGATCAGAAGCCTGCCCGACCCGTGTGCGCGGGTCGTGGCCCGTTACAGGCCTGCCTCGAAGTGTTCTTCCCGGGCCGACGCCGGCACGACGTCACCTCTTGGGAAGGATTCCGCCGCCATGCCTATCGTTGCAGATCAGTACGAATTCGTCATCGGGGTTGATACCCACGCCGCTACCCACTCACTGTCGGTTGTCACCGTCGCGACCGGAGCAATTGTCGACCAATCAATGTTTCCGACGAGCCCATCCGGGCTCGAGCGAGCGGTGACATGGATCCGCCGACGCGTGGGTGAGCACGCGACTCTGGTAGTTATCGAAGGCGTCGGCTCCTACGGAGCAGGTCTCGCCGAGCGTGTCCTCGGTTCCGGATTGGCGGTCGTCGAACCCGCCGCGATGTCGGCGGCGCGTCGCCGCGGTGGGCAAGACCGACCCGGGCGACGCCGCCGTCCTCGCGCACGTACTGCGAACCGACCGGCACATGCACAGGCCGCTACCGGCCATCAGCGAGCAGGGGCGCGCGGTGAAGACGCTCGCACGTCAGCATCAGGAAGCGGTGTGGGCGCTGAATCAAACGGTCAGCCGACTCCGCTCATTGCTATTGGAGTTCTATCCGCAAGCGGTGCAGGCATTCCCGAACCTAAAACATCGCGCGGCGACGACTGTGCTCGCGACGGTCCCGACACCCGCCGCTGCGGCCAAGCTGACAGGCCGCCGCGTCGTTACCCTGCTGCAACGCTCGGGTCGTGGCAACCACCCTGCCCTGGCCGAGCAGATCCTCAGCCTCCTTCGGGCACCGGCTTTGCGGCAACCCCTGCAAGTCGAGGCCGCATACGGCCACACCGTCACCGGGCTGATCGCCGTCCTGGTGGCGATGCGACAGGCCGCTGACGCCCTCGAGGCGCAGCTCGGGCAGCAGTTCGAAGCTCACCCACAAGCCCGCTATTCTGCGGTCGGCACCCGGCCTGGGCCCCGTCCTGGCCGCCCGAGTCCTCGGCGAAATCGGCGACGACCCCGAACGATTCACCGGCTCGAACAATCTTCGCTCGTACGCCGGCACCGCGCCGGTGACGATGTCATCGGGCCGATCGCACTACGTCAAGGCCCGCAAGGTCCGTAACAAACGCCTGGCCGACGCCTGCCATTGGTAGGCGTTCTCGATGCTCACCAAATCAGCCGGCGCACGAGCCCACTACGACAAGCGCCGAGCCGCGGGCGACCAGCACAACGCGGCACTGCGTAATCTCGCGAACAAGCTACTCAGGCGCCTGTGGTGTCTGCGACACGACATACCCTGGGACGACCGCGCGGCGTGGCCCGACTTCTATGCGGGACAGCAACCGGCGGTCGCTTGACGTCTGACCCGCGTGGGATGTCTACTACAAGGCCAAGCAGCGCGGCCCCATCTCGGACACCGACCTGGGCGAGGCTCACGCGACGACCTCGCATACCATCTCATGGGCTTGCCCCTTGATGCTGCTGCCCATGTCCTGATATCTCAGGTCGCGGCGAGCTCTGTTGGTATCAGACCCGGGAACGGCGTTTGCGTCGAATAGCCTGGCGGGACATTGCGGATGACGCATTGACCACGCGATCGGCGTGATCGACGAGCACTAGCGCTTGGGTGGCCGCAAGATGTGCGCGGGCAAGTCGTTCGGCCTCCTCGGGCCTTCCTTCGGCAATCGCGTCGACAATCCGACGATGCGCGCTTACTGCAGCTGCCGCTTCTACTTCTGTAGGGTACTCACCAAGTTTGACGCGTGACTCCGCCCACGCCTCTTCTTGCGCGGCCCAGAGCGCTACGTAACTCCCCACCGCGTAACGAATCGTCGCGTTCGGTGTGAATCCCACAACCAAGGTGTGGAAATCTCTGGCCGTATTAGTAAAATCTAGTCCGCAATCCGTGAAGGTAGCGGATGAATCAATCGCGGCAGTCAGTGCTGGAACTACAACTTCGAGCCGGTCTTCCCGTTTTGCACATTCGGCGGCACACATAGGTTCCAACAGCTGCAAACCCTCTGCCAGGTCACGCAACACAACGCCACCGGCCTGCAACGAGAGGCCGAGGTGATATGCGGCTGACGTTTCGTCAGGTCTGCGTACATCAGCGCCGCCGACGTTGCCTCGGCGAACAGTCACCAGGCCTTCGGTCTCAAGAATTCTGAGAGCTTCTCGTACCGAAGGGTAACTGACACCGAAGTCTTTAACGAGCTGATCCTGTGTCGGAAGGCGGTAGTTGTGATCCGCCAGAATGTCGTTGCGGAGCTCGTCGGCGACTGTTTCGGCGATTCTTCGCTGTGGGACTCGGCGGGTTGGGGAGGCGGTCATGTGTGCCCTTAATGTACATCCTGCAATCGGCAATCCCCTTCATCCTAACAGTTCAAGCCTAGCAAGGATGGCGATATTGCTCTGCTGGGCATTGCTCTGCTGGGCAAGTAGCGCGCACGGCGGCATGGTCTTACGAGTGGTTCGTCCCTATGCTGCCAGGGATGGACTGTTGTTGACTGGCAAGCCGCGAGTTTTGCTATGGCCAGGCCCTGGCTTGCACAGGTTGACGGGAATGTCCGGCATCAGCTGACGTTTGCGCTGGTAGCGGGGTCCATGGTCGGCGATATGGGGCACATCCGGCCGGTGGGATCGCCGGTAGTGGCTGCGTATATCCGTAAGGTCCGCGTCGGGAGCGACGGCGGTGCAGATCGCAGCGAAGGACCGTGGTCGCCACGAAATTCTCGAGCACGTCGGCTCCGCCCACACCGACGGCGAGTTGGCGGCGTTGCTGCAGATCGCCCGCGAGAAGTTGACGGCCAGTCAGCAGGAACTCGACCTCGGCCTCGACGGCGGTGATCGAGGGTCTGAGATCGTGGCGAAGCGGTCCCGCTGGCTGATCGAGGCGATCAAGGCGGGACGGCGACGGTTGGGTTTCGATGTGATCGACCACGACGCCTTCTTCCAGCTCGTCCTCGGCCGGATCGTCGAGTCGACACCGATGAGCGACACCTCCCGGGTCGTCGGTGAGATCGCCTTGACTCCACCCCCCGCAATACCTACGCCAACGCATCGGAGCGGTGCGCCGCATGGGATTACCGGGACCGCGTCGCGACGAAGTGCTTCGAGCATGCCGCCAGGACTGCCGCGTTGAGCTTGGTGCTTTACGACGTCACTACCTTGTGTTTCGAGGCGGAGAAGGAAGACGACCTCCGCAAGGTCGGGTATTCGAGTTATGCCGAGGACGGCATAACTCGAAGGAGCGCCGGGTCGATCCGCAGATCGTGGTCGGCGTGCTCGTCGACCGCACCGGGATCCCCTCCGAGATTGGGTGCTTCGAGGGCAACAAGGCCGAAACCCACACCATCGTGCCCATCATCCGGCAGTTCCAGACCCGCCACAACATCGAGGGCGTCGAGATAGTGGCTACAGCCGCCGGCGAGCTCTCCGCTGGCAATTTCACTTCCCTCGACGAAGCCGGATTGAAGTTCATCGTCGGGTCCGCGTCACCAAAGCCCCTGGCGATCTCGTCTCACATTTCCATTGGACGGAGACGCTTTCACCGATGACCAGATCATCGACACGGTCACGCCCCGACACGGGAGAAGTGTCGTCAACAACGACAGGAAACGGACCGAACCAGTGTCCGGACACCCGAGTTCGTGGCGGGCGGTCTGGCAGTACTCGAAGCGACGCGCTGTTCGTGGCAATCAGACCCTCAAAGCCCAGAAAGGGCGGGCACAGGACATCGTCGACGGCGAGAAGGCACCGAAAGCGACCGGTTCGTCAAGACCACCGCCGAAGGCCGCAGCCTCGACACCTCGGTGTTGGAGCGAGCACGATCGTTGGTCGGGTTGAAGGGTTACACCCGCCAATATCCCCAACGCGCTGATGAGGCCGGGCGAGGTCATCGACAAGTACCACGACCTCTGGCGCGTCGAGCAGTCGTTCTGCATGTCGAAGACCGACCTGCGAGCCAGGCCGATGTTCCACCACACCCGCGAGGCGAACGAAGCACACCTGACCATCGTGTTCACCGCCCTTGCGGTCGCCCGCTACCCTGCAGGCCGAGACGGGGGGTCTTAATCGGGCGCCTCGCGAAAGCCCTGCGCCCGCTTCAAGAGATCATCCTGACCATCGCCGGCCAACCCCACACAGCAGCGGACCCACTGACACCAGATGCCGCCGCTATCCTCACCGCGCTCGAACTACCCGCCGTGCGCACCGCGTGAACACCTTCGGCGACAAACCCCTCACTCCGGCTCTCAAGGCGATCCATGCCTCCCGGCATGCCGCCGGACTGGATTGGGACCTCATCGACCGTGTCGCGGCGCTCGCGACCAGCGGCAACCAGCCGTCGCGCGATGGTGTGTGCACCGGGCGTGGGAACACGCCGGGCTCGTGCATTCCCCGTGGTTCCGCCAACGACTCGTCGAGATGGACGCAGGGCACCCTGCTCATCCGGCCTTCATCGCCAGCTCCGCCGCCCACGACCGCTCGGCGCCGACCCACAAATTCCCCTCACCATCGTGTCCGGGTTACCGGCAAGCACTGAGCACATCCAGCAGTACGAGGCGTTGCTGGCGTATGCGCGGAGCATGTATGCCGACACGACCGCTCGAGTCGGCGATCGAGGCGTTCCGGCACACCACGCAAACCTACGAAATGAAGTACCCGGCGTTGATCGCGCTTGCGCGCAGCGACTTCTTCGGTGACGACACGAGCAACATAGACTCCCCGACTGACGATTTGCTAAGTCGTAGCCGTTTTTGTCGTAGTTACGCTCGAGCGGTTCACTGTCCCCAACATCCCCGAGGAGCGCGATGCCACCGTATTGGCCTCCTCGTGCGTTCCACCGCGTATCTACGTTGACGAGCACCGCCCACCGGTCACGATCCGTCAGTCTGTAGCGGCGTGTCCTGTCATTCGTTAACGCGTCTCAACAATGGAGGTGGTATGGGGATCATCAGATCCGCCGATGTTCTGACAGGCGCACTTGACGGTGGCCCTCGTTTTCGGTCCCTCTGTGTTGAGCCAGATCTTCGGCTCCGAGGGGGAAGGTTACGGCGTGGACTGGCGCTGCGTGGTGGTCACAGTGGGTCTTCGAACGAGAATCGGTGGTCGAGGGAGAGTAGCGGGATCGTTCAGGTGAGGGCGATGTATTTCGTAGTGAGGTATTCGGCGATACCTTCGCTTCCGCCCTCGCGTCCGATACCTGATTGCTTGACGCCGCCAAAAGGTGCCGCGACGTCTGAGATCACTCCGCGGTTGACACCGACCATGCCTGCGTCGAGGGCTGCGGCGATGCGGTTACACCGTTCGGCGCCTTGGCTGTAGAAGTAGGCTGCCAGACCGTATTCGGTGCTGTTGGCCGCGGCGATCGCCTGGGCTTCGGTGTCGAACGTACTGATCATGGCCACGGGTCCGAAGATTTCTTCACGGAGCACCGCTGACTCGCGATCAACCAGATCGAGTACGGTCGCCGGGTAATAGAACCCGGCACCTTCGGGCCGTTTGCCGCCGAGACGGATTCGGGCGCCGGCCGCGACGGCGGTGTCGACCAGGGCTGCGACGCTGTCGCGCTGTGAGGCGTTGACCAGCGGCCCCAGGGTGATGCCGTCCTGATAGCCGGGACCGAGCTGCATCGCCGCCATTTTAGTGGTCAGCTTGTCGGTGAACTCCTCAGCGACCGTCGACTGGACCAGGAAGCGGTTGGCCGCGGTGCAGGCCTCGCCGCCGTTGCGCATCTTGGCGGCGAATGCACCCTCGACGGCCGCATCGATGTCGGCGTCGTCGAAGACCAGGAACGGTGCGTTTCCGCCGAGTTCCATCGATGTTCGTTGCACCCTTTCTGCGGCCTGGCTCAACAGGATTCGCCCGATCGGAGTTGAGCCGGTGAAGCTGATCTTGCGGATCCGGTCATCGTTGATGAGTGCGGAGGACACGGTGCTGCTGTGTGAGGTGGGGAGGACCGAGAGGACTCCGGCCGGTAGTCCGGCTTCGGCGAAGACCTCGGCGAGCGCGAGCATGGTCAAGGGTGTTTCCCCGGCCGGCTTCACGACCATCACGTTGCCGGCGGCCAGGGCGGGGCCGACCTTGCGGGTTCCCATGGCCAGGGGGAAGTTCCAAGGGGTGATCGCCAACGAAGGGCCGATCGGACCGTGTGTGACCAGGATCTGGCCGGTGCCGTTCGGTGAGGTGGTGTAGCGCCCGCCGATGCGGACCGCTTCTTCGGCGAACCAGCGCAGAAACTCGGCTCCGTATCGGGTCTCGGCGACGCTGTCGGGCAAGGCGCGTCCGAGTTCCAGGGTCATCAGCATGGCGAACTCGTCGGACCGCTTGGTCACAATCTCGAAGGCACGGCGCAGGATTTCGCTGCGCTCGCGTGGTGCCGTGGCAGCCCACTCACCGGCGACGCCGACCGCGACGTCCAGGGCGTGGTGGGCATCGGCCACCGATGCGTCGGCAACCTTCGCCAGCGGTTGTTCGGTGGCGGGGTCGGTCACATCGAAGGTGGCGCCGCCCTCGGCCGGGGTCGATTGGCCATTGATCCAGAGGCCGGTGGGTACTGCTGCGAGGACCTTCTTGGCGAAGTCCGATAGGTGTGTAGGCATCGTCAGTTCTTTCGTGGTGTGTCGAATGTCAGCGTGCGGCGCATGCGCTGATGACCGAGCCGAAGATATCGAGGGCCTCGGTCAGGAGATCATCGATGATCACCAATGGCGGCAGCTGTCGTATGACATTGCCGTACGTGCCGCACATCAGGACGATGACGCCTTCTTGCAGTGCTTCTGCGTCAACATCTTTGGCCAGACCGGGATTGGGGTCGGCGCTGCCGGGCTTGACCAACTCGATGGCGATCACGCCTCCGCGACCTCGCACCTCACCGATCACACCGTGCCCTTCGGCGTTCAGTTGATCGGCGAGTGTCGTGAACGAGGAGGTGATAAGGCTTTCGATCTGGCATGCGCGGGTCGGCAGATCCTGGGCGATGATCTCGTCGATCGCGGCGAGCGCTGCGGCACAGGCGACGGTATGTCGTTTCGGATGGCGTAGGCAACCGTCTCGGCGATTCGACGTTGTGGGACTCGGCGACCCGGATTTGCGTTGGCATCACGCATCTCGCTCCATACACAAGTGGTAACACCAATCATTCGTCGGCAAACTTTTAAGGATAGCAACCATGGGGATTACCGTTCGCCGGTTACGTCAGTCTTGATAGCAGGCCACGTGAGTGAGTAGCCAGGAGATGCCTGTTATCGATTGGCGGAGTCAATTTTTGCCGAGGCAAGGTTCCGCAGTTCATCGGTCCTGATCTTGGCACTACCTGTCATGCTGATCTCGTTGTCGGAAAAGAAAAGTACATGGCGGGGCACTTTGTAGCTAGCTAACTTCTCTTTGATGAGAGTGCGGATCGCCTCCGGGTCTAGGCTCGCACGGTCTTGGGGGACAATACAGGCTACGACAACCTCCCCCAGGGTCTCGTGTGGAACGCCAACTGTGCGAGTAACTTTCACGCCGGGGAGTCCGAGAATAACTTCGTCGACTTCGAGCGGTGACACGTTCGCGCCACCGGTCTTGATAATGTCTGTGAGTCGACCTTCCCAGAACAACCTGCCCGAATCGTCGAGATAACCGCCATCGCCGGTGTGAAAGAAGCCCTCGGCATCCAGAGTCTCCATGAGTGGGGTGCCAACATAACCGAGCATCAGAGTCGGCCCCTTGACGCAGATCTCACCGCGTTCTCCAATGCGCAGGGTGGCTCCGGTCAGCGCGTCCACGATCTTGACCGAGTTACCGGGCAGCGGTATTCCGCTGCTGCCGGCAATCTCCTCATCGGGTGTGTTGGCAGGAAAGCAGGTGGAAATGGTGAAGGTTTCGGTGTTGCCATACGCATGTCCAGGTTCAGAATATTTCGTGGACACAGTCTTGTGCTTTGCGATGGGGGTGTTGAAGTCCACAAAACGCATGTGGCTCAGGTCTACAGAGTCCCAGTTGGGGGAGGCCTCGAGCGCAGCCCACTGGTGTGGCCAGGCAACAGGGAAGTTCACCTTCTCGGCGTCCATCAGGCGGAGTGCTTCGTCGGCGTCGAATGTTCTCTGCAAGATCAAACTACCGCCGCTTGCCAGTGTCGAGCCCAGAGCCATGCCGAAGTTACCGGACCAGAAGAAACCGTTGGCCGACCAGCAGCGGACGTTGTCTTCAGGTGAGAGACCGTACATTCGCCGGAAGCGCCACATTTGGATGGCAACACCGCGATGTGCGCTGAGGATGCCCTTGGGCTTACTGGTTGAGCCAGAAGAGAAGAACAGCACCGCGGTGTCGCTGGGCGCAGTGGTGGCGGCACATGCCTCCACCACCTCCCGTGATTCGCTCACTCCGCGTGTCAAGAAGGTCGGCCAGGACTCGATCGAACCGTCGCCTGATTGGTCCGCCGGCGTTGTGTCCGTCACCGCGGCGAGATGCCTCAAGAACGGATACTTCGACGACCGCAGCGCGCCGGGTGCCGCAGTGGCGATCCTGGGCTCCAGGTCGGTCAGTATGTCGGCGAAGTTCTGCTTCAGCACCTGGCGCTCGAAGAGCAGTACTGACACGCCGGAAACCTTCAGCAGATGATCGAGTTCGGCTGGAGTCGAAAAAGTGCTGAGAGTGACGGCAACTCCACCGGCCAGCGAGGTGCCGAAGACCGCGGACAGCCACTCCGGACGATTGGTCATCAGGATGCCGACCCGGCTCTCCTTGCCGAGTCCAGTCGAACGGAGTGCCTGCGCGACTTCGATTGCACGCTCCCACAGGTCCGCGTATGTCCAGCGTACTATCTGTGCGTCGACCTGCATCGTGAGTGCTTCGCGATCGGAGAAGGTCTCGGTGACCTCGCGCAGGAATCCCGGCAGGGTGAGACTGCCGAGACCGGGCTCGCCCTCGAGCGGTGCGCCGCTGACGATTGCAGGTAATGTGGGGGTGGTACTCATTACTGACCTCGCTGTCGTTGCAGAGAACAAGCCGTCACAACGGCAGTTCGACCTCGGCGATGCACGACACGAGTGTCACGCCGTTCTGATCTGTGAGTTTGAGCTTGATCTGGACCAGTGGGACACCCCAGTTCGATTCCGCTTGTTTGTCGATGATCTCGGCGTCGAAGTAGGTGACATCGCCTTCGAAGGCGGGTCCTCGGAAGTCAGCCTTGGTGTGTCGGACCATGCCCTCATGGCCGGCCCAGTTGGCCAGGAAGTCGGTGCACCAGGCACCCATGGTGGCGCCGTAGCCGTAGGCGCGTGCCATGCCCACCTCGTCGGCCTTGTCGGCGTCGATGTGGCCTCGAGAAGGGCCGAGGTATAGTCCGTCCCGTAGCCGTGGGTCGATCTTGGCGCCCTCTTCATCGAATCCGAAGCCCTCGACCCAACCGGGATCCTGGTTGATCCAGGGGTCTTCGATACCGGGCGGTGCAACCCATCCGAACGTGCCCCAGATGTTGAAGATGAAGGCACGGTATTCGGTGGTGAAACTGGCGATGCTGTGGGGGCCGATGGCGCGTCGCTGGAGCTTGTCACCGACACTGACCTCGTCGAAGCGTGGTGATACGCCCAGGCGGTTGGACATGAGCCATTCGGTACGCAGCTTGTCGACCTCGGCCAGTTCGGCAGCAGTCCACTTCTTGATGGCACCGATCTGGGTGTCGTACATGCCACGCTTTTTGGCTTCGGTCTGCAGGTAGCGGATACCTGTCGAGCGTTCCTTGGCGACCAGGGCCCCGTACTGGTTGGTGTGAGTGGTGTCGCCCCGGGAGAACATCGTCGGGCCGGCAAACTTGGTGTCAGTCACCTTGTAATCGTGAAAGCGCCGTTCTTGGAACAGCTTGTCACCGGGGCGGATTGGGGTACCGTAGAACCACCATTCCTCACCACCGAAGATCAGATGGCTCCCCGGGATCTTGCCGACCAGCGCCGGTTGGGCTCCGTGGCCGAAATCCAATGAAACCGCCATCGACTGTGGCGCGACGAGGCCGCCGAACCGAGTGTTCTCGGCGAACTCATTGTCCCAGTGCAGCGGGTTCGGATTGTCCATCGCCATGACCCAACGACGGATGTCGGAACCGCTGCACGGGTCATGGAGCTGGCCGCCGCCAACGGGTTTGCCTACGCGATGGTCCACGTCGGACAGGTCGAGCTCGACGGGTCCGGCCTCGATTTCACTCGTCATTGAGTTGCTCCTGGCTGGTGTGATAGTTAGCGATTTACGTCGACGATGATGCGGCCACGGACGGTACCGTCCATGAGTTGGCCGGCGGCGGCGATCGATTCTTCTAGGGAGACTTCGGCTGCGATTGAGTCCAGGGCAGCGGGCTCGAGGTCATTGGACAGTCGGGTCCAGGCGGTCAGCCGTCGTTCCGTGGGGGCCATGACGCTGTCGATACCCAACAAGGACACGCCCCGGAGGATGAAAGGTGCCACCGACGCCGGGAAGTCCATGCCTTGGGCAAGTCCGCATGCGGTCACCGTTCCGCCGTACCGCGTCTGAGCGCAGGCATTGGCGAGAGTGAAACTACCGACCGAGTCGACGACTCCGGCCCAACGCTCCTTCTGCAGTGGCTTGCCCTTGGCGGAGAGCTCTTCGCGGTCGATGATTGTGGTGGCACCGAGTTCCTTTAGGTACGTGACCTCGGAGCTCTTGCCGGTAGATGCGGCCACGGTGAAGCCTGCCTTCGTCAGCAGGGCGATTGCCACGCTGCCCACGCCGCCGGTGGCACCGGTGACCAAGATTTCGCCCTGGTCGGGGCGTACTCCATTGTTCAGCAGGCCTTCGACGCACAGGCTTGCGGTGTACCCTGCGGTGCCGATGGCCATTGCCTGGCGCGGGGTGAAGACGTCGGGAAGAGGGACGAGCCAATCGCCGTCGAGGCTTGCGCGTTGCGCGAAGCCACCCCAGTGTGTTTCGCCGACGCCCCAGCCGTTGAGGACAACGCGATCGCCTTGTGACCATCGTGCGTGTGAGCTGAAGGTTACGGTCCCGGCGAGGTCGATACCGGGCACCATGGGGAACTTGCGGACCACCGGCGACTTGCCGGTGATGGCGAGGGCATCCTTGAAGTTGAGCGAGGAGTAGTCCACATCGATCTGGACGTTTCCTTCCGGAAGCGCGGTGGCATCCAGGTCCTGCAGGGCGACACGCTGCCCACTCTCGTCCTTCTCGATGACAACTGCCTTGAACATCAGTCGGATCTCCTTTTCTGTGCCTGAGGGCCGGGCACCTTTGGGAGCCACGCTACGATCATCCTTATAATGTTGTCAATGTTTAAGAGTGACGTCGGCGACCTTGGTCGGCGGCATGGTGGGCGGACCGCTCCGCACGCCGCCCCGTGGTTCGACCCAAACGGCATAGTTTGAAGTATTGCAATCCTAATAAGGATTCCAGTAATGTCTGACACATGGAATTCGGGTTGGGTGCGGCGGCTTCTGAGCTCCGCGCCGATTTACGTCGGCTGATAAAAGACCAGGTGCCTGCACACTTCCGGGGAGCCTTCACGGATGATCCCGCGGATCTCCAGGCGGCGCAGGAGTTTTGCAAAGTCCTGGCCGACAAGGAATTGCTGTGTCTGGCGTGGCCGAAGGAATTCGGTGGACGCGACGCCTCGGTATGGGAGGAAGTAGTGGTCCGCGAGGAGATGTGGGCACACCACGAGCCTCGCGGCGCCCAGTACATGGGTGTCAACTGGGTGGGGCCGACCCTCATGCGCCACGGGACCGAAGAGCAGCAGCGCCAGCACCTGCCTCCGATCGGCCGCGGTGAGGTGATCTGGTGTCAGGGGTTCAGCGAACCCGGTTCCGGATCGGACCTGGCGTCGTTGCGGACGGCCGCGCGTCGCGACGGCGACGGATGGTCGATCTCGGGTCAGAAGATCTGGACCTCTTACGCGACGATGGCGCAGTGGTGCTTCCTGCTCGCACGAACCTCATCTGAGGGCCCGAAGCAGCACGGTTTGACCGTGTTCCTGGTGCCCATGTCCGACCCGGCGATCGAAGTGCGACCAATCCGCACAATGTTGGGTCCGCATCATCTGAACGAGGTCTTCTTCAATGACGTCAAGGTGACCGAGGCGCAAGTTCTCGGGACCATCGATGACGGCTGGAAGGTGGTCCGCGAGGTTCTGGCCTTCGAGCGAGTGGGTATAGCGCGATACGCGCGTGTCGAACGCCTGCTGCAGAGTACGCCGGAAGTACTCGCCGAACAGTGGGACGACCTCCCTGCCGAGCTGCGCGTCCGGTGGGCGCGCGCACTCGTGCACTGCCGTCGAGCTCGGTTGCTCGCCTATCAGGTTGTGGCGAAACAAGCAGAGGGAGCGGTGAGTCCCGGCGACGCTGCGTCGTATCGGATCGCCGTCACCACTCTGGATCAAGAAAGTGCTGAGGTGTTGATCGAGATGGTGTCCTACATGCAGTCATCCGAAGCAAGGGCGGTCCTGTTCGAACTGGATGTTCGGGACCACTGGAGCTACTCGCAGGCAGCGACGGTTGCGTCGGGGAGCATTGAGATGCAAAAAATTCTGTTGGCGCGGACGATGCTGGGTTCGTCATGAAAATTGACTTGAGTAACGAAGCAAAGGATTACGGCCACGCAGCCTTGCGCGCATTTGAGTCCGTGGGCGGCGATGGACTTGTCGAAGCCGCAGAAATCAACCCCGATGAACGTGATCGGCTGCTCTCGGGTGTCTTCACTGAACTCGGTGCCTGGGACCTTGCGCCGCGGAAGGACGACGACGAGCTCGAGGCGGCAGCGGCGTTATGTCGCAGCGCGGGCTATTGGGCTGTGCCCTATCCGGTGGCGGAGCGGCTGTCCAAGCCAGTCGACCTCGACTTCGACGGGTTATTAGTGATCGCCGACAACAAACCTTCTGCGGCAGTTTCGGGACTGGAACTTCGTTGGTTGGCAACTACTCTGGGTGGGCACCGCAGTGTGGCCGTCGCGCGCCCACCGGTGGGGTCGCCCCGTACTTCGGCATTTGTCGCTCCCTTGGACCTGCAACCGCTCGATGCCAACGGGCTCGCAGACGTCGCTCTCGGTCTCGTACTACCGTGCTGGACACTTCTCGGGATGCTCGACAGGGCGATCGACCTCACGCGATCACATGTGCTGATCCGCGAGCAGTTCGGTAAGCCGTTGGCGACGCTCCAGGGCGTGCAGTTCCAGCTCACCGATGCCGAGGCCGAACGATCGGGTGTCGAGGTGCTGGCCAAGTATGCGCTCTGGAGCATCGAGACCGGCCGGCCGGAGGCCATCGATGACGCACTGGCTCTGCGCCTGGCAGCAATCGAGGCGGCCGAGACCGTGTTTCGTGTGGCACATCAGCTCCACGGGGCCAGTGGCTTCTGTGACGAGACCACGCTGTCGTGGTTCTCCAGGTACAGCCTGCCGTTGCGGCGGCTTCCGGTGGGATTGTCGGCGACCGCGGCCGCGCTGACCGACCAGGTCGGACGCCGCGGCTTGACCGGGTTGTTCGCTCCCGCCGACGAGGCGGGTGGGTTGTGAAGTACGACCTTCCATCTGCCCTGACGGTGACGTCTGAGGGGCCCGTTCGCACCGTGCTGATCAACCGTCCCGACGATCTGAACGCCGTCAACAAAGAACTGCATGGGGCACTTGCCACCGTGTGGCGGCAGTTGGCGGCCGACCGCGAGGCCTCCGTCGTCATTCTCACCGGAGCCGGGCGAGCCTTCAGCGCCGGCGGTGACCTGGACTGGATCACCTCATTTCTCGAAGATCCAGTGGCGCGGGACGACAGCATTCGCGAAGGCTCGGAGATCATCGAGGAAATGCTGAGGTTTCCCCTCCCCGTGATCGCTGCCATCAACGGGCCCGCTGTCGGCCTGGGATGCAGCATCGCCGTGCTCTGCGACGTCGTCCTGATGTCAGAGAAGGCCTACCTCGCCGATCCACATGTGACTGTCGGTCTGACGGCGGGCGACGGTGGTGCGGCGTTCTGGCCGTTGCTGACGCCGATTCTACGCTCCCGCGAATACCTCTATACAGGGGACCGTATCCCCGCCGCACATGCGGTCGAGTTGGGCCTTGCCACCCGCACCACCACCGCGGACGGTCTCCTGCCGGAAGCCCGGCGCATCGCTGATCGCTTTGCCCGGCAACCGCGCGAGGCGCTCCACAGCACGAAACGTGTAGTCAACATGTACCTGTCCCAGGCGCTCGCGGGTCCCTTGCAGGCGGGTTTCGCGGCTGAGGTCGCGAGTATGCAGTCGGCTGATCATCGTGAACGATTGCTGGCGCTCGGTCGCAAGGACGACGTCCGATGACCATGTCGAAAAACCGCGACCTGGAGAACTTCCGGACGAAGGTCCGCGAATGGTGCCGAGCGCATGTGCCCGTCGACTGGCGAACTTCCCAGACCGGTGTCAGTGACGAGGTCTTCGTACAGTTTCAAAAGGATTGGTTCGCAGAGCTCCACACAGCCGGCTTCGCGGTTCCGCACTGGCCCGCCGAATGGGGAGGCGGCATGTCGGTCGAGCAGCAGGTGGTGTTGTACCAGGAGCTGGCGGCTCACGATGCGCCTCGTCTGGTCCTGCCCTTCGTTTCGATCCATCACGCCGCGTCCACTCTTCTCGCAGCGGGCAGTGAGGAACAGCGCGACCGTCATCTGCCGGCAATCCTGGCAGGTGAAATCTGGTGCCAAGGATTCTCTGAACCCGGAGCCGGATCCGACATGGCCGCCCTTTCGACCACCGCGCGAAAGGACGGCAACAATTACATCGTCAACGGCCAAAAGCTCTGGGCCAGTGGAGCAATGTATGCCGATTGGTGCCTCCTCCTGGCGCGTACCGATCCTGAGGCTCCGCAACGTCGCGGCATTTCCTACTTTCTGATGGATATGCGTTCACCCGGTATAGATGTTCGCCCGATCCGGCAGGCAACCGGTGAATCCCATTTCTGCGAGATCTTCCTCAATGATGTGGTGATCCCGTCCTCTGCAATGGTCGGGCCGGAGAACGAGGGCTGGAGAGTTGCACAGGAGACTCTGGGCGCGGAGCGCGGAATGACCATGCTCGAACTGGCGGAACGGTTGGGCCACGGCGGATTTCCATGGCTCGTGGAACTGTGCGCAGAGCGACGAGCAGACGGGACTCGTCCCCTGGACGACGCCGCTGTTGTAGACCGCCTCGCCACTTTGGAAATCGAGGTCACCGGACTGCGCGACTTGTGTGCGGAGTTCGTCGGAAACGACAGCCCGGGTCAGGCGGATGCGTCGATCGTCAAGCTGTACTACAGCGAGTTGCTTCAACGGATGACCGACTTCGGCGCCGACATCGCCGGACTCGCCGGCCAGACCAAACTGCGCAAACCGATGTCAAGCGGTTGGGAATCAGGTTCCTGGGTACTGGATTTCATCGGGTCCTGGGAATGGACGATTCCCGGCGGCACCAGTGAGATCCAGCGAACGATCATCGGGGAGCGCGGTCTCGGATTGCCATATGAGCCACGGAGTAACCAATGACCGATCACGTTGAAGACTTCACCGCCTTTCACGACGAACTCGCCACAGTCGCACGCGATGTCTTGGGTTCAGCCACGTCCGCCGGCGCCATCGACTGGATGCTGATTGCCGACGCCGGCTGGCTGGGGCTGGAGATCGTGGACGAACTCGACGGTGCAGGAGCAACATTCGCAGAGATCGCAGTCATCCTCCGGGAGTACGGCCGGGCGGCGGCCGGCGGACCGTACTCGGCGGTTGCCTCGGCTGCCGTCGGTGCCCTCCTTCTCCTCGAGACAAGCCCAAGTCGTGACGACCTTCTTCGGCAGACCGCAAAAGGTGAAGCGGTACCAGTCCTTGTGCAGTCTGGTGATCTTCTGTCGCACTCGGCATTCGAGCTCATCGACGAGCGGGACGAATATACGCTCAGCGGTTCGGCGGGCTTCGTCCCGGATGCATCGCACGCGGATCGGTTCCTGGTACCGGCCACGCTGCCGGACGGCACCCGAGTAGTTGTCGAGGTCGCGAAGGACTGCTCCGGACTGTCCATCACAGAGCAGCCCGTGGTGGATGAGACCCGTTCGTTCGGGGAAATCATCGCTGATGGCGTGGCCGTGCCGAAAAGTTCTGTTCACCATTTCAGCGGCGATCCGGACAAGTCGATGCGGCGCGTGAACGATCGCACAGCTGTGGCGATCGCTTGTGACAGCATCGGAGTGAGTGAGGCCATGCTCGACGCGACTGTCGAGTACGTCTGTGCCCGTGAACAGTTCGCACGCAAGATCGGTTCGTTCCAGGCAGTCAAACACTCGTGCGCAGACATGCTGGTGCAAATCACCATCGCACGTAAACTCGTGGCCAAAGCCGTGAACGCCCTGTGTGCTCCCGAATGGGACGAGCAATCCGCAGTGGCGGCCTCGATGGCCAAATCCTTCGCCACCGCAATGGCAGTCGACATCGCCGGTAAGGCAATGCAACTCCACGGCGGCATGGGATACACGTGGGAGAGTGGCATCCACGTCTACCTGAAGCGCGCTACTCTGAACCGCGCTCAATTCGGGTCTCCTGCTACGCATCGAAAGCTGCTAGGTGCCCGGTATCTGGAAAGCGGCGGTCTGACGTCAGATCGCGCCTACTGTTCACCCGCTCGGTGACGAGAGCGAAGAGACAACCGCAAGTCGCCTGGCCAGGCTCGTCCATTACCGCCATGCTGTAGAAATCGGCGTCGCTGGAGTCGCTGCGTGGTGCGTGCAGCGGCATGCAGGCGTACCTGATCTGAATTGTATCCTTGTAAGGATTGTATTCTTAGCGAAAAGCATGCATACTTCAACTTGTGATCGCAGTCACAACTTAACTGCGATGTGGTGCACGACCCCGTAGGCCACTTTTCGAAACAAACATACGCTGGTCGCCCAGCGGTATCCAGATAGAACATCTGGGCAGGTATCGCTGGCGCAACGAATACGACAAGGAGCACCCAAATGTTAACGAACTGGAGACGAGCGTGGCGGACGCTGATCCCGTGCGCTGTGCTCGTGACTGTTATCGCCGGGTGTGGCGGTACTTCGACAGTGACCAGTGACGGTGGGCCGGTCGGTGATCCCAAGCATGGCGGAGAACTGGTCATGGCGGTGAACATCGAATCAAAGACACTCGATCCGGCGTGGTGCCCCTACGTCTACGACAGGTGTGCGCCGATCTTCGGCACGCTGCTGGAGTACGACGCCGAAAGTGACGAGATAAAGTCGGCAATGGCTGAGTCTTTCGAATCGACGGATGGCGTCACCTGGATCCTGAAGCTCCGTGACAGTGTCAAGTTCAGCGACGGTACACCGTATGACGCTGAGGCCGTTGCGTTCAACTGGGCCCGGATCAAGGATCCGGCAACACTCTCGACGGCAACCGAACTTGCGGCGCCGTTGACTTGGCGGGTCGTGGATCCACTGACGCTCGAGGTCACCTCGGCGACGCCCAACTTCCAATTGCCCTGGGCGCTGACGCAAGGACTCGGGATGATCGGGTCGCCCACTGCGATGCAGGAGATGGGTGCCGATTATGGTAATGCCCCTATTGGGGCCGGCCCGTTCCTGCTGGAGAGCTGGACTCGCGACACGGAAGCCCGATACGTTGCCAATCCCGATTACTGGGACGCCAACCTGCCGTATCTCGACACCTTCGTGCTGAAGGTCATCAAGCAGGATGATCAACGACTCAATGCGTTGCGAGCAGGCGAGATCGATGTCGCCTGGTCCACGCAATCCAAGGACGCGAAGACGATGGAAACCGAAGGTTTCACCGTCGATGCCCTGCCCCTGGTCGGTGGTACGGGACTGAACCTCAATCTCGAGGATCCAGTTCTCAAAGACCCGGACCTGCGACTCGCCATCCAGAAGAGCATCGACCCGAAGGGTATAAACGCCGCGGTCTACCCCGGTACAGAAGCGGCTGACGCTTTCCTGCGACCCGACAGCGAGTTCCGCGATGATGCACTGGGTAAGTACCCGGAACTGAACCTTGACGAGGCGCAGGAGATCTTCGACTCGTACCTCAGCCGCACCGGCAAGTCGGATGTCACTCTGTCCTTCAAAGTTCATGCCGGAATCCCCGACCTGACTCTTGTAGCGCAGGTTCTCCAGTCGCAGTTGCAGAAGATCAATGGTCTGACGGTGAACATCGAACCGGTGGAATACGGGGCCCTCGAGACGATGCGACGTGCGGGTAACTTCCAGATGGTGTTGGGTTCGACGCTCTCGCAGCAGATGGATGCACTCTACGACACGTTCCATTCCGGCGGTAAGAACAACATCACGGGCTTCTCGAATCCGGAAGTCGATGCCGCACTGGAGAGAACGCGAACGTCAAATGACCCAGCGGATGTGGAAGCGGCGTACCAGACGGTGAACGGTGTGGTGTCCGAGGAAGCACCGATCCGGACGTGGCGATACCCGGAGGGATACATCTTCAGTCAGAAGTACGTCCAAGGCCTGAAAGTCATCGGAGTACCGGCGGCGGCTGGCGTAATCATCGACGAAGTCTGGCTCAACAAGTAGTCCGGATAGTTCGAAGTGCCGTTCGATTGGGAGCGGCTGGCCAACAGTCGCTCCCCCCGGGTGTGGCACATCAACGAAGGGATGTGATCTAGACGTGAGTGGAAGATCCATCAGGCGCATACTTATCGGAGTGGCGAACTTCCTCTTACTGGTCTGGATGGTCAGTGTGGCAGTTTTCCTTCTGCTGGAACTGATTCCCGGTGACCCCGTGGACAGTTTGGTTCCTCCCGGGTCGCCGGAGAACGTGCGGGAGGCGGCACGCGAACTCTATGGGCTGAATGAACCGCTACTCGACCGCTACTTCTCTTGGATCGGCGGAATCGTTCAAGGTGACTTCGGGACGTCTCTGGCGACGAACAACGATGTGATGGCGTTGATCGCGGAACGTGCCCCGGTGTCCTTGGAGCTTGCAGTCGTGTCGATGATCGTGGCGCTTGTCGTCTCGATCCCGGTCGGCGTCTGGTCGGCTTACCGTCAGGGAGGCAAGTTTGACAAGGTTGCCACGGCCGCGACCTCAGCGACCTTGGCCATACCTTCGTTTGTCCTCGGAATCCTGCTGGTCTTCATCTTCGGCGTGCAGTTGGGAGTGCTACCGATTCTGGGATGGGTGCCATTTTCTCAGGATCCGATCGAGCACATCAGGTACCTGATCCTGCCGGTGCTCACCTTGGCGGCCGGCGAATGTGTCCTGTTCACCCGGATCCTCAAGGGGGACATGGTCGCAACGCTCCAGCAAGATCACGTGCTGTCCGCGCGCGCGCGCGGTTTGCCCACGTGGCGGATTCTCGTTCGTCATGCACTCCGCCAGTCTTCATTTTCTCTGGTGACCGTATCCGGTGTGGTGATCGGGCGGCTGATCGGTGGCACCGTCATCGTCGAGCTGATCTTCTCGCTCCCGGGTATGGGCTCCTTGGTCGTGAACTCGATCATGTCGCGGGACTTCATTGTGGTGCAGGCAATTGTCCTCCTCAGTGCAGTCATCTATTTGGTGTTGAACACCATTGTCGACTCTGCGTATCCGTGGCTCGATCCGAGAGTTCGAAAGGCTCAGGCATCATGACCGACCTCATTCAACGGGGCAACGAATTTGCCAAGCCGATGCTGGTGCCCGGCAAGCGTCGCCCCGACCGTCCGAGGCGATCTCGGCGACGTCGTCGCGATTACGGTGCACTACTGGGGGCGGTGTGGATCGGGCTCGTGGTATTTGCCGCGCTGGCCGCGGACTGGTTGCCGTTCCCCGACCCCAACGAGTTGACCGACGATTTCAACGCCGTACCAGGTTTCAACTCTCACCCTTTGGGAACCGACCCACTCGGCCGAGACGTCCTGTCCCGATGCATCTTCGGTGCTCGGGTATCGATGACCGTAGCCATCGGTGGTACCGCGATCGCTATGGTCATCGGCGTGACGATCGGTATGTTCGCCGGCTATCTGCGCGGATCTGTCGATACGGTGATCTCGTTTCTCATCAACTTCCTATTGTCATTCCCCGCGTTGATCTTCTTGATCGCGCTCGTCGCTGCGCTCGGTCCCGGGCTTTCGACATTGGTGATCGGTCTCGCGCTCCTGGGCATCCCGAACTTCGCCCGTGTTGCGAGAGCGAATACCATCGCGTTCTCCGACCGAGAGTTCGTGACCGCATCGAAAGCGCTTGGTGCAAGTCCGATTCGCATACTGACACGCGAACTTCTCGCCAATGTCATGCTGCCCGTGATGTCACTCGCTTTGGTCGTGATGGCTACTCTCGTGGTCGCGGAGGGGAGCTTGAGCTTCTTGGGATTGGGAGTTCCGCCGCCTACGCCGAGCTGGGGCGGCATGCTCGCGGAAGGTCGGGAGTACTTACGTGATTATCCACATCTGGTACTGGTCCCCTCGCTGTTCTTCTTTCTCACAGTCTTTGCTTTCAACAGACTCGGTGATTGGGCGCGGGGTCGGATCGGTAAGGAGTCAGCCATATGATGAGTAGTCGTAGGACAGCGGTCCGCGAGATGGAGGTCGCGACGTCGGCAGTCGAGCGGTCGAATCTACTCGAGGTTTCCGGCCTCCAAGTCTGGTTTGATACGCCCCGTGGACTCGTACGCGCCGTGGATGGCGTAGACCTCGAGCTACAGGCGGGCAAGACGTTGGGCATCGTCGGCGAATCCGGGTCCGGTAAATCTGTTCTGTCCCGTGCGATCATGCGAATTCTCGCGCCCAGCGCGCAGGTGCGGGACGGTAGCCGGATCAGTTTTGCCGGCACCAATCTAGTAACCGTGTCGAGAAAGAAGAACCAGCACCTCTGGGGCGTGGATCTCTCGATGGTCTTTCAGGACCCGATGACGTCACTGACGCCGGTGATGACCATCGGTGAACAGTTGTCGGAGACAGTGCGCTTCCATCTCGGTTTGGACCGACAAGCCGCGAAGGAAGTCGTCATACGCTTGCTGACGCAGGTGGGAATCCCTGAGCCACTCAAGCGCTTTGACCAGTATCCGCACAACTTGTCCGGTGGTATGCGTCAGCGAGTGACCATAGCGCTGGCGATTTCGTGTAGTCCTAAGTTGTTGATAGCAGACGAGCCGACCACTGCGCTCGACGTGACGGTGCAGCAACAGATCCTCGACCTGCTCCACGACCTGCAGGTCAAGTCGAACATGGCGATGATCCTGATAACGCACGACCTGGGTGTTGTGGCCGGCCGCGCGGATACGATTGCTGTGATGTACGCAGGCAGGGTCGTGGAAAAGGCTCCGACGCGCGAATTGTTCGCACACATGCGTCACCCGTACACCCGGGCTCTGATCGATGCGATTCCCAGGCTGGCGAATCCGAGTCACACCTACCTTCCCTCGATTCCGGGGCGACCGCCAACGATCATCGATCCTCCGCCGGGATGCAGTTTCGCACCGAGGTGTCCGTCAGCCCAGGCCCGGTGCTTGGTGGAGACGCCCGTACTTTCGGCGTCTGACGACACGCGCGACCATTCTGTGGCGTGCTTCTTCCCGCTGGGAACACCGGAGGGCGAGTCGGCCCGTGCGGCCAACGCGGCTGCGGGTACCACCGCGGCGGGCACCGAGATCGACTTGAGGGGCGTGATCTGATGGCTGGCAGTGGAACTGCTCATCTGCGGGACGGCGACGATGTCGTTCTCAGCGTTCGAAATCTTATCGTGGAATACCGCGGGAAAGACGGTGACCGTGTCTTTGCGGTCTCCGACGTGAGCTTGGATGCCCGTCGCGGAGAGACCATCGGGCTCGTGGGTGAGTCGGGTTGCGGAAAGTCCAGCGTGGCAAAAGCAATTATGCAGTTGCCGGCGCCCAAGTCCGGGCAGGTCCTGGTCGATGGCACCGACCTGTCGGGTATGTCGGGTACTGCTCTGCGGGGCCATCGCCGGAAACTGCAGATGATCTTCCAGGATCCGATCTCGTCCTTGAACCCCTTGCGGAAAGTGAAGGACATCATCGCGGAAGGTTTGCGGATTCAAGGAGGCCTGAGCAAGGACCAGGTCACCAAGAGATCCTGGGAAATGATCGATCGTGTTGGCCTGGATCCGGATACGGCAGCGGACCGCAGACCTCACGAGTTCTCGGGTGGACAATGTCAACGCATCTCGATTGCGCGTGCGATGGTTCTCGATCCGGAGATCGTGATCTGCGATGAGCCGGTTTCGGCCCTGGACGTGTCGGTGCAGGCGCAGATAATCAACCTTCTCGAGGACATGAAGAAGCGTTACCGGCTGACGTTGCTCTTCATTGCTCACGACCTTGCCGTTGTCAAAAACGTGAGTGACCGCGTTGTGGTGATGTACCTCGGAAAAATCTGTGAGGTCGCCAGTTCCGACGATCTGTTCACCTCACCGGTGCATCCGTACACCCAGGCCCTGATCAAGTCCATCCCGGAACCGGATCCCGACGCTCCGGTGCAAGAGCTCGCACTTCGCGGAGACCTGCCGTCACCTCTGAATCCGCCCAGTGGCTGCCGCTTCCGCACGAGGTGCCCATCTGCACAGAGCAGATGTGCCGAAGAAGAGCCTGAGATCAGAGAAATCGGACCGGGCCATTTCGCGGCTTGCCACTTCCCTCTGAAGGTTCCGATCCGGGACAAAGATCTCTCCGACGCCTCGGCGACGGCCAGTCGGTGACGTCGCTTCATGTGTGCAATCATTATAATGATAATATAGTGTGAGGTTGTGCAAAAATTGAGGACTATCGATCGGGTGCTCGACGCCGCGCTTGCGGCTTGCCCGGATTCCCCAGCCGTCGAGGCGATCTCCGGGGTATGGAGTTACCGCGAGCTCAATGACCAGGCGCGACGGGCGGCCGGCGCGATGTGGAAACTCGGAGTGCGCCCGGGGGATCGGGTGGCAGCATGCCTGCCCAACGACCTGGACATCATTGCCGCGTTCCACGGTGCGCAGAGGATCGGAGCGGTCTGGGCGGGTGTCGGAGAAGCGTTGTCGGAGGGCGAGCAGGAGCACGTTCGGGCTCTCTGTGAGCCGATGTTGGTGCTCGCCGGCCCCAAGTACCGGTTGAAACATGCCGGCAGAGTGGACCTCTCTCGGTGGACCGAGCTTCTCGCCGCTGATGAGTCCGCGCCGTCGGTGGAGCACGACATCGATGCACCTGCGGCAATCGCTTTCACCAGCGGGACATCTGGCCAGCCGAAGGCAGTTGTCCACAGCCAGCGGAACATGCTGTTACCCGGTGCCGCGCTGGCGCACACCCGCGGCTGGGGACCGGACCTGCGCAAGGGTGACAGCTTTCCGTTGACGATTCTCAACCTGATGGTGCTGTCGACACTTCTGACCGCACAGGTCGGTGGATGTTGCGTGATCATGAACCGCCGCGACGCCTCCGGTGTCGCAGAATGGATCGCGTCGCACAAGATCACCTTGTGGAATGGCGCGCCCGCGCAACTCTATGATTTGGCCCGGCGAGATGATGTGGACCTGTCGTCGCTGCGAGAGGTGTGGAGCGGCGGCGCCGACACCTCCGACGCGCTGCGGCGTGAGTTCGCAGAAAGGTACGGGCTGATCCCGCGCGCCACGTACGGGTTGACAGAGGCGCCGACGATCGTGTCGATCGACCCGGTCGGAGCGGACTGGCGGGAGGGGAGCAGTGGCCAGGTGTTACCCCAGTACGACGTGGCCGCGTACGACGACGACGGTGTGAGGTTGCCCCCGGGCGACCTCGGCGAACTGCGGCTGGCGGCGACCGAGGTCGGACCGTTTGCTGATGAGTGGCGGCCACTGCTCGGGTACTGGGAGAACGGTGGCGTGCGTCCGACAGAGTCGTCAGTAATCGCCACCGGCGACATGGGCACGGTCGACGAGAACGGTTGGTTGACGGTTCTGGATCGTAAGAAGCTAGTCATAATCCGTGGTGGCGCCAACATCTATCCCCTCGAAGTGGAGCGGGTCATTTCGACCCATCCGGACATCGCCAAAGTTGTGGTCTATCCCGTGCCCGACGATCGACTCGGAGAGCGGGTGGCGACAGCATTCGAAGGCGTGGGGCCGATCGACACGGACGCACTCGCAGAATTGTGCCGGCAGGAATTGTCTCCGTATAAGGTCCCCGAGATCTGGACCCAGGTCGAAGCTCTGCCGGTCAATGCAATGGGCAAGGTCCAGCGATCAGGCCTCGCCGAGTTCGTCAGTGCACAATCGACATCGACAGCAAAGGGTCTGGCATGACAAATTGCCCTACCGAAGCATCCATGCTCGGCCTCGACGGACGTGTAGCGATCGTCACCGGAGCTTCGTCCGGACTCGGGGTTGCAGTCGCGGAGGCGTTGGCGAAGGCCGGGGCCCGGGTCGCCGTCGTGGCTCGTCGTGCTGACAGACTCGCCGACATCGTGGAACGGATCGGCGGTGTTGCGGTAGCCCGTGACCTCTCTGCGCTCGAGCAGGTCGCCTCGGTCGTCCCTGAGGTCGTCGAGGCGCTGGGGCCACCGGAGATCTTGATCAATGCCGCGGGCAGCATGTTCACCGAGGAGAAGGCCGAATCCGAACCGGTCGAGGCGATCCGTAAGACACTCGATCTCAACCTGGCGGCGCCATTCATATTGGCGCAAGCAGCGTTTCCCCACATGGTGGCCGCGGGCAGGGGAACCATCGTGAACATCTCCTCCATCAGTGGGAGGGTCGGGATACCCGGGATCCCGCAGGCGTCGTACGCCGCGAGCAAAGCCGGTTTGTCGGGTCTCACCGTCGAGTTGGCCGTCCAATGGGCGCGTCATTCGATTCGAATCAACACCGTGGCACCGGGGTTCTTCCGCAGCGAGATCACCGGCCCCTTGTACGACAGTGAACGCGCATCCGAATATCTGCGCCGGAACACCCCTCTGCCGACGCAGGGTACGGCGGACGACATCGTCGGCGCCGTGCTGTGGCTCGCGGGCGATACGGCGTCGTATGTGACAGGGCAGACGATTGTCGTAGACGGTGGTTGGACGGCCCGGTGACATCTGGGCCGCGGTCTCACCGGCAGCAGAGTCCCGGTCTGTGTGTGACTGTCCGGGGTGGCAACGAGTTGTCAGAACCGTGACGGTGGCGAGGCACGGTCGGATTCCACAGCGTCGCATCGCGGAAACCGTGGCGGCGGAGTTGCGCGAACGCATCTTTGCCGATGACCAATACAGTTTTGCGACCCAAGAGCAGCTGGTCAGAGAGTTCGGTGTGAGTCATCCCTCGATAAGGGAGGCGCTACGGATCCTCGAGACCGAGGGTTTGGTGACGGTGCGACGAGGGAAGGTCGGCGGCGCAAACGTGCATCGACCGGATGAGGCGCAGGCGGCCTGTCATCTGGGTCTGTCCCTCCAATCGGCGCGAGTGACTCTGCGCGACCTTGCTGTAGGGCTTCAGATGCTCGAACCGAACTGTGCGGAGGCGTGTGCCTCACGGGAAGACCGTGCCGAAGTGGTGGTACCGGCGCTCCGGCGTTGTGTTGAGATGTCAGAGCAGGCAATGAACGACGGCGTGGTATTTACTCAATCCGGACGCGACTTTCACCGGCTGATCGTCTCATTCACCCCGAATCCGGTGATCCGCTCGGCGGTGGGCAGTTACGTCGCCCTGTGGTCGGCCCAGGAGCAGGCGTGGGCCGTCGCGACCATGCGGAATAGCAGTTACCCGAGTTCGGCCCTCGAAAGCGACGTTGTGTGCGCGCATCGGCGGATCGTCGACGATATCGAGGCCGGTCGGCCTGGTGAGGCCAAACGGCTGGCCCGGGCACATCTAGAAGCCACTCAGGCGTTCATCATCGAACATCACGGTGACAGCGTCGTCAATGTTTCGAACAGTTCTTCGCGGCGTGGGCGACCATCGATGCGATGAACGACCGCCCCGAAAGGACCACATCATGAATTTCGAATTGACCGAAGACCAGGAACAAATGCGAGTCGGGGCGAGGGAACTCGCCCGGAGTTTCTCCGATGAATACTGGGCCGACAAGGACGAAAAGGGCGAGTTCCCCTGGGAGTTCTATAACAAGTTTGCTGCCGGCGGATGGTTGGGAATTGCGATTCCCGAAGAGTACGGCGGCGGCGGGCTCGGGATCTTCGAGGCAGCACTGCTCCTCGAGGAGGTCGCAGCGTCAGGTGCCGGTATGAACGGCTGCAGCACGATGCATCTAACGATCTTCGGTCTCAACACCATCGTCAAACACGGCAGTGAGGAGCTTCGCAGGGAAATACTCCCGGCCGCGGCGGACGGCTCGTTGCACGTGTGTTTCGGAGTGACCGAGCCGAACGCGGGCACTGACACCACCAACCTCACCACGTTTGCCGAGAAGGTCGACAAGGGCTACATCATCAACGGGCGGAAGGTGTGGATCACCAAGGCTGGTGATTCGACCAAGATGATCCTCATCGCCCGCACCACCAAGCGCAACGAGGTGAAGCGATCCACCGATGGGATGACACTGTTCCTCATCGACATCGATCCCGAGCACGTCGCTTTGAAGGCCATTCCGAAGATGGGCCGCAACGCTGTCTCATCGTATGAGGTCTTCATTGATGACTACTTCGTCCCGGACAGCGCCAGAGTAGGCGAGGAGGGCAAGGGCTTCAAGTACCTTCTCGACGGACTGAATCCAGAGCGGATTCTGCTCGCGCACGAAGCTCTGGGTATCGGCCGGGCTGCGCTGGCCCGGGCCGTCACGTACGCGAAGGAGCGAGTGGTCTTCGGCCGGCCCATTGGTCAGAATCAGGGGGTGGCGTTCCCGTTGGCAGAGGCGGTCACGCGACTGGACGCGGCAGAATTGATGGCACGGAACGCTGCGTGGCGTTACGACAATGGATTCCCGTGTGGGCGCGAAGCGAATATGGCCAAGTGGTTGTGCGCCGACGCAGGTTTCAACACCGCCGATCAGGCGATTCAGACGCACGGTGGGATGGGCTACGCACGTGAGTACCATGTGGAGCGATATTTCCGTGAGTCTCGCATCCTCCGCATCGCTCCGGTCAGCCAGGAAATGGTGATGAACTACATCTCCAACCACGTTCTCGGCCTGCCTAAGTCGTACTGAGCAATGCCCAGACCACCATCCGATCGAACGAAGGGACCCGTGTTGAACGCACTCGCGTCACACCATGGAAGCCTTGCCGGTCTTCGCGTTCTCGATCTATCACGAGTTTTGGCCGGACCTTTGTGTACGCAGATGCTCGCCGACCACGGCGCCGAGGTGATCAAGGTCGAGCCACCCGCCGGCGATGAAACCCGTACGTGGGGCCCGCCGTTTGTGAGCGAGACGATGAGCGCGTACTTCAGCGGGATCAATCGGAACAAGAAGAACGTGAGCCTCGACCTTCGGACCGAGGACGGCCAGCGTGTCCTCGGTCGGCTCATCTCGCAGGCCGACGTCTTGGTCGAGAACTTCAAGGCAGGGACCCTGGCGAAGTGGGGATACTCCGATCAGATGCTGCGCGAACAGTTTCCCGAATTGATTCAGTGCCGCATTACGGGCTTCGGTGTCGACGGTCCGATGGGTGCGATGCCCGGATATGATGCGGTTCTACAGGCCTACAGCGGCTTGATGAGCATCAACGGAGAACCCGACGGTCCGGCACTGCGTGTCGGCGTGCCGATCGTCGACATGGTGACCGGTGTCTACGCATTCTCCGGAATTCTCCTGGCGCTCAATGATCGGACCCGCACCGGGTTGGGCCAGCTCGTGGACTGCACTCTGGTCGACACCGCAGTGTCGCTGCTGCACCCGCACTCACACTCACATCTCGGTGATGGCCGGGTTCCGCAGCGCACCGGGTCGGCGCATCCGACGATCGCGCCGTACGACACCTTCGATGCCGCGGGCGGTCAGATCTTCATCGGCGCGGGAAATAATCGCCAATTCCAGAGCCTGGTCTCGCTACTCGAGATTCCCGAGGCCGCTTTGGATCCGCGATTTGCCACGAACTCCGATCGTGTTCAGAACAGGAAGGTTCTGCGGATGTTGCTGGCGCAAGCAATTGTTAGTCGGCCGGCGAGTGTTCTTGCTGAAGAACTTCTGGCGCTCGGAGTACCTGCGTCACAGGTGAACAACGTTGCGCAGGCGTTGCAAGATCCCCACATCCTCCACCGGAAGATGGTGGTGGACAAAGATGGTCATCGATCGGTCGGCATACCGATCAAACTCAGCAGAACGCCCGGGAAAGTGGTGACTTCTCCGCGGGATCGGGGAGCCGACACCCGGCGGGTCCTGGCAAGACTCGGGTACGGCCCCGAGGAGATCGATGCGCTGATCGAAGCAGATGTCGCGCAGTCGAACTCGGCGAATGTCATCAACACGGCTTGCACCACGAACGTTTGGCCGTCGGCAGAAACAACAGAAGCAAGGGGAAGATGAGTAGCGCATCGAATAGGTCTCTGACCGGACGCACCCTGATCATCTCAGGTGGCAGTCGAGGAATCGGAGAGGCAATCGCGATCCGGGCCGCCCAGGACGGGGCAAACGTCGCACTGCTGGCGAAGACGTCGACTCCGCATCCGAAGCTACCCGGCACCATATTCACGGCCGCCAAGGCGATCGAGAAGGCCGGCGGGCACGCGCTGCCAATCGTCGGGGATGTTCGCGATGACGCATGCGTACAGGCGGCAGTCGATCAGGCCGTGAGCCAGTTCGGAGGACTCGACATCGTCGTAAACAATGCCAGCGCCCTGGATTTGTCGTCCACCGAGCACATCAGCATGAAGAAGTACGATCTGATGCTCGATATCAATGCCCGGGGTGCGTTTGCTCTGACCAAGGCAGCGATACCGCACCTGCGCCGCTCGGACAACGCACACGTCTTGACGCTGTCGCCGCCGATCAGCCTTACACCCGAGTGGTTCGACAACATCGGCACGGCGTACACCATTTCCAAGTTTGCGATGAGCCTGGTGACGATCGGGTTGGCCCGCGAGCTGAAAGGCGACTCGATCGCGGTGAACTCGTTGTGGCCGCGGACGACCATCGATACCGCAGCCGTGCGAAACGTTCTCGGCGAGGAGTTGACCGCCAAGAGCCGCAAGACCGACATCATGCGGGATGCCGCTTATGTGTTGCTCACCAATGCGGTCGGCGGGGCCACCGGTGAGTGCTTCATCGACGATGAGGTGTTGGCCTCGGAAGGTGTTACGGACTTTGCCCCGTATCGGTATGCGGGTAGCGAAGAAGAACTCGAACTCGACTTCTGGATGCACCGGCGGTAGCTGCCACTGGCCGGATTGAGGAGACTCGATCAGTGGCGCAGAAGGATTGGACCTGGTCTCCCGGGTCGACCCGGGAGACCAGGAAACCTCCGTCGCTCTTCAAGAATCCCGGCGTGGCGGTATCCTTGCCCTGGGAAAGAACTAACGGAAAGCCGGAATCACTTTGTCCGCGAACACCTGCGCGTATTCCATGAAGCGGTCCGACGGCAGCCCGGCCGGCATCATCATCATGAAGTGCTCGGCCTTCGTGCGTTCCTGCAAGTCCTTGAACTTCGAGATGGCCTTGTCGGGTGTCGCGATCTCCAGGATGCCGCTCGTCTTGAAGTCTTCAAGACTCATCGGCTTGAGCGCGGCATTGTCGAAGCCGATGGCATTGTCCTCGTTCAGCCACTCGCCGTAGCTGTTGTTGACGTGGTGGTAGTAGGGAGCAAGCTCCTCCATCGCTTTCTCTGGATCTTCGGCGACGACGTAGAACAGGCCCTGAATGCGGATGCCGGCTTCAGCCGGGTCCTTTCCCTGTGCTTGGAGCTTCGCGACGTAGCTGTCGCAGAACTCTTCGTTACCGAAATATCCGTCGGCGTACTTGGCGACCCGCTCGAGTGCCTTGTCGGCAAATCCGCCGATGTAGAGCGGGACCTGTCCGCGAGGTGACGGAGGCATTATCTTTGCGTTCTTCACCGTGAAGTGGCGACCCTCGAAGTTCACGGTCTCGCCCGCCCAGAGTGCACGCACGATGTGCAGGAACTCGTCAAAACGCTTGCCGCGAGTCTTGAAGTCGAGGCCAAAGGCGTCGTATTCACTTCGGCGATAACCGATTGCCAGCGACATCTCCGCTCGGCCGCGCGAGAGGATGTCGAGAACAGCGCACTCCTCGGCAAAACGAACGGGATGGTAAAGCGGACCGAGGGAGACGGCAGAACCCAGTCGCAGGGTATCGGTGCGTGCTGCGATCGCGGCGAGCGCAACCATCGGTGCCGGCTGGTAGCCGTCGCTGGCATTGTGGTGTTCCGGAACCCAGGCGCCGGAGAATCCAACGGTCTCGGACCAAGCGATGACGTCAAGATTTTCCGCGTATACGTCAGACCAAGGACGCTCCGAGTGGCGGGGGTTGCGGAAGTCGTAGAGATAGCCGAAGTCGAGTCTAGGGGTCACATCACTCCTTCATCGTGTGTGACCGACACCATACTTTAATCCTAACAAGGATAGCAAGACTTGCATTGTTGGCTGTCTGTTGGTTAACTTGCCGGGAGAGTGGCGTACGTCACGAATGGTCGACCTACCGCGATTGTCAACTTTCCCTCGAAGTAGCGAGTTCGCTCTCATTGTCTGGAGGCTCAAATTGTCCGCAACAGCCCGCTTTACCAGCAGCGCCCCGTTCGGCGTCATCGACGGATGGAGTTTGGAGCGGTTGACCCAACCAAGTCGGTTGTTCGGAGCAAACGGCATTCGGACGGGCCCTGACGGTCGTATCTACATTGCCCAGGTCGCCGGCAGCACCATCAGTGCGCTCGATCTCGAGACCGGCGACGTCGAAACGGTGAGCGCCAAAGGAAGCGACATCGTCGGACCCGACGACGTCGCCTTTGCTCCCAACGGTGACATGTACATCACCGAATACTGCGATGGCCGCGTCAGCGTTCGCACTCCCGACGGAAGCACCCGGCTCGTACGCGATGATCTTCCCGGCGCGAACGGAATCACCGTGCACCAGGGCCGGCTGTTCGTCAACGAATGTCGAATCGGCGGACGCCTGATGGAACTGACCCCCGGTGGCGGTGAACCCAAGGTGCTCCTCGAGAACCTGCCCTTGCCCAACGGTATGGAGGTGGGTCCCGACGGGAAGCTCTATTACCCGCTGCTCGGCACCAACGAGATCTGGCGGATCGATCCCGAGGGCGGCGAGCCAGAACGCGTCGCGGCCGACCTCGGAGTGCCCGACGCCGTCAAGTTCGACTCTGAAGGGTTCATCGTTTCCACACAGGTCGCCTCCGGGCAGGTCCTGCGTATCAATCCCCGCAACGGTGAGCAAACCGTGCTCGCGAGCCTGGCTCCCGGTCTCGACAACCTCACTTTCGCGGGCGCGCGCCTGTTCGTGTCCAGCTTCACCGGACAGATCACCGAAATCCTGGCCGGCGGAGAAACCCGTACGGCGCTCGCTGACGGTCTGACCTGGCCGCTGGGCCTGGCCGTCGATGGCACGGGCACCTTGCACATCGCCGACGGCTCCTTTTTCCACGCTCTCCATCCAGGTGGCGACGTGCAAGCGCTGGGCATGATGTTCAGTCCCGGATACCCCGGCTACGCCCGCGGGGTGGCTGCCGTCGGCAACGGGGAGTTCCTCGTCAGCGGTAATGGCACCGTCTCGCGGTACAACCCCGGCACCGCAGAAAGCGAAATCCTCGCCGAAGGCCTCGATCAGGCCTACGGTGTCGCGGTGTCCCCCACCGGCACCATCGCGGTCGCTGACCTCGGCGCAGGCACCGTCGAGTGGGTGAACTCCGGCAAGACAGAACGCTTGGCCGGAGATCTGAAGCGTCCCATCGATGTGGCGTTCACCGCCAACGGAACTTGTCTGATCGCCGAATCCGCTGCCGGTCGGATCGTTGCGGCCACCGGATCGGGGATCGACGTCGTCGTCGACGGCCTCGAAGAGCCCCACGGCATCGTTGTCCACGACGGCACCCTTTACATCGTGGACGTCGGTGCCAAATCGGTGGTTGCTGTCGACCTCGAGACCAAAGCCCGCACCACGGTGGCGGTCAACGTGCCTGTGGGTGCGCCCGAAGGTGTCGAAACCAAACCGCTCAAGGGGTTGCCGCCACTTTCCGGCGCGCAAGGACCGTTCGCAGGTATCGCGGTGGGACCCGATGGCACCATCTACATTTCCGCTGACGCAGAGGGCAGCGTCCTCGCACTGCGCAAGAAGGGCTGACCTGTTTATGGACAACGCGTTTGTAGATCTCACCGGTCGCATCGTGATCGTCGCCGGAGCTGCCGGGGGAGGGATCGGGACGTCGGTGACCAAGATGATCGCCAGTGCCGGCGCCACCGTCATCGCGGTCAGCCGTTCGGCGGAGAACCTCAATACCCACATCGAGCCTCTTGTGGCAGAAGGGCTGTCGATCGTTCCGGTCGCTGCTGATGCCGGTACGGACGAAGGCATCGCGACGGTCATAGCGGCAGCCGCCAAGGCTGACGGGACGCTCTATGGATTGGTCAATGTCGCCGGTGGCGCCGCTCCGGGCACGTGGATGCCGGCCACCCGGGTTACGCGATCTGATTGGCGAGATCTGTTCGAGCAGAACATCGAGCCGATGTTCTTCATGAGCCAGGCCGTGGCCGCCGAACTCAAGTCCCGAGGATTGTCAGGCTCGATCGTGTCGATTTCGTCGATCAGCGGAATGAACACCGCCCCTTTCCATATCGCATACGGCACCGCGAAAGCCGCACTCGTCGCCGCAACCCGCACGATGGCCGTGGAGTTGGCAACAGACAACATCCGCGTCAACGCGATCGCGCCGGGAGTGACCGCTACCCCGGCCTCGAAGAGCTTTGTCGAGGAGGATTCGATCCGGGACCAGCAGGCCATCGCAATGGGCCGGCGCGGCACTCCCGAAGAGCAAGCCGGGGCAATTCTATTCTTCCTGTCGGACCTCTCCAGCTACATCACCGGGCAGACGCTGCTGGTCGATGGTGGCCTGAACCTCAAGTGGTCCCATCTGGGTGCAGACCACACGTCCCTTTTCCTCAAGGACGAGGATTTTCGCGCCGCGATGACGCATTGAGAAACTATTTCCAAGGAGAATGCCATGACCGATATTGTCGAAGACGTCGATCAGCAAGAAGTAGAGCCCCTTTCCGGGCCGCTCAAACTCGGCGTGGAGGCATACGTTTCCCGCGAATACGCACGTGACGAAGCCGAGAAACTGTGGTCCAAGGTCTGGCAACAGGTCGGGCGAGTCGAAGAGATTCCCAACGTCGGTGATTACCTCACCTACGAAATCCTCGACGACTCGTTCATCATCGTTCGTAGCGCACCGGATACGATCCGCGCGCACTTCAACGTCTGCTCTCACCGGGGGCGCCGGCTCGTCGAAACCCCTTCCGGAGAACACGAGGCACGGGGTCACTGCCGAACATTTGTGTGCGGATTCCACGGATGGACGTATGACCTCGAAGGTAAGAACACCTGGGCCCCCGAGCGCGGCGACTGGCAGGGCGCTCTCACCGAGCAGCAGAGCCGACTGCAAGAAGTACAGGTCGACACCTGGGGTGGATGGATCTGGATCAACATGGATCCGGAGTGCGAACCCCTAAGGGACTACCTCGAGCCGGCTGCAAGCCTTCTCGAGCCCTTCGAGCTGCACAACATGCGCTACCGCTGGCGAAAGTACTTGATTGCCGACTGCAACTGGAAGGTTGCGCTCGAGGCGTTCATGGAGACGTACCACGTGCCGTATACCCATCCGGAGTTCATGGGCTTCGGGTCTTTCCTCGGGTGGTCCCGTGCCCAGGGAAAGCACAGCAACATCGGCTACGAGGCGCCCAAAGGCATGGAAGAAAACCAGGCCAAACTCCGGATCGGTAGCGGACCGGACGCCCGTATCTCGACAATGGAACTACAAAACTTTACGTGGGAGGCGGCCAACACCAACACCACACAGACCCTGGTGGAGGCAGCGCAGAGACTGATCAACGAACTGCCCGAAGGCACACCTCCCGACCAGGTGATGAGGCACTGGCTGGACTCCGCGAGAAAAGACGATGCGAACCGCGGCGTGGTTTGGCCCACCGTCGACCCGAAGATCGTGGCGAAGAGTGGCACCGCATGGCAGATCTTCCCCAACTTCCAGATCGGCCACGCACTCAATAACATGCTGTGCTACAACGCCCGGCCCTATGGCGATGACCCCGACAAGTGCATCTTCGAAGCCGCCGTCTACGAGCTCTTCCCCGAAGGAGAAGAACCCGAAACGCAGTGGGAACACACCCCGCCGGAAGATCCGAGTTGGCGAACTGTTCTGCCGCAAGATTTCGTGAACATGTCTGCCGTCCAGAAAGGTATGAAGACGCGTGGCTTCACGGGGCCCAAGCCGAACCCCTACCGCGAGCGCAGCGTTGTCAACCTCCACCACAACCTAGCTCTCTACATGGGCAACGAAGGTCCGTCCGACCTTCTCTGAACACGCCGTCATCCGTCCAGCTCGACACTCCAAGGAATTACAGATGCAGAAATGCGAACCCACGCAGACCCCAACCGTCGACCAGGCCGCACTTCGCGAGAAGTACCTGGCCGAGCGTGACAAGCGCCTGCGGCCCGAAGGCCAAGCGCAATACCTCGAGACCAAGAAGGAGTTCCGGGACTTCTACGAAGAGGACCCCTACACGAAGGTCGTTCCGCGGGAACCGATGGTCGAAGACATCGAGGTTGCAGTGCTGGGTGGCGGCTTCTCCGGCCTCGTCGCCGCGGCCCGCATCAAGGAGGCCGGCGTCGAAGATGTCCGCATCATCGACCTCGCCGGTGACTTCGGTGGAGCCTGGTACTGGAACCGGTACCCCGGAATTCAGTGCGACTCAGACTGTTACGCGTACCTTCCGCTTCTCGAAGAAGTCGGGTACGTGCCGAAGGAGAAGTACTCGCACGGCGACGAGGTGTTCGAACATTGCCAGCGGATCGGCAAGCACTTCGGGCTCTACGAGAATGCGATTCTCAGCACTCTTGTCCAAGAACAGGTGTGGGACGCCGAGATCGGTCGTTGGCATCTGCGCACCAACCGCGGCGACGACATCCGGGCCCGCTACGTGGTCATGTGCCAGGGGCCGTTCAACCGGCCGAAGCTGCCTGGTATCCCGGGGATCTCAGACTTCAAGGGTCATACCTTCCACTCGGCGCGCTGGGACTACAACTACACCGGCGGTGACATGCACGGCGGGCTGGACAAACTCGCCGACAAGCGGGTTGCCGTGATCGGCACCGGTGCCAGTGGCGTCCAGATCGTGCCTCACCTCGCCCGCTCTGCGCAGCACCTGACGGTCTTTCAGCGGACACCGTCTTACATCTACGCCCGCGGAAACGTGCCCACAGACCCGGATTGGGCCGCCACACTGCAGCCGGGCTGGCAGGAAGAGATCCGTCGGAACTTCCACACCGGTGCCTTCGAGGCGTACGCACCGGGTCAGCCGGACCTCGTGTGTGACGGCTGGACCGAGGTCAGCCGCAATGTGCAGGCGCATCTCGACGAGACCGACGGCTGGGCCACACTGACGCCCGAGAAGTTCATGGAGCTCCGCGAGGAGCACGATTACAAGGCCATGCAGCGTGTTCGCGATCGCGTCGACCAGATCGTCGAGGATCCGAAAGTCGCAGAGATCCTCAAGCCGTACTACCGCTTCCTCTGCAAGCGCCCGTGCTTCAACGACGAGTACCTGCCGGCGTTCAACCGCCCCAACGTCACCCTTGTCGACGTCTCGGGCACAAAGGGCGTCGAGCGAATCACCGAGAAGGGCCTCGTTGCCAACGGCATCGAGTACGAAGTCGATTGCATCATCTTCGCCAGCGGTTTCGAGATCACTACCGACCTCGATCGTCGTCTGGGGATCTCGCCCTATGTCGGACGCGATGACATCTCGCTCTACGACCATTGGCGTGACGGCTACAAGACCCTGCACGGCACGATGAGCCACGGGTTCCCCAACCAGTTCTTCACCGGCTTCATCCAGGGCGGGGTGACCGCTGCGACGACGGCGATGTTCGAGCAGCAGGCCAACCACATCGCTTACATCATCCGTCAGGCCCGCGAGAAGGGATTCACCACGGTGGAACCGACTGCGGAAGCCCAAGAGCAGTGGGGCGCGACTATCAGGGAAGCCGACATCGACAACAGCAACTTCCAGCGCGAATGCACTCCGGGCTACTACAACAACGAGGGTGAAAAGCAGATCCGCTCATACCTGGGCGAACCATTCTGGGGCGGCTTCTACGTGCTCGAGGACATACTTGCGGAGTGGCGTGCAACAGGCGAGATGCCTGGTATCCAGGCCGATAAGATTGGTGCAGATGCTCTGTGAGCCTGCACCTCCGCGAGAGATTAGGCAGAAATGACTGAGCTCAGATTTGACGGCCGCGTCGCAGTGATTACCGGCGCGGGGCGTGGCTTGGGCCGCGCCTACGCGCTGCTGCTCGCAGCGAGGGGCGCGAAGGTGGTGGTCAACGACCCCGGCAGCAGCATCGGTGGAGACAGTGTCGACACAGGTCCCGCAGACGAAGTCGTGCAGCTGATCAGATCAAATGGTGGTGAGGCGGTCGTGTCGATCGACACTGTCGCGACCGCTGAGGGTGGGCAAGCGATCATCGACACCGCCATGTCGAACTACGGCCAGGTCGACATTCTGATCCACAACGCCGGGAACAACCGCTACGCAACGTTGTCGGAGATGACCTATGACGACTTCGATGCCGTCCTCGACGTTCATCTGCGAGGCGCATTCCACGTGGTCCGGCCGGCGTTTCCGTTGATGGCGGAGGCGGGATATGGCCGTGTCGTCCTGACAGGGTCGATCGGTGGGATTTACGGCAACAAGCGGATCGCGAACTACGCTGCCGGAAAGGCAGGCATCATCGGCCTGTCCAATGTGATTGCTCTCGAAGGCGAGTCGCAGGGGATCAAGTCGAACGTGATTCTACCGGGCGCGCTCACCCGGCTGGCCGAGGGTTATGACACATCGGCTTACCCCCCGATGGATCCGGCGCTCGCGGCTCCGGCTGTGGGTTGGCTGGCGCACGAGTCGTGCTCCATCACCGGCGAGATCCTGTCGTCGATCGCCGGCCGCGTATCGCGGGTCTTCGTCGCCGAATCGCCGGGTGTGTACCAGTCGTCCTGGTCGATCGAGGACGTCGCCGAGCAGATCGACGAAATCCGGAACACCGACGACCCATGGATCCTGCCGGTTGTTCCGTCGGCGCACGTAGATCACATCAGCAAGAGCTTTGAGATCGCCACGAAGGGCATCACGCATGTCAGTTAAAGTGTACGAACGAATCCTGGACCTCTTCGAGGCAGAGGGAATCAACACCCTGTTCGGTGTTCCCGACGCGAACTTCGTTCATATGTTCCGTCTTGCCGAAGAACGCGGCTGGACTGTTGTCGGGCCGCATCACGAAGAATCCGGCGGCTTCATGGCCGAAGCGGTATCGCGGATGACCGGCAAGCCCGCGGTGTGCATCGGAACGGTCGGACCGGGTGTCGCCAACCTGTCGGGCGCCATGATGTGCGCCTTGGTGGAGAACTCCCCGATCATCTTCATCGGTGGACAGCGCGCACGCGTCACCGAACAGCGGGTGCGTCGCGGGCGTACTCAGTTCGTCAAGCAGGCGCCGCTCTTCGATGCGTCGGTCAAGTACAACGCAAGCATCGAGTACGCCAATCAGACCGACGACATCGTCCACGAGGCAATGCGTAAGGCGCTCTCGGGAACGCCGGGCCCGGTGTACATCGAGTTCCCGACCAGCATGGTCATGGAAGAACTGGACGTACCCCCGGCAGGGCCGCCGTCATCCTACCGCCTGGTGAACCAGACGGCAGGACAGGACCGTATCGACGAAGCGGTCCGATTGATCGGTGCCGCACAGCATCCGATCCTGCTCATCGGGCACGGCGTCCACACAGCCCGCGCCGGTGAATCCGTCAGGGCCTTAGCGGATCTCATGGCCTGCCCCGTCATTCAGACCTCAGGTGGCACGTCCTTCATCGAGGGCCTCGAGGACCGCACATTCCCCTACGGGTTCTCTGCTGCGGCAATCGACGCCGTGGTCAAGTCCGACCTGTGTCTGGCAATCGGTACAGAAATGGGTGAGCCGGTTCACTTCGGCCGTTGGCGGCACTGGGTCGCCAATGAAGAGAATCGGAAATGGCTTCTTGTCGAACAGGATCCGGAGGCAATCGGCGTCAACCGCACCATCGATGTGCCGTTGGTCGGCGATCTGCGTGCAGTCGTTCCGCAGCTGGTCGAGGCATTGAAAGACTCCCCCCGGAAGGCTTCTCCGGAGTTGGACGGCTGGATCAAGCAAGACGCCGCGCAGCTGGCCGATCTGGCCGAGACCGCACCGTCCGGCATGTCTCCTGTACATCCGGCACGGTTGATCGTCGAAGCGACGAAGGCGTTTCCGTCCGACGGCATAATGGTTCGCGACGGTGGAGCGACGGTCATCTTCGGATGGACATACTCGCAGGCCAAGCCGCACGACGTCATGTGGAATCAGAACTTCGGTCACCTCGGTACCGGACTTCCCTACGCGATCGGTGCGGGAGTGGCGGATGGCGGTAAACGCCCGATCATGTTGATCACCGGCGATTCGGCGTTTCAGTTCCACATCTCGGAGCTAGAGACCGCCGCTCGGCTGAACCTGCCTCTGGTGTGTGTTGTCGCCGTCGATTACGCCTGGGGCCTGGAAGTCGGTGTCTACAAACGCGTCTTCGGGCAGGGCTCTCTCGAGACGGCCGTGCACTGGGATGAGAACACCCGCCTGGACAAGGTCGCGGAAGGCTTCGGCTGTCTCGGCGAGTACGTAAACCGCGATGAGGACATCGCTCCTGCGATCAAACGTGCTCTTGTACAAACGAAGCCGACGGTGATCCATGTGGCGGTCGATCCGAAGGCGAACTCGGAAGAGATGCCGAGCTACGACGAATTCAAAACCTGGTACTCCGAGGGATCGGGATACCAGTGACTTCTCCGGCAGCACATCCGGAGAACACGAGCAAGGAGACGATCTGCCATGCGTGAGTACCTCAAGTTCTACATCGGTGGTGAATGGGTCGACCCGGCGCGGAAGGCAACGTTTGACGTCGTCAATCCGGCAACAGAGGAGGTGGCGGGCCGAGTTGCGCTCGGTTCGGGTGCCGACGTCGATCGGGCCGTGACCGCCGCGCGGAAAGCCTTTGCTACCTGGTCGCAATCTAGTATCGTCGATAGGGTAGAGGTGCTGCGCAGCATTCTCGCGGAGTATCAGCGGCGTGCCGGTGACCTTGGGGCGGCGCTCACTGAGGAGATGGGTGCTCCAACTTCACTCGCCAACGGATTTCAAGTGAACCTCGGCGCGGGACAACTGACCACGGCGATCGACGTGCTCGAGAATTTCGTCTTCGAAGAGCAGCGCGGCGGCTCGCTGATCGTCAAAGAACCTATCGGAGTCTGCGGACTTATCACGCCGTGGAACTGGCCGATGAATTTGATTGCGGTCAAGGTCTTTCCGGCCTTAGCAACCGGTTGCACAATGGTCCTCAAGCCGTCGGAGCGCTCTCCGTTCACCGGCCAGATCTTCGCCGAGATCCTCGATGCCGCCGGCGTACCAGCAGGCGTGTTCAACCTCGTGCAGGGCGACGGACCGTCTGTGGGTGGCCCGTTGGCCAGTCATTCCGACGTGGACATGGTCTCCTTCACCGGCTCCACCCGTGCCGGAGTCTCCGTCGCGACCAACGCTGCGACAAGCGTCAAACGCGTTACGCAGGAGCTGGGCGGCAAGGGCCCCAACATCATTCTCGATGACGATTCCTTCCGAGACAATGTCACCAAGGGCGTCATGGCAATGATGATGAATTCCGGTCAGACCTGTAGCGCGCCCTCACGCATGCTGGTACCAGGCAGCCGGATGGGAGAAGCAGCGCAAATTGCCAAAGAGGCCGCGGCGAACGTTTCGATAGGCGATCCCAACGGCGACTTCGCAATAGGCCCGGTAGTGGCCAAATCGCAGTTCGACGCGATCCAGACCTTGATCCAGCAGGGCATCGACGATGGCGCCACCCTCGTACACGGTGGGCTCGGTCGGCCCGAGGGGCTGACGTCCGGCTACTTCGTCAAGCCGACAGTGTTCGCCGACGTGAAGAACGACATGACCATTGCGCGCGAGGAGATCTTTGGTCCGGTCCTCACGATTCTGAGCTACGACAGCATCGACCACGCGATTGAAATAGCGAACGATACGGAGTATGGACTGGCCGCGTTCGTGGCGGGCAATGACCTCGAGGCCGCCCGCGACGTAGCCAAGCGGATCCGAGCGGGATCTGTTGCAATCAATGACGGATTCGACTTCGCCGCCCCGTTTGGCGGCTACAAGAAGAGCGGTAACGGGCGTGAATGGGGCGAGTTCGGATTCCACGATTACTTGGAGATCAAAGCAATCCTTGGGCACTCGCCAGATAGAGCATAGAACCTCAGATCGACTACCCCACTAGGATAGTAATTACATAACTGGGGAGACAGCACTAACTGTCAATGACTGCCGAGTGGTCCAAATCACTCCCGAAGCGTCGAGCAGCAAGGGTGGGTTACATATAACTGTCGTACCGCGATCCCCGCGCAACACAGCTTCGACCCGGTCTACGGCGCTGGAACGTCTCGTCCCTGCCAGGGCGCAGGTACACACAGATGTCGGCCACTTTCGTATCACCGCTAGGCAAGCCCATCACCGTTCGAATAATTCTGATCCCAGAGGCAAGGAGCCATAAAATGAGCACTCTCATTGTCAAAGAAAGTGGAGTCGGTATCGGAGCAGAGATCGTCGGAGTCGACATCGACCGCCTCCTTCACGACGAAGATCTGCCTAACGCAGTACTAGAAGCACTGGAAGAACACGGTGTGATCTTCTTTCGCGAAATCAACGTCGATGACGACACCCAGGTCAAGTTCGCCCGTAGACTCGGCGAACTCGTAAAGTTTCCCGACGTGCCTCCCGCCGCGGAGGAAATCATGGAGGTCAGCTTCGACCCCGCCAATGGAAACGCCGAATACCTCGCCGCGAACGCCTTCTGGCACATCGATGGACTCACGGACCCGATCATGGCGAAAGCCTCGATTCTGACCGGCCGTGTGCTGTCCGAGACAGGTGGAGAAACCGAATTCGCCAGCACCTACCGCGCGTACGACGATCTCTCCGATGAAGAGAAGGAACGCTTCTCCAAGTACGAGGTGATCCACACATTCGAGATGAACCAACGTACGGCCTACCCTAACCCCACCGAGGCGCAACTCGAGGAATGGGCTTCGCGCCCCGAACGTAGGCACCCACTCGTCTGGGAGCACGAATCGGGCCGCCGCTCATTGGTATACGGAATCAGCTCGTCGGAGATTGTCGGAATGGACATCGAAGAAGGACGAGCACTGCTGAACGATCTCGTCGCACGGGCCACCACGCCTGACAAGGTGTACCAACACAAATGGTCCCTCGGTGACATGGTCATCTGGGACAACACCGGTTTGCTGCACCGCGTACTCCCTTTCGACCGCACAAAGCCACGAGTCATGAATCGCACGACGCTCGTCGGTCGGGAACCGATCAAATGACCACTCGCACGGCAATCGTCACTGGCGGTGCCTCTGGAATCGGCGAAGCGATCAGTCGCCGGCTCGCCGAGGAGGGAAACCAGGTCGCGATCTTCGACCTGGATAGTGAGGCCGCGCAGAAAATTGCTGCGTCCATCGAAGAGCAGGGTGCTAAAACGATGGCCCTGCAGGTCGATGTAACGGACCGGGCTGGCATCGAGGGTGCAGTCGAAGCGGTGCGGCGCGATCTCGGCCGCCCGACGATACTGGTCAACAGTGCTGGGCTGGCGCTTGATGGTCCGTTCCTAGAAACCACCCAGGAAAGCTGGAAAGCCTCCATCGCAGTCAACCTCACCGGAACATTCGATTGTTGTCAGGTGGTGATTCCGGACATGATAAGCGAGGGCTGGGGCCGAATCGTCAACATCTCGTCGTCGAGCTTCCACAGTGGTGCGCCCGGTCTGGCGGGTTACGTTGCTGCAAAGTCAGGAGTGGTCGGACTGACCAAGGTTCTTGCAAAGGAGTTCGGCAAATTCGGGATCACGGTCAACACGGTTCCTCCGGGCTTCATCAACACTCCGATGTTTCGCCGGACCGTCGATTCCGGTTTCGTGGATCTCGACGCACAGATCGCGGCGACTCCTGTTGGTCGGATCGGCGAACCTGAAGATATTGCTGTGACATGCTCATTCCTTGTCAGTGAGGAAGCCGGCTACATCACCGGGCAGGTCTTCGGTGTCAACGGTGGACGAAATATGTAGCAAGGCTGTCTTTTCAGCGCTAGTTCGACATCAAGAACGCCTGGCAGCTACATAGCAGAATTTCTTCGTGGGCCACTCTGATGAGGTCCGACATTGAAAGGAACCAAACTGATGTCCCGCTTACCACCGTTAGGGCGCGAGGAATGGCCTACCGCGTTCGTTGAAACAATCGAAAGCTACCGCGCCAATGTACGTGGAGCGAAGCCTGCGGTAAACAGTCAGTCCGGCAACAACCTGTTTGGTGTTTTCGCCTACCACCCTGAGTTGATCAATGCCTTTCTGAAGTTCAACGGCTACTTGTTGTCGAGATCTTCTTTGACGCTGCGGGACCGCGAACTGATGATCCTGCGTGTCGCTTTTCTTCAGAAATGTGAGTACGAGTGGGCTCAGCACGTGATCATCGCGGGCCGGGCCGAAATCTCCGATGCCGAGATCGCGCGGGTGAGGGACGAGCCGGACTCTCCCGAATGGACCGATGTCGAGAGGGCTCTGCTGGGTTCGGTCGACGACCTCCTCGACGGTGGCAAGATCAGAGATGATAACTGGGCGGTCCTCTCGAAGAACTTTGACACCCAGCAATGCATGGATCTGCTCTACACCGTGGGGTGCTATTCGATGCTGGCGATGGTGATGCGATCACTCGACGTCACACCTGAAGAGGGGCTCGTAGCGTACCTTCCCAGCAACTGGTAGTACCGTCTCGGCGGTCGATGTGAGTCGGCCGCCGAAACGGGTGTTTCTGCAGCACCCAAGGTGTACACGCAGAAGGTAGTGAACTCGTCGGCCGCAAGTGGGCGGGCTGTCTGCATTCTGGGTGGTCCACTTTCCCGCCACAAACAATTGGGGTCGCACATGATTTTTGAAGAAGAGCTCAAAGCCAAAGACGCAATCAATCGCTTGATGCTCGCCTACTGCTTCAATATTGATAAGGGTCAGCTCGATGACATGGCTGCACTGTTCAGCAGGGGAACATGGATTCCGAGTCCGGGGAGCCCGTTGAAGGGACAAGACGCAGTTGCGGGCTTCCTCAACGATTTTGTCATCCTCTATGACGGCGTCCCGAAGACGCGACACGTCATAAGCAACGTGCTGATCGACCTTGCCGACGATGTCAAGAGTGCCACCGCCGAGTCTTACGTGATCATCTACCAGGCGGTTGATGATTCGGGTCCGCAAATCATATTGCAGGGGTACTACAACGACACCTTCACGTTCGATGACGGTGTGTGGTGCTTCAACGAACGTCACGTCTTTGCGGACGGTATGGGCGACGTATCGAAACACATCAGAAGCTAAGCCCGCCCCCACCTCGGGTTGATGAGGGACTGATGTAGGAACAGGTGACATCTGAACTGTGGTGCTGTGAGGCACTGCTGGAAGGACGGACACCGTGCCCAAAGCGTATCCCAGAGAGTTCCGCGACGACGTCGTGCGGGTGGCCCGCAACCGCGAACCAGGTCGGCACCTCCGGCCGATCGCCGCGGACTTCGGTGGCAGGTCCCCGATAGTCGGTCCGGTCGCTTCTAGATGTTGCGGGTCATGACGTTGTAGACGCCGGGCGGAGCATGGGCTGAGCGAAGGGGACGGGCCTTCCGACGGCAGGATGAGAAGTACCACCAACGCATCCGCCGACAGGAAGAACCCGTCCGTGCTCCACCAACTTGTTCAATTTGATGCAGGCGTCGTGGTCTGCAGCCATGATGTCCGAGGCGGTGGCCGGGCAAGGCTCATGCTCCACCTGTCACCCGTTGCGGGTTGACTCAGTTACGGCATGCGGTCCGGCCACCTCCGCTGGCGCGGAGTGGCTCGAGAGAGGTCTGCAAAGCCAAAAGTTGGTGTGCCCTCCTCGCTAACCGAATCGAACCGAGTCGAGGGAGTGGTGATGACGCAGGCGCTCGACAACTGCACAACCCCGGTGGTGATCGCCATCGACCCGCACAAAGCGTCGTGGACCGCAGCCGCGGTCGACGCCTCACTGCGGCCGTTGGCCACCATCTTCGGTTCCGGTCAGCGACGACGGATACCGAAGGCTGCGTCGATTCGCAAGGCGCTGGACGGACGGCGGCTGGGCCATCGAGGGAGCCACCGGCCTCGGTGCCCCGCTGACCAGGCGCTTGAGTGAGGACGACGTGGACGTGGTCGACGTCCCCGCGAAGCTGGCCGCCCGGGTGCGGTTGCTCTCCACCGGTCACGGCCACAAGAGCGTCGATGCCGACGCCGTATCCGTCGGGATCGCCGCGTTGACCGCGCATGGGCTGGACACCGCCCGGATGGATACCGCGGTCACCGCGCTACGGGCGATCGCCCCGCACCGCGATGACCTGGTCAAGACGCGCACCCAAACCGTCAACCGGCTCCACGTCGTGCTCACTCACCTGATCCCTGCGGGCGCTCCCCGCGGACTGAGCGCCGACCGGGCAGCCTAAATGCTGCACCGGGTGCGTCCCCACGACGTCGCCGATAGAACACTTCGCGGACTGGCGGTGGATCTGGTCGCCGAGGTGCGAAAACTTGACCGGCGGAGTTCCAAGGCCGCCAGCGACATCGAAGCTGCAGTCGTCGAATCCGGCAGCTCACTGACCGAGCTGTGCGGGATCGGGACCCTGACCGCGGGCAAGATCGTCGCCCGGGTCGGATCGATCCACCGGTTCCGGTCCGCGGCCGCGTTCGCCTCATATACCGGCACCGCTCCGATCGAGGCGTCATCCGGCGACGTCATCCGGCACCGTCTCTCCCGCGCCGGTGACCGGCAATTGAACTGCTGCCTGCACACCATGGCCATCACCCAGATCAGCCGAGACACCCCTGGCCGCGCCTTTTACCGGAGCCCGCGCCGGATACGTGTACCTGCACTCCGCCGTCGACGGGTACTCCCGCCTTTCCTACACCGAGGATTTGACCGATGAGAAAGACGCCACGGCAATCGGATTCATGCATCGAGCCCGGGTGTTCTTCGCTGCACACGGCATCGGCCACATCAATCGGATCATCACCGACAACGGCTCATACTACTGCGCGAAAGACTTCGCCAAGGTCCTGCACGGCGCGCGCCGCCAGCGGATCAACCCATACACCCCACGGCACAATGGCAAGGTCGAGCGCTACAACTTCGATCCTGTCCGAGGAATTCCTCTGCGCCCGAACCTGGACCAGCGAGCAGCAGCGCGCACAAGCTCTCGAGGTGTGGAACGTGCACTACAACTACCATCGACCTCACACTGCCGCCGGAAACCGGCCACCCGCGAGCAAGCTCCACGCCGGTGTCACCAACGTTATGGCCTCATACATCTAGAGCCGATTCCTACGTGCAGTCGATCAGTCGATCTCGCACGCCACCGGCACCAGCCCGTGGCGTGCGAGATCGACTGATCAACCGCAAGTAGGAACCGGCTCTAGAAACGACCGGACCGACTATCGAGGACCTGCCACGACGTTCTGGGCCTGAGCGGGGGAGGTGGAACGGTGGGAGTTGCGTGTTGTGCCGAGAATGAAGCAATCGATTTTGCGATTGCAGTCTGTCCAACCAATCTTGAACTGCAGCGCGACGTGAGCATCCTTGAACACGGCAAGGAATTCTTCGAGCACGTCAAAGCAGAGACAGCGGGCCGCGTGGATGTTGAGAGGCACGTCGGGATATGCGGGCAGGCGATATCGACCGCGCGAGCATCATCGCCCGAGCATCCGCGCTGGTGGACAAGAAGCTGCTGATCGTTGGGGCAACAATGGATGTGGTAAGTCCCCTGCCGGAGCACTTCGTACCGATCGTTAAGGCGCTCTCGGATGCCGGTGCGACCGCGTTGACCGATGTCGTACTGGATTCCGATCACCGTGCAGCACTCGCGCAGCTGGTCACCGCATGGATGAGGGCCAAGGTTGCAGCCTGATACGTGACTCTGAGGATGCTGAATGGAATGAAGACCCACAACCGCTCGGCGCGAGCCACGGCTCTGCCACTACCGCTATCGACAACATTGTGACTATTGTGACTTAAGACATTCTGATCTACGGGAAGCGGCGCTCGCGAAGCGGTTTCAGTAACTGAGTCGAAAATTGTGGTCCGCCCACGGGACTGTTCGCTGATCCGGTTCCGACCGGACGTGAATCCGCGGAAGCCTCCGCTGATCTTCGCAACCACTCATCAAGAGATAGGACACGTCATGGCAAAAGGAATCTTCTACGTGGAGACGTGGCCCAGCGCGCCGGAACGAGAGGCCGACTTTCACACCTGGTACGACACAATTCACCTGCCAGAAGTAGTAGCGCTCGATGGCTTTACTGCCGCGCGTCGCTTATCTCCCGTGAATGACGATGGCCCGTTCGTGGCAATTTACGAGATCGAAGCGGACGACCTGCAGGCCGTCGTAGATAACCTGCTAGAGGCGGCCACAAACGGTGGTCTGCGAATGTCGGATAGCTTACAGATGGACCCGGAACCCAACGTCCGATTGCTACGTCTGACCACCGACTACGTTCCGGAGTAAAGGCGGCGGCACGTCCCAGGAACGGCCCGCTCAGCTCGGGGATTCCGCCGAGGTCGCGGAGCGCGGCGTCGATGGCCTCGGCCCGGCCGCGGGCGTTCTGGGGCGTTCTCGAGAAGTTCCCGCCGGACTGCTTCGGTTCTGGCCTGGGCTACTCGGGTCTCGGCGACCTGGATCTCGGTATTGGTCACGTCCAGGATGGTGCGCAGCTGGGTCAGCAGTGTGGCGGTGTCGGATGTGCTCATACGTTTTCCCCTTCGGCGTGGACGTATTGGTCGGCGCAGGGTGCACCGCCCGGTGACTACCCCGACATACCCTCCGGTAACCGTCACGCGTCTGGGGATCGTTCGTCGCTGATGCGGGTTCCTGCATATGCTTTGGGGGTCCGCCGAGCGAGAGGGTGCGAGCATGCCCAGAAACATGAGTGCGAAGAAACCGGTGCCTGCGGCGGTAGCGGTGGGTGCTCGGGTGTTGGTCCGCCGACAGTCTGAGGAGGTGCAGACCGGTGAAGTGGTCGAGGACTACGCCGCCTTGGCCGACTCCCAGCGTGGGCACGAGTGGGCGCCGGTGCATCGGTGGGCCGTCGCCCTCGACGACGGGCGCCTGGCCTTCGCCGACACCGAGGACCTCACCCTCGACCCCGGCACACTCTGATCCGGGCTGCGGCCGCCGTGCCTCTGCACGCCATGGAACAACGGGTTCATCGAGTCGTTCAACAACCGGTTGCGCGATGAGTGCCTGAACCGCAACTACTGGCCTACGCTGCTCGAGGCCCGCGTGGTGATCGAGGACTTCAAGAACGACCACAATCATCGACACCGTCATTCGGCGCTGGGTTACAAGACTCCTGCCGAGTACGCTGCCGGATGCACCCACCGGCACCAGCCCGTGGCGTGCGAGATCGACTGATCGACTGCACGTAGGAACCGGCTCTAGAAACAACCGGACCGACTATCGGGGACCTGCCAGCCGCGGATCATCGATGCGGCGGTCAGCGTGGGTATGCGCGCGGATCTGGTGCCACGCTGTCACCTGTGCCCCTAGTTCGAGCGTCGAGGAGGGCAGTCACGTGGCGTCGTTTTGTGAGAGTGCTCAGTCCCGGGAGATCAGCTGCCCACCCGGGGTGAGGCGGCTGCGGTGGTGGACGAGGAAGCAACTGGTGCAGGGGAATTCGTCGGACCGTGGAGGGGTGACGCGGACGGTGAGTTCTTCGCCGGATAGGTCGGCGCCGGGGTAGTTCGAAGGATTCGGCGGTGTCGGTGTCTTCGAAGTTGACGGCGGGGGATGAGGTGTCTTTCCGGCTGGCGGTGAGCTGTTCGAGGGAGGGGTCCGCTGTGTCGTCGGATTCGGTGACTTGCGGGTGCGTCGTAGTCGGTGGCAGTGACCACACTCCACATTCGGTGGCACGGTCATGACAGTGTTCTCCCGGCAGCTGGGATGTGGCCGGCGCGCGCCTGCGCCGCAGGGTTCGGTACCGCTGCGACCCGAGTCCGGGAGACGCTGCACCGCCGGAAGTTGCGGCACAGTCGCCGGGTAGATGGTGGGGGCCGTAAGGCGCACGCCCGCTCGCCGCCTGAACACAGAAAGCGTCAAAGCAACCAGACTAAATCCCTAGCCGCCGAGAGAATTTCGGAATTTCTTTGAAGATTAACCCCTGCCATGGCGAGCCACGCTCGTCCTGCATGAGCAATGTGAGTGTGAGCTCCACAACGGGTCGTGTTGATCTGCCCACATGGGTAATGTCTTGAGACAATTGAAATGTCAGTTCGGGTGAGCTTCCTCATTACCGAGACGGACCTGCCGCTACTGTGTGCGGTCGACGTTGCCGATGTAGAAGGAGAGCACAATGGTGGTATCACCGAGGAATTCCGCAGGTTCGGCGAAGACGACGACCAAGGAGATCCGTGAGTGGGCGATCGGAGAGGGCCGTGAAGTGTCGCCTCGCGGTCGGATTCCGGCCGAGATCGAGCGAGCCTTCTATGACGCTCAGGCGAAAACGGCGCCAGCGAGGAAGGTAGCCGCGAAATCGGCGGCCGCGAAGAAGACGGCCGCGAAGAAGACGGCCGCGAAGGCACCGGCTGCGAAGAAGGCGGCCGCGAAGGCACCGGCTGCGAAGAAGTCGGCTGCGAAGAAGGCGGCCGCGAAGAAGTCGGTCGCGGAGAAGATAGTCACCACCAAGGCGCCGGCGAAGAGCGCGGCAGCGGTCAGCAAGGCTCCGGCGAAGACGACGACCAAAGAGATTCGCGAGTGGGCGATCGGAGAGGGCCGTGAAGTGTCGCCTCGCGGTCGGATTCCGGCCGAGATCGAGCAAGCCTTCCATGACGCTCAGGCAAGAACGGCGCCAGCAAGGAAGGTAGCCGCGAAGAAGACGCCCGCGAAGAAGACGCCCGCGAAGAAGGCAGTCGCCAAGAAGGCACCGGCGGCGAAGAAGGTGGCTGCGAAGAACGCTCCGGCGAAGAGCGCGGCGGCGGTCAGCAAGGCTCCCGCGAAGACGACGACCAAAGAGATTCGCGAGTGGGCGATCGGAGAGGGCCGTGAAGTGTCGCCCCGCGGTCGGATTCCGGCCGAACTCGAGCGAGCCTTCCATGACGCTCAGACAAAGGCGATTCAGGCAGAAGCGATGCCGGCGAAGAAGACGCCTGTGAAGAAGGCAGTTGCGGAGAAGGCTCCGGCGAAGACGTCGGCGTCGGTCGCGAAGAAGACGGTCGCGGAGAAGGCTCCGGCGGCGAAGAAGGCTTCGGCGAAGACAACAGCGCCGAAGACGACTGCCGCGAAGACGGCAGGGGCGAAGACGGCGGCTGTGGAGTCGGCTGCGGATGCGACGGCCGCGGAGACGCCGGCCGTGAAGAAGAACGTCGCGAGGAAGGCTCCGGCGAAGGCGACGGTGGCGGAGTCGGCTGTGGAAGCGACGGGCGTGAAGAAGGCTCCGGTGACGGGAGCGGCGGCGGGCACCGCTCGGGCGAATGCGACGGCCAAGGAGATTCGTGAGTGGGCAATCGGGGAGGGCCGTGAAGTGTCCTTGCGAGGTCGGATTTCGGCCGCGATTGTGCGAGCATTCCATGACGCTGCGGCGAAGTTGCCGCTCCCGCTGGGTTGAAACGGGTGGGGGTCCGCTGAGGAGCGCGACCGACCGACTGCTGTTGCCGCGGTATGCCGTCTCGGGTGTTCCCATGTTCGGCACCGTGGAGGTCAACATCGAGGTGCTTGCTGAGTTGCTCGAACGCCAAGTACCTCCCCGTGACCAGGATGCTGCGCCGCACCGACGATGCCACTCGTGTGTGTCGAGCGGCGCTCTGATGACGCCCGCTCAGGGCAGGATGAGGTTGTGGGCGATCGAACCGCAGCAGACCTCGAGCGTGGACTCGCCATGCTCGCCTATATACGCGGACGACTTTGTGCGTCGGAGAGTGAGGAGTTCCGCATCCCCGACGATCGGTTCTCGGTGAGCTGAGGAGTGTCGAACGATCTCGTGTATCACCAACGAGGGCGCTCGCGCCCAGATCGGTGCGGCCGGCCGTCACATGGTCACCCGCGCGATCCGACGTGACTGACGGCGGTGCGGCACCCCGAGGTGTGGTAATCGTGATGGAGCCACGTGTGGGCGGGGGACGGTGGTGGGCACGAGTGTGCGCCGGTGCATCGGTGGGCGGTCGCGCTCGACGACGGGCGGCTGGTCTTCGTGGACACCGAAGATTTGACCATCGATCCGGGCTTTAACCGCTCCGCCCCGGACCCGAAAACAAACGTGGATCCGGATCCGGCCGGGCGGACGTCCGGTCGACACCGGGGAGAATGATCGGCGGCAGCCGCTTCGTGGCCGGTTCTGGGACGGCGTCACACATCCTTCACTCGAATTGGGCTGGCAGGCAATTGATTACATGAATGACGTGGATGAGGTCCTGGCGGGGCTGCGTCGATCTCACCGCATGATCTGTCGGGTGCCTCAGTCGTGGCACAACAGTACTGGACGTGTTTGTGTGGTGGTGTGGTTCGGAACTGATGTGTTAGGCGTGCGGTGTCCGGTATGAGAGGTGATGAGGCTCGTGTGGCCCGGGACTTCGCGGGGTGGTTGTCGTCTCAGGGGTGGATGGTGCGTACCGAGGTGGATTTCGTCGACATCGTGGCCGAGAAGGACGGGCGCCGGCTCTACGTCGAGGTCAAGGGTGCGACCGCCGCACCGGGGTTGGATGTCGATACCGCGATCGGGCAGCTGGTGAGGCGGATGCCGAGCGAGCCGGATCAGTCGGTGTCGTGTGCGCTGGTCGTTCGGGACCAGCCGCGTTCGGTGGAGGCTGCGGTGCGGGCACCTCAATGGATTCTCGATCTGTTGAGGATGGCACTGTATGCGGTCGATGAGGACGGTGACGTGCGGGAACTCGTCGGCCGCGCATGAGACTTCCCGACGCGGGCGGGGAGAGCCGGCGGGGTGGCCGGTAGCATCACCACGCCCCACGATGGTGGGGGTGGTGCGGTGATGGGGCGGTAGCTCAGTCGGTGAGAGCCGTGGACTCATAATCGGGTGGTCGCGGGTTCGCGCCCCGTCCGCCCCACCGCGTTCATCGCCAGCGCGCCCGAATGGCTCGTGGGGCGGGGTCAGGCCGTCGAGCCGCGAGTGTGCGCGAGACAGCGACGCGTGGTCCTCCGGTCGGGTGGTGGCGCCGGAGGATCGCACCGTTTCTACCGGAAACGTCCGAGTTGTCGGCTGCTCCGGCTTTCTCAGCCGCAGTCCCGGCAGATCAGCTGCGCGGGGTCGTCGAGCCGGCTGCGGTGGTGGACGAGGAAGCAACTGGTGCAGGTGAATTCGTCCGCCTGCTTCGGGATGACGCGGACGGTGAGTTCTTCACCGGACAGGTCGGCACCGGGCAGTTCGAAGGATTCGGCGGTGTCGGTGTCTTCGACGTCCACGACGGGGGACTGGGTGTCTTTCCGGCTGGCGGTCAGCTGTTCGAGGGAGGTGTCCGTCTCGTCGGGTTCGGTGACTCGTGGGGCGTCGTAGTCGGTGGCCATGCCTGCTGCTTCCTCATGCTCTGGGTGTTCGGATCCGCCAGGCTAGAGGGTCCGCTACCGGGACACGCATCCGGGGTTACCGGTGCTGTGGTTGCCCCGCCACCGATGCCATCCCGCCGACGCACGTGCGCGCCGCCGCGCCGGTCTCGCCGGAGCGACGACGCGATGGGCGGGAGCGCTGAGGGCGGCCCGGTGATCCGTCCGGGCCTCGGTGAACCGCGGTTCTTCTTTCTTGAAATACGGTGCGTGGTAGAAGTATTCAATTTTCGTACGTGTCCAGTTGACGAGTATCTGAGCGAGGACCCTGCCCTTTTCGGAAGGCAGGTAGGCGGTTTGCGCGACATCACTGGGTCAGGTGGGCGAATCCTTACTGGTCCGTGCGCTTCCGGGGTGGTGGCTTGAACGGAGATCGTGCACAGTGACGCCAGCGGCTGCCGTTCGTTGCGGTCGGTACGCATCACCCTCGGTGTCATGTGTCGGCGGGTGTTGACGCTGGTGTGGTTCAGGTGAGGGAGAGGATGGCGCTGTGGTCGGCGATGATGCGGGCGACGAGCGACCGGGGCCGTGGTCGAGTGACAGCGGCGCGGTGGTGGGGTCGAGGGTCAGGTCGGGGGTGAGTGCGGGGTTGGTGGTGAGGATCCAGGCGAGGGTGTCTTCGTTGTGCCGGGGCCGGTAGTCGAGTCCGTCGAGGTCGGGGTCGGCGGCGCGGATGGCGTGCGCCCACCGGCTGGTGGTGACAAAAGTGCCGGGCTTCGCATGTGGTGAGCCAGAGGTCTTGTCCGACCGCGGCCAGGTGTGGGCCGTGGAGTGCGGCGGTGGTGAGGGTGCGGGTGACGGCGCGCGGTCAGAGTACGGCCGGCCACTGCGGAGGCGGGCACAATCCGAGCGATCGATCGATGGGTGCAAGGGGAGGTCCCGGCAGAGGGTTTCGGCGATTGCCCCGTCGGGGCTGTCGGCGAGGTAGAGGTAGGCGTAGCTGCCGTCGAGGGAGTCGAACCGGCCACCGGCGAGTTCGTCGGGCTGGGCGGTCGGGTTGGGGGCGTGCGGGGCGCGGTGGTTGCTGTGTACCCGCCACACCCTGGTTCCGGGGGTGAGCACGGTCTTATGCGCCGGCCGGAGTAAACCTGCGGCCGGTGGTTCGATGTTCGGCATCAGTCGGGCAGCACCGCGGCGGCGAGCCGCTCGAGCTTCCGGCCCGCCGCGGGGTCCGGGTCGGCGGCGAGGTCGGCCGGGGTCTGCCCCTCGGACAATCGTGTGGAGGGGGTCAGCCACCACGACGCCACCCCCCACGGGTCGGCGGCCGCACCGAGGGCCGTGTTGACCGCGGCCACGGCCTCGCGGACCGCGGCGGTGGCCTCGTCGAACTGGAACGCCGGGTACCGGTAGCTGTTGCCCACTGGGAGGGCCACGACCTTGCCGGTGGTGCGCAGCCTCGAGGCGACGGTGCGATCGGCTGCGGGCCGGTGCAGGACGGCGGCGACCTGACCGGCGGTGAGCATGGGGTGGTCGAGGATGTGCCGGCGGGCGGCTTGCTCGAGGTCGGCCTGTGCGATGGCGTCGTCGACGAGGTCGGCGCCGATCCGGGCGGTCTGGGTGCGGTCGGTGAGGGTCGGTGCCATCGCCAGCAGGGCGGTGACCTGGTTGCGGACCAGGTGCATCTCGGGGCGGGCGGCGAGTTCGGAGGCGACGACGTCGATGAGTTCGGGGGTCGACAGATCCGACAAACGGCGCCGTTCGTCCGGCGATGGCGTGCCCTGCGGGCGGTCGCCGACACGCGGGTAGCGGCCGGTCACCGTGTCTCGGCGCATGCGGTAGCCGGCGAGCTTGTGGTGACGCCGGGGAGAGATCGATCGGTGGGTCGACATGAGCACTCCTTGCTACGTTTGCACCGTAATCTTACATCGTTGCTTTCGTTGCTTTCGTTGCTTTCGTTGCAGCGAGTAGAAGGGGCGCGCAGTTGATCACCGCACACTCAGGGCACGATGAAACCGTGAGAGCCCGAAGGCCGGCAGACCTCGAGCGTGAACTCGCCATGCTCGCCTACATACGTGACCGCCTGCGGGCTTCGGAGGGCAGCGACTTCCGCATCCCGACCACCGCCGTCGACCAGGTTCTCGATGAGCTCAACAGGCTAGAACGATCACCGTGTGATCCCACCTGATTCCGCGCAGATCCTCGGGGTGCCGGTCACCGGCGCGAAGGGGTGGCGGGCGCGGGGTTGGCCGCGCCCCGATGACGTCACGGGGGCCGATATCAGCTGCCACTTCACCCGCGTGCCTGGAAACCAGCCCGCGTTCCAGGTCAGGGCACAGTCCACATACCCATCCCCGGCCAGAATGTGGTGCTGTAGGGGATGCCCAGGGTGATGGTGGCGACGAGGACACCGGACCCGGTCGCGACAGCGGCGGGTGGCGGTGATTGTGGGGAGTTGGATGCTCGCACCTCGGCATCCCCGGCCGCGCCGGTGGTGAGGTTGCGCCAATGCACGGTCCCGGTGCATCCGGTCTCCATGCGGAAGTACGTGAGACCCGGTGTCGCGATGTCGGTCTGCGCGATGACGCGGCCCTGACAGATTCCCATCCACGTCGCATACTGAAACGACAGCGTGTTGCCGGCCACCGGCACCGGCAGAACCGTATCGACCGGTACCGCGGACACAGTCTGGGCCCCGACGATCGCAGCCGTCGGCGCCGCCACGGTTGCGACTCCGGCCGCGAGAAGGCGCGGCAGACGGGGGCGCAATGAATTCTTCACGACCGGTCCTCTCGGGCGATCGGATGGCAACCTGTGCACAGGTCGTGACACTGGTGGAATCCAGAAGCTGATCGACAGCGCGCAGGACCATTCCGCGCTCGCGCACCGGCCCGCCGGGATCCGTGGCCGCCCCCGGTGCAGGGAAGCGCCCTCCCCGTCCTGGCGTTGGCCCGATCACTCCAGCCCGTGCCCCCCGGCGATCTCGCTGCACCGTCGCCGCCGGGCGGACATGTCGTAGTCACGGGTCACGCTTGAAACGTGCGGATCGGGTCACAGGTTCCAGAGTCGGAGCAGCGCGGTCCGCAGGCTGGCGGAGACGATGCTGTGGTCGGTGCGCAGCCGGGGACCTGGGTGCCCGGCATCGGCGAGTAGTACTTCCGCGTCGGTCACCGCGATCGGCTCCAGGTCGACCCGGGTACGCAGGTGGTACGCCACCGCTGTGCGGGTGTGGGGGATCGCGATCGGGTCGGAGTCCACGACCGCCGGCGAGTAGAGCCATTCGTTGTCGGTGGTGACCTTGGATAGGACGTCGCCCCGCTGGAGCTGGCCACGGCCGCGGCTGCCGGGGGTGTCGATGCGGAACCATTCGAGCTGGTACTTCGCCGCCGGCCCCGCGGACATACGGTGGCGGCTGATGTGGGCTGCACGCTCGTGTTGTTCCGCCGTTCCGGGCTGGTAATGGGCATGTGCCACAGGAACTTCCGGGTTACCGGGGTGGGGAGGAAGTCGGGTTCGCCGCGGTTGCGGCCGCCGATCCCGGGCAGGGGTACGGCCCGGAATCGGCGGCCGGATGGCGGTGGCGTTGTCGAGGAACACCTGGTCGACCTCGGTGATCTCGTCGATACCGTCGATGAAGGCCCGGACGGCGGCGACGACCTCGCCGATCATCGTTGACGACGACGGCCTCATCCGAGATCGTGGAGCTGTGGGAGGCGCCTGCGGAGCCGATGACCGCCCACCTACCGGTGGCGATCACGCCTGCCTGCAGGTTCGGTGACGACAGCACCCGCACCCCGGCGGCCACGTAGTGCGCGAGCGCGGCCGGGGAGGTGGCGTGCGCACGCACCGCGGCCCTCGAGGCATGCATGACGAGGACGTCTCCGGCGCGCAGCGGCAGCAGGGTGGGTGCGTCCTTGCCGAGGTAGGCGATCGCGGCGTGCGGGGGTCCGCGCGTGCGGATGGCGCGGGTGATGTGCGGCCAGGGGCTCGGCGTGTGGAAGGTGGTCCCCATACGCGGAAAGAGTAGCGGGATGATCACTGTTAGCTGCTTTGCAGCAGTGTCGGCGGCCGCCCTCCCCGCAAGGTCCGCGGCTCCCGTAGTTCTTCGGCGGAGACGGGCCGCGGCGCGGGTCGGGAACTCGGAAGTCGCTCGAGGAGTGACATCGAGCGTGCGGGACTGAGCTGTAGATGATGCCGACGTTCGAGCTCGTACACGTTCGACGTGACCCACTCGGTTCTGCACGGGGCCACCGGCAAACACTCAGTTCTCCCTGTGCCGAGCCGGGCCATGCTCGCCAGCCACCTGTTCCCGTCCCGTATTCGTCGCCGAACCGCGACACACATTTTCACGGCTCGTCGATTCAGGTGGGGAGTGGGGGAGTGGCAACATGATTGCAGTTCACAGGGACTAAATGAGTTGTCGATGGGTGGGGAGTGAGGGCACAAAAGCGGCGCCAAAAGCAGGTTCAAAGACACTCGATCGGGCGGGTAGCACCCATTTCGGCGATGCCGGTCAGGCGCCGTCCACACCGCAACGCGGTGCGGACACTCCGCCGACGCATCGGCCGGAAATCTCGCATCCGTGCCGGTCTCGACCGCCTGCCTGACGACCCGCTCTCGCCCAACCCCCCGGCAGCGGTTCAGCCGCCCCGACGCCCGAGTGTTACCGCGGTCGGGACTGTAAGAACAACGGTGTAACTCTGAAAGGAGATGCACCATTATGACTGATGTGATTGATCGTGAGGCCGAGTCGAACTCGGCACGTGTGGGTGTCAGCGACGCGCGGCTGCAGGAGCTGGTGGATCAGGCGCGGGCCGAGGGTTTGCAGCTCACCGGAGACGGTGGGTTGCTGGCGAAGTTGACCAAGCTGGTGGTCGAGTCCGCGCTCGAGGGCGAGATGGATGACCACCTCGGCTACGGCAGGAATGACTCGGCTGGCAGGGGCAGCGGCAATTCGCGCAACGGCAGGCGCGCCAAGACCGTGTTGACCGAGGCCGGGCCGGTTGAGCTCGACGTGCCCCGTGACCGGGATTCCTCCTTTGAGCCGAAGATCGTGGCCAAGCGGCAGCGACGGCTGACCGGGGTGGAAGACATGGTGATCTCGCTGTCGGCCAAGGGGTTGACCACCGGTGAGATTTCTGCGCACATGGCCGAGGTCTATGGCGCCGAGGTGTCCAAGCAGACGATCTCGACGATTCCCCCAAGCACTGCGTGCAGGGAGGTACCCCCACCGAGCGGGTGATGGACGGCATGCTCGAGTGGCAGAACCGGCCCCTCGATCCGGTGTATCCGGTGCTGTTCATCGACTGTATCCACGTCAAGATCCGCGACGGCAACGTGGCCAACCGGCCGATCTACGTTGTGATGGGCGTGACCGTGGACGGCACCCGAGACATCCTCGGGTTGTGGGCCGGCGAGCACGGCGACGGGGAGGGGGCGAAGTACTGGCTTCGGGTGTTGTCGGAGCTGAAAAACCGCGGTGTGCAGGATGTTCTGATAGTCGTGTGCGACGGTCTGAAGCATCTTCCCGACTCGATCGGACAGGTGTGGCCGCAGACTATCGTGCAATCCTGTGTGGTGCACCTCCTCCGCAACACCTACGCCTACGCCTCTCGCAAGGACTGGGCCGAGATCGCCAAGGACCTCAAACCGGTCTATACCGCGCCGTCGGAACAGGCCGCGCTGGACCGGTTCGCCGAGTTCAGTGAGAAATGGGAGAAACGCTATCCCGCGATCATCCGGCTCTGGACCAACACCTGGGCCGAGAACGCGGCCGTTCCTGCAGTTCGACCACGCGATAAGGCAGGTCATCTACACGACCAACGCGATCGAGTCGGTCAACGCCCGAATTCGCAGGGCCGTGAAGGCCCGCGGCCATTTCCCGACGGAGGCCGCGGCCTGAAGTGTGTGTACCTGGCCATCATGAGCCTCGAACCCACAGGCACCGCCCGCCAGCGCTGGTCCAACCGATGGAAGGCAGCACTGAATGCCTTCGAGATCACCTTCGACGGACGCCTATCCTCAGGACGAAAGTAGCCACAAATCAACCAATTACACCGTTATCTGGACAGACCCCCGCGGTCCACACAAGACCGCGCGGCGGCATCATTGCCGGGCGAAGAGTGCCTCGATGAGCGCGGTGGCCGATGCGGTCTTCGCCGCGGTTTTCGTGGTCGCATCGGCGGTGGCGGTGTGGCCGGCGAGGTGCACGGTGGCGGTGAAGCGCAGTGCGTGCGCGGGACCATCGGTGCGGATCTCCCACTCGGGCGGGGGCTGATCGTTGTTCTGGGCGAGGCTCATCAGCCAGGCGATGGGGTTGGACAGGGCCTTGGACTTCTTCGCCCCGTCCAGGTTCAGTACGGTCAGCGTGGTCGTATCGTGCGGTGGCGAGGCGATGGCCGGGCCGGGATCTGCGGACGCGGGCGTGGCAGGGGGCTGCGGGTTCTGCGGTGCTGCAGGCCATTCGGGTTCCGGGCCGGGGTGGTCGGTGCCGGTCAGTTGCGCGCGTATGGCGGCCCAGAGGGCGGCCTGTTCGGCCGGCTTTTTCGCAGCCGCGATGGTCCAGGATCCGCGGACGCCGAGGTGGGTGGCGCGGGCGGCGAACAGTGGGTGGTGGTCGGCGCCGCTGCGCCGGGTCTCGAGGTCGGTGGGCGGTTGGTCGGGGTGGGTCTGCCGCCACACCGACGCCACGCTGGGGCCCATCTCCGGGTGAGTATCGGCCAGGGTATCCAGGACGCGGAGTTGAGCCGGGAGCCACGTGGGGTCGGCGACGTCGATCAGGACCGCGACGTCCGGGGCGGTCAGCAGGTCGGCATCGACTCGGCGGACGAGCTCGGCGGCGAGTGCGGCCCGAAGCGGTTCGGTGGCTGCGGATTTGAGCACCTTGTGGAAGGTGCGGGAATCGAGGGTGGTGAGATCTGTGGTGGCCTGCTCGGCGACGATGCGTTGGTCGGCGTGCTTGAAGTGATTCTTCTTCGCCTCTCGGGCGGCGCGGGTGCGCCGGTTCAGATCGGCGCCGAGGGCGGCCAACTGATCCGGGATGTAGGGGGCGGAACAGTGGTCGAGGTGGGCGAAGATGATCCACTGGTTGATCAGATCAGCCACCCGCCGCAACGGTGAGGTGACATGGGTGTAGGCGCTCAACCGTAGCCCGTAGTGCCCGTGGACCGTCGGGTCGTAGGTCGCGGCCCGCAGCGTCGACAGCAGTCTCCCACGCAGTTTCGCGAACAGGTCCGGGTCCCCGGCCGCGGCGGCGATCTCGGTCATCAGCTCGTCGGTGCTACCGGCGACCGGGTTGGGCCGGTGGTTGCGGAACAAGATCGGCAACCCCCGCTCCACACACCACAACGCCACAGCCTCGTTGGTAGCGATCATCAGCTCCTGCACGATGACGTAGGCAACGGTCCGCAGTTCGGCGGCGATCGCCACGATCGCCCCGTCCTCGTTGGCCGCCCACCCTTGGGTGAGGTCGTAGAACGCCAGCGCCCCGCCATCACGGCGGGCGCCGAGCAAGACCTGCGCGGCGGCATCCGCCGCGGCCAGCTGGGCATGCAATGGATGGCGGGGGTCGGTCAGAATGTCCGGAACCTGAGCGTGATCGACTGCCACGCACCGACCGGACGGAATCTCGCCGCGGGCGACGGTGACGTCAACCAACCGACCGTCGGTGGTGATAGTGCCGGTGATCCGCAGAGTGGTCCGCGCGGCTTCGGTGGTCAGGGTGGCCGCCTGTTCGGCCGTCTCGCCGAGCATCGCAATGGTGCGGCTGCGCAGATAGCGGGTCTCGGCCCGCAGGAACGCCTGCTCGTCGGCCACCGACCCGAGACCGACGACGTCGGCGACACCGGAGATATGAACCTCCACCGCCCACCCGCGGCCACCAGCGAGCGGGATGACCGAGAAGGCGTCGTCCCGGTCCCGGGCAGACGCGGAATCGATCATCAGCAGCGTCGACATGTCGGTCGTGGTCGGTGATGCCATGATCGATCCCCCTTGGTTCTCTACAGGTATCCGACGATAACCGGCTGCCGTCGCGGGTTGCCGGCACACGCCGGGCCACCCCGCAGGCGCGGGGTGGCGTTCTCGTGTGAGGTCCCATGGAATGGTGTGCGGTCGGCACTGCGGGGTGTCACTACTCGGCCGACGATACTGACGGTCTTGGTGGTGGTTTTCGCGGGGCAAAACTAGCGGTCACGATGAGGACGCCGAGCCTTTCATCAGGCAAGACACGATGGTGCTCCGCAATGCAGGTGCCCCCGGTCTGGCGAGTTCCCTTCTCGACGTTGATGTCCCCCGGCCCCCGGACGTGGTCGCCTGAAGTGGCGTCCGCACACGGTCGCACCGCCGGCCCCGCGCGGGCCTGTGATCTTGTGGGTGGCCCACGCGCGGCGTCGGCCCGCAGCCGAAGGGGGTTGCGGTCCCCATCAGGGGGTCGGTCCAGGGTGGTGCCACTGCCCGGGTGGAGTCTAGGACGGCTGTGGTGTACAACGTCAGCAACAGAAAATGTGAAGAGGATCACATGATGGTGCGCACTGACGGGGTGAGTGCCGTCCGCCGACACGACGAAGGGTAGGGCGCATGACCACAGCCTCGATGATTCCGGCGTCTTCGATCACCACCCGACCGGTGCGGCGGCCTGGTGCTATGAGTACCGCGGAGATCAAGTCGAGGATCGAGGCCATGTTCGCTGACGACCGCAGCCCCGCCCGCCCGACGGCCCCCGCTGACCAGCGACGGGGGATAGTCTCGTGAATGTAGTGCTTCTGCTGATGGTGCTGGCCGCGGCGTTCGCTGCCGTCCTGGCGATGCAGACCGGGGACCAGGCCCGCTCGCGCCACTGACCGGCCGGTCATCGTGCGCTCCGTCGAGGGTCGCCGACCTGTGAGGAACCGCCCGCCCGCGCCTTGAAACTGCGTCGGAGCACCATCAGGTCCCACCGACCGAGCTGCGTGACGACTGATGTGCGCGCCTGCCGGGTTGGCGGCGGGGCGTCCTGTGAGCCCGCGGCGCTCCGGCCGATCCGACGGATCCGCATCGCACTCACGCCACGTGCGCGCCGACGCGAGCCGGGACCCGTTGCGGGCTAACGCAGGTGCGATGTCCTGTTTCCGGGAAAGTGGACGGGGGCACTCCACCCTCTTCTGACTGCCGATGCCCCTGCCGCGACGGGCGATCCGGACGCCCTAACACTTGCCTCAGGGTGTGGTGTGCGATCCGGTAAGCGGGATCCCCTATCGGAGACGAACGTCCGACATCACACACCGGATCCATCGCGTTACGAGTGTTTCTGATGGGGTTTCGTCGACTGCGGGGTGTGGTCGTCGAGCTCGAGGGCGACCGCGCGGGTGAGGGCGTCCTCGGCGGGGAGCGCGGCCTGCTCGGCGGGCGAGAGATCGTAGCGGGAGACGGCGATCGGCTGGGTGGTGCCGGCCAGTGCGTACCGGACGACGGACTCGTTCTTGTCCGCCACCAGCAGCATCCCGACCGTGGGCTGGTGCTGTGGCCTGCGCAGTCTGTCCTCGACGAGGGCGACGTAGAAGCCGAGCTGGCCGGCGTCGCGTGGGTCGAATTTCGTGGTCTTGAGTTCGATGACCACGTACCGGAGTTGCTCGACGTGAAAGAAAAGTAGGTCGACGAAGTATGCATCGCCCTCGACATCGAAGTGGACCTGGCGGCCCACGAACGCGAATCCGGGGCCGAGCTCGCGAAGGGTGTCGATGATGCGTTCGACGAGCCGATCCTCGAGCTGTCGCTCGGCGGCGTCCCCGTCGATGGCGAGGAACTCAAGCGTGAATGGATCCTTGGTGATCTGCTGAGCGAGCTCGGAATCGGTGCGCTCGAGAGCGTGCGGGAAGTTGGAGGGGGCGGCACCCTCTCGCAGGTGCAGTTGGGTCTTGATCTGGTGCGCCAGCACGGGGCGACTCCAGCCATGTGCGATGTCCTTGGCGCTGTACCAGTCGCGTAACTCGGCGTCATCGAGCTTCTCGAGCAACTCGATGACATGACCCCAGGGCAATTGGCCAACGGGTCGTTGACCGATTGCCTCGGGGTCGGGCCACGCCTCGGCGAACCTGCGCATGTACTTGAGGTTGGCCGGTGAGAAACCCTTCGCTCCGGGAAACTCTGTGCGCAGATCCGCGGAGAGTCGGGACAGGACCTTGCTGCCCCACGGGGCTGTCTTCTGTCGCTCGATGATCGTCGCCCCGATCTGCCAATAGAGTCTGAGCAGTTCGGTGTTCACTCGGCGCTGGGCGACGTAGCGCGCCTCATGCACGAGCCGCTTGATGCTTTCGAGCGTGGCGGCGTAGTCGGTAGGGACGGGGGAGGACATTGCTCGAGGCTAATGGAATCGGCTGACGGCTGACCCCCTGGCATCGCGGGATGCGACCCAGGTGAAGCCGGGCTGGAGCGGTCAGTGGAGTCTCGGGCTACGGCCGGGTCCGTTTGAGGATCGGCTATCGGCCCGGCGGGCGGAGATTGGAGTGCACCTGCAGGTTCACGTGCACCAGTGCGTGTGATGCAGCGTGTGACTGTGCGTGTATCGACTGAGGCTGGGGTCAGCGGCGGCCGGGAACACGCACGGCGGACGGCGCCAGCTAGTGACCACGGCCGCAGCCCGGCCGGGACGCTCGATGACGAGGATTGCCCGGCCCTACTTGACACCCGTCTTGTGGCTCATCGGTATTGACCTCCCCGGCAGTAAGTTCTCGTGGGGCGTGGGTAGGGGTGGAATCGGTGACGGTATCGACGGAGATGGTGTTGGGCGGTGAGCGAGCAGCAGTTACACGCCAGGCATTGTCGAGTCCGAGAGTTCGCGGGCGAGAACGCTGTCGTGTTCCCCGCAGACCCGCGTCGCATTGGAGCGGTTGGGTGGCTCGGTGTTGGTGTGCGCCGCTCCTTTTGTGGCCGCAGCTGCTCAGAGGTCCATAGTGCGAGCAGCGCGGTCCGGAGGTTGGGGGAGCGGACGTAGTGGTCGGTCCGTAGCCGTGAGCCGGGGTGCCCGAGGTCGGTGAGCGTCTTCTCGGCGCCTGGGAGGGGTAGGGGTGGCAGGTCGGTGCGGGTGCGGAGGAAGAACAGCACCGCCCCGCCGGACCGTGGGATGCGCATCGGATCGGAGATCACCACGGCCGGCGGGTGGATCCATTCGTCGCCGGTGGAGACGAAGACGATCAGGTCGCCGCGCCGGATGGTGCCGGGGGTGTCGAGCCGGAGTGATTCGAGCTGGTACTTCACCGCCGGGCCACCGCGGCCGGGGTGCCGGCCGCGCTGGTTGTCGAGGACTTGTTGTTCGGTGTGGGTGGGTTCGTAGTCGACGGCGTGTTTGACGAACATTCGGGTCATCGGGGCGGGGAGGAAGTCTGTGTCGGTGTGGACGCGGCCGGTGACCCCGGGTAGTGGGACGTCGCGGCCGATCTCCCATTCGAGGATGGCGTTGTCGAGGAACACTTGATCGACCTCGGTGATCTCGTCGAGGCTGTCGGTGAACGTCCGCACGGAGGCGATGATGTTGGGGTCGTCGGTGATGATCACGGCGTCGTCGGCGAGGGTGGAATTGTCGGAGGCGTTCGCGGACCCGATCACCGCCCGGGTGTTGGTGGCGATCACCTTGGCGTGCAGGGTCGGTGACGACAGCACCCGCACCCCCTTGTCCAAGTAGTGGGCGAGGGCGGCGGGGGAGCGGCGGACTTGGTGACCCCGATGCCCGGCTCCTCCTGGCTGTACGAGCTCGACAACCGGACACTGCGGACGTTCGCGCACGAGGTGTACCCTGGGCACGTCGGCGGGCAACGGCCTGAGCGTGCGATCCGGGATCCTCACCCCCTCGCTGAGCGTGGTCACCACCGAGGTCATCCTCTGCACCCATGTGCATGCCCGGGCGTCCGCGGCCACCGGCAGCACCCACCTGGACGAGCGGGAGCAGGCCCGGCGCAATGAGCTGCTCCTCGCCGCCCATTCACTGGTCGGGCTCGCCTCCGCAGGGAAGACGCTGGCACGGATGATCATCCTCGATGACCGGAAGGATATGGCGCTGCGGCACGTGAATGTTCCGGTGCTCCTCCGCATGGGAGGCCTAGCAGTCGAGGTCGCTCACGATCGGCGAACGCGTAGTCGTGCTGTGGCGCGGGACTGGGACGAGTCGGCCAATCTCGTCGGGTAGCTCGCGGCTGTATGAAACGCGGCGGGTCCCTGGCTGTTGAGCCAGATTCCGTAGGACCGGAGCCAGTTGCTCGTGTTCCGGGGGATGTGTAATCTGCCCTGTTCGGATCAATGTGGGGGAGAACCCACCATGCCCGCGATGATGACCAACCGGCACGGCGATGAAATCCGTATCGGCCAGATCTGGCTCGACGACACCCGCCGCACGGTGATCCGCTCCCTGCGGGTCGACGACTTCACCGACGCCGGAACCCTCGGCACCACCGCGGTGTGCACCGTGGTGCAGGCACGCAACACCGAAACAGGCGACGTCACCCGGCCCGGCCGGGTCGTCAGCATCAACGTCGACAGCCTCCACACCACTGCCCGCGGCAACGGCTACCGGCCCGAAAACGGCTCCACCTGCACGGATGACACGTCCCGGTGACAGTGGTGCTAGGTGCGGGGATCTCCGCGGCTGGAGTGGCGCTCTACACCGCCTCGGTGGCACGGACGTTGCGCGAGAACACCGGTCGGCCGCTGCCGTGGCTGGCGTCACCGACGCGCACGCGGCGATTCGACCTAATCGCAGCCTCGGGTCTTCGGCGACGGTGGCCGGTGCCGCTCTGCTGGGCCGCCTGGCCGAGCACAAGATATGGGGCCTCGCCGCGGTCGCGGCGGTTCTGATCACCCTCACCGTCGGCGCCGCCCTGGCCAACAACTCCCGACTCGCCTCCAGCGCCCCAAGTTAGGCCGCTGACCGGGGGAAATGACACGTCCCCTCCTTTCGCGGCACCCAGTGTGCGTAGCCGGGTAGCTCTCATCGAAACCTGCGAACGTTGTCGTCCGAGGACCCACCCGGTGACGGTTCGCTCACGTGGCGAAGCAATCTGGCGGACGAAGTATCGTTCCTCGGCATGGATTCTTGGGTGGCGTACGAAACGATGGGACAGGATTTCGCAGATCATGCAGCTGGTGGGGCGGCCAACGCGCACTATGACCGGCCCGCGATGCTCGCCGCTCTCGGGAACGTCGCGGACCAGGACGTTTTGGATGCGGCGTGCGGCCCAGGTTTCTACCTCGAGGAGTTGATCGAGGGTGGAGCTCGGGTGTGGGGATTCGATGGCAGCGAGGAAATGATCCGGCTCGCCCGGCAACGCGTGGGCGAGGGTGTGGAGATCCGGCAGGCCAGCCTCGATCAGCCATTGCCGTATGGCGACGGATCGTTCGACAGCGTTCTGTGTGCCTTGGCGATTCATTACGCTGCTGATCGTCGCGCCACATTCCGTGAGTTCTTTCGGGTGCTGCGGCCGGGTGGTCGGTGTGTGATCTCGACGCAGCACGCGACGACGGATTGGCTCCGTAAGGGCGGTTCGTATTTCGATGTGGTGCTGGAAACAGACATCTGGCGCGTCGGTGGGCGCGAGCAGGAGGTTCGGTACTGGCGTGAACCGGGACCGCGGGTTCGGATGGCGCGGGTGGTGTGCGGCCACGGGCTCGGACCGTGGAACGTGGTCCCCATAGTCAAACGGTAGCGGGTGCGAACGCCGGGTTTGCCGGATCCGGGATCGGCGGCCTCCCAGGCAACGTATTGGATACAGGCCGTGAACTGCGAGGATGGCATGTCCCCTTCCAGGAGGGATCGAATCGAGTAGCCCCCCTGGAGCGAATTGGACCGCCGTCGCGGGCGTTGCTTGGTCGCGGAGCCGGATGGACTCGGTTCGGCTGCTGGGCGGTGCCACGTGTGCGCGCCGAGGCCGCCGATGAGGAACGCCCACATCGGCGGTACCCAAATCGGCCACGGAAGTGGAGGTGCGAGCGTGCCGCGGAGATCGGCAACATGCACCCGCTACGATTCTTCTAATGTTGCGGTAGGCGTTGCAGTCACTGGCAGCCGTCAATACTTGAAAGGTTCGACCCCATCGATGAAGTCCGTATTTCCCGAATGGTACGAACCCGACGCGGATGAAATCGCTGCCTTCGTCATGACGGGCACAATCGTGCTCGATACGAATGTGCTCTTCTCGCTCTATCGGGTGAACAACAAGCAGCGTTTCCAGGTGCTGGAGGTCTTGCGCAGCGTAGCCGGGCGCTTGTGGATCCCATACCAGGTGGGACTTGAGTATCAGCGGGGACGGCTGGATAGGATCACTGAACAGGAGAAGGCGTACGGCGACCTCAATGCCGAGATTATCAAGCTGAAGGCAAAGGCCGAGAACACCATCCGGGATCCGGAGATTCGCGATCAGGTGGCAGGCGCAATCCAGCAGTTCGCCTCCGAGATGGAGACCCTGTTGGGCGATCTCCACAAAACGCACTCCATTCGGTATGAAGATGCGAGACATGACGATCCGGTCCGCAACGCGCTAGATTCGATGCTCGGCGCGGAGAGCATCGGATCAAAACCGGCCGACTTGAACGATCGACAAGAACGAGCACGCAAGCGGATCGATTCGCGGACACCGCCCGGATACAAAGATTCTGACAAGAAGCAGGATCCGACCGGCGACGTGCTGATCTGGTTCGAACTGCTGGACTTGGCGAAATCCGCGGACAGCCCAGTCCTGTTCGTCACGGACGATGTCAAGGAGGATTGGTACCGCCGAAGCAGCGGGAAGGTCGTCGGCCCTCGGACCGAACTTCGTGCCGAGTGGGCCAGCACGGGTACCACCGTTCCCTACCACCAGACCACCCTCAGGTCCTTACTGCAATACGCGAAGGAACACCTCTCGATCAGCATCGACGACGAGACAATCACGAGTGTGACCCCGCCGGTAGCATCGGAGACCGCCTCTCTGGGATCGTTAATCAGCAGGCTTCGTCACCCGTCGAGGAGCGAGGAGATCGCACGGCTCCTGAGGGAACTTCCCGAAGGGAAGGTGGCGCATGCGACGCTGGTCCGTGCTGTAGCGATGATGCAAGGTGGCCGAGAGCCTGAGGAGAAAGATGTTCAACTCGCTTTGTGGCTGGTCGAGAACCAGCAGAAGAATGAGCGTGCCCTTTTGGATGACCTTCGGTCATTCATCGAAGGGGACCCCGATGATTCTGGCAGGCAAGAAAAGTTCCGGAGAGTTCGAGATCTACTTCTGAATTATGATGACTCGGGATTGCTCTCAGACCCGAACTTCTCGAAGGTCGCAGAAAGTCTGCGACAGGACAAGAATTTTCCCCCATCCTCGTTGTAGACGCAGTCGCGTGACTCGCTCTGACCTGCCGCAGTAGTGCACGGACCTCCACCGTGATCGTCCCCGCAGGCGGAGGACTGCCCCACCATGAGGATTACTCAGGTGGTCGCGTTGCTGCGTTGACCGGGGCCTCCTTTCGAATCGACCTTCCTGGCGGTACGGTGCGGCTTGGGCGTGTCCGTATCCACGGGCGTTTGTCCATTGGAGGATGACCACGCAGGTCTCAACGGCAGGAATGGGAAGAGCCGTGTGACGGGAGACTGTCACGCACGGTTCTGTGGGAGCCGGAGGCCTACGGGCCTCCGGCCACTCGACCCACCCGCGTCGGCGCCCTCGACGTGACGATCCCGAAGCTGCGGTCCGGTTCGTACTTTCCCGATTGGTTGCTCGAGCGTCGCAAACGCGCCGAAAGGCCCTGACTACCGTGGTTGCCACCTGCTACCTGCTCGGGGTCTCCACCCGGCGGATGGACCGGCTCGTCGACACGTTAGGCATCACCGGCCTGGGGGTACCTCCCTGCACGAAGTGCTTGGGGGAGCCAAGTCGCAGGTGTCCGTGATGGCCAAGGACCTCGACACCCAGGTCGAGGCGTTCCGCAGCCGCCCGTTGGATGCCGGCCCGTACACGTTCGTCGCCGCCGACGCCCCGGTGCTCAAGGTGCGGGAGAACGGGCGGGTGGTGAATGTGCACACTCTGGTCGCGGTCGGGGTGAACGCCGAGGGCTACCGGGAGATCCTGGGCGTGGATGTGACCTCGTCTGAGGACGGTGCCGGCTGGCTGGCGTTCTTCCGGTCGCTCGTCGCCCGCGGGCTGTCCGGGGTGCGGCCCAAGACCTCCGATGCGCATGCCGGGTTGGTGGCGGCGATCGGTGGGACCCTGCCGGGCGCCTCGTGGCAGAGGTGTCGAACCCATTACTCGACGAACCGGGGGTACCTCCCTGCACGTAGTGCTTGGGGGCATGGCGGTGACCCCGAAGGCGTCGTGGCCTTGGGTGAAGACGTTGCTGCACTCGGTCTACGACCAACCCGACGCGGATCTGATCATGCCCAATATGATCGGATCATCGGTGCACTGTCGGAGAAGTTGCCGAGGGTCGCTGACCACCTCGACGCAGCACGGCCGGACCTGTTGGCGTTCACCGCATTTCCCAAGCAGATTTGGAAACAGATCTGGAGCAACAATCCGCGATCGGTTAACCGGCTCTCGGACGACACGATTCTGTCCGCGGCGTGAGGTCCGGGGCCGACGGCTGGATGAGGCGCATGCTGACGGTGGCGGCTCGATAGGAGAGCGGCAGACGATGACTGTGCGGACGCGCACCGGCGACGGCGGCTTTGTGGTCGACGGCGAGTGGGAGGGTTGCGCGGCGGCGAACGCGTTCCTCAAACATCTGGCGGGGCGGGCGTTCAGCGTGGCGACGGTGCTGGCGTATGCGTTCGATGTGCTGAACCTGGCGCGGTTCCTGCTCGACCGCGATCTCGGATTGGCGGCGGTGACGCCGGTGACCGTGTTCGAGTGGATCGACAGGCAGGGTGTGCGCCGTGATCCCCGACCCGACGCAACGCCGAGGAACGACCGGCGGACTGCGGCGGCGTCGACGATCAACCGGCGGGTCGCGGCGGTGCGGGCGTTGTTCGAGTACCTGGTGATAACCGGGGTGCGCGCCGACAATCCGGTGCCCTCACCCCGGCGCGGGCAGGGACTCCGGCCGTCGGCTCGAGGACTGCTCGGGCATCTTGGGCCCGGCCGGCCCCGGGCCGGAGGCCGACTGGTGCGCCAGCCGCGGTTGCTGCCCGAATCCCTCGACGCCGACGCGGTGGACATGTTCGTCTCGTCGCTGCGCACCCATCGGGATCGGGCGATGGTGTGGGCGATGCTGCTCGGCGGTCTGCGCAGCGCCGAGGTGTGATCGCGTCGGTTGGCGGAGGTGGATTTCGGTCGACACCGGCTGCGGGTGCTCGGCAAGGGTTCGAAGGAGCGTGTGGTGCCGGTCGATGCGGTGTTCTTCACCGAACTATCGGCCTATCTGCGCCTCGAGCGGCCACCCGGGTTGGTCACACCGGAGTGCTTCGTGGTGCTGCGCGGCCCCACCGTGGGGGCGCCGGTGACCGAGGCCGGGTTACGATCGTTGTTCCGGCGGCACCGGGAGCTGTCCGGCGCCGGTCGAGTGCGTCCGCACCGGCTGCGACACACCTACGGAACCGAAACTCGCTTCCGCAGGAATCGATTTGATGGTGCTGCGGGAGTTGATGGGGCACGTGTCCCCGGAGACCACCGCCGAATACGTGCACCTGTCCATCGAGCAGCTCGCCGCCGGATACGGCGCCGTTGCGGGTCGGGGAACTGCTCGATCTTGAGCTCGGCAGTGTCGTCGATTACGGCCCGGCCGGGACAATGCCGTCGAAGAAGCGAGTGGTGGTGCACTCGCCTTCAGACCATCCTTTGTGCGCATCGATCACCGCGCATTCCTATCACTGAACTGGGCAGATGACACATCCTTGGATGTCCGAAGGGCCACGCCTGCAACGCGATACTGTCCACACAACGTCCAGTCAGCTCAGGCAATGGGGGAGATGCCATGACCGGTGCAGCAACCACGCCGCCGCTCGGGAAGATTCTGACGGCCGACGAGATCGCCCGGTTCGTGGTCCGCGTCGCGTATCCCACCAGGCCGGTGGTGCTGGTCGACGAGGAACTGGCTCTGGCCGGCGCGGGCCTACGGTGATTGGCGGGGTGCGCTGGGACTGCCGGATCTGGCGGAGAAGGTGTGCACGCTTCTGCCGGAGGCAGCCGACGGCCAACGCCGCGGTCGACACCGCCCCTGATTCCGGGCTCGGCGCGTAGCGACCACCCCGGCTCGGTTCCCGGTCGCCGGCGCCTGAGGGTGGGAGGGTGTGGGGGTATGACATTCGGCTGCCGACCACTCTCGTGACCGACTCGGATGCTGCGGCGTCGCGGCGCTGATGAGGTATTACGGCCGCCCGTATTTAGTCGAGGACGCCTACGTCGGGGCGCAATTCGACTCTTGGTCGAGCACCGGTGACCGGGTGGGGGAGGCGGACCGGTTCACTGCGGATGACCTGGTTCGGCGGGTGTTCCTGTCCGTGCAGGTCCCCTCGAAAGCGGCGCGGGCGATCCTCGAAACCGAGGCGAAGGCGCTGGACGCCCTTCTGACGGCGATAGGGCCGGATCGGGACCTGGTTCGACGAACCGGACTGAGCCCTGGATGGCCCGCGTGGGACCTGGAAACCGCCCTCCGTGGCCGGCGCGACGTGGGCTGGACGAAGGCAACGAAGCTGATCGCCCGCAAACGCTCCCGGCTGTACCCGATCTGGGATTCGGTCGTCAGCAGGTCCTGGGCACCGAGCGATCACATCTGAACCCGGTCCGGGAGGCGCTGCGCGCCGACGACGCAGCGGTGCATCACCGGTTGCTGTCGATCCGGGAGGAGGCCGGCCTCCCCGAAGAGATCTCCGCGCTCCGCGTGTTTGATGTCATCGCGTGGATGGACGGCAAAAACCGCGGGGACGTCGTGATGCCGGATTGGTCGCGCAGGAGCTGTGTCGTCGCCCGCGAGGAGGTGGGCCGGCGGCTGCGGATTACGACGTCCGATCTCGAACGCGCCGCGGAGACTGCGCGAATCCTCGCCGACGCACTTGGTGCTGAGGTCAGGGCGGATGCGCGGTTGCGGAGATCAGTTTCGGGGAGGCTGAGGGGCGACCGAACGCCTGGTTGTCCGGTCGGCAGATTCCGGCACCGAATGACGATCGGCTCGATTACCGGGGACCGGCCCCGGGCGCGGAGACCACGACCGCAGACCGAGTCCAGCGCACCGGTCAGGTCCGCGTGGCTGGCTGGGTGAGTACCAATCGTAAAGAACCCTTTACTATTACTGGTTCGTCCACCTGGTAGCGACGTTCGTGTCCCCGAATTACAGAGAGAGCTATGAGCAGCGCTTCGCGCAAACGTAAACCTCGAAGACCCCGCCCGCCCCGCGCCGACCGGAGCCCCGCACCCCCACTGGACGTGCGCAGATGATGACCGTCGTTCTGAGCATCGCGTTCGGCATCCTCGTGGTCGTCGCCATCACCGCGCTGACCGGGTATTTCGTGGCCCAGGAATTCGCCTACATGTCGGTGGACCGCTCGCGGCTGAAGGCGCGGGCTGAGGCCGGTGACACCGGGGCCGCCCGGGCCCTGACGGTGACCCGCCGCACCTCGTTCATGCTGTCCGGCGCCCAACTCGGTATCACCGTCACCGGGCTGCTGGTCGGCTACGTCGCCGAACCTCTCATCGGACGAGGACTCGGCGAACTCCTCGGCGGCGTCGGTGTCCCCACCGCGGTGGGAATCGGACTCGGCGCTATCCTCGCCGTACTCTTCTCCACCTTCGTCCAGATGGTCTTCGGTGAGCTGTTCCCGAAGAACCTGGCGATCGCCCGACCCGAACCGGTCGCCCGCTGGCTGGCCCTGTCGACTACGATCTATCTGAGATTGTTCGGCTGGCTGATCTGGCTGTTCGACCAGTCCTCGAACCTGCTGCTGCGAGCGCTGCGGATCGAACCGGTGCACGATGTCGAGCACTCGGCGACACCGCGGGACCTCGTGCACATCGTCGCGCAGTCGCGTGAGACCGGAGAGTTGCCGCGCGAGCTGTCCACTCTGCTCGATCGCATTCTCGACTTCCCCACCGAGACGGCAGAGCATGCCATGATCCCGCGCTCCCACGTCGACACCGTCCGGGCCGACGAACCGGTGTCCGCGGTCCTTCACCGGATGGGGGCCGGGCACACCCGCTACCCGGTCGTGGGTGAGAGCTCGGACGACCTGTACGGGGTGATTCACCTGCACGATCTCCTGGGCACCTCGCCGACCGGAACGGCGGCCTCCCGGTGCCGGACCCCGGTGGTCATGCCCACGTCGCTGCCGTTGCCGCAGGTGCTCACCGCGCTGAGCGAGGCGAAGGAGGAGATGGCCCTGGTGATCGACGAGTACGGCGGATTCGCCGGGATCGTCACCATCGAGGATATCGCCGAGGAACTGGTCGGCGAGATCGCCGACGAACACGACCCGGACACCGCCCCGGCGGCGGCCGGATCGGAGGCCGACGGCTGGATCATGCCCGGTGATCTGCACCTCGACGAGGTCGAACGCCTCCTCGGTCACCGCCTGCCCGCCAGTGATGCCGAAACCCTAGCCGGTGCCGTCATCGCCGAGTTCGGGGGGCTTCCGGCCGTCGGTGATCGCGTCACCATCGCGCTAGAGCCCGACCCGGGCGACCTGGTGAACGACACCGAACCGCCGGAGCGGCGACTGACCGCCGAGGTCCGCGACATCGACAAGCATGTGCCGTCGACGCTGTTCGTCACCTTCGCCAGCACGTCGGAGGAGTCGGCGCATGAGTAGTCCCTGGCTCATCCTGGTCGTCACGGTCGCACTGATCGCGGCCAGTGCGTTCTTCGTCGCGGTCGAATTCGCGCTCATCGCGGCTCGCCACCACCGCCTCGAGGATGCCGCACCGAACAGCAGGGCGGCCCGGGCCGCCCTGCGCAGTGCCTCGGAGCTGTCGGTGCTGCTGGCCGGTTCGCAGCTCGGTATCACGGTGTGTACCCTGGCGCTCGGCGCGATCACCAAACCCGCCGTGCACCACTGGCTGACCCCGGCGTTCGAAGGCTGGGGCGCACCGTTATGGCTGGCGGACGTCGCCGGGTTCATCCTCGCCCTGATCATCGTCACCTTCCTGCACCTCGTCGTCGGGGAGATGGCACCGAAGTCGTGGGCGATCGCGCACCCGGAGAAATCGGCGACACTGCTGGCGATCCCGATGCGCGGCTTCATGTGGGCCACCCGACCCGCCCTCAATGCGCTGAACCGGATGGCGAACTGGTGCCTGATCAAGGTCGGGGTGACCCCGGTCGACCAGGTTCTCTCCGGCCAGGACTCGGACGCACTGCGCCACCTCGTCGAGCACTCCGCGACCGCCGGCACCCTCGACGAGCGCTACCACGAACAGTTGACCAGCGCCCTGGAACTCGAGGCGCTCACCGTCGGGGAGATGGTCCGGCCGAACCCGGCACCGAGCAGTGTTCCGCCGGAGGCGACACCGGACCAGATTCGCGCGGCCTGCCAGCGCAGCGGACATCTACGGCTGCTGGTCCGCGGCGACGCCGGGGTCGAGGGCGTCGTACACGTGCGCGACAGCCTGCACGCGCCGCCGACATACACGGCGCGGACGTTGATGCGCGCGGTGCTCACCCTGCCCGCCGCGGCACCGGTGTACGAGGCGCTGCGGACCATGCGCGAGACCCGCAGCCATCTGGTGCTCGTCCTCGGCGACGACGGCGAGGTCACCGGGCTGATCACCCTCACCGACGTGCTGCATCGGCTGTTACCGGCCACCCGAGCCATCACCTGACCGAACGCCCCGACACAGCGGGCCCTGGCAGGGACCGATTTCCGGTCAGGGCCCGCTGTCGCGGTAGAGCCGAACGAACCGAAGGCCCCCACCAGCACCAGCATGGTGCCCACCGCATCAACGCGATCACGCTTCTCAGCTGAATCAGCACACTCCGCGGCACATACGCGAATGTGGCCGAGAACCGCGGCCGGCGCAACCCGGTGTTCATGATGCCGCTCGCCGCGGCACGCGCACCCACCGGCCGTGTCCGCCCACGCACCGGTGATGAACCAGCGCCGATCCACCGCACACGGATGACCATGTCCGTTTCGTCCGTTTTCTCCTACACTGAACCCGACCCCGCGATCGATGGACTTTTCCAGGAGAAAAGGGCATGGGCCACCGTCACAGACCCCGGCCCCCGACTGTGGCGGCGGCGTTGAACGACATCGTCGGTCAACGCCGGACTGGTGCTGGTCGGTGGCGTGTTCGCGGCCACCGAGATCGCCCTGGTGTCTCTGCGAGAGGGGCAGATCCGGCACCTGCAGCGGCAAAGGAGCCGCGGCGCCCGCACCGCCGCGCTGGCCACCCGTGGCCGGATTCCTCTCTGCCGCCTACGGCGCCGCCACCTTCCCCCCCCTTGTGCCTACCCTCGAATCGTGGGGCCTGCCGACCGGGGCCGTCGACGCGACGCTCTCATCGGAATCACCCTGGTGATCGCCTACCTGTCCCTGATCCTCGGCGAGCTGGTTCCCGAACGCTGCGCTGCAACGCACCGGGGTCGCCTGTCGACGGCACCGACCCTGGATCAGTTCGCCACAGTGATGCGCCCGGTGATCTGGGTGCTCTCGGCCTCGACCGACCTGCTGGTGCGCCTTCTCGGTGGCGACGAACGAAGCGATCACTCACGAGGAACTGCGCGATCGGTCCTCGTCGAACACGGCGGAGCCGTCGACGAACTTGTGGGACACTTTCACCGGAAGTGCCTTTCCTGAACTGGCGGGATGGTTGTATGAGAACTCCAATCTTCCCAGTTCAGGGGGCCTTTCTTCAGTTCGACACGCTGCTACATAGCTGATCCTTCGGTGGAATCAGGCCTAGGTATCCAGTTCGGCGGTGCGGAGTCACTCCTCCCCGCCTGGCTTGATCGAGTCATGGCACGCCCGAATTATTTCGGGTGGTTTCGTCGGCAGGGCGCGGACCTGCACAAGGCCCTGTGCAGGAACGATGCGACTGGTCGGCGAATTCATATCGGAAAAGGAGACGGTATCCGATCTCTCTGTTGTGCAACGGGACCGGGATCGGGACCACTAGCGACGGCATAGCCGCATCGAGCCCGTTACAGCGACGTCAGGTGAAGGAGCGACGGGTGAGCCAGAGACACCGGAGACGATGATCGCTCCGCCTCTGGAGGTCGAGATCGTTCGGACGCGCGGGGCGACCACATCCTGCATATCCGGCACGTTCGGACACTAGTTCGGCGACCACCAGTTGGGGTGCTGCTTTTCGGAGTACCGACTTCGTCCACGTCGAGGTCTCGACGTTCCGGTTCGACCACGGCAAGGCAGGGTAGACGGTGTCGAACGGCGTACGTCGGATCGCGTACACGGAGCGAGCACGCTCATCCCGGTCGCCATGCGCCCTTGGCAAGGGGAGCGCGGATTGAACCGATCGCGGTCGATGGGACGCGAACGATCACACTGGCCACGTGGATATTTCACGGTTCAAAATCGCGGGCGGAATCCGTCGGGAATTTCAGCCACCCGTCTGGCGCGCCGTTCGGTTTCGGCTTGGCCTGGCGACGTCGAGAGTGAGCGTGAGCCGTCATAAGAATCCGCGGGTAACCGGTTCTGACGATGGCTCTCGACCAAGGTCAGCGAGCGACCCGCCGTGGTCCTCGAGACCGTGGACCACTTCTTCGAGTAAGCCTCGATCATCGAAGCCCTGGCCGAGCGCCATCATCAGAACCGTTGGCCCGCTCAGTGGCCCGCGGTTTCCTATGACTTCCTCGTCGCATTGCAGACCGCGATGCCTGTTTGGAGCAGCCGGTATCTGCGCGGCGGCGCGGGAGCCGTCAGAGGTTATCGGTTCTGAACGGGTAGTTGCTGTCATCGTAGGAAGCGTGGTCCTGTTGCTCGCCGAAGAGATTGTGTGACTGTCGAACCCGATGATCGAGCATCAGGTTCTCATGGCTGAGTAATCTGACTCAATAGTCAGGACTCGTTGCAACCGAGGTCGGAAATACACTTCGGCGACGAAACTCGATTCTCCCGCCAGCAACGTGTGTACCCCGAGAAGGGCGGCGATCGTATAGATCGGAGAACTTGGCACATCGACAACACGCGCACCCGACACCGATTCGGGCATTACACATTGCACGCCGACCGGCCACCACGACTGATCGCGTTCGACGCCGGCTTCACTGGTGACACCTGACCGGATCGATCCCTGACATACGTCACCGGTCCCGCCTTCAGCCGCTGCGATCCAAGGCCATATCAACGCCCGCAAGATGAGCAGCGCACTACTGATCACAACGACCATCGAGGCCCAGACGACCCATTCGCGGCGCACGTGTGATTCCAGCGTGGTCGGATACATCGACGGACTGGAGGACGAAAACTCCAACTCGGCTGCGCCAGGAATCGAAGACCTCCGGCACGCACTCGACACACGTGTCTCCCGCGCCCGAGGAACCACCACGAGAACCCACGCTTCGCATCACACTTCGGTTCCATCTATCACCACACGGACGGGCACCGGAAGTCCCCGGCTGAGGAATGATCGAAACCTGTGGATTCCGGGAGGACGCACCTTCCCGGATGATGATCTGTACACGAACAGGATTCTGATCAAGTCCAGCGCGCCAACGGTGGCGGGAAGGTACGCCCGTGCTCACGGTAGTGGACTACGACGACGACTCCAACGAGACCGGCCAGGCAGTCGGCGCGGGCCGCTCGTTGCTCGACGAGATCGTCCGTGACGGTGCCCGGCAGATGCTCGCCGCAGCCCTGCAGGCCGAGGTCGCCGACTACATCGCCCGGCATGTCGGTGAGATCGACGACAACGGTCACCGGCTGGTGGTTCGCAATGGCTACCACGCCGAGCGCGAGGTGGTCACCGCCGCCGGCGCGGTGGGCAGTGAAGGCACCGCGGGTCAATGACAAGCGCGTCGTCGACCCCGACACCGGTGAACGTAGACGGTTCTCCTCGGCGATCCTGCCGGCATGGGCCCGCAAATCCGTGCAGGTGTCCGAGGTGCTGCCGCTGTTGTACCTGCACGGGCTCTCGACCAGGCGACTTCGGTCCCGCCCTCGAACAGTTCCTTGGCACCGGTGCCGGCCTGTCGGCCAGCTCGATCACCCGCCTGACGACGCAGTGGCAGGACGAGGCGAGAGCCTTCGCCGCCCGGGATCTCTCGCAGGCGGATTACGTCTATCTCTGGGTCGATGGTATTCACCTAAAAGTGCGTCTAGAGCAGGAGAAGCTTTGCCTGTTAGTGATGATCGGGGTCCGCGCCGACGGCCGCAAGGAGCGTCGCCCGCTCCGACGGGTACCGGGAATCGACCGAGTCCTGGGCGGACCTGCTGCGGGATTGCCGCCGGCGTGGGACGCGGGCCTCGGTGCTGGCGGTCGGTGACGGTGCCTTGGGGCTCTGGTGGGCCCTGCGCGAGGAGTTCCCGGAAACGCGGGAACAGCGCTGCTGGTTTCACAAGCAGGCGAATATTCCTTCTGCGCTGTCGAAGTCGGCTCATCCCGGTGCGTTTGCGGCGATGAAGAAGATCTACCTCGCCGAGGACATCGACATGGAGCAGGTGGTGATCAAGGCATTCGAGATCGATTGCGGCGTGAAGTACCCGAAGGCGGTCGTGAAGATCACCGACGACGCCGACGTGCTGCTCGAGTTCTTCCGGTATCCGGCTGAGCACTGGGTGCATCTGCGTACGACAAATCCAATCGAATCAACTTTTGCGACAGTGCGTTTGAGAACCAAGGTGACCAAGGGTCCGGGGTCGCGCGCGGTGGGGATGGCGATGGCCTACAAGTTGATCGAGGCCGCCCAGGCCCGCTGGCGGGCCGTGAACGCCCCGCATCTGGTGGCGTTGGTGCGGGCCGGTGCGCTGTTCCACGAGGGCAAGCTCCTCGAACGGCCCGTCGAGATCATCCCGGAACCGTCACCGGACACGCCGGTATCCGAGGTCGCCTGGCACACCTCAATCCACAGGATTTGACGATTCCTCATGTGCGGCATGATCCTTCTCACCGGTGACAATCACGTCGTCTTCCACGATGTCGTGGTCGGGCGCTGGGGTGGGCATCACTCTGCTCTCGTATGACGTGACGAGCTCGATAACTGGTTCTGTGTAGGACTAGACCCCAGCGCCGAACCGAACGCGTAGACCCGAACCGAAAGCGTAGACCCAAGACCGAATCTCGGGCCAGATGGCGTCTCACTTTGGTGTCGCCAGGGTTAGGCGTCTTTGACCAACGCCGATCTGGCTGGAAACTAGCGGGACGCTTTCACGCTCGAGTTCGAACACCGGTCGCTGGGGGCCTAGCCTCTTACGCGACAGACTCGCGCACGCGTGTGCTGGTTTGCTCAAGTGCGAGTACCTGCAGGCTCCGAGGCACCGACGGTGCCGCGGGGTTACCGACAAAGTTAAGGATACGACGATAAAACTCAGTAGAACTGAGGCCGAAGGTCACCAGGATGTCGCCAGCTGGTGGCCCGCCAAACGGCAGCCAGCGCATCGCCAGATCGACCATCGCCTTATGGTCGGGGTTCATGTTCCCTCCTAATGGGAGTCGATCAGCGAGCCTTTAGGCGGCACACAAGATAGAGATCTTCGCACGAAGAGTCTGTTTAGCGGGGAGTGGTGTGAAGACTGAGGCACACGCGGTCCATCCACGTTGAGCTGAGCAACAAGGGGCCTGGCCATAGCCCTATCACTAGGTTTCGCGAGTCACGATATGGAGACCTTCCTTGAATGCGGGGCGTTCATTGCCAGGTACTGTCGAAACCAGAACTGCGGTCAGGTCATCTGCTGCAACTGACGCGATAGCTTCAAGTACAACCGCATCAATGAGAATTTCGCGCCCAGCTCTCGGGGCTTGTACACGCAGACGAGTGCCGTTGCCATGAGGAACGAGGTTTACCACCGCCTCGGCAAACTCATTCGTGATGCGAAGCTCAATGCCGCTATTGTTATCAGACATCTCTCACCTATCAGAAGAACATGGAGAGGTTGTGGGCGCCGATAGCGGTTTGATCTAGGCATATGCGTCGCCGGGCGATCCGGAAACTTTCGCCAATCAACCGAAGTCGATCATATCGCACGGCGGAAATGAGATCGTACTCGACGGATTCACCACGGCTTCGGTACACCAGTTCATTCGAAGCAACCTCATATTCGTCATCCGAGTCGGTTGGCGAGACCATCACATTGGTTACGTAGTGCCTCACTCGCGATGGTGGCTGCTCGGACCACGCGAAGTCGGTATACAACCGATCAACGCGAATGCCTAAAGTCTGTTTGGAGTCGTCGAAAGACTTCGCGGAGCCGAACGGGTCCGACCCCATCTCACGGTTGAGCCGAACGGGGATCTCATATGTAGCGTCGTCACAAAAAAGCTGAACCCACTCATGAAACATGCGCTCATCGAGCAGCCGTGTTTCGTAGTTCAAGAAGTGCCGAACTCGATAGTCGACCTCAACGGATACAGCTGGCTGATCGCCGAAAGTATGGGCGTCGGCAACTGTGCTGCTAGTCATTTCGAAGCCTCGCTTGCGTCATAAGTGGCCTCGGTCGCGCGATCGCCCGACACATACGAAGCCCATGTCGACCACAGATTGCGGAAGTTGGAGTCGTTCATATAGGGCTGCACAACGTGCCCTGGCCCTGGATAATCTGGAACTTGCTGCTGGTCGATACCCATCACATATGGCAGATCGAGCTCACGAATCGCGCTGCCCTGCAACTGGTGCGTGATGTTGTTGAAGTTCTCCATGTCATCCTGCTCAAACATCCCACCTGGCCCGAAGGCGAGGGTGTACGCACGGTAGGACTCCTCTTTGAACTCCTGGGAAGCGGACTTGGGGACGAGGCACCACGAGGTCATCCTCATGCGTCCTGCGCGTAAAGGCTGAGCTTGCCGCATTGTGCAGAAGCGCACTCCATTCTCACCGGGAATACGGCTAAATGGCTGGCTCAGAAAATTCAAATTGGGAAAAACGAGTCCTACTGCTGTCCGCACTGGGCTGAATGCCTGCCGCTGGGATTCTGTCAGCGACTCATCAAGCTCGGACACGATATCGCTCGGGAAGCCCATAAATGGCGGCATGCCGGGAGTCTCGCCCAACCCGATGCCGTGACCTTTCCCAGCGATGTGTGCAGCATGTCCTGTGCTGTGGGTGGCACCTGACGAGGCGAAGTATCCGAGGTGGAAGCCGAACTGGTGAGTGACAGGCGTGTGGTATCCGTCACCTGAGCTGTTTTCAGCCCACAGCTTCCAGTCACAGTTTGATTCCCAAACGTCCGGCGGCCCAAAAACCTCGACGCCGTCGATTCCGGCTTTCAGATAGTAGTCAAGATAGAATTCGAATCCACCCAAGTAGTCTGACAAGCTTTCGACCTGATCATCGAGGCAACCGAAAATCAAACCCTGGTATGATTCGATCTTGACGGGAACCAAACCCCAGTCCGCCTTGTTCAGGTTGTCCCCGTAGCCCTGTTTGTGGTAGGGCACAGCAACTAGGTCACCATTATTCTTGTAAACCCATCCGTGGTAGGAACAACGAAAGTGTGAGGCATTTCCCAGGCTCGACTTGCACATCTGATTTCCGCGATGGCGACACATGTTGAGGTGGGCGTGGATCTCTCCATTCTCGTCCCGAGCAACGAGGATGGAGTTGTCGGCGATGGTTCGGATAACGTAGTCGCCTGCCTTCGGAATTTCAGACTCATGGGCGAGAAAGTTCCAAACTTTGCTGAATAGATTCTGCTTTTCCAAGTCGTAAACGCCCGGCTCATTGAAAATCTTCGCAGGCAAGCGGCCAGAGTGAATGTTGTCCGCAACGCGGCGAACTAGTTGCATCGCAGCGCTGCTATCTGGCTCGACATTCGGTGGACGGTGCTCGTGTGTGAGTGCCATTGCTTTCCTTTGCAGGTGTCGGTGCTGAAGCTCAAAATAGACCGACCTCTACTCGTGCGTACCTGAGAGGATCTGTGAGAGCCGCTGTAGGGACAACGGCCGATCGCGAGTCCAAACGTCGAACGAGCGGGGGCTGACACCTAGTGTCTGCGGGATGCCCGTCGTATGCTAGGCGCTGAGTAAAAAGTTACCCGTTCGGGGTAACAGATAATGACGTAGTGGTAAAAACGGAATTCGACAGATGTCTGTGGATGCTGCGGGCTTCAGCGTGCCCGCGGCAAGGGGCTGAGGAATGATCGAAACCTGTGGATTCCGGGAGGACGCACCTTCCCGGATGATGATCTGTACACGAACAGGATTCTGATCAAGTCCAGCGCGCCAACGGTGGCGGGAAGGTACGCCCGTGCTCACGGTAGTGGACTACGACGACGACTCCAACGAGACCGGCCAGGCAGTCGGCGCGGGCCGCTCGTTGCTCGACGAGATCGTCCGTGACGGTGCCCGGCAGATGCTCGCCGCAGCCCTGCAGGCCGAGGTCGCCGACTACATCGCCCGGCATGTCGGTGAGATCGACGACAACGGTCACCGGCTGGTGGTTCGCAATGGCTACCACGCCGAGCGCGAGGTGGTCACCGCCGCCGGCGCGGTGGGCAGTGAAGGCACCGCGGGTCAATGACAAGCGCGTCGTCGACCCCGACACCGGTGAACGTAGACGGTTCTCCTCGGCGATCCTGCCGGCATGGGCCCGCAAATCCGTGCAGGTGTCCGAGGTGCTGCCGCTGTTGTACCTGCACGGGCTCTCGACCAGGCGACTTCGGTCCCGCCCTCGAACAGTTCCTTGGCACCGGTGCCGGCCTGTCGGCCAGCTCGATCACCCGCCTGACGACGCAGTGGCAGGACGAGGCGAGAGCCTTCGCCGCCCGGGATCTCTCGCAGGCGGATTACGTCTATCTCTGGGTCGATGGTATTCACCTAAAAGTGCGTCTAGAGCAGGAGAAGCTTTGCCTGTTAGTGATGATCGGGGTCCGCGCCGACGGCCGCAAGGAGCGTCGCCCGCTCCGACGGGTACCGGGAATCGACCGAGTCCTGGGCGGACCTGCTGCGGGATTGCCGCCGGCGTGGGACGCGGGCCTCGGTGCTGGCGGTCGGTGACGGTGCCTTGGGGCTCTGGTGGGCCCTGCGCGAGGAGTTCCCGGAAACGCGGGAACAGCGCTGCTGGTTTCACAAGCAGGCGAATATTCCTTCTGCGCTGTCGAAGTCGGCTCATCCCGGTGCGTTTGCGGCGATGAAGAAGATCTACCTCGCCGAGGACATCGACATGGAGCAGGTGGTGATCAAGGCATTCGAGATCGATTGCGGCGTGAAGTACCCGAAGGCGGTCGTGAAGATCACCGACGACGCCGACGTGCTGCTCGAGTTCTTCCGGTATCCGGCTGAGCACTGGGTGCATCTGCGTACGACAAATCCAATCGAATCAACTTTTGCGACAGTGCGTTTGAGAACCAAGGTGACCAAGGGTCCGGGGTCGCGCGCGGTGGGGATGGCGATGGCCTACAAGTTGATCGAGGCCGCCCAGGCCCGCTGGCGGGCCGTGAACGCCCCGCATCTGGTGGCGTTGGTGCGGGCCGGTGCGCTGTTCCACGAGGGCAAGCTCCTCGAACGGCCCGTCGAGATCATCCCGGAACCGTCACCGGACACGCCGGTATCCGAGGCCGCCTGGCACACCTCAATCCACAGGATTTGACGATTCCTCAAGTGCGGGGTGGGCCCCCGATGTGGCGTACTGGGTCATCGGCGTGAAGCGGTGGTGCCTCTCTTCGAAAGGTTGGGCGACCAACTGCCTCCCGAGCCGGGGTCGAACTGGCCGTAGAAGCTCAACCTCGAAGACAAAGATTCGTCCATAGACGGTTCTCTGCCATCGCAGTTGAGCTCGAACCAACCATCTCAGATTGACCCATTCGGGTGACGGGTCTAAAGATGGTCGACGCCGTATCATACAAGAATGCCGAATCAACCAGCGTCTGCGGTTACCGATGTCGTGAGCGGAATTGCCTTGACCAGGTGCGAGCCCCCTGTTGGTGTTCCGGTTGGCGAGAACCCGATCGTGTTCGTTCATGGAGGGTGCCACGGAGCATGGTGTTGGTCAGACTGGCAGTCGTGGTTCGCCGCGCGTGGTCGGGGCAGCATCGCACTGGACTGGCTGTCACACGGGTCCTCGAGGCGAATCGACGAAGGTGACTGGCTCGAACGGCCAATCACGGCCGTGGCTGAGGATATCGAGACCGCCGTAGAGGTTGCCGTTGCAGCCTACGGAGCTGAGCCCATCGTCGTCGGCCACAGCATGGGCGGTCTCGCCTCTCTGGCTTATGCCTCAACCACTGCGCGTACCCTCGCCGCGCTCGCTTTGCTAACTCCTGTGGTACCGCGCGCGTTCGCTGGCGCACCCATTGACATCGAAGTCGACATGACGCAACCCTGGGGCCCGCCACCTCCTGACGTTGCGCGGCAGATGTTCTACTCCGGAGCGGATGACATCGCCGCTGAAAGATATTTTTCATTGCTGCAACCCGAATCTCCCGCAGCTGTATGGCAAGCGACGCGGTGGACCGCCGAGGTTGACGTCACCCAGGTGCGCGCACCCGCGGTAGTGGTGGCTGCCAAAAACGACCTTCTGGTTCCGGCGGAGAGCGTCCGCGCGCTCGGGCGCGCTCTGGGTGCTCATGAGATTGTCCTCGCCAACGCAGGACATGGCGTTTGTATAGATCCGGGTTGGGAGTCGCTCGCGGCGGAAATCGAGGCGTGGCTAGTCGAGGCAACTCGATAGGAATAGAACCGACGCAATGGACATTGCCCAGCCCGGACGAAGCGCGACCGGGCGCTCGGCCGCTGAATAGTCTAATTGTAGAAGCATGGGCGCATAGTCAACCTGTTGTCGGCCGAGTCTCCCAACCAATGTCGAATCGTTTCGGGCATGTCAGAACATTCAGAAAAGATTGTGCGGAGAGTTTCGAGGATGAATACACCAGGGCGGCACCTTAAAGCAATTCGAGAGGCGCCCCTCTGGACCGATGGCACTGTCGAGGGCGCCGGCGTATTTGGTGTTGAAGACCCAACTATGTTTGAAGTCATTGCTCAGGTGCCCGACGGTGACCGCGCCGATGCCGCGTCGGCCGATAACCGCGCCGATGCCGCGTCGGCCGTTAACCGCGCCGACGACGCCTTAGCTGCATGGTGGGGTACACCACCGCGCGTTCGTGCTGAGGTCCTGGCCCGCGCGTACGGCTTGATGCTGGAGGATCGCCGTCGCCTGTCGGACTTGATCACCGGCGAAAATGGAACGCGGATAGCGAAGTGCTCTATGCAGCTGAGTTCGTTCGGTGGTTCGCGGAGGACGCCGTTCGAGGGGACGGGCGCTATGGTGCCGCAACAAGCGGACAAGCTCGGACCATCGTCACGCATCTGCCCGTGGGCGTGGCGGCGCTTGGGAGACCGTGAAACATTACCGCCGCCATGGCAACTCGGAAAATCGCCCCTGCTCTGGCTGCTGAATGCACTGTGGTTCTCAAGTCTGCTGATGAAACGCCCCTTACGACTATTGCGATTGCTCAGCTACTGGCCGACGCTGGTGTCCCGACGGGGGGTCAACGTAGTGCCCAGCACCCGAGCCGCTGAGGTGGTGGGCGCGTGGCTGGACGATGCTCGCGTACGCAAGATCTCGTTCACAGGTCAACCCAAGTCGCGCGACGCCTACTACGTCATGCTGCTGACCGAATTGTAAATTCCTCTATGGAGCTTGGAGGAAAAGCGCCATTTATCGTGACCGAGGATGCAGACATTGACGCTGCAGTCGCGGGAGCAATGACTGCGAAGTTCCGCAATGGTGGCCAGGCCTGTACAGCTGCCAATCGGTTCTAGGTGCATGCCGCCGTAGACGAGGAGTTTACCGCCCGACTCGGCGCTGCGGTGGAACAGCTCACGGTGGGTCCCGGGTCGACTGGCGCCGACATCGGACCCCTCATCTCTCGACGCGCGGTTGACGGAGTGTCCCGTCTGGTCGATCAGGCGGTTGCTGAGGGTGCGCGTGTCGCTTACCGGGCAGCGGTCCCCGGGGGCGCCGGCTGGTTCTATCCGCTGACTATGCTGACTGATGTACGTCCCGATGCCGCGGTCGTGAGTCGCGAGATATTCGGTCCTGTCGCTCCTATCATTTCGTGGGACGATGCGGGTCGCATGCTCTCTTTGGCCAATACAAGTGAATTCGGTTTAAACCGAATATGTTAACGCCTGGCACGTTGCAACGCGCGATTCAGATTCCCGAGAAACTCGAAGTTGGCATGGTCGGCATCAACCGGGGGGGGGGTGTCGGACCCCTCGGCGCCGTTCGGGGGCGTGAAGCAAAGTGGGCTTGGCCGCGAAGGCGGACGACACGGTATTGAGGAATTCCAAGCGATCCAGTACTTCAGCGTTGACTGTCCGGTGTAATCCGCCGGGAGTAGGACTGCAGATCGCAGTGTGTCGATGGGTAGGGACGCCACAGGAGAGAGGTGTGTTCTGGATTCTGTCAAGGCGGCGTCGAGCTGCCGGCGAAACTCCCGTGAACAAGGTTGCTGATCAGTCAGCGCCCGAGATTCCGGCGAGTCTGGGAATGACCCTTGCCTGGGGGTTTCCCTCCAAGAAATAGGTTTTAGCCGCGATAATGGCAGACCTGATGCTGTTGATGCTGGCGATTCCGACGCGTCTTAAAGTAGACGAACGATAGACCCTGATCGGGTATCGAATAGATCCGACTCGGCCGGGGATGCTACAGCTGCGGACTGTGGCGTCTGACGTGTATCGAATAGTAATTGGCCCATATCGGACCAGTCGGAGCGCCAAACGAGAATCACGACTCAGCGCTCTCGGCCCGGTGGCAATTGGCAACTGGCAACTGGCAACTGGGTACGGGACAGAAGTAACCCTTCCGGGGGATGGCCCGACGTGTCGACCGGGGATACCGTCAAAGATGACGCCATGTTGATGGTATTGACAGCCAAGGAGACAACGTGAGTTCGGTTGAGGTAGGCAAAGCCCCCGCGCACGCGGGTAGGATCCGCAGCGCATTTGGACGCAACAGAAGCGCATCTCGACGTAAAGCGAAAGTCGGCAGGTCTCATGTCGTGTGGGGTTGTGTAGAAAGACTCTCTGAAATGGGATGCAACCACCCGGAGGCTTTTTGCAAGGGTGGTGCGCCTCGGGAGAATGTGCCTGAGATAGCTACCGAGGGTCACATGAGGCGCGACGACGCGCAGGACGGGCAGGTTGGCTAATGGCGAGCTTGGCTATCACTAATGCCGGCACAGTCCTGTCTGGCGACTACATGAACCCGGTGTTAGACGGCGCCGACACCGTAATCGTCGACGGAAGTGTCATTGTCGCAGTTGGCTCGCTCGAAGACCTAGGGACTCAGGTTGATGATGCCGACGTGACAATTGACGCGCGCGGCACAACAGTTGCTCCAGGCTTAATAGACTCTCATTGCCACGTTGTGCTCGGTGACTACACGCCACGGCAGAAGACGGTCGACTTCTTGGCAAGCTATGTACACGGGGGAATTACGAGCGTTGTCTCGCCAGGCGAGATCCATGCTCAAGGGCGCCCTCATGACGCAATCGGAGTGAAGGCGTTGGCCATTGCGGCGATGTCTTGCTTCCGCAACTTCCACCCAGGTGGCATGACCGTTCACGCCGGCGCGGTCGTTCTCGAGCCAACTTTGACCCAGCAGGACTTCGCCGACTTGCAGCACGCTGGGGTGAAGCTCGCCAAGTTCGGCTTCGGCCGCTACGCGGACCCCGCCGACGGATACGACCAGGTGCGCTGGGCACAGCAACACGGCATCACCGTGATGTGCCACTCCGGCGGCGCAAGTATTCCGGGCAGCAAACCTATCACGCCTGATCATCTGTTGCACTTGGCCCCCGACGTATGTGGGCACATTAATGGTGGGCCGACGTCGCTCCCTGCCGAGGGCGTGGACAAGATCATCGATGATACCGAGATGGCTTTACAACTGGTACAAGCGGGGAATCTGCAATCGTCGCTGCGCATCCTACAAAAGGCCCACTCAGACAATAAGTTTCAGAGAATAGTGATTGGCTCTGACACTCCGACCGGCACTGGTGTAATGCCACTGGGAGTCATCAAGACCATTGCCGAATTGTCTTCGTTTTCTGGCATTGACCCCGCCATGATTTGGGCGGCAGCGTCTGGCAATAACGCACGCACCTGGGGTCTCGATTCGGGGTTCGTCCGGGCGGGTTCAGTGGCCGATCTCGTGATTCTTGACGCTCCCTGGGGATCAAGTAAGCAGGACGCTCTAGGTGCCTTGAGTATCGGTGATATTCCTGGCGTCACCGCAGTTGTCACCGCCGGCATCGTGCGGAACCTCACGAGCAGGAACACCCCACGGGCAGCCAGGTTGCCAAGCATTTCACCGGAGATGACCCATCTCGCCTCCGACGGCCACTAGGACCACGTGCAGGAGTGAACATGAAAATTCGACTTCATCTAGACGCTGCGAAGTGTCAGGGGTATGCCAACTGTCTGATTGAGGCGCCCACGCTCTGGGACTTTGACGACGAGAGCGACCGTGCGGTCTTGTTGGTCAGTGAACTGGACGAATCGCAGCGTGAACGCGCCGAAGCATCGGTGAGATGTTGTCCTGCCCAAGCGATTTCGATTGAAGAGATAGAACCGTGAGGCGGGTTCTGATTGTAGGAGCCTCGTTGGCTGGGGTCAGCGCGGCGGAGGGTCTGCGTGACAGAGGGTTCGAGGGTGAGGTTCACCTCTTCGGAGCTGAGAAAGAGATGCCCTACACCCGTCCGCCGTTGTCCAAGGACGCAATGGAAGGGCCGGAACCAACTGCGGAGACGCTGGCACTGCACGAACCGGCGTGGTATGCCGAGAAGGGCATAGATCTGCATCTGGGCTCCTCTGTGACCGCACTGGATACCGCCGCCAGACTCATTCGAGACGACTGTGGGGCTACTCACCCGTACGACGGGTTGGTCATTGCTACCGGATGCGAAGCACGAGGTTTACCCCACGGGATTCTCGGCGAGGGTGTCGGGGACTTCTTGCACACTCTACGTACCGTCGCTGACGCCACCCGACTACGGCAACGGCTGTTGCCCGGTACCCGTGTAGTGGTGATCGGCGCTGGATTCATCGGCCTGGAAGTTGCCGCGACCGCGGCTAAGCTGGGCGCCGCCGTCACGGTAGTCGACATCGCGGCCGCCCCGCTGAGCCGTGTCTTTGGAGACGTCATCGGTGGCTGGTTCACTGCCCTGCACGTCGGTCACGGTGTGGACATTCGCTGTTCGACATCAGTCGCGCAGGTTAACCGGCGCGGTGATCATGTCGACGTGACACTCACCGATGGTCAACGTATGGCCGCTGACCTCATCGTGGTGGGCATCGGTGGCCGCCCGGCCGTCGACTGGCTAGTCGGCTCCGGTGTAAACGTCGATTGCGGAGTGGTGTGTCAGCGAGACTTGGCTACCTCGGCACCCTCAGTCGTCGCTGCTGGTGATCTCGCCATCTGGCATAACGCCACCTTTGGCGAGACGATGCGGATCGAGCACTGGACGAATGCGGTCGAACAGGGTCGGCACAGCGCGGGTCGGCTGCTGGATGACCGTACACCGTTCGTCTCCATCCCGTACTTCTGGACAGATCAGTTCGGCGCCAAACTCCGGTTTGTCGGCCGCGCGTCCCCCGATGACGATGTCGCCATTGAGCATCAGGATGACAAATCCCTTGTTGCGCTATTCGGGAGGCACGGAAAGCTGCGCGGTGCGGTGTGCGTCAACGCACCACGCAGACTCGCCGAATACCGTGCTGCCCTGGACCAATCAACCGCGTGGGCCGACGTCGTATGTACCGCCTAGCAGCGAAGACACTCAAACCCTTAGCCATTTACACGAAAGGAAAACTACATGACGAACTCAGCAACTGAGGCGCGTACTGACTCGCTTTCCGTTATTGAACTCTTCCCCCAGCACGAGGACTGGTCACTGCAGACAATGCGCTTGCTCGCACAGGTGGCCGTCGGCGGCGCCGACCTGTTTGAATGTGCCCGCACCGCTGCGCGAATCGGCACGACCACCACCGACGATGAGGTGTGGCATCGCGAATGGAACCGGACAGCGGAGGAAGTTGCGGCGACCGCAACCGCTGCACTCGCCGCCGGGGACAACACCACCGCAAGGCGGGCGTTCTTCCGCTCATGCAGCTACTACCGCCACTCCGAGTTCTTCCTCGGGTCTCACGATCCTCGCCGTGAGCACGCCTACCGTGCCGGCACCGCGAACTTTCAGAAGGCTGCCGAACTCAGCGATGGACTCATCGAACGCATTAGCGTTCCGTTCGAAGGTACCTCCATGGAGGGCTACTTCATTCGACCTGATGCCAGTGGCAAAGAACGCGCGACCGTGCTGTTCTTGGGCGGCGCCGATTCCTGGGCCGAAGAGCTCTACTTTCTAGGCGGTACCGAGTTCCCCGCGCGCGACATGAACGTTGTGGTTGTCGATACCCCCGGGCGAGGGAGTTCGCTACGTTTCAAGCAGCTCTATAGCCGCCCGGATTACGAAGTGCCGGTGAAGGCCATTCTGGACTTTATCGAAGACCGAGATGATGTTGACGAGAGTCGGATCGGTCTGGCGGGTGTGAGCTTCGGTGGATACTACGCACCTCGAGCGGCTGCCTTCGAACCGAGGGTGAAGGCTGTCGCTGCCTGGTGTGGAACTTGGAGTATTCTCACCGACTTCTACGAGTTCTACCCGCCGCTGCGTGAGCAGCTCCAATGGCTGTCTGGATCAAAAGATGACAGCGAAGCCCGTAGCAAACTGGCAGAGTTCACCTTTGAAGGAATCGCCGACAAGATCGACATTCCAGTCTATGTCATGCACGGGACGAGCGACATCATTATGGACATTGATGGAGCGCGTAAGTTCGTCGACGCGCTAACCGCCAAGGACGTCACCTTCGACGTCTACGACGCCGCTGGTTCGCTGCACTGCAGCTATGACTATCTCGCCGTCGCTGCCGCTCGCTTGACTGACTGGTTCGTCCACAAGCTGGGCTCTTGACTGCAAGCACAATACTGTCCCAGAGCGAGGTACTCAGTGCCGCGGCACTGAGGTGCGCTAGAAGGAGGAGCAATTGTATAGCCTGCACCAACTGCTGTGGGATATCCGACGTGACGCAGCGGTCAAAGACGCTTACATGGCCAACAGTAGCCAGGTGCTCGACTCTTACGGAGTCAGCGGGGATCTGCGCTGGATGATGCAGCGGCTGGACTTCAAGGGCCTTTACGAAGCCGGTGTGAATCCGTACCTGCTGTACTTTTGTGCCATCCAGCTTGAAATTGACCGAGCCGAATATTACGCCCGAATCAGAGGTGAACTGGTATGAGTAGCGGCAAGATTGTCGGAGGATTTGCAGCCTCTCACTCACCGGGAATCACCGGGTGGCCCGATCGCGCGGAAGCCGTGAAACGTCGCAACGTGGAGGCAGCGTACGCACAGGCGCGAGACCGCATCGAGGCGCTGCGACCAGATGCCATCATCGCCGTATCAGTTGAGCACTTCACCAACTTCAATCTAGGAAATCTTCCCGCCTTCGCGGTGGCCACCGGTGAGTCATACCTGGGCCCGGTTACCGCGGAGATGGCGAATTTCGTTAATGTGCCGCAGCACCGCTATCCCGGTGCGGCTGACCTAGGCCAGCATATTTACCGGTTTGCGCTGGAGTCAGAGTTCGATCCCGCGCTGGTTGAAGGTGGCCTGGATTTTGATGAGAACTTCTGTGTGCCGTTCAAGCATCTCGACCCAGACAGCCGGTACCCCCTTGCTCCCATCATCGTCAACGGCGTCAATCCGCCCTGGCCTTCACCGCGTCGCTGTTACGACTTTGGGAAGATGCTCGCTCGTGCAGTAAGCGACCAGGAGGCGTACGAACGCGTCGTTATCGTTGGCACCGGGGGACTTTCGCACTGGGTTGGCCTGCCCGAGTCTGGGAACGTCAATGAAGAGTTCGACCGGGATTTCCTCGCTCGGCTCGACGATGGCGACCCGACCCATCTGACCGCCTACACGAAGGACGAGATAGACGCGGCTGGTAACGGCGCCCACGAGATTAGAACTTGGCTCGTCGCGGCGGGCGCGGTCGGTGTGGGCTTCGAAATTTTGGCCTACGAGGCTGTCCCAGAATGGCTCACAGGAACATCGGTCGCGGCCGCCCGTATGTGAAGGCCACTAGTTTCCACCTCATTTTTCCATCCACACAACAGGAGATCATTGATGACTAAGCAGCCCAGAATCACTGGCGCCGACCTGCGCGGTGTCATGGCCTATCCGCCCACGCCAGCCTTGCCTGGAGCGGAACGCGTGGACGCTAAGGACACCGTTGACCTGGTCGAGACCGAGCGAATGATCCGCTCCCTGATCAATGACGGTGTCGACGCGATCGCCCTCAACGGGACCCTCGGCGAAATGGCTACCCTCACCATCGAGGAGTGGAAAGCATACGCCGCGTGTGTCGCTGAAACCGCCAAGGCGATTAACCCTGACTTCCCGATCTTCATTGGCGCGACGACGCTGAACACACGTGACACGGTGTCGCGGATGCAGTACTTGGCCGACCTAGGCATCACCGGCACCCTTCTAGGTCGCCCGATGTGGGGTGAGATGGTGGCCCCGGTCATGGAACGGTTCTATCGCGACGTCGCAACGGCAGTCCCGGACATGGCAATCGTGGTCTATGACAACACCGCCGCGTTCCGCGGAATCATTCCGCGCCGGGTGTACAAGACCTTGGTCGAGCTGCCGCAGGTCGTGGCGGTCAAGTACGCGGGTGGCGCCTCCGTCGGTTTCCGTTACCACAATGATATGGCCCATACTGGCACCCACTTCCCGCTGATGTCGATTGAGACTGACTGGTTCCCCGCCTGGGAGATGTACGGTGAGGAGTTCGTCGGCATGGCTTGGTCGTCCACGACCGCTATGGGACCTGGCCCAGTGCTGGAGCTACGCGATGCGCTGCAGCAGGGCCGATTCGACGACGCCCGCTGGCTGACCGAGCGGTTGCGGTGGGCGCACGAACCGTTCCTTGTGGGTCAGGACTTCATGGAGTTCGCCAAGTACAACGTTCCCCTGGAGAAGATCCGCGTCAACGGTGCCGGTTACATCAACGTGGGTAAGTGCCGGCCGCCCTACACAGAGGATTTGGTGCCGGAGGAGCACGTGCGCACAACGCACGAGCACGTCGAGCGATACAAGCAGATCCGGCAAGAGATCGAGGCGAAGTTCGGTGCGCGCGCGTCTACGCAGGTTGCCGCGGTGTAATCGACACTGCAGCGACTAGCACCGATCAGCTTGATTGGTGCAGCGGTCCTGGCAGGGAATCGCCCTAGGGGCGGCCCCTGCCAGGACCGTAATGTTCGACCTGAACAACCGCCGGCACAAGAAGTGACTCACTGCTTAGAAGTCATTGGTCTCGTTCACCGAACTAGCTAAAGGGATGTGCCACTAAGTTCTGGCGTTTCAGTGCATAATAAACGTCATTTATGGCGATGAGCATTTATCATTCTCCGAGCCTGACTGGCAAACCATCGACCAGGAGTGCGCCCTATGACGCGTGACGAAAGACTCACAAAGAATACTATTCTGGTTCTCGGCGGTGGCTCAGGTATCGGCCTAGGCGCAGCGTTAGCTTACCACCGTGCCGGGGCACATGTCGTCGTGCTCGAACGCGCACCAGATATCGCCGAGAAGCTCGCAGGGAGTTCGGAATTGGAGGTCTACGTCGGCGACGCGACTGACCCCGACACCGTAAGTGAGGTGATCGACTCGATTGTCGATAACCGTGGGAGGTTGGACAATCTGACGTGCTGTGTAGGAGTTTTTGACCACTATGCTTCATTGCGAAATTTGAACGCGCAACAATTCGAACAAGCAGCGGCCGAAATCTGGCGTGTGAACGTACTCAGCACGCTGTCGGCTGTGCGGCTGGCATGGCCCGCACTTAATGACGCGCGTGGTTCGGTTACCCTAACTCTGTCGGAGTCGGCGTTTCGGGGATCTGGCGGCGGCGTGCTGTACGGTACCTCGAAGTGGGCCCTACGCGGCGCCGTCGCACACCTGGCCGTGGACTACGCTCCCAATGTCCGGGTGAATGGCGTCGCACCTGGCGGAACCGCTGCAACCGGCTTCTCTGGCCTGCTCGCACTTGGTCAAGACGAACTGTCAGTACGCGACTCCGTTGGTCGCGAGGAGCGCATCGCCCGCTCCAATCTGTTGGGAGTAGTGCCGACCCCCGAAGACCTTGCGGCCGCCTATGTCTATCTCGCCGATCCACAGGCTGGCCGGGTTCTGACCGGCGTCGTAATCAACGCAGACGGGGGTTGCAGGGTCTGAGAATAGGCTTGGCCTTTGTTGTTCGCCCCGAACCGGCTGTCACCGCCTGGAGCGGCGATGCTGCACTCTGAGTAGACCGCGATCAGCCGTACCGATAAGGCTGTGGCGATGTGTTCCGGCGATGCCACGACGCGTCGCCGTCCTTGCGAACCCACGTCGCACACGTACCCCGAACAACGCAGTTGCGGAAGGAACAACGCACGTCTCAGACAGTCAAGGAAGTCATCTCGCGCAGCAAGAAGGCGCCGACGGAGGTCGTGGACGTGGTGATCCCGGACCCGGGTGCGCGTGATGTGGTCGTGGCGATCAAGGCGTGCGGTGTCTGCCACACGGACCTGGCCTACCGCGAGGGCGGCATCAACGACGAGTACCCGTTCCTGCTCGGCCACGAGGCCGCGGGTGTGGTCGAGTCGGTCGGTTCCGACGTGACCCACGTCGAGGTCGGCGACGTAGTCGTCTTGAACTGGCGTGAGGCAGTGTCGTGCCTGTAAGCGGGTTCGTCCGTGGTACTGCTTCGACACCTTCAACGCCAGCGTGCCGATGACGCTGACCGACGGCACCGTCCTGACCCCGGCGCTAGGGATCGGCGCGTTGCCGAGAAGACCCTCATTCACGAGCTGCAGTGCAAACAAGGTCAATCCCGGCACCGGCCCGGCCGTGGCCGGATTGCTCGGCTGCGGTGTGATGGCCGGGATCGGCGCCGCGATGAACGCCGGCAACGTGGGCCGTGGGGATTCGGCTGCGGCGGCGTCGGTGTTGCCGCGATCGCCGGTGCCCTCCTGGCCGGTGCGACGACGATCATCGCGATCGACCGCGACCCCGCGAAACTCGAGTGGGCGAAGGACCTCGGTGCCACCCACATTATCGACGGCTCGAAGGTCGATGACGTGATCGCCGCGGTGCAGGAGCTGATCGACGGCAACGGCGCCGACGTCGTGATCGATGCGGTCGGCCGCTCGGAGACCTACAAGCAGGCCTTCTACGCGCGTGACCTCGCCGGGGTCGTCGTGCTGGTCGGTGTGCCGACTCCGGAGATGACCCTGGAGATGCCGCTGGTCGACTTCTTCTCCCGGGTGCGCTCAAGTCGTCGTGGTACGGCGACTGCCTGCCCGAGCGTGATTTCCCGATGCTCATCGATCTCTACGAGCAGGGCCGTCTGCCGCTGGACAAGTCGTCACCGAGCGCATCGGCATCGATGACGTCGAGGCCGCGTTCTCGGCGATGGAGGCCGGAAAGGTGCTGCGATCGGTGGTGGAACTGTGAGCGGCGAGTTGCGCATCGACAACGTCGTCACCTCCGGCACCTTCAGCCTCGACGGCGGCACCTGGGACGTCGACAACAACGTGTTGGCTCGTCGGCGACGACGACGAGGTGATCATCATCGACGCCGCGCACTCCGCGAAGCCGATCCTCGATGGCGTCGGCAACCGCACGGTGAGGGCGATCGTGCTCACCCACGGGCACAACGACCACGTCACCGTCGCCCCGGAACTGTCCCAGGCCACCGGCGCGCCGATCCTGTTGCACCCCGGCGACGACATGCTATGGAACGACACCCATCCGATGTCGCGCACCAGGACCTCGAGGACGGGCAGAAGATCGGGGTCGCCGGCACCGAGCTGACGATCATCAACACCCCGGGCCATTCGCCGGGCTCGTCGGTGATCCATCCGAAGGTGCTGTTCTCCGGCGACACCCTGTTCCAGGGCGGGCCGCTCGTTCTCGAGCTTCTCGACGATCATCGCCTCGATCACCGAGAAGATCTTCACCCTCGACCCCAAGACGAAGGTCTACACCGGCCACGGCGACGGCACGACCGTCGGCGACGAGGCGCCGCACCTCGAGGAATGGATCAAACGCGGCAACTGACATACGGCCCTAAGGGCAATACCGTTCAGTTAGTGGTGTTTGCGATACGATGAGGTGTGCCTCGGAGTGGATGGGTGAAGCCGGTCACGGATCGGCGGTTGTCGGATGTGGTGTCGGTGGGATTGTTGACCAGGGTGTTTCCCGCGTCCCTGGTCGATGAGGTGATCGCGGAATGCGGGCGGACCGAGCAGCGCAGTAGGTCGTTGACCGCTCGCGTGACGGCGTATTTCTCGATCGGGATGGCATTGAATTCGCAAGGCTCCTACGAGGAGGTCTTCGAGCAGCTCACCGACGGTTTGTCGTGGGCGTCGGGATGGTCGCAGTCCTGGTCGCCGCCGACGAAATCGGCGATCTTCCAGGCTCGTTCACGTCTGGGATACGAACCGGTGCGGGAGTTGTTCCGCCGTGTCGCCAGACCTCTCGCCGACACGGATACACCCGGATCCTGGCTCGCCGGGCGCCGGTTGGTGGCCCTCGACGGGACCTGCCTCGACCTGCCCGACACCCCGGCCAACGCCGAGCATTTCGGGCGGCCCGCATCGAGCCGCGGCGAGAAGTCCGCGTTCCCGCAGGCACGGTTGGTGGCCCTCGCCGAATGCGGCACCCACGCGGTATTCGACGCCGGGATCGGACCGTGCCGCACCTCCGAGCGGGAGCTCGCCCACAAGCTGATGGACACCCTCGAACCCGGGATGCTGCTGCTCGCCGACCGCAGCCTCTACGGATTCGACATGTGGACCCGAGCCGCAGCCACCGGCGCCGACCTGCTGTGGAGGCTCAAATCGACCCTCTCACCTCGACACTTCGAGACCCTCGACGACGGATCCTGGCTGGCACAGATCATCCCCACCTCCGGAAAGAATCGGCAGCAGCGAACACCGCTCACGGTGCGCGTAATCGACTACACCCTCGACGACGGGCGGGAGAACCCCGAGCAGTATCGGCTGCTGACCACGATCCTCGACCCCGCCGACGCACCTGCAGAAGAGTTGGCGCTGGCCTACGCCCAGCGCTGGGAAATCGAGAACACCTTCGACGAACTCAAGACCCACCAGCGCGGACCACGCGCCGTGCTGCGGTCGAAATCCCCACCGCTGGTGGAGCAGGAAATCTGGGGGCACCTGTGCTGCCACTTCGCCATCCGCACCCTGATGCGCGACGCCGCAACCGCCGGCAGTCACGACCCCGACCGGATCTCCTTCATCGCCGCCCTGCGGATCACCCGACGATCCCTGTCCCACAGCTCTTTTTCCCCCTCATAACCACCACGCCGCCACCCGATTGTGGAATCAGGGCATCGCCAAACTCCTACGCCGCATCAACCCTGTACGCCGACACCGCGCCAACCCCCGGGTCGTCAAATCGCAAAGTCCTCAAATGGGCAGCCAAACGCGGACACCACCAACACCATCCACAACCCACCCAGTCACCAATATGCACCATACTTAGTTGCTAACTGAACGGTATTGGCCCTAAGGGTCCTCCCAGCCTCAGGCACCCGGACCCGGTGACGCGTAAAGGCGGGGTGGCTGACGATCCGGGATGCGGCGAGTACGGCATTGATCTAGCTTCGTGGCGAAGGTGCCATCGGCCGGACTATCACTCATCGCGAAGCCGCGATGATCAGGCAGTATCGGTGGTCATTGCACTGCCGATCAAATGCTGGGTGGTTCTGGAATCTTCCTGCACCCGGGGATGGAGTTCGTGTTCGGCCCTTCCACTTTGGAGGCGACCGGCCTGACGATGGAAGCGCCTCTCTTACTCGATGAGCCGGGGCAGTAGCTGTGTACTGGCCCGGGACGTTAGGACGGGGTTCGGCGGGTCTGCGTGACATAGGGAAGACTTCCGAGGGAGGTGGAGCTGTCTAAGAACCGCTCCTCAACCAGGAGGTCTTCGTTTCTCACCGTAATTCACCGTTGTCCCCGACTGGTCGGTTGCGTCTGGCTCAGTGCGTCGTGCATGCCCGGTGGCCACTGCGCCGCGCTGCTGACCGGTTCAATGTGTCGGTCACGACGGCCAAACGGTGGTCGGATCGATACCGTGAATTCGGGTCGGCCGGGATGCTCGGCCGGTCCAGCCGGCCGCTTCGTGTCCGCATCGCACCAGCCGGCGCTGGGAGCGTCGGGTGGTCGGGTTACGCGTCTCAAGCCGCTTGGGGGCCTGCCCGGATCGGGTATCACCTCGGGTTGAACGTCTCGACTGTGCACCGGATCTTGACCCGGTACCGATGTGCAGTTGTCATGGACCGACCCGGCGCGCGCCCGTGCGTGCGCGCAGGCGTGTGGTTCGCCGGTATGAACGTCAGGCGCGCTGACTTGATCCACGTCGAAATCAAGAAACTCGGCAGGATTCCCCATGGTGACAGACATCGGATACATGGCCGCGCTCAGGGCTCCCGCAACTCCAGCGCGCAGCGCGAGCCTGCGCGACCCCGAAAGTCCATGGCCGCCCTAACCTGGGGTACGCCTTCCTCTACCACGCCGTCGACGACCATTCCCGGTACGCCTACTCAGAGATCCTGGCTGATGAGAGGAAGGAAAGCGCTGCCGCGTTTATGACCCGGGCGTTGGCTCACTTCGCCTCTATCGGTGTCACCACTGCGTGGGTGATGACCGATAACGGGTCATGTTACCGGTCCACAATGTTCTGAGGTGTCCACGCTCAAGGGGCAACCTCACTCGGAGGCAACTCACCCCGCCGACCGCGTACCCAACCTGCCGGGGTCAGTACAGCTAGTTGAACCGACCTTGGTGTCGATGCGCGCAAAGCGCTGACGCGCAGACAGATTGATGCGATATCTACCTGGCGTCCCCGGTCGGAGGACATCACCATGCAAACATGCCGGCAGGAGGCGGTACGACTGGCGAGACGAATCCGTGCCCTCGATACCGAGTTGATCGACAACAGGAAGGCACTCGACTCTGCCGTGAACGCCGTCGCACCGGAACTGCCGGAGTTACCCGGTGTCGGATCGGTGGTCGCCGCTTCGGTGCTCATCGCTTGGTCTCATCCGGGCCGAGTCCGTTCCGAAGCCGCGTTCACAGCCCTCGCCGGGACCTGCCCGATACCGGCGTCGTCGGGGAACACGGTGCGTCACAGGCTCAATCGTGGCGGGGATCGAGGACTGAACCGGGCGCTGACCACTATCGTCCTCGTCCGGATGCGCACCCACCCCGACACCCGCGCGTATGTCGCCCGCCGCCGCCGCGAGGGTCGCACGACCAAGGAGATCATGCGATGCCTGAAGAGGTACATCACCCGGCAATTGTTCCGAACACTGACCGCTGCGTATCCGGCCCCAGCATCACTTGACGGATATAGAAGCATCCTGGATCGAGTGGAGACTTCGTTCAGGCCACCTCGGGGGATGGAGGTAGCGGTGGGGCGCTGCTCACGGTAGCGCGTCTCGTACTCGATCGGCGAGAGATAGTCGATCGACGAATGCAACCGGTCCGCGTTGAACCAGCGGACCCAGTCGGCGGTCTCCCACTTGACCTCGGCCCGACCGGACCAGGACTGTGCCCGGTCGATCAGCTCTGTCTTGTAGAGCCCGATCGTCGACTCCATCAGAGCGTTATCGAGGCGTCCCGGACACTGCCGATGGAAGCGGCGACCCCGGATTCGACCAGAGACTCGGTGAAGGCAAGGGACGTGTATTGACTTCCGGCATCGGAAAGATGAACCAAACCTGTTGATGTGAAAAGTAAGTCAGTTCGTCGTCTCGTGAAGAGAGCTTGCTCGAGAACACCGCTGACCAACGGTGTGGACTTCGTCGTCATCACCCGCCAACCCAATATTCGACGCGAGAACACGTCGACACAGAACGCGGTATAGACGAACCCAGCCGGCCAACAGTAGGTGAAATCGGCTACCCACCATTGATCCGGGCGTTGCGGTGCGGCCCAGTTCCGCTCGATCAGGTCCGGATGCCGGGGCGCTCGCTCATCGCGTTCGGTGGTGACCGTGCGTCGTCTGCCCCGGACCGCGCCGGTGATGCCGGTGATCGACATCAGCCGGGCCACCTGGTCTCTGCCCATCTGGTGACCAGCGCGTTTCATCGCGTGCCACATCTTGCGGACACCGTAGACCCGCCGATTGGCCACATACACCGCATGCACGGCGTTCGCGGCGTAGGCGTAGGCGTAGGCCAGTTCGGCGGCGGAGATCCGTCCGCGAGCCTTCGCCTTGTAGTAGACATCCCACGCGAGTCAGCGTCAACCGACGATCGGTCTGACAGCGTCGGTAAGGACTGGCCATGCCGCGGTCGTCCCAGGGTATGTCGTGTCGCAGACACCACCACAGGCGCCCCGAGTAGCTTGTTCGCGAGATTACGCAGTGCCGCGTTGTGTTGGTCGCCCGCGGCTCGGCGCTTGTCGTAGTGGGCTCGTGCGCCGGCTGATTTGGTGAGCATCGAGAACGCCCACCAATGGCAGGCGTCGGCCAGGCGTTTGTTACGGACCTTGCGGGCCTTGACGTAGTGCGATCGGCCCGATGACATCGTCACCGGCGCGGTGCCGGCGTACGAGCGAAGATTGTTCGAGCCGGTGAATCGTTCGGGGTCGTCGCCGATTTCGCCGAGGACTCGGGCGGCCAGGACGGGGCCCAGGCCGGGTGCCGACCGCAGAATAGCGGCTTGCGGGTGAGCTTCGAACTGCTGCCCGAGCTGCGCCTCGAGGGCGTCGACGGCCTGTCGCATCGCCACCAGGACTGCGATCAGCCCGGTGACGGTGTGGCCGTATGCGGCCTCGACTTGCAGGGGTTGCCGCAAAGCCGGTGCCCGAAAGAGGCTGAGGATCTGCTCGGCCAGGGCAGGGTGGTTGCCACGACCCGAGCGTTGCAGCAGGGTAACGACGCGGCGGCCTGTCAGCTTGGCCGCAGCGGCGGGTGTCGGGACCGCCGCGAGCACAGTCGTCGCCGCGCGATGCTTGAGGTTCGGGAATGCCTGCACCGCTTGCGGATAAAACTCCAATAGCAATGAGCGGAGTCGGCTGACCGTTTGATTCAGCGCCCACACTGCTTCCTGATGCTGACGTACGAGCGTCTTCACCGCGCGCCCCTGCTCGCTGATGGCCGGTAGCGGCCTGTGCATGTGCCGGTCGGTTCGCAGTACGTGCGCGAGGACGGCGGCGTCGCCCGGGTCGGACTTCCCGCCGGCTTGCCCGTGGCGTTCGCGGTAGCGGGCCACCGCACGCGGGTTTATCGGGTATACGGTGAACCCGGCGTCGGCGAGGGCGACGACAAGCAGGTTCTTGTCGGTTTCGATGGCAATCGGAATGTCCTCGACACTGTCGCAGAATTCCGCTATCAGTGCCAGGAGATTGGTGAATCCGGCTGCGCCGTTGGTGATTCGGGTGCGTGCAATTATCTCGCCATTCGTGTCGGCCAGAGCCACATCGTGATGCGCCTCGGCCCAGTCGATCCCGCAGGTGATGCCCATACATCCTTCTTGTGCCGGTGACCTTCCGTTGAGCTCGAGGCGGGTGCGGCAACCTAATGGACAGCGCTCTGTGGCGCGGCATCTCACCAGCCGTTCACACATACACCTCGCGGCGGACCGGCAGGGTCACCGTCTACATACGAGATCTCCGGTGCGCTCCGTGCCATCACATGCAGTGATCACCTGCCGGCAGCTCACCAGCCATACTGCACCCGGATCCGTGGACGGGCAGTGATCTCCTGCCGGTTGCCTCTTCCGTGTCGGGACAAGCCGACCCACCCATTAGGTGGACGGGGCGATGCTGATGCCGTGCTCGGTGAGCACGGCACAGATCGGGTCGACCCCGAATCGTTCCCGGTGGGCGTCGATGTAGTCCACGATCACCGCAGTCGGCGGTCGACCTCCGCCGCCGCGAAAACGCACTCGCGGTCTTCAGTATTTCGTTGGCCCTGCGTAAATTCGTCGTTCTCTTTACGCAGGCGACGTACCTCGTCGAGGTCGATTCGTTCCCCCGCTTCCGAGGTGGTCGGGGCGTCGTTCCGCTCCGCGGCTTCGATCCAGTTCCGCAGCGTCGCCGGCGCGATGTCAAGCAGCTCGCCGACATGGCGACGGGCGGCGACCTTCGAGCCTCCGTGCTCGGCGATCCGGTCCCGATACATCCGGACCGCCCGTTCCTGGGTCTCCGCGTCGTACTTCCTCGGTGCAGGCATACCAGCATTCTCCTTGTTAGATCAGGAGCCTCCACCTCGTCCAGGACTGTTCAAGTCGGCCTCCACAGTGCTGCAGCGGCGTCGCGTGACATGTGCAACGTGTGCGCCGAGCGCACTGTATGACCTCACCTCCGGACCTTTTAGTACCCGTTGGAGTGACATTGTCCGCTGCGCAACCCGCTTAGGCTGTGTGTTATGCCGGTCACACAGTCCCCCGCGAGTGACCGGCATGGCCCAACAGCGGGAACGAAAGGGAGTAGCGATGCCAACTTACACACCGGCCGATGAGCGTGAATGGATTCATGAAGATGTAGTCGGCCATGCGATTGATCGGTGCAAGCTTTGGTACGACGGTCACGATGTGTCGTTTTCGCTAGTGAAGATGTCGTGGAATAGCCAGCTCACACGGCATCGTCACGACACCTGGGTCGCGGTGTTCCTCGTCCAGGGCAACCTGCACTACAAGTCCGGGGATGTTGAACGATTCTGTAAGGCGGGCGACTTCTATTTTGTCCCCCCCGGTGAAGATCACGTCGAGACATCTGTCGGTGAGGCTTTGGTCTTGGTGATTAAGCACGAGCCGAATAAGCAGTACCCAGTGGACGAGCACGGGAACCGCCTGGAGAGGCCCCGTAGTTGATCATCCAGCCGACCGATAAGTGACGTTCGAATACTATCGGTGGCGACGACCAACACTAGCTGGATAGTCGTCGCGGTAGATTGGAAACTACCGACAGCTTGCTCGTCGCGGCTATCTGACGATGGTGGCTTGAGGCCCTGACCTGCGCGTGGCGCGGGTCAGGGCCTCTTTAATGCACGTCGAACCTGATTTAGTTAATCGCCTCAGGTTCATAGCGTGCTTGCATCATTAAAAGGTGCGGTAGGCAGCTAGAGCGTAGAAAGATGGGATTATCCGCGCACTCGACACCATGGGTTTCGTTGTGCCCGGAAAAACCAGTCAATTGACGGAATGAAGAAAACTTCCGAAGCAGACGGATTCAGGTTATCGACAGAAGTCCCTAGGAGAGTTTAATTGGGCGTCGACGATCTCGGCGTGGTGTCGCGGCAGCTGCATTGCAGCGTTAACGCAAAGCGCGCCAATTTTAGAGCCTTGTCTCCAGTATGTTGTCACAAGAACGTCATTCGTCATCTCATCGATGCGTATGTCGTCTGCCGCGGTCGCTCGCCCAACAAAGCGAAGCTTTGTACCGAATTGATCAGACCCAAAATACGGCGCTGCCACATAGGGACTAGACGCGCCCAACAGTGTCATGGCCGCGTGGCGTCCTTGCTCTACGGCGTTGACCCACTGCTGGACACGCATATCCTCATCGTACAGAGGGTTATACCAACGAGCTACGTCACCGGCTGCGACCACTCCGGGGGCATTGGTCTGCAGAGTCGCGTCGCACAATATGCCATCACCGAGATCAAGACCGCTTGTCCGCAACCAGTCGACCGCAGGCGCGGCCCCCAACGCACCTACGACGAGATCAGCCCGCACTAATTCATCGTTCGACGTCGACACCAGGTAGCCGCCGCGCGGGTCAGCGTGTACGTCGACTGCAAGAACGCTACACAAAACTGTGACTCCGTGGCTCTCGTGGAGCCGCTTGAACCATTGGCCCACTTCGTCACCGAGGACTCGAGCAAGAGGGGCCGGAGCCACTTCGATGATCGTCACACGGATACCTAAGACGCTAACGGTTGCGGCTACTTCCATGCCGATAAGGCCGGCTCCGATGATTACGACGTGCTTAACACGACCGAATTCGTCTCGAAGGGAGGCAGCGTCTTCGGGTGTACGTAGGTAGTGGATGTACTTGTCTCCGCTTCCAAGGTGGCGTACCCGGGAACCGGTTGCGATAAGTAAACTGTCGTAGCTCATCTCTTCACCGTCCTCAAGCACGAGGGTCCGGTCGTTGGGGCGCAGCCCGCGGGCTGCGCGGCCCAGGTGGAGGCGGACGTCGAACTCGTCGTACCACGCCGCGGGGCGCAGCGGCGTCGGACCACCTTCGGAGAAGAGGGCTTCCTTGGAGAGCGGTGGGCGGTCGTACGGTAGGTGCTTTTCTGCTCCGACTAGGATGATGTCACCGTCGTGTCCATTGCTGCGCAGCGATTCGATTGCGTGCACTGCAGCGAGCGATCCTCCGACGATAACGATCTTGGACATCCGGTTCATCTCCGCGAGACTCAGTAGGCGTGGATGGCGCGCGTGCTGTCCGGTGGGGCGAGATATCCGGGTTGCGAACAGGTGCGGCGCTCTCCTTCGAGAGTAGATCGAACAGCGAGCACGCGGGAAGTACCCGAACGGGGCATGGCCTACCCGAGCCCGAGACGCTAGAGTGACATGCATCACGTCGTAACGCGTCCGTTGCACAAGCTGCGCGCATCTACACGAGCGCCAGTGGGGGACTGGGAGTGAACATATTGACAACCGCGGCTAAGGTCAGCTTTCGGAAGTTCTCAGACGCGCTGCATTCGGCACTGACGAGAGAAGAAGTAGTTCAAGCATACTTCGACGTAGTGAGTTCAGTAATTGACGCTACTGCGGTAGGTATCTACGAACTAGATCCCGCGGATCAATCGCTACTCGAGCTGCAATCCCCTGCCGCAGGCGAGTGGTTGGATCGCTACGAAGAGTTTGGCCGGCAGGACGACCCGGTACTACAATTCGCCATTGGTCAGCAACGCCCAATAGACTCCTCACGCGTCGTGCGGCCGACATCCTGGGAACAATGCGGCGCGAGGCAAGCGCTGCGCCTTGAGGGCCTTGCTCACTCATTGGAAGCACCTCTCCTAGTGTCTGGGTTACCCTTCGGAACAATCAACTTCGCTCGGCCTGCGGACGCTCCTCGTTTCAGCACAACAGATCTTGTGATAGCGCGTACTGTTAGTGAGCAGCTGGGTCTCGCTACCGAGCGTGCACTGCGATTCGAGGCCACCGGCCGCCGGGCCACCGTTCTTGAGCAAGCGCTTGATCGCATGAGTCAGGCTGTTGTTGTTACGGATCTTGATGGACAGGTGCTATTCCAGAACCGAGTTGCTCGCCGAGAATGGGATCTCGACGTGGATTCCGAGGGGTTCCCGGTTCCCAGCGGAGTCGGGGACAGCATCACGCAGGCAATGGCCGAATTTCGTCACGCTGGTAAGCGGCTATTCGTAAGCGCTGTAGAAAGTACGACGTCGAAGAAACGCGCAGTTGTGAAGTCATATAGGCTCTCCGAAAAAGACAGCACTGCGGTGACGTTGTTGTTTCCCTACTCCGATGGTGAAAAGAAGCAGCTACCCGTTTGGGATGTGTTGACGCGGCGGGAGCAGGAAATCGCACAGCTTGTCAGCGAAGGTTTGACGACCAAGGAGATTGCCGCGCGCGCGTTCATTAGCGAAAACACTGTCAAGCAACACTTAAAGCGAGTATTTGCGAAGACGGATGTGAGTACGCGAGCCGAGTTGGTACAACTTATTTGGACCGCTGGTGACAGCGGTGACCCAACTTCGTAAGAGCGCGCAGTAAACGTTAACCCGAAAAGTACAGATCGCGAACTTACGTAGGGTTAACTTCTACCCGTTGATACACACGCTGCAAGCGGTGGAAAGTGTAGATATTTTCTACGAATTGTAAGCGAGTGATCTGGAGCGCCTGGATCTCGGATCTGATTGGTTCGTTGCCATGTCCAGGCGTCGAGAAAAAGATCGCACGCAAGGGCATCGATCGGTAATCGGCGGTTAATCGTCAATCGTTCAAACTTACCCTGTAATTCTTGGTGACGGTCGATTAAATGTCGAATAGTTCACGCCTATAGCGATTATCCCAGAATTCTCAGCTGCCGGTCGAGTGAGCTACTGCTGTCCACGGAAAGCCATTAAGCTTCTTCCGAAGAGCGGAAAAGGATTCCGCCCCGTACCTGGCTGAGGGAAGGCTGCGCAGCAGCGTAGTCGGCGAACCGTTCTCCAAATCGAGGGCGTTGCCGCGACATAACGTTGGCCACGCTCCGAATTCGACGGCCCTTGCGTGGTAGGAGAACTCGTCTTGATGGACTACTCCTATTGTATTCTCGGTGCACACGGGTAACCGCCGGGTGCCATAGTCGTACCGCTAACTCCGACCAGCCGCCTCGGTCCTATGCATGCGCGACAGCGCAGCAAGCCCTACAAGTGTACCCGCCTGGGTGACAAATGCTCTTCTGTGGCCTACATAACATTAAGTCCGCCGGTGTGGCGTGGACCACCACTCTAATTGCAGACCAGGCCGAACGGACGCGTCGCAACGTGGAGCATGACTTGGTCTTGAATGAGGAGCAAACTAGATGAATCTGAGCGCGGAAGCAAAGAAAACGCTAAAAGATCAGTTCTGTCCTGCGCGGAGCAAGCCAGACGATTATGAACCTCCGTATCCGGCCTATGTTTCGACCTTGCAGGGTACTACCCATTACACAACTGCAATGCTCGGGATTCAGGCGAAATTGGAGGGTGCCGGCTCAGCTCTGTTGTTCGAAATTTTAGGACTGATGGGACGCGATGGCGAGAACCGTCCCCTCTTTGTGGAAACGAGTTGGCATATCGATTCAGAAGGTTACCGTAACGACATCGTTATGCCTTACTGGCGAACTCCAGATGAAATGGATGGATTTTTCAACCGGAAGGACGTAGCCGCCTGGCGGTTGAGTGCATTGCGAGGTGAAGTCGGGTGGTGGCGCGAGTCGCTCGCCGCACCAGTGACGTCTCTCGATGGTGGCTACTCCGTCCCGGACTCGGACTACGGTGTGGCACGATATTCTGACGTTGATCAAGGTCAGTTCTTTGGATACATGGGATCGATGCGCGATCGAATTCCGGACTATCTAAGTGGAGCAGCTGACGGGCCGGACGACGGCCAGTTGACGAGAGGAACTAGCGTCGAATCGTTTGGCAGGCATCTTGTAATCGAGAACCTTCCAGGAAACCTTTGTTTCATACGCGGTGCATGGGGCTGGACGCGAGCGGAACCCGAAGAGCAGAGGGCGTTTCAAGAGAACATGCTGCCTGTTTTGACCGAGGGCTCCATGTACCTTCGCGACAATCCGGTGGACTCTGGGTGTATCTCGATGCGACAGACACGATCGACGCATATTGGTTACGACAACAACGTGGAGGTTGAGGCACTCGGATGGTTCCTAACGCTCCAAGAACTCGAACGGTGGACTAGGTCTCACCCGCGTCATCTCGCGATCTTGGCCAAGGTAGCCGAGCACGCACAATCGTTCAATGGCGAGATGCGCCTAAACCTAGGGCACGAGGTCGTAGTCGTTCCAGCCGGAGGGGTTTACGCGGAGTACAATAACTGTCACCCCGAAACGGGATTTCTGCCGTTCTTCTCGGCAGTGCCTCAGGCAGAGTAACTGGCCAACCCACCCATTTCGTAAGGCTACGCCTTGGCCGCGCCGCCGGAACCCACGCATCACCCTCCCGAGATGCGGAGTGCCGATTAGAATGCGCTTCCGCGCGGGTACTTGCCTAGTTGGTCACCGCGCAGCGGTATTACGGCTATTGGTGCGAGGTGCAGTCAGAGAGTAGGTGCAGTGCGATTAGGGCACGTATGCGGCGGGCGTATCCTGCGTTTCGTGGTCTCGTGGCGGTCTCGTTAAGCTCGTCGGAGGGAGTATCTGGTCGGGGCCAGCCGGGAGCGATCGTCGACGGCGTGATGTAGTAGGCGTGCCCCAAAATCGTTGCTCTTTGTTGTGCCGGTTGCCTGGCTGTGCGTCCTCGGTTGCGGTGACCACCACTGTCACGGTTGCGGCCAATTCTTAGACCGTATGTAGTGACTACTCGCGGAGCGGAGTAGTTGCTGGCAGGGACCTCGCTCACGCAGCCTCGTGGGTTACCGAGCGCGGGGTTTCCGTGCTCGGCCTTTCCGACAGGTGTGAGGAGGCCCCGGTGTTTTGTGAGCGTACGAGTGTTGGGTTGGATGTGCATGCCCGTTCGGTCGTCGCGGCGGCGATCGATGGGCAGACGGGAGAGGTGTTCAGGGCGCGGTTGACGCCCACGCCCACCGAGGTGCTTGAGTGGGTCGGCAAACTTCCGGGCCCGTGCGCGGTGGTGTACGAGTCCGGACCGACCGGGTTCGGCTTGGCTCGCACGCTGAGTGCGGCGGGGTGGCGCTGTGAGGTGGTGGCGGCGTCGTCGAAGCTGCACCGCCCGGCCGGCGATCGGATCAAGACCGATGCCCGAGATGCTCTGCACCTGGCTCGGTTGTTGCGGTTGGACGAGGTGGTGTCGGTCCGGGTCCCGACCCAGGCCGAGGAATCCGCCCGTGATCTGGTCCGTGCCCGGGAGGCCGCGCGGCAGGATTTGATGCGGTCGCGGCATCGGGTGTCGAAGCTGTTGCTGCGCAACGGGATCGTCTATTCCGGCGGCAAGGCGTGGACCGAGATGCACGATCGGTGGCTGCGGCAACAGAAGTTCGACCAGGCGTCGACGCAGGCGGCCTTCGACGACGCCTACGAGACGGTGGTGTTGGCCACCGCCCGCCGTGCCCGGTTGGACGAGAAGATCATCGCGCTGGCCGGGGACAGTGAATTCACCGCGATGACGCGGCGGCTGGGGTGTCTGCGCGGCATCGCGACGTTGACGGGCTTCGCGCTGGCGGTCGAGATCGGGGACTGGCAACGATTTACTGGCGCCGGCATCGGTGCGTACCTCGGGCTGGTACCCAGCGAACACTCCTCCGGACAGAGCCGAGCGCAGGGTTCGATCACCAAGACCGGCAACGCGCACGTGCGGCGGCTACTGGTCGAGGCGGCCTGGCACCATCGGACCACCTACCACCCGGGTGCGGTGCTGCGGCGTCGCTGGGATCAAGCGCCGACAGCGGCCCGAGCCCGTGGGCACGCCGGCAATCAGCGCCTGCACACCCGTTGGGTCAACCTGAACGTTCGCAGAAAGCGGCCGGTGATCGCCAACGTCGCCGTCGCGCGAGAGCTGGCCGGCTGCTGCTGGTCGCTGGCGGTGAGGCCCGACTGAACCGGCCTCCCCTGAACCGACCGTTGGCGGCGACGAGTCGAAGAACCGCAGCGCGAGGAGTAACGCGCCCTTGAGGCTATTGAGCAGCCGGAGCGCGCGAGGCGATCTCGGCCACGCTCGACCTTAGACCGCGCATCGCTCCAGCCGAACACATGGTCCTGCGGTAACCAACCCGCGCATATCAGCTTGACCACGCGTCGTGCAACGACACGCTGACCTCTTCTTCGCCCCAACGGTCAACACCCTTCCCTGAACGCCGCCACAGTGTGAGGCCGCTCCTCGCCGGGGGTCAAGGCCCCGAGCGCTACGCGTGGACCTCCCGGCCCAGGGGCCTTGCCCTCCGGCTGCGGCCCGGCCAGACCAGCGGCAACTAACGGGGAACGGAATCCCCCTGTCCTGAATCATGTTGCGGGACAATGTTGGCGTGCCTACTTGACAAATCGCCCAACATACCAGCCTGGATCCGTGGATCTCGGTGGATCTCGGTGGATCTCGGTGGATCTCGGTGGATGTCGGGTCGGATTGTTGGTGATGCCGACGGGCGAAGCTGGTGGTGGGCATGGTTGATCCGCTGGCCGGGGCGTCAGCTCGTCCACGTGGGTGTTCCTGGGTCGGGGCCGGTGTGGCCGGGTTCGTGAGTCAGGCCACTTGTAGTGGTTCGTATCCGATGACGTTGTGCCAAAGCATTTTCCACGTGTTCTGCCGTGGCCAGTGGAGGGGTAGGTGAAGTACTGGTTTGCGTGCAGGCTGGGCGAATCGGGCGGGAAAGTTGACCAGGTGCCGACGCAGCGTGGCACCACGGGCGACGGCGTGACTTCCTCCGCAGACGGTGCCCGCGGCGCGCAGCAGGTTGTGGGTGATCGCCGCGCAGAGCACCCGGGCACTATTCGCGCCGATACGACCGGAAGGAACGTGAGCAAGTGGTCCGTCGATCAGATCCGCGAACACCGTTTCGACGATGACATGTTTGCGCTGGGTGATGTCGGCATCGAGGGTCGGCAGGTCGGAGTTGGTGAAGAACGGGTGATACCGCCACACCGGAAACAAGGCGTCTGGCTAGTTCGCGTCCTTGACCCGGCGCACGATCAGTCGGGCGGTGACCCGGTGGCGTCCGGAGAACGCGGTGTACGAGGTGTCGGCGACCTCCGCGTCGGAGATCAGCTCCCCGGTGTCGGGGTCGGTGACCGCACCGGGGTAGCGCACCGGTATCCAGGCGGTGTCGTCGATGGAGGCGATGGCCCGGGTGATGCGCGGATTGCGGGTCATCACCAGGGAGAACTCGACGCCGGCGGTGACCGCGGCACCGATGACGGCCTTGTTGCCGAACGCCGAATCGCCGCGGGCCATGATCTTGCCCATCGCACCGCAGGCGCGGGCGGTGCTGATCGCCGAGCGCAGCTGGGAGGCGGCGCCGCGCCCGGAGCCGGTCTTGCCGGCCCGCAGCGCATCTCCGCGATCGCCGGGGCGCTGATCGCGGTGGAACAGGATTGTGACCAGCGGGGACAGTCCCTTGCGGAGCAGGGCGCGGCCGGCGATCTTCGCGTGCCCGTAGGACGCTCCCTGTTTCTGGTGTCCGTAGACCGGGCGCAGCAGCGAGTCGATGTCGAGGAACGCCCGGTCCTCGATGCCCGGCAGCAGCGGTGTGCGGGCGGACAGGCCGATCAGGTGCCGGCGCAGCACCGCACCGAGCTGCAGGCTGTGCTCGTAGGTGAACTCGCGCAGAAAGATCCCCAATGTCGACGGGGCGTACACCTGGTCGAAGAGAATCGGGGTGCCGCCGGCGCGGATCGTGTCCACATCGTCGATGCGGCTCCGGTGAGCATCCGGCCGATGATCGAGGTCAGTTTCCTGCCGGATTCGCCGTGTGCGATGATAGCACTGAAATTGCCTTTCCGTATGTGGATAATCGTTACCTGAGAATTTCGATTCTCTCACTACGGGAGGCACTTTCGCTGTTCACATGCCAGACACGCCCACTACTGCTTCCACGGATTCAGGCATAGTATCGACGTGGATCAGGATCTCAGGGAGCGTTGTGTTCGTAGTGGCGTAGTGGCGTAGTGGCGTAGTGGCGTAGTGGGGGTCTGGCGTAGTGGGGGGTCTGGCGTACCGGTGGTAGCCCGGTGGCTTGGTCAAGGTGGCGTAGCTTCGCCCCAGTTGCGGTGGCGGTGCGTCTGCCGCCACTGCCAAATTTGCAGCCTGCCGGCAACAATTGCGGTTTGCGATCCCCTGCACGGCTGAGTTACCCCGTTCGGGTCCTATCAGATGCTTCGTGGAGCCAACTACCTTTACCTGGGTATGCCACGTGGCATCCAATGACGGCGCCGCAGCGGAAGGAGTAATAGTGAGTGACCTATATGTACGCAAAGTGGTTTCCCATATCGAGGAGGTTCGCTCAGTCGCCGGACAGTCCGACGGAGATGGGCCTCTACGCAAAGTCGCGGTATGTGCAGTGGTGACGAATCCCCACGCCGGCCAAGGTTACGTTTCTGACCTGTCGGAGATTGTTGACGCATCAGCCAAGATTGGCTCTGAACTCGGCGGGATGGCGGTAGATCTACTTGGCGCAGAGCCGCAGAGTTACGGCAAAGCAGGGTTGGTGGGTTCCTCCGGCGAGCAGGAGCATATCAATGCGGCGCTGACATCGGTTTTCGGCGACGCGTTCCGTGAATCTATCGGTGGAGGGCGGGCTTGGATCACATCGGTCACCAAGCCAAGTGGTACAGACGCGGTAATTGACGTTCCTTTGGCGTTTAAGGACGACGTCTGGGTCCGAAGCCATTACGACGCGATCACTGTGCAGATCGCCGACGCTCCCCATCCCGACGAGCTTGTGATCATCGCTGCGGTATCGGACCGCGGCCGAATCAACGCACGCGTTGGAGGTATGTCCCGTGCCGAAGCAATTGAACGAGGACGGATCTGATAAACGCACGTTGCCAAACATACCCACGGAGCTGGTGATGAACCGTAGTGCAGGAAGGGCTCCTAGTCTGACCTATCAGACTGTCGTTTGTACCGCCGGTTGAGACGGCTTGTGTGCCTATATGCAGAGGGCCTCTTGCGCGAACACAACGCCGCCGTGCGACGTTCAGTTCATTTTCGCGTAGTTTTGCGATTAGCAGGCGCGACGAACGCTCGGCTTTCATCGAGCGCGAGAATAGTGGGTAGGTGTCCGACCGGAATTCGGTTCGACGGTTGTGGCCAGGGGAAGCGCTTGAGGTTGAGCCGCCGGGTCCGGAGCCCCCTTGGCTCCGAACATCGACCTAGTGAGGCGCTTCCCCGGTTGTAGCCCCGGGGGTTACCCAGTCCCCGGGGCTACGACCGGCACAAGTGGGCGGATTCAAGCGGTCGCTGCAACAGCGGGATCGGTTGGTGTCGAGCGTAGTAGTTCGTCGAGTTTATAGGCGGGGCTTCGCCAGCCGTTGTCGTTTGCGGGGTCGGGCGTTGCGTTCAGCGGCCACGTTACCGGGCTACGATCTACTGAGGTTGCCCCCTCGGGAGTGGACACCGGATTTCATGCCGCGACTGACAGCGTAGACGACGCGATGAGTCGTTGTTCGAACTCCACTGGGGTGAGGTATCCGAGGGCGGAGTGACGGCGACGTCGATTGAAGTACGAGAGCCACACGAACAACTCCATCCGTGCCTGCGACTTCGACGTCCAACTCCGTCCGTGCAGCCACTCCCTCTTGAGTCCTTGGAAGAACGACTCGGCGAGAGCATTATCGTAACTTGACCTGACCCGTCCTCGACTTTGCTGAATCCCATGACGGCGGCATACATCGACGAAAGCTGCTTCGGTGTACTGCGATCCGCGGTCGCTGTGGAAGATGACGCCGCGTACGTCACCACCACGGGTGCGCACCGCCATCTCGATCGCGTCCGTGACGAGATCGGTGCGCATGGGGGTACCCCCTGAACGAAGTCCTTGGGGGAGGGTCAGCGATCGGCCAGCCCACCACCCGGCGTGAGAAGATGTCGATCACCGTGGCCAAGAACAACCACGAGGATCCCCCCGGGATGTAGGTTAAGTCCCCACACCACTTGGTATCGACAGCCGTAGCGGTGAAGTCTCGCATCACCAGATCCGGCACCGACGGAGCCGACTTGTCCGCGACGGTCGTGCGCTTGCTGCGGCGCAGGTGCCTGCCCACCACGTGGTGGATTCGCATCAGCTTCGGTCACCCGTTTGCGGTTGATCTTGCGTCCGCGGGAGCGGAGTTCGGCGTGAACCCGCGGGCGCCGTAGGCGCTCCGGTGCTCGGTATGGATTGCGCGGATCTCGGCGACTGTCGCGGCTTCCTCGGCCTGGCGCTCGATTCGGGCCGGCTCCGTGATCAGGTGCTTGTAGTAGGCGGAACGGGAGGTCCCGAGCACCCGGCACAGCCGCTGCACGCCGAACTCGGCGCGATGGTCGGAGATGAAGTCCCAGCGGCGGGTCTTCACTTCACCTCCTTGATGCTTCTATGTCAAGCCGCCGCCGAAAGTGGTCCTTGTGAACGGTTTTCGATTGAAGATTCGTTGGTGCGCAGGACCTGAAACACCCGGTCGGAAACACGTCGGCGGAGCAGGCGCACGGCCTCCCGCTTCGTCTTTCCCGCCGCCTGCAGCTTGGCCACGTAGTCCTTACCCGGGCCGCCGCGCGCGACCTGCGTAGTGGCGATCGCGTGCAGCGCGGAGTTCACGGCACGGTTGCCACCGCGATTGAGGCGGACCCGCTCGTGGGCCGACCAGACCGGGATCGGAGCGGTGCCGTTGAACTTCGCGTAAGCATCTTTCGAGGGAAACCGTCGAGCGTCGGCCGTTTCGCCGATGATGACGGCGGCGGAGAGAACCCCGCACCCGGGTATCGCGAGTAGCGACGGCGCGATCCGCCGAACCCGGTCACGGATCTGGCGCTCGAGAGCGTTGACCTGCTCGGTCACCTGCCGGCACCGGTCGAGGAGATCGCCCGCGATCTGGGCGACCACACCGGTGAACGCAGTCAACCGTTCGGCGAGCTCATCCATGACGCAGTACCGCCGAATCCCCCGCACGGGAATCACCAGTTCAGGATCCAGCTCGTGAAGGTGCCAGCGAAGCCTGTTGATGAGTTTCGTTCTCTCACAAACCAAATTGCGTCGGTGATCGGACAGGAGCTTGACCTCCCTGGTGGGTTCGTCCAGTTGGGCGATCGGCAGATTCTCCTCACGCAGCGCGGCCATCGCCACGGCGTGCGCGTCGATGGGGTCGGATTTTCCCGGCTGGCGGGCGCTACGCCGATGCAGGGCCATCAACTGGGTCTTGACGCGCACGACCGCGTGGCCCCGGCGCAGCAGATCCGATTCGAGCCGCCGAGTCACGTGGCGGCAGTCCTCGAGCGCGAACTGCACCTGCGGCCACTGAGCGGCCCACTCGATCGCCGACAGATAACCCTCGGTGGTGGCCTTGACGGTCCGCTGCCCGACCTGACGGCCGATGTCGTCGACAGCGACAAGTGTGTGGGTGGATTTGTGGGCGTCGACTCCGATCACGAACACTGGCGACTCCAATCCGGTTGATGGGCTATTGGGCGTCGGATCGGTGCGTTCGCGGGCAGGCCTCAATCGGGCATTAGCGGCAGGCTTCTATCAGGCCACACGAACGACCCTCCGGGCCCGGTGGGACCGCACATCAGGACAAGCCACCAGCCCGCGAGCCGGGGCAGCGAAATAGCGAACGAATCCCACCGGACCTCTCCAAGGATGACATTGATGCGAAATACGCGGCTGCCCGGCGCAGAATCTCACGTTCGAGCTGCCATTCCTTCTCCGCACCGCGCAGCCGCGCATTCTCCGCGCGCAGCCGCGCGAGCTCGTCCGCCTCGGTCCCGTCGGCGCCGGTACTGCGGTCCTGCGAGCGCGCGTTACGGGCGGTGTCCTTGCGGACCCACGTCCGTAGCGTTTCGCCACTGACGCCCACATCCGCGGCCACCGCCGCGTACGTGCATTTACCGTCGTCCGCGCGATACAACGCGACCGCGTCTTTCCGGAACTCCTCCGTGTACAGAGACTGGCGTCCCACCTCGACATCCCTCCTGGCTCTCCTAGAACCATTGTCCGGGGCGTCCACTCCAAGGGGGCAACCTCAGCCCCGCCCAGAACTCCTTCGTGGACAGGGCCGACTTCGCTCGTCCCTGTCCACGCCCGGACGGCAACGGCCGCCCCGCAGCATGCATTCAGACGTATCCGGTCCTAAACCCCCACGCCCACCGCACGTGACGCTGCCGCTACCGATGCACCAGCATCAATCGCCTCCCAAAACCCTGCACGAACCACCACGCCAACACCAGCCTCCTAGTTAGGCTGTTGCGGTGATCGCTAGAACCTGCCGTGCTTGTTAGTTCACAGTCGCACTTGCTTACCGCGGTCTGGCAGTCCCGGATCATCCGCTGGCCGGGACGTCCCCGTGCCCAGCGCATTTGGCGAGACTCCCGGGCTACACGAGTGGACGCTTCGAAGTGTATCCGTCCGGGTGACATCTCGAAGTTGCTCACTCAATTATGTTCGTGAGAGTGATCGAGGTTAAACCACACGAAATACTCTGAGCGAGTGGGCCGCACGCGTGTTCCCGGCCTGCCGGATAGCCATTTAGGAGAGTCTTGGTGCAGGGAACGTTCAACGACCTATTCGCTACAGCGCTTCGAGAACTCGGGGTCGAAGTGATGTTCGGTGTGATGGGCGACGCCAACATGTACATCGCAGATAGTTTTCATCGGTCACCTGGCGGCCGGTTCGTCGCCTCGGCCAACGAGAGTGGCGCAGTGTTGATGGCTGCTGGCTATGCAGCTGTGACCGACGGGCTCGGCGTCGCTACCGTGACGCACGGAGCTATCGCGAACTGTGTCAGCGCGCTTTTTGACGCGGTAAGGGGCAACTACCCAGTTGTCGTAATCGCTGGCAACACTTCCCGCAAGGAAGGTCGTCACGTTCAGAGTATTCCGCAACAAGATGTCGTCGCTCCTACCGGCGCCGAATACCGTCGGATGCGAGCTCCAGAGACTGCCGCAGAGGATCTAGCCGCAGCGATCCGTTTTGCGCTCTCATATCGGCGGCCTGTCGTCCTCGACATCCCTAGCGATTTCCAACAAGCTGAATGCGAGAGGATGGTGATGCCCCGCACCCTGAGCCTGGGAGTTGGGGTCGCGAACCCCTCCCGCGACTCTCTGGAGGAGGCCGCCGGGGTAATTATGGGGTCGAACCGCCCGCTGGTTGTCGCTGGGCGGGGAGCGCGGCACGCGGAAAAGGCTGTAGCTGCCGTCGCACAGAGGATCGGCGCACCCGTCGCAACCACATTGCGAGGGAAAGGCTTGTTTACGACAGATCCGTTCAACTTGGGCATATTTGGAATGCTCGCCAACCCGGTATGTAGTGAGGTCATTGCCCGTTCCGACTGTCTTGTCGTATTAGGGGCGAGCCTGTCTGCGCACTCGACACTCAAAGGGGAGCTGCTCGAGGGTAAACGGGTTGTTCAAATAGACGATGATCCGGGGTCGATCGGCCGCTATTATCAGCCCGATGTCGGCCTGATAGGAGACGCCGAATTCACGGCTACAATGCTCATCGACCTTTTTGACGAGGTTCAAGCACCAATTTCCCCTTTCAGAAGTGACAGTCTTGCTGAAAAGATGTCTCAGTATCACCAAACCGATCGACGATCGACCGTTGACGACAGTGGTGATCTCACCCTAACCGGTATGTTGCACCGCATCAACGAGATGGTGCCCGGTCGGCGAACGCTCAGCATTGACGGTGGCAGGTTCGCAATGGAGGCGTTGCGCGTCCTCGCAGTCGAGAATCCAGTCGACTTTGCATACTGCCTCAACGTCGGGCACATCGGGCTGTCGATAGGTTACGGAATCGGCGCCGCCATAGCGCTGCCGGAGGTGCCTGCAGTGGTCGTCTGCGGCGACGGTGGATTCATGCTGGGAGGCCTTACCGAGTTCAACACCGCGGTTCGGTACCAGGCTGACCTAAAAGTGTTCCTGTTCAATGACGGCGCATACGGGGCGGAATACTACAGGTTTGTCAATCAGGACTTCGATCCGATCAACACAACCTTCGATTGGCCAAGCTTCTCCGAGATCGCCAACACTCTCGGTGGCCGGGGAATCCGTGTCACCTCCTGGACAGATCTCGCCAAGGTCACGGAAGAACTGGATATCCCTGGTCCACTACTGGTCGAGATTATGCTCGACACTGATTCGATTCCCGATCCTGGCGCACACTAGCGTGCAAATCGAGATGGCATGTTAAGAGTCGAATCCGAAACTCGATCGCGTTGAGTGGGCGGCGCGCCCCAATACGCGGATGTCATTAGCCCCTGTATCCCACAAAGAAGACGAGTGAGGAAGAAATGGCGAACTATCGGGCTCAAAGTCCCACGATCCAGGTGAAATCCCGGGACGCAGCATCGCGGATGACTATCGTTCTTTGCTTCATTGCTGTCACCGTCGAGGGCTTTGATATGCAAAGCGGGGGTGTCGCCGCGCCTGGTATGGCCGCCCATTATGACTTGGAATCCGGCGCGCTGGGTCTCGTCTTGGCGGGGACGCCGATTGGCCTACTGTTTGGCACGATTCTTGGTGGCCGCTCCGCGGACCTCGTTGGACGTAAGACCGGTCTAATGTGGTCGCTAGGCTTGTTTGGAGTTTTTAGTCTCGCTAGCGCATTCGCGCCGAGTTTCGAGCTGCTCCTACTGTTTCGCTTCCTGACGGGATTAGGGCTGGGCGGGGCCATGCCGAACCTGATTGCGTTGGCTGCGGAAGCCAGCGGCCGCAAGTCGAAGGTCAACTTTGTGGTTATGGCGATGATTGGACTTCCGTTCGGCGGGATGATTGCTGCCACCATTGGACTTTTAGTGGCCAATATCGAATCGGGCTGGCGTGCAATATTCGTCATTGGAGGTGTTGCTCCGCTGATTGTCGCCGGGATAGTTTTCTTCGCCTTGCGCGAGTCTCAGGAGTTCGAAATGGCGAGTGTGCAAGGTCCGAAGCCGAGTGTTCACGAGGTGTTGTTCTCGGGCGGCCGAGGACGTACAACGATTTTGTTGGGATTAGCGTTCTTCTGTACGTTGCTAGTTATCTACTTGCTTCAGAATTGGCTGCCGACACTCATGGTTTCGAATGGCTTCAGCCGCCAAGAGTCCGGCAAAATTCAGATATGTCTCAACGGCGGCTCAGTGCTCGGCGCGATCGTAATCGCGTACACGATTAATCGAATTAGTCGCAAGGGCGTCATTGCGGCGACTTTTGCTGGTGCCGCTTCAAGCCTCCTCGTCCTAAGCGGTATGGGTAACAGCATCATTCAGGCGGCTCTACTAACAGGCATCGTAGGTGCCTTTATCGCTGGATCTCAACTGTTGCTGTACGCCATGGCGCCGACTTTCTACGACACACTCATGCGGGGAACCGGTGTCGGTGCCACGACGGCAATGGGACGTCTCGGCGCCGCGGTCGGACCGCTTGCCGTCATCCCCATCCTCGGCGGCGGTGGCGGAACTAGCACGGTGTTGCTGGCGATACTGCCTGTGATCGCTGTCGCCGGCACTGCGGCTTTCCTTCTCACATCGAGGCCGCAGCTGATGTAGACCGCCCCTGCTGCGGGCGACGCCTAGAACGCGACTCGCGATCCGCACAGTGAACCGCCGCGAGAGTTGTCTACGGCGCTCGCCGCAGTGGGGCCAGTGGATTGTGCCTGTTCGGAACGCGATGGGGTGCGTGTGCTTTCGCAATTGGATGGGCAACGACGCTTCGTCAAGTCCCCTAAGTGCCAGCTGACGTGAGAGGGTCACTCACCGTGAGACGTTTACGGCTCGTCCTCAAGACCCGCCCTGTGGTGCGGAGACGGGCGAGGTCACCATTACCGACGGTGATACTAGTACTGTAACGGCACCTATGGGACGTGTCCGCGGGTTCGGTAGTGGCAGTGCTGTCGGCGCCTCCGCCAGTGCGATCAGGACCAGACGTGCTCGTCGGGGCGGGCGAGTCGCAGGATCAGATGCACGAGCAGCCGCCGGATCTCGGGTACCGTGTAGCCGATCATGCCCTGATCGCCGCTCCCGATTCCCCCTTACTGCTTCGGGTTTCGTTCCGGCCAGCCAGGCGAGGGCGAGCATCGACAAGGTGGTGTGGGCGTACCAGGCCCGGTAGGTGCGCACCTGATACCGATCGAGGCCGGCCTCGTTCTGGCCTGCTGGAAGCTCTCTTCGACCCGCCACCGCGACCCGGCGACGGCAGCGAGTTCGGTGAGCGTGGCCCGGCGTGGTCCGGCGCAGATGTAGTACGCGATCTCGGTCGGATCCGACAAGGATCGGCGGGCGAGTAGCCAGTGCCCACGCCCGGGCGACCAGGCGATCCGGATCGGTACACGCACCCAGGAGTACTCCCGTGGGCCGTGTGCGCCGTCGCCGGCGGAGATCCGGCGCCACTGCCTCGGTGGGACCGCGGGGATCATCTCGTCGGCCCGGCCAGTGCGCCCGTCCGGGGTGAACACGTCGTCGTTGCGGCGGGTGGCCAGCACGTAGGAAATATCGCGTTCCTCGAGCCACACCCGCAGGTACTTCACCTGACCGTAGGCCTCGTCCGCGGTGAGCCACGCGAACGGCACCTTCGCGTCGAGCGCGCTCGATCATGTGCTGCGCCAGCATGGGTTTCGTCGTGTACTCCACATCGTCACCGATCCCGGCGGCGCGGCACCGTTCTCGGTCGTCGGTCGTCGGTCCAGGCTTTGGGCAGGTACAGCTCCCGGTCGACCAACGCGTGCCCGTCCGCGCTTGCATAGGCGAGGAACACCCCGATCTGACAATTTCCACCCGCCCCGAGGTGCCCGAGTACTGGCGCTGCACACCGGCCGAGCGGGTGCCCTTCTTCAAGAAGCCGGTGTCATCGACCTATACCGAGATCGGCATAGCTCGACCTATGCCGAGTCGGTAACTATGCCGAGGTGCGGGTGCGGTGATGTGAACTTCCTTCTGCCGTGGTGGGCTTCTGGCTGAGGTGGGACGACTGTGGGTCGGCATTATTACAGGCCTTCCAGGAATGTCAGCAGGGCAGCGTTGGGGCGGTAGCGCCCAGGGGGGTGTCGGTTTGGGCGGTGAGTTCTAGGGCCCGCTGTTTGATGGTCATGTCGGCGTGGAGATAGACGTTCGTCGAGCGGATGTCGCTGTGGCCGAGCCAGAGCGCGATGACCGCGGTATCCACGCCTGCTCGGAGTAGCGACGTGGCGCAGCTGTGGCGCAGCACGTGGGGGGCAGCTTGTCGGCCCGGATCGAGGGGCATTGTTGGGCGGCGGTGACGGCATGTTTGTGGACGAGACGCTGAACGGCGTCAGTGCTCAGGCGTCGTCCCGTGGGGGTAGGGAATAGTGGCTCGTCGGGTCGACCGGCGCGTTCGGCCATCCAGACGCAAACAACGGATTGGGTGGCCGAGGTCAACGGAATGGCCCGGTGCTTGCGGTCTTTTCCGACGCATCGGACATTCGCGCCGGCACCGAGAGCGATATCGGCGCAGTCCAGGCCGGTCAGCTCGGAGACTCGAAGGCCAGTCTGGAGGGCCACCAGCAGCAGCGCCCGATCGCGGCGACCTTCCCATCGGCCGCGATCGGGCGCGGCTATGACAGCGTCGATCTCTGCTGCGGTGAGAACGATATGAGCTGCTTGTCGAACCGCTGGGCGGGGATGGCGAGGACCCGTTGGATAAGCGCGGCGTGCTCGCAGTTCCGCGTAGGTGAACGGCGACCACATCGCGGTCAGTCGCAGGTTGCGGGTTCTCGGGCTGTTGTGACGCTCGGCTTCGAGGTGATCGAGGAACGCGACGATCGTCTCGGTGTCGAGGTCTTCCCAGCTCAAGGAGCTGGGCTTCTTGCCGGTTTTCTCCTGACGAACACGAACAGCAGCTTGAGCGAATCTCGAAAGGAGGCGATCGTGCGTGGGCTGACCCGGCGTTGTTTGGCCAGGCGGTCGATGAAGAAGCTCTGCGGGGTGGGAGCGATCGGACTCATCGGCTCACCTCCCGCGACAGCTCGAGCCGACCGGCGGCCAGTGCGAGCAGTTCGGGCTGCGCGGACATATACCAGTAGTTGGAGCGCGGATCTCGATGCCCCAAGGTAGGTCGACAGGGTCTGCAGTCGGGCTTCGACGTCCTCGCCTGCTCTATGCCACCCGAGAAGGGTGCGCACCGCGAATGTGGGGCGTAGGTTGTGGATTCGTGGTGGGCGTTCGGCTTCGTCGCCGATTCCGGTGTCGTCGCAGAGCCGCCGGAAGTTCTGCTGGACGAGCTGGTAGATCAGTCTGGTTCCGGCCATCGAGACGAAGAAGCTCGGGGCGGTTGTCGGCGGACAGATCCGATCGCGAGTCCGGGCGTAGTTATCGAGCGCGGTGAGTGTGGACGCGTGCACGGGAACCAGTCTGGTTTGCCGAACTTCGACTCTCAGATCGTCAATACCGCATCGGCCCAGTCGATGCCGCCGCGATCGAGCCGGATCGCTTCCCCGACCCGCATGCCGGTTACCGCCAGCAGCCCGATCAGGGTTTCGTGGGTGGCCGTGGGTAGCGGCCGACGTAAACGCCGGGCCCCGGCCATCAGAGTGTCGATGTCTTTCGGGCTGTAGATGAACGGCGGACGAATTCCTAACCCGCCGGAGCGGCAAGATATTGCTAAACAAGCTTCGCAGCACACATTTGAATCCAGCGGAATTGGGCTCGGGCGTGCGCGATCTGCCGGATTATGGTTAGTGCCATCTCGGCGTTACGTACGTGCTGAGATGGTCTGAATACAAGGGTAAGAATATTGAGCATGATGGCGAACATATCGTCCTTCTGATCTAATGATGGGTGTCGGGTCCGGGTTACACCTGCGAGAATCCGACGACTCCGGAGAAGAAAAGTATTCCGGGTAACAGGGCTGTGCCGATGGACTGCGCGAGTGTCATGCCGGCGGTTGCGCGTTGGATGTTCCTTCCGAGTGCGAGGACCAGGAAGAACATGAACCACAGCGCCGACCAGGCGAACCAGTCGATCGCAAGCCACGTTTCGAATACCCCGTTGGCATGTTTCAGCGCGGTCAGGCCGGCCGGGATCCCGATGAACGGAACGATAAGCGCGAACCAACCCAGCGCGGCCCCGTTGGCTCCGGTGAACTGATTTATCCCCAACCACAGATAGGTGAGAGAAAATAAACCAATATATGCCGCCGCGGAATAGTCGTAGTAGTTGTCGTTCTGTCCGTAGGCGATGATGGAAATCATGAGAACGAGGCCAATAATTGCGGTGAAAATGTTGACGACCGCAATGTCTTGACCTGTAAGTTTCAGGTGGCGCGTTCGATTGCTCTGATCCATCCACATCCATATTCCGTTTACGAATAACGTCACGCCAGCGAAAATGAGAAAAAGTGAAATCACTATTGGTCCGGTCCTGTTTGGTCTTGCGGTGAGTGTCTGCCGAAATGGCCCAGCGCGAAGCTGTTTCATCGTCCTCGCGCTGGGGGCCCGCGGCTAGTGGAAAGGTGGCGCCGCACTAGCCGCGGGCTTGGGTGGAGCCCCCCGAGGTGATTGTCGTCGTGGAGCGGTCCCGGGTGGCAGGGCTAGGGTGAGGCTGGCACCGGGGGCGTGACGACCTGCGGTTGGTGCAGAGGTGGAAGTGGTTCGTCGGCCATGAATCGGCGTAGCACGTTCTCGGTCATGCGGGAGACGTTATTGATGGCATCGTTCTCGAGCAGCGACCCGCACCAGGCAATCGAGCTGGTCGAGAACATCCCGCCGCCCTGACTAGTGGTGAAGTAGGTGATGTCCGCCCGGACGTTCGGGTCCATCGTTCCGCCGACCATCGGGTAGTTGAACATGATGTCGTCAACGACCCGTGGGTAGTTGTCCGAGTGGCCTTCACTGTATGCGAGTAAGAAGGTGTGTGGCGGCGTGCCGAGCGACAGGTCGTAGCGGTCGATTTCGCTTCCCGCCGCACCACCTCCGACGAGCCCGAAGTCGCCGATCTTCTCTCCAGGATCGATGCCTTCCATGATGAACGCGGCCTGGGGGTCGCGAGTGTCGGGCATCTGGACGTAGTACGAGGACTCGTCGAATCCTTCCGAGGTGAAGCCAGTGCCGAAGAGCTTCTGGGGAGCGCGGGCACGGCCGCGCCACAGGCCGGAACGTTCGCCGTTGGTCTGCAGGTAATACTCCCCGGGTGCGGCTTGCCACGCACGGGATCCCCACTCCGCCTTCCGGACCTCCATCAGGTGCTTCTTTTCCGGATGCCAGTTCGCGATCCAATAGAAACCGTTGGCACCCAGGTACATCCCTCGTCCCCCTCCGGCCAGGTAGGTTTCCCACGCGTCGAGCATCTGCCGGGTGTAGTACTCGGGGTGTGATCCTGTCAGCACGACCTTGTACCGGCTGAGCAACTCGTCGCCCTCATCGTGGAGTTCGCGATCGGTTGCGATGTCGTACTCGATACCGAGGGACTCGAGCCATGCGGCCAGATGTAGGTCGGCAGGGAACTGCCAGGGGCCACCGGTGACTGTGCGGAACTTCGGCCGGAGGTTGACGATCGGGCGCAACCAGGACGAGTAGTGAACTCCACTTCCATCAGTGTGGGTGTCGTATGTCGAGCGTCCAAACTCGGTGTGTGAGTGTAGCCAGAAATCGAGTTCGTCGATTACCGAGGTACGTCCGAAGATCGATTGCGCGATCTGAACGTCGTTGAAGTGCTCGTTGGCATAGGCCAAGTAGCTGGTGGTGGGTACAAGCATGAGCACCCTGGCGGTGGCTTTCCCGGCCGGGGGGAGCACGAAGAACGGAACCCAGTCCTCGGACTCACCCTGCAGCAGCCGCAGTGCGTAGATGCCTGTGCGAAAACCCGGGGGGATCTCCCATGAAATATCTGTATCCCAACGACAGTCCTCGAGGTCGTCGTCGTGGAAGTGGATGGCGCCGTACTGCTCTGGTGCGTGGATGAAGTTCTCTTCCCGACCCTCCCATCGCCAGCCGGTGACTGCACGCGTAGGGAAGTTCACGCACTGACCATGCAGTGCAAGCGGACCATTGTCGTGGACTGCATCGGTCGAGATTCCGTCCGACCCGATCGCGGCAGCAAAGTCCCACCAGGCGAGGAGCCCATCGGAGGTGGGTCTCTCGCCGCGCGTAATGGAGTCGAGTTCAACGACCGACAACGCCCGAGACCATACCTTCGGCGAGTCGACCTTGCCGTTGAAGTGTGAGTCGACGGCCTCGTCGTGCGAGGAGGTGCGACCACCACCGATGATGAAGGGGCCAGCGCTGTCGGCGGGGAGGATATCGACGACGCCTGTGCTGTCGCCCCCACCGATAATCGGGCTGATCGGGGCGAGGAGGCTGTTGACGGAGTTCACCACGGGCCGCGAGTAGAGGGTATAGCGCTGCGCCGCGGGGTCCAGGGTGACGGCGACCGAGTACCAACACGAGGGATGGAAGAGTTGGTCGGCTTCAAACACGGTGGTGGAATCACCGTCACCGATCAAGAAGCTGAGCCGACCGTCATTAATACTGAGGGCGTACCCTGCATTTGTCCCCTTGACGTAACGTCCGAGCACTATTTGATCATGCTTTTGGGGCGTGGTGGGGTAGATGAAGGCGTGGAGTGTGAGCGCTCCCTCGGTCGCGAGTGGCCCGCCATCGTCCACCAGGATGTATGAACCAGCATCGGTAGGCTGGAAGCGCGCGGGGTACTCGCCACTGACACCGTCGACCTCTACTTCGGTGAATCCGGGCCCTGCGGGATTGGTGTCGCCGTTGACCAGGCGGACGATGTCGGCACGGTATGTGCCCGCGGCGGTGCTACTTACCTTGAACTCGATCGTCTCACCTGGGCCCACTGAGGCACGGTCACCGTACCCGTGGATCTCAGTGGCTCGTAGTTCGGTCATTACGCTGTTCCCTTCAGGTCGTTGACGCGGCGCACGAAGATCCCATGGAGAACGTCTTCTTCGGACTTGAAGACCGGCTCATCGAGAATCTTGGGGGGCACTCCGCGGATCCCGGAGATGACGCCGATCTTGTACTCGAGCCAGGGTGTAGTCATCACACCGAGATACTTGCCGGCCTGCGGCTGGCGTCGGAAGTATTGCAGCACCCGTTCGAGGGTCTCTGAATGCTGTCCCAACGGTTTTGCGCGATGTTCCTCGATCAACTCATCGGTGATGAGGTCGGCGATCACGCGGCGTTGCTTGTCCTTCCAGTCTTCATAGACCAGTAGTTGTCGGTCGATCACAGTGTCGGAGGTGCTGGACATGGTGCGCTCCTTTCGTTAGGACCAGAATCCGCCCACAAAGCCACACCGGGCAATACGTTGGTTGACGTATCGGATCCGCCCTGCTCGATGAATGATGTGCAGAGGCGTGTTGTCAGGCACGATCGAGTCCCCGTGATGGACGCGAACTCGGCATGGGCTCTTGGTTAGCCGCACGCTTTGGAGCCCTTGCTCGATGCGAGTGGGCATCCACGCGCGCAATTCGGCGATAGCTCGGCAACCAGCGCGCGGGTGGCGCGTAATCGTCCCCGCTGCTGTGTCGCCGTGGTCGCCGGTGCGGTAGACCCCGGCGCAGACGCTGTCGGCGTTGTCTCATCCGGGTGACGGCCTCGCTGGTCTCCGCTTGTCGAGATCCCGGGAGGTGTCCTCCGCGTGGGACGGGGAGGAGGGTTTCACAAACACCGTTGTATCGAGGTCCTCGGGCGGGCGGCGATCAGGCGATCGGATCGTTTCTCAGGCCACCCAGGTGGTCTAGCAGGAGAAGATCAGCCCGGACCATGAGGGCAGCGAGCTGGGCTCGGGATTGGCAGTCCATTTTTTTCAGGATGTGCTCGACGTGGGTGGACACAGTCCGCGGGCTGATGCGCAACTGGCCGGCAATGTCGGGGTTCGAGTATCCCTCGGTAATCAGTTGAAGAACTTCAAGCTCTCGGCGGCTGAGTCCGAAGGGCCAAGGAATGCTGCGCTCGGTTACCAGCCAGACCTGGCCTCGGCATGGGGCCACGTCGATGCGGTGGCATCCGCCGTCCTCATCGGCCCACAGGTATCGACGGCGGTCAGTCGTGCGGACGTGCCGCGCCAACAGTGTGCGCAGAAAGCGGCTCTCGCTAAGGACAGGTCCAGCTGAACGTCCTGGCAGGTCGGAAACTCTCCCGTCCCGTGCGATTACAACTGCATGAGCGTCGGGTCCCATGCGCTCGACATTCAGTTGTGCCGCGCGAAGAAGGTCGCACACTCCGGCGAGTAGCGGGTGAAAGGCTTCTATCGTGCTCCGCACCTCGTCACGTGGCTTCGATGGTGACTCCCAGCTGATATGAAGCGCCCCGGTGTACCTCCCGTCCGGGAGACGCAGGCACATCGTCGTGCCTTCCTGGAAGCCGGACGGAATGAGGATTTCTTCCGCCGTGAAGGTGCGGGAGAACGGGATATTCCAATCGCGCTCGAGGTCACGCCACCGCAAGGCTCCCGGAGCACGTGTATGTAGTAGCGCGAAGGTGGCATCAGTCTTGACGAATGCGTCGTTCATATGGGTTTGCACGTCCGGCGGGTAGCCCTCGCTAGCGAGGGTGACATGACGATGGGTTCCTGATACGGCGTCCCAGGCGGACAGTAAGTACCCATCCCACGGAATCAGGTCACGCAGAGTGCGAATGGCTGCACCCGCAAGCGTACGAACGCCATCTCGATCGACGAGGGAGTTGCTGCCGACAGAAGCCATCGACGGGAGAACCGCCTCGATTTGCATCATTCCTACCCAGCATGAAAAGGCCGCCCTTGTTTGTTGACGGCTTTGCTAAAGATACCGGACTTCGTGACTTGAGTCACATGTCGGGGTGCTTTCGTACATCGGGCTCCGTAGACGACCGCGACGAGGCAAATAGCCATCAGCACGTCTGTACGGGGACCGTGATCTGAAACCTTGTTACTGCACAGGGTGGACGACGAAGCCCAATGGTTCCGGTGCCACCACCTGTTCGCTGAGTTTCTGCATCACAGGATCGAGCGCGATCAACCGGAGCGAGTCGATGAACTGCATCGCCGGGCGTTCGGATGGTTCCGGGATGAAATTTGCTCGGTGAGGCGGTCGACCGTGCCCTGGCCGTCCACGACTCGGAGGCCGCACTGGACCTGCTCGAGCAAAGGGTCCTACCTCGTCGAGCAATCGCAGATGTCCACCCAGACCCGCCTGATCGCTAAGCTTCGGAAAGATCTCGCGGAATCGATTGCGCGGCAGGACGGGTCGTGAACGCCAAGTCCGCGCTGAGGCCAGCGGCCGTCGACCAGACATCGCACCATCTCGAGCAGGACGTGCGGGGCTGGATGCCCGGTCGACGGCGCCCTCGTCGACCGAGAGCGTGCTGCCCGGGCGGCGGCGCCGCGGCGGGTGCTGACCGCGCGAGAACCCGGTCTGTCGAGTCACCATCGCATGTGCCTGATAGGAAGGGGATGTCGGGCACGCCCGCTGGTACCACATCCGCGCTATCGGAGGTGCAGGACCGAGTGACGCTTCGAAGCAGCGGCAGCTGGTGGGCGGAGGGTCCAGTCGGTCGCCACGATATGCAGCTGCAGCGACAAGTTCGCCTGGTCGGCCGAGGTGACGGTCCAAGTGCCAGTATCGACGAACGGAACGGTGTTTGGCGGCCAAAGACGATCCACGACAGGGCTGCTGACGCGGTGAGGACCGCACGCGCCGCGCCTCGGAACCGGGCAAACCAGAACCAGACGCGAGCGCACCCCCTCCACGAGGGGTGGGCCTCCCCGTGCGGAGTGCTGGGTGTCGGCGCCTGAGATCCACGGTGGTCTCTCTCTGTATCGGATGAGCAGAATTAGCGGCGGGTGATGAGCCGAATGCGCGGAAGGTCAGAACAGCAGCGGCGCGAGCACACCCGCGCACTGTTGCAGTGAGTCGGCGCGACCGAGGAGCGCGTCGATGCGGGCGGATGGGCCGGCGAGGCAGAGGGCGCCGGCGGTGTTTCCGTCCGGGTCGCGCAGCGGCACCGCCAGGCAGGCGAGGTCCTGCTCGAGTTGGTCGACCTGAACGGCGAACTGCTGATCGCGAATGGTGCGCAGTTCGGTGTCGAGAGCGGCGAGATCGATGACGGTGGCCGAGGTCAGCTGCCGCAGCGGAGTCGAGGGCAACGCTTCCTGCCAGATGGTGCGGTCGGCGAGTAAGAGTTTGCCGGCGGCCGAAGCATGCGGGTAACGCACCAGCTCACGTTCGGCGCGCACGGGGTGATCGGGGTCGGCGTCGAGGACCCGCAGCGTGGTGTTGTGGAAGGCAATCACGTGGACGGCGAACCGCACGTTGTCGCGGAGGTCGTCGAGTTGCCGGCGCGCGGCGGTGGGAACGGTGGGGGAGGCGGCGGCGGTGACGAGCCCGTTGAGGCGCGCGCCGAGCCCGAAGCCGCGCAGATCCGAGGTCCGCACCAGATACTCCTCGGCGACGAGCGAGTTGATGAGCCGGTAGGCGGTGGCCTGGGGGAGGTGCAGGGCGCCGGCGATCTCCTTGGCGGTGACCCCGAGGCCGAGGGTGGCGACCACCTCGAGGATGTCGAGAGAGTTCGAGACGGTGCTGGGGTGGTGTCGGGACGGGTCGGTGTGTGGGCTCATCGGAACGCGGCCGTGGGCAGCAGGTCGGTGCGCTGGGTCTCGTCGTAGATACCGACCGAGGCGAGTCGGTGCGGGGCCAGACGCCGAAGCGCAAGGGTGTAGAGCACCGCTGCCGCCATGATCACGGCATAGACCGCGATGAGCACAATTCCGTCCGCAATGGCGAAGACGACGGCATTGACGACCAGGAACAGCAGGATGGTGGTGGTCACGGTGCCGAGCACCCAAACCGCGGGGGTCGACTCTCCGATGCGCCGCAACAGGATCGGGGCGGACAGGCACCCCGCGAGATAACTGCCGATATAGCCGCAGGCGCTGAGGGTGAGGAAGATGCGCAGACCCTGATCCGGTGAGACACCGGCGAGTAGAACCGTGATCGGCACAGCGGTGATCACGAGCATCGACGTGGCAATGGCAGGGGCGGGCGTCTGAAAACGCGGGTGAGTGCGGCCGAGGGCGGACGGGGCGACGCCCTCGCGGCCCATGCAGAACAGCACGCGTACGAGCGCATTGACCGATGCCAGGGTGCAGGCGAAGAACGAGGCGGCGATTCCCAGGTCGAGGATCGCCGACAAACCGGTCGAGCCCTCCGAGACCAGCAGCGCGACCAGCGGGGTGGCACTCTCGCGCACCGAGTCGGGGGCCTCGGCGAGGGCGATCGCCTGCACCGGCAGGGCGATCAGATACAACGCGGCGGCGGCGACCGGGGTCCACCGGATCACGCGAGGCACCGACAGGAATGGGTGGCGGGCTTCGCCGCTCAGTGTCGTGGAACTTTCGAAGCCGACGAAGGCGCTGACGGCGACGATGACGGACAGCGCCATGCCCTGTGCGTTGCCCTCCCAGCTCATAGCGGCGGCGACCGGTGCGCCGGTGCGAGTCGTGGTGACCAGCAGCAAGATCAGCAGGGCGCCGACGAGGCCGATGGAGACGCACTCGACGAGCAGGGTGATCCGGGCCGAGATCCGGATGCCGCGGATCATCACCAGGGTGGCCACCACGGCGGCCACCACCGTGACGGCGACGATCGCACCGGTGGGGGTGCCCCGCGCCAACCCGGTGGTGACGGCGATGTGCGAGAGGTAGGTGCCGACGGCGAGCAGGCCGGCCATGCCGACCGTCGCATATCCGACGATCGCGGACCAGCCGGTCGGAACGGCGGCGGTCGGGCCGAGGCCGCGGGCGGTATAGCTGTAGATTCCGCCGACCGAGGCCATCCGCTGTGCCATCGGCCGCAGGCACGCGGAGACGAGCAGGATGACCACGGCCGCGCACACGAACGCCGCGAGCGCCCCGCCCCCACCGGCGGTGCTGATCACCAGCACTGGGATCACTGCCGCCGCACCGGACGGTGCGATCGCTGCGACGGATTGGGCGAACACCGGTATGAAGGGCAGCTGACGGCGCGGCAACCCCTGCACGGGGGACCGGGCCGCGACCAGCGCCCGCTTGTGCGGTGAAGTCGTCATGTTCCGCACACTCCACTCATCTCTGAAAGAAGCAGCGAGTCGCCTGGTCAGGAGGCTGCACGCGGCTCTCGGTGGTGCTCGATGTCACGCTCAGCGTCGAATCCAACCATGTCCGATATATGACGAGAATGTTTCGTCCATGTTAACTAGGTCGAGAATTTTCTGGCGCGAAGTTCTCACCTTTGTTCTCTCTGCGTGTGCTCCCGGTCACACAGCGGCGTTACGGTTGCTGTGGGCGGTTGACCGCACCCCGTGAGGTTCCTCCTCAGGGACATCTCGAAGGGCGTCGGCCGCTGGTCACATCGCGAAGCGAACAGTCCGTTGATCTACGCAGACATCTCCACCGATCGATTCATGACCGGCCCGGCCGCCGCGCCACCCGGAATGCCCACCATCAAGGGCACCTCTTCGTGATGTCGACGTCGTGGAAAGAACCATGCCCAAGGAGCGAGACACCCATGTCCATTCAGGAAATCGATCGCACGGTCGCCGCACCGGGAACTCATCCCCTCGACCCCCTCAGCCGCGACGAAATCTCGAAGGCGGTGTCCGTGCTGAAGAGCACGCAGGCGCAGGCGGACAGCTTCCGGTTCGTGCAGGTGGAATTGAAGGAACCATCGAAGAAGGCACTGCGCGGCGACCTCTCGCAGATTCGCCGCGAGGCCAGCGCCGTGCTGATCGACCGGTCCACCGGAAACGGCTACGAGGCCACCGTCGACCTCGAGAACGAGAGTCTCGAGCGGTGGGTGGAGCTGCCGTCCGGTGCCCAGCCGCCGATCATGCTCGACGAGTTCGACGAATGTGAGGTCAACTGCAAACGCGATCCCCGCGTCGTCGAAGCCCTGGCCAGCCGCGGGCTGACCAACCTGGACCTGGTGTGCATCGAGCCGTGGTCGGCCGGCTACTTCGGCAAGGACGACCAGGGTCGCCGCCTGATGCGGGCCCTCGTTTTCACCCGGCTCGATCCGGACGACAGCCCCTACGCGCACCCGGCCGAGGGCCTGATCATCATCTACGACCTCAACAACGGTGAGGTCGTCGAGATCGAGGACAACGGCCTCATCCCGGTTCCTCAGCAAACCGGCAACTACCTGCCCCAGCACGTCGGTCCGGCCCGCACCGACATCAAACCCCTCGAGATCACCTCACCCCAGGGCCGCTCCTTCCAGGTCGACGGCCAGCACGTGACCTGGGGTGACTGGAGCTTCCGGGTCGGCTTCACCCCTCGTGAGGGTCTGGTGCTGCATCAGCTGAAGTTCCGGGACGGCGGCACCGATCGATCGGTGATCAACCGCGCCTCGCTGGTGGAAATGGTGGTGCCCTACGGTGACCCGTCCCCGGTGCAGCACAAGAAGAATGCCTTCGACGCCGGCGAATACAACATCGGTGCCCTGGCGAACTCCCTTGCACTCGGCTGCGACTGCCTCGGCGAGATCCAGTACTTCGACGGCATCGTCAGCGACAGCCACGGCAACCCGATGACGATCAAGAACGCGGTCTGCATGCACGAGGAAGACGACTCGATCATGTGGAAGCACTACGACTACCGGCAGGACACCGCCGAGGTCCGGCGCTCACGGAAACTGATCATCTCCTTCATCGCCACCGTCGCCAACTACGAGTACGGATTCTATTGGCACCTCTACCTCGACGGCACCATCGAGTTCCTGGTCAAGGCCACCGGCATCCTCTCCACCGCCGGTCAGCAGCCGGGCACCAAATCGCTGTACGGGCAGACCCTCAACAACGACGGCCTCTACGCCCCCATCCACCAGCACATCTTCAACGTGCGCATGGACTTCGAGCTCGACGGCACCAAGAACGCGGTCTACGAGGTCGACACCGAGGTGCCCGGCACCAACCCGACACAGAGCTGCTTCTACACCGTCGATCGCCTCCTCGAACGAGAACAGGACGCCGCCCGCCGCGCCGACGCCGGCAAGCACCGATTCTGGAAGATCGTCAACCACAACCGCCGCAACATCGTCGACGAACCGGTCGCCTACCGGCTCCAGCCCACCGACGCGATCACCCTGTCCGCCACTCCCGATTCCTGGGTGGCCAAGCGAGCCGGGTTCGCCACCAACAACTTCTGGGTCACCGCATACGACGAGACCGAGCGCTTCCCGGCAGGGGAGTACCCGAACCAGTCCCGCGGCGGCGGCGGCCTTCCCTCCTACATCGCGGGCAACCGCAACATCGTCGACGAGGACATCGTGGTCTGGTACACCTTCGGCATGCACCACGTGGTGCGCCTCGAAGACTGGCCGGTCATGCCCCGCCAGCACGTCGGCTTCATCCTCCAACCCCACGGATTCTTCGACCAGAACCCCACCCTGAACCTGCCCCGCCCGGAGCGGCAGGCCGAGGGGTCGCACTGCGGATGCGAGGACTAGCCATGAGTACCGATCCGGTGGCGGCCCCCGACCGCCACACCCCCGTGGGCACCACCGGTGCCCACGCCGCGGGCGGAGTCGACTACGACAACGTCGCCGACGACTACATGCTCCGCCGTCAGCTGCGCCGCGGCACCGCAGGACCGGTCCTGCTGATTGGACTCGGCGTCGGCTACGTCGTCGCCGGTGACTACGCCGGTTGGAACTTCGGAATCGGCCACGCCGGCTGGGGCGGCATGCTTATCGCGGTCGGGCTGATGGGCCTGATGTACACCGCGATGTGCCTGGCCCTGGCCGAGATGGCTTCGATCATCCCCACCGCCGGCGGCGGGTACGGCTTCGCCCGCCGCGCGATGGGACCGTGGGGCGGTTTCCTCACCGGCACCGCCGTGCTCCTCGAATTCGTCCTCGCCCCGGCCGCGGTGGTCACTTTCATCAGCGCCTATGTCGACAGCCTCTTCGGGATCAGCGGACCCTTGGTGTATGCGGTGTTCTACATCGCCTTCATCGGTCTGCACCTGTATGGCGTCTCACAGGTGCTCAAGCTGATGTTCGGCATTGCCATCGTCGCCGTGATCGGGTTGCTGGCCTTCTCGATCGGGATGATCCCGCATTTCGATGTCAGCAACCTCATCGACATCGCTCCCACCAATGCGGTCGGCGCCAACAGCTTCCTACCGTTCGGCATCGTCGGAGTCTGGGCCGCCTTGCCGTATGCGATGTGGTTCTTCCTCGCGGTCGAAGGCGTCCCCCTCGCCGCCGAGGAAGCCCGCAACCCGGTGCGCGACATCCCCAAGGGCCTGATCGGTGGTGTGTTGGTGCTGCTCACCCTCGCCGCGCTGCTGCTGACCCTCGGCCCCGGCGGATCGGGCGCATCGACCCTGCAGGACTCCGACAACCCGCTGATCGACGCCATGGAGGCCGCCGACGGAGGCACCACCTGGCTGAGCCAGTTCGTCAACGTCATCGGGCTGGTGGGTCTGGTGTCGAGCTTCTTCACCATCACCTACGCCTACTCGCGGCAGACGTTCGCGCTCTCGCGGGCCGGTTACCTGCCCAAGGTGCTCTCGCTCACCAACGGACGTAAGACCCCGTTCCTGGCGCTGATCGTGCCCGGGGTGATCGGATTCATTCTGTCCCTTACCAGTTCCGGGGACCTGCTCATCCTGATCTCGGTGTTCGGGGCCACGGTCTCCTACATCTTGATGATGATCTCGCACATCGTCCTGCGGATCCGGGAACCGGACCTGCACCGCCCCTACCGCACCCCCGGTGGGATGCTCACCTCCGGAATAGCGCTGGTCCTGGCCGCCGCCGCCCTGGCAGCAGGGTTCATGGTCGACCCCTCGGTGGTGTTGTACGCGGCCGCCGCGTACGCGGTGATGATCGCGTACTTCACCTTCTACAGCCGACACCACCTCGTCGCGAAGGCACCCGAAGAAGAATTCGCCGCCCTCGAGGCGGCCGAATCCGAACTCGAGAACCGATGACCGCCCGGTCCGGTCCGTGCTCGGAGACAGTGCGGACCGGACCGGCCCCGCAACTTTCGGCGTGACCCGTCGCCTGATCGCAACGCCGAAAGAACCTGCACCGCCCCTTTTCCATCCCCAGCGCCAGGGGCGGTGCCACCACCCCCCGAACTGCCAGCGAATCCTCGAGGAGCGTCCTATGGCCACCACCACCGCCGCAGGTTGGCGGCCAACCCTGCCGGACAATCCCGTACGAGCGACCGCCGCCGGGAAAATCGCCGCCCTCCTGGCCCTCGCCTGCGTCACCGCACACATCCCGGTACTGCTCGCCCACTTCGCTCACTTCCCCGGCACCAGCCTGCTGATGCTCGCCCTTGCCGGTGCCTGCCTGCCCTGCGCCGGACACCTGTGGACCAAGCCCACCATCCGTGACTGGGTCACCGCCGGGGCACTGGCGGCCGGGATGCTCGTCCTGCACGCGATGCTGATGTTCTCGATGACGCACGCCGAGACCGGCACCGCCGCAACAACAACAGCCGCCACCGGCCACCATCACGGCTCAGCCGCCCATACGATGAACACCGCATCCCTGCCGGACGGCCCGCTCGGGCTGCTGTTCTACGGCGCGAGCGCACTCGCACTGGTCCAGGTCGCCATGGCGGTCGTCATAGTCCTGCCGGGCACCTTCCGGCGCCACCGCACGACCCCGGCCGAGTGATGTCCGCGGCCCACGGGCGGTTCCGCACCACGCCGAGCTGACGATGCCGTCCACCTGCGACTACACCCTCACGCAATTCCGGTGCTTCGTCGCCGTCGCAGAATCACTGCACTTCGGCGCTGCCGCGGCCACGTTGGGCATCAAACAGCCGTCACTGTCCCGGACCCTGTCTGCACTCGAGGCGGCGGTCGGAACCCCGCTGTTGCACCGCACCAGCCGCCGCGTGACACTGACCGAACAGGGAAGTGAGCTCCTCTTCCACGCGAAGCGTGCCGTGGCCGCCGCCGATCGCTTCCTCGCCGCCGCCCGCGGAGTCGGCGAAGCACCCACCTCGTTCCGGCTCGGGCTGAGCCCCACCGTCGCCGCCCGCATGGTCCACGACGTGCTCCCGACGCTCCGCGCACAGATTCCCGACGTGCAACTGCGCATCGTCGAAGACCATCCACCGTGCATGCTTCGCCAACTTCGCGCCGGTGAACTCGACGCCTTGATCGGGTCAGTGCCACCCGGAATCGGTCCCGGACTGGTTGCAGCGCCCCTGTATCGGGAGGACTACCGCCTGATCGTCTCCCGCGACGACCCCCTCCGCGCTTACACCCACCTGTCGCCGTCGACGCTGCAGAACAGGGTCACCGTGCGTGTCGACGACGACCCCAACCCCGGCGGCAAGGCGACCAGTCCCACGACACCGACCTCGCGCGCGATCACTGTGCACACCGCGATCGCCTGGGTCATCGGCGGCTGCGGAGTCGCGGTGGTGCCCGAGTCGGCACTGCATCCCAACCCGCTGCCACCGGCCGTCGTAGCGATCCGATTCACTGCCGAAACACCCACACGCACCGTCGGCACCATCTATGGCAGCCCAGCCGGGCACAATGCTCCCTTCGCCCCGATCCTCGACCGTGTGGCCGAACAATGCCAATGGCAATCCGCATCCCCTAGATAGGTTCTCGCCCAGTGACCACCACCCTCAACCCCTGGATCGCACTGCGCCCCGGAGACGACCCCACCGCACTCACGCGCAGAGTGTCCTCTGCGCGTGAGGTCCTCATCGACCAACCCACCTTCTCCCGCACCGAACGCCACACTGCCGCTCAACTCGTGCGACCCGTCGTGCTCGATTCGTGGAGGCGTAGCACTGACAACCTCGTCGACCCGGACGGCTTCGGTCGGTCTGCGGACATGACCACCTCCGAATTCCGCGCATACCGGTCCGCGCACCCGATGGCCCTGATCCGCCCTGTGGTCTGCACACTCCTCGTCGACGACGCCGCCGACACCGGAATGCTCATCGCGATCACCGACGAACGCGGATTGCTGCTGTGGGTCGCCGGCGACAGCGTTGCGCAGGACCGCGGGGCCGCGATGAACTTTGCCGAGGGCACCGAATGGAGCGAAGACGCCGTCGGGACAAACGCTCCCGGTACCGCCCTCGCACTCGACCACCACGTGCAGTTCTTCGGCGCCGAACACTACAGTCGTGCCGTGCACGGCTGGAGCTGCTCCGCGGCGCCGGTCCACGACCCCGCGACAGGGCTCGTCATCGGCACCATTGACATCACCGGCAGCCACCGAGTCGCAACACCCGAAGTGCTTGCACTCATCCGTGCCACTGGCGCAGCCGCGGAATCCGAACTACGGCTACACCTGGTGCGCACCTCTGAGAATCTGACTACATCGACCGATCGACTCGAAATACTCGGATCGGGCCGCCCGAATCTTATCCGGAATCAACGGCGGATCCCACTGTCCCAAAGGCATTCAGAAATCCTGCTGCTTCTTTCCGAACACCCTGAGGGCCTGACTGCGGACCGTCTGGCAGTTCTACTCGAGGATTACGACCTCGATCCCGTCACCATCCGCGCCGAGATGTTCCGGGTGCGCAAAGTCTTCGGCACAGACCGCATCGGGTCGAAGCCGTATCGGCTGTTGACCGACCTGACCTCGGACGCCTCCCAGGTCCGTCGCGCCCTCGACCGCGGCGACCTCGACACCGCGCTCGACCTCTACCGCGGGCCTATCCTTCCCTACTCGGCGGCACCAGGAATCGAAGACCTCCGGCACGCACTCGACACACGCATCTGCCGCGCCCGAGGAACCACCACCAGAACCCACGCTTCGCAGCACGCTTCGGTTCCACCACTCACCACACGGATGGGTGGCGGCAGTCCCCGCCACTGACCCTGCAACAAGCGCATATCGGCATCAGTTGCCAAAATCCCCGAACCCAGTTTCGGATCGCCCTCCTGCGCAGCGGGACTCACAGAAAGCGAGAACTCATGCCCGAACCCACTCGGACCACGACCGCTGGGCCCACCCACCGCTGCGCCGCATCTCCCGACACAGCCGACCACGCCCGTGAAGATCACCACCCAACGGCCCTCGGCGGCCATCGGACACGGATACCTAGGAACACAGCGATGCGCGGTGGCCGGACCACGCGGCAAGCCGAACACAGGGACATCGACGATTTTTTCGAGTTCGCGCAGACGTGGGCACCCAACGGCGGTGCGCCGTAAGGCGAGATATTCACTCGCTTCGGTCTGACTCGTGCGCAATTCTACGACCGGATCCGTAAACTCCACTCGTTGCCACTGCCCCAGCGCGGCGGGTACAGGTCGTGAAACCGCCACTCCTGGACCTCAGACCGTCCAATATGCGATCGGATGACGTTTCTGGACAGTGCTTTTCGAAAACACTTGACTCATTCCAGATTGCTGGCGATAGTAGTCGGGTGTCCTCGCCATCGAAGTACACAGCGAGTACCACCAGGTCACGGGCGGTACTGAGGGCGATCGTAAAACTGCGCACGCAGCGGTGGGACGTCCGCGCCGGTCGTCGCGTCGGCGATCGCGACTCGCAACGCCTGATAGGTGGTCAATAACGCACAGATCTCCTGCGTGACCCCGGACGGGGTCCGGGCCCGCAGCATCGCATCGCCGAGGATGGTCGACTTCAGCTCGAGATAGGTCGTCTCGATCTCCCATCGCTGGTGATACAGCCGGACCAAGTCTGATGCCGGATAGCGGCGATGATCCTCCAGAGTGGTGATGAGCCGGTAACGGCCGGTGAGGAGGGGACCGCCTTTCGGGGCGCGACGATCTCGGCGTCGATGACCCGGACGATGACCGGGCCGATCGGAGCGAGCCTGGACCCGTCGGGCAGTCGTTCGATGGAGGCAAGCTTGCGGTTGTTCTTGCAGCGGATGAGTAGGTCGGCGTCGGTGTCGACAATCTGCTCGATCAACGAGGCGGCAGCGAAGTTACGATCGGCCAACAACAACATGCCCTCGCGCAGAAACCCCACCAGTTTTGGTGCATAAGCGATCTCGGAGACACCGTAGGTTCCGATCACAGCATCGACGATGGTGCGGGTGCCGCACGCCACCACGGCGAGCATCCGCACCATCGGGTAGCCCGAGTCTCCGTTCGGGCCACCGGTTTGGCGGTGGTAGGCACCGAGGTTGGCCACGTTGTCGGGCACGAACATCGAGGTTCCGTCGATCGCGCACACCAACAGTCCGGGCCACCGAGCGGCCCCGGCAGCGGGGCCTTTGATCAGGTTGAACAATTCCCACAGTGGTGCGACTCCGATCCGGCGGCGGGCCTGCGACAACGCGGAGGAACCCGGAGCGGCCACCGCGCCCGCGAGGCCCGCGGTCATTTTCGCCCACACTCGGGTACAGCCGATGTTGGGGAACAGGGCCGCGGACAGCAGTAGGTACACCACGACCCGCGACGGCAACTCCCGTAGCCGAGTTTGGGTGGCTCTGGCCGAGTCGAGTGCGGCATTGACCATCTCGAACGGCACGATCCTGGTCAACTCGCCGATATGTCCCGGCGCGAACGGCCCGGCAGCTACCACCGACTCGGGTTTGATGACAGTATGGTCAGGCAACGGAACTCCCGGAGCGGCTTGTCTTTGGCGGACAAAGCTTCTCTACCAGGAGTTCCGTTGCTCTATCTGACGACACGCCCCGGTTGGTCGACCTCACCTGACCTGACAGGGCAATCCCTAACTGCGCGGCATTGGCATTAGTGCAGTGTTGCCTCCCTCACCGGGTGGTCCTGTATACCCGGCGAGGGAGGCAACTTCTGTCCTCACCCGGAGGAAAGCCGCGCGGCAGCGGCCGACGCCGATCCTTCGAAGTTCTCACTGTCGGGGCGGTCCTCCCGCCAGCTATCTCCCGGCATCAGTATTACTGCCGTCATGGATATCAGCACCGCGATGGTCATATAGGCGGCGATCGCAGTGCTGGAGCCGGTGCTTGCATACAGCCAGGCCGCGATCATTGGGGCGAAGGCACCGCCCAGGACCGCTGCCAACGTATAGCCCACCGATGTCCCGCTGAAACGGACCCTCGCGGGGAAAACCTGTGTCAGCACGACACTGGACAGAGCGCCAACGGGGGCCATTGCTACGCCGAACAACAGTACGAGCGCGACGACAAACGTTGGCGTGGAACCGGTGTTCACCAGAGTAAAAACAGGAAAGATCACGATGGCCATGGCGACAAGGCCCGCGAGGTAGGTCCGTCGGTGCCCAATCCTGTCGGAGAGTGCACCAAAAATGGGAAAAAGGAAAATCGCGACCATAGAGGAAACCATCACACCTAGGAGTGCTCCACTCCGGTCGATGCCCACATTGCCGGCATACGAGACCAGGTACGACATACTGATGTACACGCAGATGTTGTGCCCGAGCGCGGCACCGGCGACGAGCACAATCTGCTTGAAGTGTTTCCGGAAGACCTCCACGATTGGTATGTCCACCACAGATTTCCGTTCCTTCACCTTAGAGAACTCGGGGCTCTCGGAGATGCGGAGTCGAAGCAGGATTCCTGCCACGACGAGGACGATGCTGATCAGGAAGGGCAGCCTCCAGCCCCAACTGAAGAAGGCATCGTCGTCCAGCTGCGCTACGGCCAGGAAGGCGCCCGTTGCCAACAGTGTTCCCGCAGGAAGGCCCAGCGTCGGGAACGAACCGAAAAAGCCCCGGCGACGAGGACCGGCGTGCTCGATGGCCATCAGGACCGCTCCCGTCCACTCGCCGCCGACCGAGAATCCCTGAACGAGTCGGAGGAGCGTGAGGAGCAACGGCGCAAGGAGTCCGATCGACTCGTAGGTAGGCAACAACCCCATGCAGATCGTCGCGATTCCCATCATTAGCAGGGAGATGATTAGGACCTTCTTGCGGCCGATCTTGTCCCCAAAGTGCCCGAACACGATTCCGCCGAGCGGTCGCGCTAGGAAGCCGACACCAAATGTGGCGAAGGATAGAAGGGAGCCGATCAGCGGGTCGGAGTCGGTGAAGAACAGTCTGGGAAAGACAAGCGCCGCTGCCGTTCCGTAGATGAAGAAGTCATAGAACTCAAGGGTGGTACCCACCATGCTCGCGGATGCGACCCGCCGCGCTGACAGGGTGCTCCCCGTAGATGGCGAGCCGGAATGCGTTTCACCGTTGGTTGACGCAGCCTTCACATCCATCCCGGACGATCCTCGCCTTGAGTGACGAGAACCGTTGTTTCCTCAACAGCGGTTTCGACGTGCGCGAAGCCGGGGTCGAGGAAGTAGACCGTTCCTGGCGTGGCGTCGAATTCTTCGGCTCCTTCCTGTTGGACCCGCATCAGCCCGTCGATAATGAATACCTGGACCCACTTGGTGTGCGTATGCTGGTGGATTACCTCTCCCTGACCGAGTCTGAAGAACGCGGATCGGACGTCGTAATCGCCTTCGAAGATGGTCGCCTTGTCCATAAGTGTTCCGTGAACATCCAGCTGTGTCCATTCAGCACTATCGACCGCATCGTGTCGTATCCCTTTTGTTTCCAGCATATTTCCTCCATCGAACCTGTCCGCGACGGGGCTGCCGAGGCTGATCGTCACAGGTTATCCAGGGCTTGCAGATTCGGGAACTGAATACTATGAATGACAATCATGCACAGCACGAATTGCCGGAAGGTCGATCTGAATCTTCAGGTGGTGCTAGACGCAGTTCTAGCGACGAAGAACCTCACGCGTGCCGCGGAGCGGCTTCATCTCAGCCAGCCGGCCGTTAGCCACGCGATGGCTAAGGCTAGTAGTACTTTGTTGCGCGGGACCGTGTTGACCGAGGCCGGGCCGGTCGAGCTGGAGGTGCCCCGCGATCGGGAGTCGAGTTTCGAGCCGAAGATCGTGGCCAAGCGGCAGCGGCGGCTCACCGGGAGGACATGGTGATCTCGCTGTCGGCCAAGGGACTGACCACCGGTGAGATCTCTGCGCACCTGGCCGAGGTCTACGGCGCCGAGGTGTCCAAACAGACGATCTCGACGATTCCCCCAAGCACTGCGTGCAGGGAGGTACCCCCACCGAGCGGGTGATGGACGGCATGCTCGAGCGGCAGAACCGACCACTGGACCCGGTGTACCCGGTGCTGTTCATCGACTGCATCCACGTCAAGATCCGCGACGGCAACGTGGCCAACCGGCCGATCTACGTCGTGATGGGCGTGACCGTGGACGGCACCCGAGACATCCGCCCCCGCGAGCGGGAGGTACCCCCAGGATTGTGGGCCGGAGAGCACGGCGACGGGGAAGGGGCGAAGTACTGGCTTCGGGTGTTGTCTGAGCTGAAAAATCTTCGTGTGCAGGATGTTTTGATCGTCAAGTGTGACGGTTTGGAGCATCTGCCCGACTCGATCGGGCAGGTGTGGCCGCAGACCATCGTGCAGACCTGCGTGGTTCACCTATTGACTGAACTACCGCCGGAGTTCTTGCAGGTCATGGCCGGTGCGGATACGGTTCGTTGCCATGATCGAATCCGATGGCAGTCCGCGGGATCTGGCCGCGCTGGTGGTGGGTCGCCGGGGTTCACTGATGGAGACCGGCGAGGGGTGGCAGCCGTGGCGGCTGCTTGATCCGGACGGAGCGCCGGTCGCAGCAGTGACCGCATTCTTCAGCGACTTGAGCGCAGCGGGCCGATCGGCGGCGACGCAGCGGTCGTATGGGATGGCCTTGCTGCGCTGGTTCCGGTTTCTGTGGGCAGTCGAGGTGCCGTGGAACGAGGCGACCCAGGTCGAAGCCCGGGACTTCAGCATCTGGATTCGATCGTTTGACAAGCCGAGTCGGCGAGAGCGCGCACCGGAGCCGAAACCAAACCCTGTGACCGGCAAGGTCGGTCCGGGACGCAAGTACGCGTCCTCGACCCGAGCGCATTCGGAAACGGTGCTGCGCAGCTTCTACGAGTTCGATCGAGAAACTGGCAGCGGACCGATGATCAACCCGTTTCCGTTGTCGCGGGGGCGAAGCCGGGATGGTCGCGCGAATGCGCATCATAATCCGATGGAGCCGTATCGGCGTGAACGCTCGGGGCAGTATCGACCGCGGCTGGTGCCCCGAATCCCGCGCAGCATTCCGGATTCGTGCTTCGATGAGCTGTTCGTGCGACTGGGATCGCATCGCGATCGGGCGTTGGTTGCGTTCTGGGTCTCCACCGGTACCCGCGCGTCGGAGCTGCTGGGCTGCACGAGAGCCGACGCCGACACGGGGCGACAGCTGATCACTGCGGTGCGCAAGGGATCACGGGTGCTGCAGCAGGTTCCCGCATCACCTGACGCATTCGTGTGGTTGAGGCTCTACCAGCAGCAGATGCACGGCCTGGTGTCCGCCGGAGGCGATGACCCGTTGTGGTGGACGCTGCGCAAGCCCTTTCGGCCGTTGACCTACCACGCGGCCCATCGCATGTTCACTCGGGTCAACGCGCTGCTGGACGCGAATTGGACGCTGCACGACCTCCGTCACACCGCTGCCTATCGGATGGCGCGTGATCCCTCGATGCCGATCACCGATGTCCAGTGGGTGCTCGGCCACGCGTCGCTGACCACGACGCAGATCTATACCAACCCCGTCCCGGAAGACGTGATCGCCTCGGTGCTGGCCCACCACGTCCGCCGCGCGAACCCAGACGACCAACAACGTGCCGGCGACGACACGTCAACCCAGCGATACCGACCCGAGTCGCTGGACGTGCTGTTCGGCAGAGGCGTCCGGTGATCGAGCCGTTCATCGCCGCACCGCCGCCGACCAGAGCCCTGCCCGATCCACGCTATAAGCCGTCGAGTCTGCAGACGGTCCCTCAGCTGCTGCGCCAGTTCCCACCGCGACCGCTGCCGGTGAGTTGGGACGCGACACGGGACTCACGGGGCGAGGTGCTTGCGCGGGCACTTGCGCAGCCTCTGCGGGGCGCCGACCGGCACGAGCAGTCACGACATCACCGTGGTCTGCTGGCGGTGCTGGATTGGCTGACCGAGTTCGCCGGCGTCACCTGGCAGGAACGGTTCCTCGACAGTATTGAGGCGCCTGCGGATAACCAGGGCTGGAAACACGCTGCAGCGCACTGGTGGTCGAGCACGCGACCAGAACCGACAACCGTCAAGAACGGCATCAATATGATAGCCATCGGCACCGCCTCGTTGATCTGCGCGGACGTGCTGCGGCCCCCGGTGGACTGGTTGATGAGCCCCAGAACGCCGAAAAACCTGGCCATGCGTCTGGAGCAGGCGCGTGATCCGCACGGGTGGGCTGCCTTTGCGCGCAGCCTGCGACGCTGACCCGGCCGGGCGCTCCACGAAGACGAGGGCGCAGTGTCGGATCGCGGTCATCATCGCCGCCAAGGGCGGCACAGTCGCCGACATCACCGTCGGCGACTGCCTCGAGTTGCTGCAGGCCATCCAGCGGATCGGGGGCGGCAAGACCACCACCAGCGGCTATTTCTATCACTTGCTGCGCACCATCGGCGTCCTCGGCGCAGACGCTCCGTCCACGGTGCGGGTGTTCGGCACCACCGGGCAGGTCAGCGTCGAACAGCTGATCGACCGATACGGCATAGCATGCCGCCCCGTCCGAGACCTGCTGGTCGACTACCTGCGCGAACGCCAATCCACTGTCGACTACGTGACCCTGCAACGACTGGCCGGAACCCTGGGCAAATTGTTCTGGGCCGACCTCGAACACCACCACCCGGGCATCGACTCGCCGCGACTGGCCCCCGAGGTCGTCGCGGCCTGGAAGCAGCGCGTCCTCACCCGGGAGTCGGGCCTGTCCACCCTAGCGATGGTCCGGGCGTTCTATCTGGATATCGCGCAATGGGCGATGGCAGAACCCACACGATGGGGTCCGTGGGCAGCGCCGTGCCCGATCCGCAGCGACGAAATGTCGCGGACGAAAACCCTGCGGCAGCGCAAATCCCGCATGGATCAGCGCACCCGCGAACGACTTCCTGTCCTGCCCAACCTTGTCGCCGCCGTCAACACCGAGCGACGCCAGGCAGCAGAGTTGCTCCACGCAGCCCAAGCTGCTCGCCCCGGCGACACGTTCACCGCAGCCGGGCAGACCCTGCGCCGCAGCGTCCTGGCCGCCCGCGACGGTGGCGCGAAGATCTGGTCCGAGGATCCTACCGGCGGGCCCCGACTCGACTTGACTTTCCAAGAACACCAAGCGTTCTGGGCATGGGCAGTAGTTGAAGTGCTCCACCACACCGGGCTGCGCATTGAAGAACTCTGCGAGCTCAGCCACCACAGCTTCGTCCAATACACCCTGCCCGCTACCGGAGAGCTCATCCCGCTACTGCACGTCGCGCCGTCGAAGACCGACTGCGAACGGCTGTTGGTCATCAGCCCCGAGCTCGCCGACGTCCTATCGGCCATCGTCTGCCGTGTCCGCGGCGACGACGGCGCGGTTCCGCTGGTCGCCGCCTACGACTACCACGAGAAGGTCTGGAACCCGACGATCCCGCTGCTCTTCCAGCGGCACTACGGCGGCGAACGCCGCCCCATCACCCCACCGGCCGTCCGCCGACTGCTCAACGCGGCGCTGGTCAAAACCGCTCTCACCGACACCACCGGGCAACCACTGCGGTTCCTGCCGCACGACTTCCGCCGGATCTTCATCACCGACGCCATCATGAACGGCATGCCACCTCACATCGCCCAACTCGTCGTCGGCCACCGCGACATCAACACCACCATGGGCTACAAGGCCGTCTACCCCGAAGAAGTCATCACCGGCCACCGCGCCTTCCTTGCCCGCCGCCGCGCCCTGCGGCCCGGCGAGGAATACCGCACTCCCACCGACGCCGAATGGAACGAGTTCCTTGGGCACCCTGTTGACTGCACCACGACAAGATCAATGACCGGGGTTACCCGGTCTGGCGAAGGGACGTGGTGTGGTCGAGAACATGCGGCGGGAGCTGGCCGAAGGGCGACGAGCTGTCCCGTCGGTCGGGGCGGTGGTCAAGGGCGAGACCCCGGACTTGCCGTTCGTGGTCGTGGACGGCGATGGCGCGCGGCTGGAGCCGGTCGCCGCGTACTTGCGGGACCTCATGCTCGGCGACGCGAGCCCGCTCACATGCCGAAGCTACGGGTTTGACCTGTTGCGGTGGCACCGGCTGTTGTGGTTCTTGGGGATTGGGTGGGATCGGGCGACCGAGGGCGAGGTCGCGACGCTGGTGGCGTGGTTGCGTGCTGCCCGTAATCCGCAACGGCAGCGCCGCAGCCCGAGCTCGCCACCGGCGGGGTCGGTGAACCTCAAGACCGGCAGGCCGTCGCTCCGGGCTGGGTATGCACCGACGACGATCAATCACGCTTTGACTGTGGTGCACGGCTTCTACGCGTTCCATGGGCGTTTCGGGGTTGGGCCGGTGGTCAATCCGGTGCCGGTCTCCGCGCAGCGTCGGCAGGTGCTGGCTCACCGCAGCCCGCTGGAGCCGGTCCCGGTCGTGCGCCGGGCGCGGTTGCGGCAGCGCGTGCCCCAGCGGGCGCCGCGGGCGATCCCGGATGCGTTGTGGGACGAGTTGTTCGCCGTGATGGGCTGCGACCGCGATCGCGCATTGCTCGAGTGCTATGTCAGCTCGGGTGCTCGGGCCAGCGAGTTGCTGGGGGTGACGTTGAAGACGTCGACTGGGCCGGCCAGCTGTTGTATGTCGTGTCCAAGGGGAGCAGGCTGCGTCAGCCGGTGCCGGCCTCACCGGATGCCTTCCGTTACCTGGGCCGCTATCTGGCCACCGACGGCCTTCCTGCTGCGGGGCAACAGGTGTGGCGAACCCGGCGCGGGAATTCCCGCCCGCTGACGTACTGGGCGATGCGGCGAGTGCTGCAGCGCGCCAACGAGAAGCTGGGCACCAACTACACCCTGCATGACGCCCGGCACACTGCCGCCACCAGGATGGCCGGCGACGAGCGGCTGACGTTGGCCGAGGTCCAGGCGATCCTGCGGCATGCCCACCTGGACACCACGGGGCGTTACCTCACCGTCCGGATCGAGGACATGCACGACAAGCTGCTGGAGCACTACACCAAACCCAGGCCGCAGCGGTCCTACCCGGCGGGCTACGACCCCGCCGACATCGAGGCGGTGTTCGGTGCCTGAGTCCACCACGGCACAACGCCGCCAGAATGGGTCGGTCCCGCCCACCCGCTTCGCTGGACAACGCGGTGAGCCGGCACAACCGACCGCCGCACCGAGGCCGCGCGGTGACCTGACCGCCGCTGACATTGATGAGATCCAGCAGGTCGTGCGCGACGTCTGGCCGGGCAGCCCCGACGCCGTGCGGCGCAGAGCGCGCGGCGCCCGGTTCCTGTTGGAGCATATCGCCGGCTTCCCCGGCGAGACTTGGCAGCAGCGCTGGGAGGCCAGCGACCTCAACGAACCGGGACGCCCCGTGACCGCGGTGAAGGGTGAGCAGGCCGAGCGGGACGAGATCTGCGTCGGCACGGCCTGCGTGTTCAGCCTCCGGGTGATCCGGCCATCGCTGCAGGCGCTGCGCTCGACAAGGTTCCTCCGCTACGGCGAACGGTTTCTCACCGCCCAGCGCGATCCGCTGCTGGAGGAGTTCTGGAAGCGCGTGCAGGACACCGTGGTGCATCCCTTGCACCACGGTGCGGCGCTGTTCGACATCACTGCTGCGTTGACGACGCAGGGCATTGCGCTGGCCGACCTGACACCCGAGGCGTTCCTGCACTATGTGTGGGAAACCCGTGACCACGGCCTGGCGTTCAAGGGCCGCGGTGAAACAGGCCGTGGCCAGTTCCCTGGGCAACTGGCCTGGCAGGTGCTCCACGACATGGGTCACTTCCCATCCGGCACCCCGGCGACGCTGCGGGCGGCCGTGCTCAGCGGGCGCCGGACGATCCAAGAGCTGGTCGACCGATACGACATCCGCCACCAGGGGGTCCGGCAACTGCTGCTGGACTATTTGGAGCGACGCGAACCTGAGATGGACTACTCGACTCTGGATCAGCTGTCTCGCTCTCTGGCTGGGCTGTTCTGGGCCAAGATCGAGGCCCTCGCTCCCGGCCAGCCGGATCTGCGGATCGGCGCCGAGCTCTACCAACGGTGGCGCGAGGCGCTGGGCACCCACCAGGACGGCCGCAAACAGCGCGAAGAGTTCGAGCGCATCCTGCGAGCGGTTCGCTCCTTCTACACCGATCTGCACAGCTGGGCGGTCGAGGAACCCGAGAAGTGGGCACCGTGGGTGGCGCCGTGCCCGATCCCGAACGGCGCGCTGCGCGGGATCATCGTCCGCCAACGACGACGCAAGGAGCGGATGGACGACCGGGTGCGCCAGCGGCAACCGCTGCTGCCCGTGCTGGTAGCTCACCTGGAGGACCGCTACAGCCACCTGCAGGCGCTGCTGCAGGCCGCCTCGCCCCTGCTCGGCGGCGAGGCCGTCACTGTCCACGGCCGGACCTATCAGCGCGTCTGGACCGCCGCCGATGACCGGCGCGCCCGGCGAGGCGGTCAGGCGAACACACGGGTCCGCGACCTCGGCAGCGGCGAGGACATCAATGTCACCACCGCCGAGGACATTGCCTTCTGGGAATTCGCGGCAGTGGAAGTCCTTCGTCACGCAGGTATTCGCATCGAGGAGTTGCTGGAGCTGACCCATCTGAGCATCCGGCAGTATCAGCGCCCCAATGGAGAAGTCATCGCATTGCTGGTGATCGCGCCGTCCAAGACAGACCGCGAGCGCGTCATCCCGATGTCGGCGGAGTTGTTCGCTGTCATCGCCGCGATCATCCGGCGGCACACCCAGCACGGCCGCACCATTCCACTCATCCAGCGCTACGACAACCACGAGCGGCGGATGAGCGAGCCCATGCCGTTCCTGTTCCAACGCCATACCGGTGCCGTTCCGAGGGTGATCTCGTCCGCGACGGTGCTGGTCATGCTCCGCCGCCGCTGCGCTGAGCTGGCCGAGCAGCACCCCGGCTTCCGCGCCACCTCGTTCACACCCCATGACTTCCGCAGACTGCTGGCCACGGATCTGGTCAACACCGGGCTACCCATCCACATCGGCGCAGCACTACTCGGACACCTGAATCTGCAGACAACTCGCGGATATGTCGCCGTGTTCAACGAAGATGTCGTACGCCATTACCCAGAATTCCTCGACCACCGACGCCAGGCGCGGGCGACGGACGAGTACAAGCCCGTTACCGACACCGAATGGTCCGAATTTGAGGAACACTTCGACCGCCGAAAGGTCGAATTAGGAGGTTGCGCAAGACCATACGGCTCTGCCTGCCAGCATGAGCACGCTTGTTTGCGCTGCCCAATGCTCAATATCAACCCGAAAATGCTGCCGCGGCTCGATGAGATCGAGGACGACCTGATCGCCCGCCGCGCCCGCGCAGAACAGGAGGCTTGGCTTGGTGAGGTCGAGGGCATCGACCTCACCCTGGCCTTCCTCCGGCAGAAACGAGAGGAGACCAAGCGACTGGCCCGCATCGCCCCCGTCGATCTCGGCACGCCGGTCGTCGCAGCGCCGCAATGACATAAGCCCCACTCGGATCGTTCCCAGCGCGACGAACAACCTGGGAACGATCCGGCTCGCTAGTAAAACGCGTTCATTGCGGCAGAAGAATGCGTCAGCATGTTGCCGAACTGATCTACAACTCCCCGCAGACTTTGCGGGACGAGGTGGGCTCGACGGAGGCCGCCGTCGGCTGCACAGCGGAGTGGGGCCCGCAGCTGCGGCGTGTCGCCTCGCTTGGTGCAGAGAAATTTCGAGCACCGCAAGGTCGCCCTCGGAACCTGCGGGCGCGCATACAACACGCCCTGCATTCATGAGCACTCCTGTCTGCGCTGCTCGCTACTGCGACCGGACCCCCAGCAACGCGGCCGACTCACCGAGGTCCGCGACCACCTGCTCGCCCGTATCGACGAAGCCCACCGCGAAGGCTGGCTCGGCGAAGTCGACGGACTCCGCATCAGCCTCGCCGGAGCCGAACACAAACTCGCACAACTCGGCGAACTCACCACCCGCACAGCTACCGTCCACCTTGGACTACCCCACTTCTCCCACCTCGTCGGCCGAACGGTCCGATGACGAACAGATCTAAGCAAAACGGTCGTAGTTCAGAGAACACCTCCTTCGCAATACGTACGCCTACGCCTCCCGCAAGGACTGGGCCGAGATAGCCAAGGACCTCAACCCGGTCTCCCCGAGCACTGAGTGCAGGGCGGTACCCCCACCGCGCCGTCGGAGCAGGCCGCACTGGACCGGTTCGCCGAGTTCAGCGCAAAATGGGAGAAACGCTATCCTGAATCGTCCCGAGTTTGATGCACACCTTCTTTCTTGGGAAGGTGATCCTTATGCCGAATGTTTATCCAGCCGAGGTGCGGGAGAAGGCCGTGCGCCTGGTCCTCGAACACCGTGACGAGTACGCCTCGGAGTACGAGGCGATCCGTACGATCGCCGAGCGGATGGCACTGAAGACGGAGACGGTGCGGGTGTGGGTCCCTAAGGCCGAGGCGGCGGGCGGCGGTACCCCGGCTGCGTCGGCATCGGAGGCTGAGGCCGAACTGCGGGCTTTGCGGCGGAAGAACGCCGAGCTCGAGAAGACCATCGAAATATTGAAGTCTGCAACGTCTTTCTTCGCGCGGGAGTGCGACCCGCCACGCAAGTGATCTGCCGGTTCATCGCCGAACACCGCGATCAGTTCTTCGATCGTACCGATCTGCCGGGTGCTCACCGAGCACGGGTGCACGATCGCCCCGAGAACCTTCTACGCCTGGCGCAGCCGGCCGTTGTCGAAACGGGCATTGTGGGACGCCACCATCACCGCGGTGCTGGCCTCCTACTACGTCGAGCGGGACGAGCACGGTCGACGCAGGCCGGAGTCGCTGTACGGCTCGTTGAAGATGTGGGCCACCTGCGCCGTCAGGGCATCGAGGTGGCCCGCTGCACCGTCGAACGGCTCATGCGCGTCAACGGGTGGCGCGGTGCCAGCAGGGCGAAGAGGGTCCGCACCACCGTGCCGGAGCCGTCGGCGCCGCCGGATCTGGTCAACCGGAACTTCCGGGTCGACCGGCCCGACGCGTTCTATGTCGCGGACTTCACGTACGTCCGGATGGTGTCCGGCTTCGCGTACACGGCGTTCGTCATCGATGCGTTCGCCGGCACGATCGTCGGTTGGGAGGTGTCGACGTCGAAGGAGACCGCGTTCGTGCAGCGGGCGGTGAACCAGGCCTGCACCTTGCGGTCTATGCAAGGTAACCCATTGCGCGGAAACACCATTCACCACAGCGACGCGGGGTCGCAAGGCGGATTCAACCGGTCGTCGCAACACCGTGCCGTGAGGACGAGTGTACCTGTTCGGCAAACACTTCCGCTGGAGTTCTCCAACCGTGGATCTTTCGAGGGCGGTTGTTGAGCGCATCAGCGACCGCCTGAAGTTCACGGAACTTGTATCGCGACAGATCAGTACCCTTCGGGAAATACTGCCGCAGGAGCCCATTCGTGTTCTCGTTCGTCCCGCGCTGCCATGGACTGTACGGATCACAGAAGTAGACACGGATACCCGTTGTGCCGTCAGCTCGGCATGACGCGCCAGTTCCCTTCCCCGATCCCATGTCACGGATCTGCGTAGATGTTCGGGCAATGGTGTCAGCGTCGCGGCCAGAGCATCACGAACTGACTCGGAACCATATCCGGACAGCGCCGGCCCGTTCTTCACCATCGCCGCTGTCCCATGACCTTTCAGGCGCGGCAGGTGTAGTAGTGTTGTGTATCTGCTGGTGCGCTCGACCAGTGTGCCGATCGCGGACCGGGTCAGACCGATGATGAGGTCGCTCTCCCAATGCCCCGGCGTCTTCCGGCTCTCGACCTCCTCCGGCCGAGCTCCGATGGTCACGTCATCGGTGATGAAACCGGTGCGCTGCTTCCGCGCTCGGGCACGAGGCTTACGTAGCGCCCGACCGGTGCGTAAGCACGCGACAAGCTCGCGCTCCAAGCCGCCACGCCCCTCGATGTAGAGCGATTGGTAGATCGCCTCATGTGAAATGCGCATCGACGGATCCTCCGGATAGTCGATCGGTAGGCGATTCGAGATCTGCTCCGGACTCCACGCCGTCGCCCACCGACGATCACCGCGCCGAGGCGATCACCGCGCCGAGGCTTGTTGCGGCCAATCCAAGCCGCATCCAGACCGGACACCACGGTGCCGTCTTGGGCGCGAATCACACCGGACAGTTTGTCCTGCACATATTCTCGCAATCGATCATGTTCGGCGAGCTTCGCCGGCTTCGGGCGCCTGGCGGCGAGGTCGGCCTTCCACTGTGCGGTCGACGCCCGGTATGAGAGCTTCCCATTACGGGTGGCGGCGTTCCGCCGCAACTCTCGCGAGATCGTCGACGGGGATCGTCCGAGCCGGTCAGCGATGCCGCGCATACTCATACCCTTGGCTCGCAACAGCGCGATATCCTCGCTTTCGGTGAACGACAGGTACCTCCCCGAGACCGGGGTCAACTCGATCGGTGGCATCCCGCCAGCCTGGCGGAACCACCGTGTCCCTACCGGCCCCGACACGCCGCACGCGGTCGCTGCGTCGTCGCTTGTGAGGCCTTCGGCGATCCGCGCCCAGAATGCCCGCTCGAGGTCTCGGCGCACCGAGGTCGTCCCGGTGACCGCATCACCGCACGCCCCGTCAACGCTGCCGCCCACCCGGGTGGGCGTCCCATTCCCACACCTCCATGATCGAGGTGTTGCTTCCACCGGTTGAGCCTGGTCAATATACGGCTCTGCGCTTCGGGGAGACCCTGTTCGTGCAGGGACTGCTGCCGTCGAGCGGGTCGGTGGCCGACGCCTTCGACAACGCCCTCGCCGAGACGACGGTCGGGCTCTACAAGGCCGAGTGCATCGCCGACGACTCCCCGTTCCGCATCGGGCCGCTACGCACCGTCAGCGACGTCGAGGAGGCCACCTCGGCGTGGGTGCACTGGTACAACACCGACCGGCTGATGCACCGCCTTGGGCGGATCCCGCCCACCGAGTACGAGGCCAGGTACTACGCTGCACAACGTGCCGATCAACCGGTCGCACACAAATAACAGTGTGTGCATCGGACCCGGGATGGTTCAGTGCGGCTATTCTTCGACTTTTTGGTGGAGGAGGGCGTTCGGGTATCTAATCCTGTTGGTTGAGGCTGGTATACGCCAGGGCGGACGTGGGGTGGGCAGCAGCGTGGCCTTGTGCGGCGGCTGGTGAAACTTCCGTGGATCCCGATCGAGCAGCAGTGGCTCGACATCCTCGCCGTCGCCGCGGCCGAGCCGTTGCGCAACCGGCTGATGCTCGCTCTGGCCTACGACGCCGCGTTGCGGTGCGAGGAGCTGTGCGCGCTGCGCACCGACGACCTTGATCCAGCTCGTCGAATGTTACGAGTGCGGGCAGAGACGACGAAGAACCGGCTCGAGCGAATAGTGCGGTATTCGGCGCCGACCGGGGTGTTGCTGCGGGAGTATCTGACGCATCGAGCGACCATAAGCCGGGCCCGGGGAACGTTGTTTCTGTCCGAGTCGCGCCGCGACCATGCTGAGCGTTTGTGGACATGGTCGAAAATGTTGCGGCGCATCGCGATCAACTCTGGAGTGCCGCAGTTTCTCGCATGTTCTCAAGACCGTCGGGTCGTCAGCTGAAATGCGAAGCTGGGCGTAACAGATTGTCGCGTTTTACGGGAGGGGTGAGGAACCGCGCCGGTGGCGCGGGTATGCGTTCGCCAATCTGTGTATCTCGGCCTCGGAACAGGTCGACTCGGGGATGACCTGCCACAATCGCTCGAGGAACCGGCGCCGCGTCATCCCGAACTGCACAAGGATTTCCTCCTCGGAAGCACCCCCGTACGGCACCCACATGCTGGCGAACCCTATGAGGCGCTCCGCCTCGCAGTCAGGATGGGTCCGTTGGCGGTTGGCTTCCATCCAACCGGCGCGGCGCCTCTGGCGCCATTGACGAGCTTCGCGAGCGTTCACGGAATTTTCACCTCTGATCTTACTTACTGTAGGAGGCCCTCGGAACTGCGGGTCTCTCGCCAGGACTGGATAAACGGGGAACGTCAGTCGTCCTCGCACCGACTGTCGAGGTACTTACCTCACGCCGCATTTGCGTGAGTATATCGCGCGCAGAGGCTTCGAATTCCAGGTGAGCAGTCAAGTCCACGCTGTCAACAGCGGACAGTAAATCCGCGCAGAAGTCAAGGAGCGACAGTCATGCCACAGCAGGTCCGCCGATTCGTCGCTCGCTTGAGAGGAGCGCCCATCGTGATCCTCGATCCCGGACCCGGTGAAGTTGTCGTCGCCATCGCGGCTTGCGGTAAGTTGCACACCGACCTGCACCACCGCGAGATCGACATCAACGGCGAGTTCCCGTTCCTAGTGCCACGAGGCCGCCGGCGTCCTCGAGTCGGTCGCCGTGGTGATGTCTTCATCCTGAATTGGCGCGCGGTGTGCGGCCAAGGCCGCGCGGCTGTTTCGACAACTTCAATGCCACTATGAAGATGACGCTCGAGGACGGCACCGAAATCACCCGGCGCTGGGCCTCGGAGCATTCGCCGACAGGACTCTGGTGCACGCCGGTCAGTGCACTGAGGTTGACCCGAGTGCCGATCCTGCCATCTTTGGCCTGCTCGGCTGCGGTGTGATGGCCGTTCTCGGTGCCGCGGTCAACACAGGCGGCGCCACGCGCGGTCAGTTCGTCGCGGCGAAGCGATGGTGTCGGCGAAGCGATGGTGCGAATGGTCCACGCCCCCAACACCCGCGCTACTCGACCGCGCCGCGCTGCGGGTAAGACCGACCGCGATCCGCCGTATCCTCCAGCGGCTACCTCGCCCGGAGCATCTACCGGCAATGCAACGCGGCCTCGAAGACACAGATTCGGGTCAACGAGATATAGGGGCTTCGTCGAGAGTCCTTACGCTCTAGCGCAGCGACGATGATCATGGCTTGTGAGACCCACTCGGCGACCGTCGTCCCTGATGCGCGAAGTGGAAGTTGAGCCAGGCGTAAAGTAAGTGTGCCGTTTCCCTCCGAATCGCGGATAGGCAGTACGAGCGAGCCGACGTCGTAGCGGCTACCGGGATCGAGTTCCTGGACCCGGTAATCGACATCGGATTTGAGGATTGATGCCTGGATGTCACGTTCTTCCAGTGGCGTGAGGCGTCCAGATTCGTAGCGTCGCGTGGCTTCGCTCATCCTCCCGTAGGCGGTTTGTCCTTCCTGCGGGAGCAGCGACAGCACATAACCGTGTGTTCGGATGAAGTCGATCCGTTGCCGGTAGACCTCTCGCGCGTGGTCGTCCGTTCCGGCGGCCTTCGCAAGCCATCGCTCCTGCTCGTCATCGGCCAGGTTGAAGACGATACTGTCGCCGATGGGTGGAACGGTCGGTAACCGTCGTGCGAGTCCGTTCTCCCGTTCGATGCCGGGGCCGAATGCGGACAGAGCCATGGCAATTTCGTCTCGACTGATTGCCGTGTAGAGAGCGACCTCGCATCCAATAGTGTGGGCAAGGGATTCGACCTCAGGGCGTACTGCTTCCGCGGCATCGATTTCGTGCTGGAGGCGAGCCATTAACGATGTGTTGACAAAGCTGCCGTAGCCGCCTTGGAAGTAGATCAGGGGCGCAACAGGGTTGGTGACTGCCATGCCGCTCACGCGACAGAGGGCGATCCAGTGGTCGCCGGCATCGACGAGGTCCGCGATTCGCGCATCGATCCAGGCGATCGATTGTTCGAGAATCGGATCACCGGATGGTGATGTTCACCAGTCGATTCCGTCGAACTTGTTCTCCCGGCGTCGGGTGATCGTGGTAACCAGATCTTCTTGCTCGCCGCCGACGACATTGATGCATATCGAGTCACACCGACGGAGCTTGTCGAAGGTCTTGGAAGTCTTCATCGGCATGAAGGATACGAGGGGGGATCGAGCGATACCGAACTGAATGTTCCGACGACGAGGGCAAGTAGTTCACCGTCTGCTGCAACGTCCGGTGATGACTGCAACGCCGGTGGGATCGTGGCCCATCACCTCGCGGAGAAGTCCTTTGTCAATGTTATTAGTGTCGGCACGCATAAAGGCTCTCCTCGGTCGAGAGAGATAGTCAATCTGGAGGGTTTCTGCCTCTACGGTGATGTGTCTGCGCTGCGCGTCCGAGAAACTCGGGACGGAAGAAGAGGATGCTCCGTCTGCCGCCGAACAGCAGGACGACGCGGGTGATCGTTGCGGAAGCCAACGACATGGCAGGGGCCGGCGTCCCCCTCGCGGCACCGCTGATAACGAACCGGGTAACCAGACGGATTGCGGCGCCATCGCCGAGCGAAATGGGGAACTGCATCACAGTCCACATCACACCCACCGCGAGAATGGTGCAGCGCACCGAGACCCTGGCTGGGAGAATATTCGTGATCACGGAGACAGCGGCGTCGAGGAAGAAGGCGCTGCCGATGGGAGGCCTACGAGCGACTGTCACTCGGCCGTCATTCGGACTTGTTTGCGGGCGTAGGCCCGCGCAGCGCGGACTAGCCCAACTCGACGGCTGAGCTTTCCAGACCGGGAATCGTTTCGGTGACAATGAGTCCGAATACCGCTTTGTCGGCGAGCGCGAGGATCTGGAAGGGAACGAGCGACGTTGTGATCAGCCAGGCATCTCGGTTCATCCTGCCGAAGTCGATCTTCTTCGATGCCTCCAGATCGGAAGACATCGAGGATCTTTTCCGGTGCCACGACTGAAGCCATGAGAGGCGGCCTTTCTTGTGGGCTGGGAATGGGGCTGGAGGGTGCGATAGAGGCGTCCGGGGTGATCGCGCCGTACCGGACCACCGACGGGCGAATCAGGTGCTCAGATGTTGAAAAACTTACGGCGCCTTGCATTACTCGGGTAGGGGGGAAACCTTTACTGTCGGTGGACCCAATTCACGGGCAAACTAAGAGGGCCAGCGACTGCAGGAGGATGATTTGAACGCGCCCGAGGTTGAGCTGTCCATTGCAGATCAGGTGAGGTCGGTCCGGACCGGTTTGACGACGGCGGCGGAACTCGTGTCCCGAGTCAGAGCTGCGATCGATGCCCAAGAGCCCGTGCTGAAGGCCTGGGTGCAGTTGTCGACCAGTTCCCTCGACGATGCAGCGAAGGTCGAGGGCTACCATTATGATTTCCCACTGCAAGGAATTTCGCTTGGCGTGAAGGATCTCATCGATGTCGCCGGGATACCGACTCGCGCAGGATCGTCGATCCTCTCGTCCACCGCGGCGGTCTCAGATGCTCCCTGCGTGGCCCGGCTGCGTGCACTCGGCGCCGTTGTCCAAGGTAAGACGGTCACGACAGAGTTCGGATACTTCCGACCGGGACCCACTCGTAACCCGCATGCACCTGATCGCACGCCCGGGGGATCGTCCAGCGGATCCGCTGCGGCGGTAGGAGCCGGGACTGTGCCGTTGGCGCTCGGCACCCAGACTGCAGGTTCTCTGACTCGGCCGGCCTCCTACTGCGGGACGGCGGGAATGGTTTTCGCTCATGGCAGCACCGAGATGTCGGGAATCGTCGGTCTGAGTAGCTCTCTCGATTCCCTGGGTTTGCTGACCCGTACCGTCACTGATCTGCGTTACGTTCACGACGCCTTCGTCGGTTCTACCACCTGTGCGCGGTCCGGTCTTCCGGACCGCGCATTCGTGTGGAGAGGAAGTAATCTCGCTTATCTCGACTCCCCGATGATCGCTTTGTTGGGCCGACTCCCGGCCGTCTTGGCCGAGGTGGGTCTGCATTCGGAACCGCTCGACTGGGACGATCACGTGCGGACCCTTGCAGGGGACCATGTCACGGTCATGGCTTACGAGGCCGCACGTACCCGCGTTCATGAATTCGAACGGCATCTGGACGATCTGAGTCCGCAGCTCAAGGACTTGCTGCAGCAGGGGCGGGCGATCTCCGCCTCCGAGCACTTGGCGGCGCTGATCAGACGGGATCGATCACGGGAATCGGTAGGTGAGATCCTCGGCGGATCGGCCGTGATCATCGGCCCTGCCGCTACAGGCCCTGCGCCGCAAGGACTGGCGGCGACCGGGTCGCCTGTCCTCAGTCGCCCCTGGCAGTTCTTGGGCTTACCGGTGGTGGTCGTTCCGGGAGCGCGCACGACTGCAGGACTGCCGCTAGGGGTGCAGATCCTCGGCTTGCCGGGGAGAGAGGACTACTTGTTCGCGATGGGGGAGAGGCTCGAAGAGATTCTCCGGGAAAGTCCTCCGGTGGACCAGTGATGTAAGGAATGGGCCAACTTATGATGTCAGGAGAATCGATGCTGAGACCGCGTCCGGTCACCCATCATCGGATATTTCTCACCTGCTACGAGGACACCTTCAACTACGGCTGGCATCATGTCGACTTATTCGTCCATGACGAGTATGGACGTGAGGTCAACTGGGTGCATTGGACGGTGGAGGCGGACGGGCCGGAAGCAGCGGACGCATCGGTCCGTCGTGAGGAACCGCTGCTCCGACGCACCACTGACTGGGAGTCCAAGACCAGCGCGGTAGGAGCCCAGTACTGGACTGCCGAAGCAGCCTGGGACAAGGCCGTCGAAGAGCCCGTGTGATGCAACCCGATATGGAGGCCGGTGACAGGGGGAGCGCCGAATGGCGCGAAGCGCACTTGTCGCGGTGGGAGCGGACAGTTGATATGACCGAGCAAGTGATGGATAAAGATGTCCCCGTACCCGATGCGAGGGTGTATGTCGTCGACGATGACCCGGCGTTGTGTGACTCTATCAACTGGATTCTCGAAAGTATTGCAATCCAGCCGGTGATCTGCCATAGTGCCGATTCGTTCCTCGACGTATACGACGGTACGAATCCGGCATGCATCGTCCTCGACGTGCGTATGCCGGGAATTAGCGGCACGCGGTTGCAGGACAAAATCAACGAGTTCGCCCCGCATGTCGTGATCATTTTCGTGTCCGGACACGGCGACATCAGGACGTCCGTGTCGACTCTGCAGAAGGGGGCGATGGACTTTCTCGAGAAGCCGTACGATCCGCAGCGGTTGCTCGATGCGGTCCAGTCCGGTGCGGATCGAGCCAGGACTCGTTTCGCCGGGCATGTCGCACGCGTGGAGCTGCGGGAGAAGCTTCAGGGGTTGACGCCGCGGGAGCGGCAGATTCTGGCGTTGGTGCTCGAAGGTCTGCCTAGTCGGAACATCGCCCGCAGGCTGGGGATGAGTGTGAAGACCGTGGATGTGCATCGGGCCCGAATCAAGAGCAAGACCGATTCGGACAGCATCGGAACCTTCGTTCGGGACCTGCTCCGGTACGACGTCGAGGTCCCGAACGAGTTCTGATCACGGGCGGATCAACAGTAGTCGAGGACGAGTCGTGGCCCCTTCGCGCGGGACACACACACCGCCAAGACCTGGCCGGATTCCTTCGGCTTTGGTGAGCACGTTGTCGCGGTGTTCGGGTGAGCCTTCGAGGTCCTGCATGATGCAGGTCCCGCAGACTGGCAGGAGGTGTCGATATCGCAACCGTTGTCCTGGAGGACCTCGACGATACTCTTGTCCGCCGGAATCTGATAGGTCGATCCGTCCAGTTCTACCGCGAACGCGGTGTTCTCAGATGAGTCGGGTTGCTCCGAGGCATGGAAGTTCTCGAGGTGGATGGCATCGGGTGCGACGTGTTCGCGCGCGACGGCGACGACCTTGTCCATGAAGCTGCTTGTCCGCAGGTGTAGATGTGAGTGTTCAAGGGCAGTGCGGCGAATGCGCCCCTTAATGCCTGCTTTTGATTCTCGCGGGAAACTCCGAGGTGCTGGTGCAGTTTGTCCGGGCACCGGTCGTTGAGCAGGGGCAGGAACTCGGCTTCGGCTTCGGTGCGTGCGAAGTAGTGGAGCTCGAAGCTGAAACCGTGGACGTCCATGTAGCGGGCTATGCTCAGCATCGGCGTGATGCCGATGCCGGCGGCGACTAGGACGTGGTGATGCCCCTTCGGGGCGATGGTGAGCAGGTTTCGGGGTGCGCTGATGCGGAGGGCGTCCCCGACGGTGAGTTCGTGCAGTGCTGCGGATCCGCCGCGTGAGTTCGCCTCCTTCTTGACGGCGAAGACGAACGAGTCCGGTGCGTAGGGCGTGCTGCAGAGCGAGTATTGGCGGGTAATCGAGGTCGGACCCTCGACGTCGATGTGTGCGCCCGGCAGGTAAGGCCCAGCGGTGACCCGTCGTCCTTTACGAGCGTGATTGACTTGACGGTCGGTGTTTCCTGAGTGATGTCGGAGACGATGACGTCGATGAGTGTCATGTCCTTTTCTCCTTGTGTAGCGACAACGGAATAAGGGACCATGGGACAGGATGGTCGGCGCAGATAGAGGCCGCCGTTGATGTCCCAGCAGGCGCCGGTGACGAAGAAGGCGTCCTTGGAGGTCAACAGTGCGACGGTGTCGGCGATGAACGATGCGCTCCCGAGTCGCCCGACCGGGATGCCCGCGATGATCCCGTCGAGTTTGTCGGCCGGCACCGTGGTGCGGATGACAGGAAGATCGTGGGGACCGGGGGAGATGGCGTTGACCGTCACGCCCTGCGCGGCGAGTTCCCGGGCGAAGATCTTGGTCGTGGTGAGAATGGCGCCTTTGGACGCGGCATAGTGCCCGCCGGTGGCGGTTCCGCCGTTCTGGCCCGGCAGCGACGCTATGTTGACGATACGCCCGAATCCCTTGTCGGCCATTGCTTGCTCCGAACACCTGGCAGCCGAAGAAGATGCCGTTGACGTTAGTGGTGAGCACGCCCGTGAACTCGTCTTCGTCGAGTGTCATTAGATCGGCCGCGCGGGTGACGGCGGCGTTGTTGACGACGACAGTGGGGGTACCCCAAAGGTCTTCACAGGCCGCGAGGCCCTCCTCGAAGGCAGCTTTCGGCTGACGTCCAGCTTGATGCCGCGGGCGGTGGCACCGTCCGCCGACAGTTCCGCGGCGAGGGCGTCGACCGCGACGGTGTCGAGGTCGGTGAGGAGTACTCGGTGGCCGTCGGTGTGCAGCTTGCGGGCGATGGCAGCGCCCATTCCGCCGGCGGCGCCGGTGACGACGGCGATACCCGACGCAGTGTGAGGGTTCATCGCGAGCCTCTCAGAGCAGATAACCGGACGCGCTGACCGCGTCCTCGCTGTCGATCAGACGGACCACCTTGAGGGAGATCTTGTCGGGGCCCTCGTCGTCGAAGACGATGGTGTGGGTCAGGTTCGCGCCGAAGGTCAGGAAATCGTTGCGTTTGAATGCGTTGACGATCTGCGCCGACCGGATGGTGACCGAGGTGTCGGTAATCTCGTGCTCAGTGAATCGGGAAATCACGCGGACGGTGCGCGCTGCTGCGACTGCCGATGGGGAGTAGCCCTGGAGCATGCGTTCGACGCGCAGACGGCGCATCCGTCCGTCGTCGTAGACCCGCTCGTCGGGCCGCTGCTGACCCGCCGAGTGAACATCGAGTTGGTCGCCGGGCACTGGGACGATTTGCTGCGGTTGGCCGGGTCGCTGAAGTTCGGGCACGCGAGCGCGTCGCTGCTGGTCGGGAAGCTTTCTGCGTCGGGCCGGCAGAACACCCTGGCTGCGGCGCTGAAAGAGTATGGGCGCTGCGTCGTACGATCTACACCGTCCGGTATTTGACCGATCCGGCGTATCGCCGCAGGATCTCGCGTCAGCTGAACAAGGGTGAGTCGTTGCACGCCTTCAAGCGGGACCTGCTCTACGCGCACGAGGGCGCCGTCCGTGCCCGTCACCTCGAACAGCAGACCGAGCAGGTTTGGTGCCTGACGCTGGTCACCAACGCCGTGGTGGCCTGGACGACCGAGTACTACGGGCTTGCGGTGGCCGCGATGCGCACCGCGGGACGGCGTGTCGATGACGAGGTCCTGGCCCATATCTCGCCGGCGCACAGCGCGAACATCAACTTCTTCGGTTCCATCGACGTGGACATCGAGGGCGAAATCGCCCAGCTCGGCCCCACCGGCTACCGGCCGCTGCGGGTCCGCGACACCCTCTTCTGACCTACCCGCCGCACTGCCACGCCTCCGCGTCGGGGGAAGCGGACACGATGGGCTCACATGCACCATGTGCTCGTGCAGGTCGAAATCGACGACGAGCACGAGCACGACCGCACGTCCGATGGCCGATCCCTCTGTGGTGTCTCGATGCGAGATCAACTGTCACATTCGTCGCCCGGATTTAATTGCTGTCAAAGGCTTCCGATCACTCTTTGGCGGCCTTTCTCGGACCAGACCGCGATGGCATCGACGAGTCGAGGGGTCATGAATCCACCGGTATCGCCCCACGGCCACGCGACATGGGATCGGGCCACCTGGTCTTGAACGAGGTCGGCGGTGCAGACGACGACCGACTCCTCGTCGTCGTCGACCTGCGCGGTACTTCCGCTCATGCCTAACCCGCTGGGCCCGCGACCGAGCACCGTCACATCGCTCAGAAGGAACACGTAGCCGCTGTCCGGTTCGTACTCGGCGACCCAGTCGATCCGCTCGATCACACCGCCGTACTGACGCACGTTCAGATCATGGCCAATGCGACCCAGCGCGTTGACCCACGCATCCGGCAGGTCCGACGACATTAGGTGCATGCCCTGCCGCGCTGTCCAAGTGGCTGTCAGCACTTGTTCACCGCGAGAGTGCTCGAAGAAGCTAACCAGCGTTTCAGGGTGTCACCTAGACGCGATGAGTTGAGCGACATCGAGGGCGCACTCCGCGACTTGATTCACCGCGACAGGGGTCACCGGGTCCCGTCGAAGGGCGATCGGCGGCGACAGCCCTTACCGGTCAGGGATCGTTAATCGGAGCACCGGATCCTTTTAGGGTCGGGGTGCGCCGATAGGTTCGTCAAGCCAGGCGACTTCCTGCTGGTCGCCTGGCTTGGCGGCTTCCGATTCCTGACCAGCCTGTATGAACGCCGCGGCGAACACTTCGCTGGTTCCTTCACCACGCCGCCGTCGCGCTTCAAGGAACTCCCCGACGGAACCAATTCTTATTCGTTCACCGAGACTGCGACCGTGGCGTCGATCTCGACCAGAGCGTTCTTCGGCAGCACAGGTGACGGCAGCGTGGTCCGGGCGTGCCGGCCCGCCTCGCCGAGGATGTCGATCAGGAGTCGTGATGCGGCGTCGGCTGGTCGGTGAAATCAGTGTCGCTGGCAATCCAGACGTTCAGCTTCAGGATCTGTCAGACCTGGCTGAGGCCGACGGCCTGATCGATTCTGTCCAGTAGGTTCAGCGCTGCGGTCTCCGCGGCCGTGGATGCGTCAGCCACGGTCGCGTCGGCACCGACGCGGCCAGTGAGTATCTGTCCGTCCGCGGCCCGGGAGATCTGTCCCGACATGTACAAGATGTCACGGTGCCTTGTCCAGGCTTCGTAGGCGTAGTCAGGGGCGCCGAGGTCAGGCAGGCTCAGCTGTCTGTCGGCCAGGCGGCGGTGCGGATCAAGGGTGTTGCTGTCGATCAACGTGTCTGCTCCTGTTCAGCGCTGCGTGAGGATGTAGGTTCGGTCGGTACCGATGAACCACAGGTCCTCGGTGCCGATCGCGGCATCGTTGTACCGCCAGGGAATCTCGGCGGCACCGTAGGAGCCGACATCCAGGGCGTGCTTGTATCCCGGGCGCAACTCATTGGCGAAGGACTCCTGTTTGCCCATCAGGTGCCCGACGTTGCGGCCTCGGTAGATCGTGTTGAAGTCAACTTCTTCACCGATCATCCTGATCTCGATCATGCGGGGCAGATCCGGTGCCAGGAACTCGAGGGTCCCTTCATGAACGTCCTCGCAGACTACGCCGGGACGCAACTGACCGATGATTCCCTCCCGGACTACGGTGAAGAAGAACTTGTAGGCCTCTTTCGCCGCGGCCGTTCGTGGCAGCGATCGCGCCATGTCTGAGGTGGCCACGACGACGCCGTCGATGGTGACTTGCACCCCGGCATCGAGCTGGATGCAGGTGGTCTCACTGTTGATGGGGAAGTCCACAGGCGGCCCGGGAAACAGCATCCGGTTCGACGAGTGGAGGTTGATGAAGTACGGCTTCACCTCGAACGGGATGTCGTTGTCGCGCTGGAAGTCTTCGATGTGGCCGAGGTATCGGTGGTAGATGTCGATCTCGGTGAATTCGATCCCGGCGTCGATTTCGTGCTCGGCCCACGCAGCGCCTCCACGATGGCGTACACACTGGTGCGCGCGGCGAGCACCTGGAAGGGAAGATCTTCGTTGTCGCGGATATCGCGCCAGTGGGCGAGATCCGTGGAAGCCCGCACCAGTTCGAGACCGTGAGCCGCGAGTTCGCCGGCGGCACTCACCGAGATGAACTCTTCTTCGACGCCGATCCGGCGACCGGGTATGAGAGCGGTGACGGCCTCGCCGAGTGACGCGTACTCGCCGACCGCGGTGCCGTAGTGATTTCTGTCAGCGGCGTCGGAGGCCGCAACGAGAATCCGGTCGGTGCCCGGCACCCATACAGCGACCGCTCCGTCGCCGGGCACATGTCCGGTGACTTCGGAGAAGTTGGGCGGCGCGGCGATGACCAGAGCATCGAGCTCACGCTCCGTGGCCAGGGATTCCAGCCGCGAATAACGGGTGTCACCGACACCGAAATCCGCGGCGAGGCCGTTCAGGTGAGCAACGTCGGCGATCAGCTCGGTTGCCGTGACAGCACCGCGTTCACGCCATTGCGTAAACCGCTCTTCTACCTCAGCGGTGGAGATCGCGTGGACCCGTACCGGAGTCGGCTCGCCCGATTCGGTGGTGACATCCAAGGCCTCGGCGAGTGCCAGCTGGTGGCTGTAGACCACATCGGCTCCCAACACGACCGCGCCGTCACCGGCGATCTCGGATACCAGGGCGGTCAACAATGCGGCCGCGTCGACACCAGCGACGGGGCGCGGATCGATGGTCGCCCACGGGGCATAAAATCGGATTCGGTCTCGAGGGACTCCGGCGGAGAGCATGTTGCCCTGTTCCTGCTGGCGAACCAGCAATGTGGGTTCGTCGCCATCGCGCGTGGCAATCAGCGGTGCGACCAGCGGATGAGAGTCCAGCCGGATAGCGGTGAACAGCAGGCTGCGTTGTGGATTCAGATCGAATTGGGCGGCCAGTGGTGTGGGGTCTGCGGATAGATGAGATGCAGCATGGCGTTCCTGTCGTTGAGGCGAAGGTGGTCGGAGTCTTGTCGGTCAGCTGATTCCGGTTGTGACTCCGATGTGTGATTCGACTTCGATGACGTAGCTGGCGAACTCGGTGGAGTAGCGGTGCGTTTTGTCCCGCGGGCGGGGCAGGTCGATGGCGATGCCGCCGACGATGTGTCCGGGGCGTCCGCCGACCACGACGACCCGGTCCCTGAGCCAGACAGCTTCGGAGATGCTGTGCGTGACGAATACGACGCTGCATCCCGCTTGCCGCAAGATCCGCTGGATCTCGAAGTTCATGCTGTCGCGGATCATTGCGTCGAGGGCCCCGAACGGTTCATCCATGAGCAGCAATTCCGGGTCGGAGACCAGAGCCCGGCAGATGGCGACACGTTGCTGCATGCCGCCGGCGAGCTCGTAGGAATACCGTTTCGCCTTGCCATCCAGCCCGACCATCGCTAGGAGTTGCTTGGCTTTGTCTTTGGCTTTCGCGTCGCGGGTGCCGTGAAATTCTAGAGGCAGCAACACGTTGTCCAGGTTGTGACGCCAGGGCAGAAGGACGGGGCTTTGGAACACCATGCCGATGTCCTCCAGCCCCGCGGCGATGGGTGCGCCCTTGATGAGCACTTCGCCTTCGGTGGCAGGCTGCAGTCCTGAAATCGTCTTGAGTAGCGTTGTCTTACCGCTACCGGACTGACCGACGATGGACACGAACTGGCCGTGCTCGACGTCGAAATCCACGCCCCGTAGGACGGTGTTGGTGTCGCCGTCACGGGACCGGAACGAGACCCCGACATTGTTGACACGGATTGCTTTGTGACTGTTGATTACTGGCTCCGGGGCGAGTGGGGGTCAAGGTGCGGCGATGTCGTCACTGGAAAGAGGCTCGAGGTAGTCGTTGCTGTAGATCTGGGTGGGATTCAGTGTGGTATTCGGGTCGAGGCCAAGGAACTCGCGCGAGACATCGATCATCTGCTGTACCCCGGCATCGTTCATGTGACCGAATGGCACATCCTCTTCACCGACGCGCTGGTTGAGAGCACACTGTTCTTCCAGTGCGAGCACCACGGTGCTGGTCTCATATCCTTGGACCTCCTTGTGGAAGGAGTCGGCGGCTTCCTGCGGGTGCTCACACGACCACAGGTAGGCACGTTGCATCGCCCGATTGAATCGCTTGACCCGGTCGGGATGGCTCCTCAGCTGTTCGTTGGAAAGATGATGCCGTTGCCGTATAAGTCGATGCCGAATTCGGACCACTTCAGCACCACCGGCACCTTGCCGAGCGCGTCGATCGCGGGAGCATCCGATACCGATAGCGCCAGGTTGGCATCCCACTGCTTCGAGGGCAGACCGGGGATCTTGGCGCTGCTGGCGGCGTGGACGACATCGACGTCTTGCTCGGTCAGTCCTAACTTGCTCAGGGCGTAGGGCCACATAGATGTCATGGCGTCGGCACCTTCGGTGGCGACGGGTTTGCCTTTGAGGTCGTCCCAGTCATGGATGTTTCCGTCGGACATCGCGACTACCGCATATGCGGATCGTGCCTGTAACAGGTTGACCTGCGTGAACTGAGCGCCGCGGCCCTGATTTAGGACGGTGACACCGAAGTCGGCCCAACCGGCATCCACCTTTCCGGTTTTCACCGCAGCGACGGTATTGTTCGAACCGGAGCCGGGCATGATGGTGACATCGAGTCCCTCCTCGCCGAAGAACCCGCGATCGACGGCGGCGAAGAAGGGGGCGTGTTTGGGGAGGTACCCGACGTCGACCATGACCGACATCGCGTTCTCCGAACTTCCTGCGCCGCAGGCCACGCCGAAGGGCAACAGCATCGCCGCGACGATTACGGAGCGCCACGTGCGTGTTCTACTCATGGTGGTCTCCAAGCTGTTCCCGCTCTACCCTCGGGCGGCGACCGAAGAAGCGGACTCGGCCTGCGTCGGGTTTCCATCTGTCGAAGATCTACAGAAAGATCGATGTCAGGTCCAGATTCGAAGCCATCGCTGTCGCGTCGACCTGTAGCTGGCGTGCCGAAGGTACTGACGGGCCTCAGCATCACCCGGCGTGAGGTTCCGGCGTAGCCGATCTAAACGCCAGGGCACCTGTCGGTATGCAGAACCCCCGGTACTCGACGCGGTTGTTCCTGTGTTGTAGGAATCTGGACTGCCGGGGTTCTCTTGGAGGGGCGTTCTCGCGAGTCGTTCGGGGATGGCCTGCAACTGGTTCTCGTAAGGGTTGTCACACAGGGCGTTTCGGGTGATCCAGAGTGTCTAAAAACGTTCTGTCTACCAGCCACATTCCCCCTGCGATCGGGGGCCGCAGACAAGAAGGATGAGTGTCAGGAGCGCGATCGGCGGACCAAATACATCCATAAACTCTCGCATGCCACCTTGAAACCTCTCAGCCGACGATCCACCGTGTCCAGATAGCGCTGCAAACTCGACCGCGACGCCGTCGCCGTCGCGGTCGAGTTTGCGGCTGTAACCGGGTTGGCCGGCGTAGATCGGTGCGGCTCCTGCGGCGCGGGCCGCCGCGCTCAGCACGTTCTTCCAGCCATGCACGGCTAGGATGAGTTGACGACGGGCTCATCTGCTAACTGTCCCAGGGACTCTCGTCGTGTACAGAACTTCCGTTATGGCCTAACAACTCCGGTCAGGAGTGTGTGGCATCCTCCGGCGTTCGATCGCGGCCTCGTCCGGGATTACTTCGCTCCCGTCTCTGCCTCGGACGGGAGGACCACGCCCTCGGCACCGACGACCTCGCGCCAGACGTCGAACCCGTGCTGGAAGGCGACGACGCCTGCCTCCGGCAGCGCGATCTCGATGGCTTCCAGGATCTCGGTGGGGGTCGCGCCGACCTCGAGGGCCACGCGCACATGGCTCGCGATGTGCGCTGGGTCGCCCCGCAGAACGGTCAGGCTTAGGACGAACAACAGTTCCTTGGTCTTGCGGTCCAAGCTCCGGTGCTCGAGGTAGGCGGCCGAGACCAGACCGTCCGCGGCGCGCAGCACGGGGAGGTCGTGCTTGGCCAGGACGCGGTGGTACATCAGTGCGTACCCGCGTCGGCGGACGAGGTCCTCGACGTAGGCGACCTCGTCCATCGCGTCCGGCGGCTCAGGAGTCTCGGCTCGCAGGCGTTGGTCGTGCACGGGCTCCCCCAGATGGTCGGCGGTCTGACCCCACGTAGCGTAGGCGGTTTCAAGTTCCGGCTCCGTCACCTGGACGTGTACTTTCGCGGCGCGGTCTAGCAGCCTAAAGTTGCGTCGTTCGGGTGACCCTGTGTCGTTCGCGGCGTGCCCTACGTTGCGGTCATGTCCTCACCCATTCCCGATGTCGACTACCGGAAGCTCGGCGACATCGCCGTGACCGAGCTGGGGCCGGCCCCGACTGACCGTCCTCCTGTCGTCATGGTGCATGGGGCCATCACGGCGCCTGGTGTTGGAAGCCAGTGCAGCGCCTCTTCTCGGCCGACGCCGCTGGCGGACCATTGCGCTCGACTGAACCACGGTGACTCCGCGGCCCTGCCTGAGCAGACATGGATCTGCTGCGACATCCTGACGGCGGCCTGTGAGGACGTAGGCACGGTCTGCGCAGCCGTGACCCGGGAGGCGGACAGCCGGCCGATCCTCATCGGGCACAGAATGGCGGACTTGCCTCCCTCACCTGTGCGACGCGGGCATCCGGCCGAGACGGCCGCGCTGGTGCTGCTCGCGCCGGTGGTTCCTAAGACCACCTTTGCGCCGGAGCCGATCGAGCGCCCCACCGACCCCACTCGCCCGGCCGACCCTCACCCATCGAGGGTCTCGCGACAATTGTTCTTCGCACAGGCCATCGATGAGGAGGCACAGCGACACTTTGCGCGGCTCCCACCGGAGTCGCCGACGGCGGTCTGGCACACGACCCGTTGGACTGATGCTGAGTGTGTCTGAGGCGTAGCGGATTGGACGAGATAGTCACAGGGCACGAACGTTGTGCGTGATGAGACGGGGCCAGTCCGGCAACCGAGCGACGTCGGCGCGGGTCTACCGCGTGAGCCCGATCAGGGAACGGGTGCGAGCAGGTGCTGCTGGGTGCGGTCGACGATCCGCAGGAAGGTCGCGTAGTCGCCGTAGGCACGGGCCAAGATCAGCCCGCCCTGGATCGTCGCGACCGCGTCCAGGGCGCGGTCGGCCGCCTCTTGGTTGGCGAGCCCGCCGCGCCGCAACGCTTCCGCGAGGGCGTCGATCCAGTCAGTGAAGTAGCTCCGGACCGCCTCGGCAAAGGTCTCCTTCCCCTGGCCTAACGTGATTGCCGCGAACAGGCACACGCTTTCGTGGGACATGAAGTAGTCGGCTACCTCCTGTGACATCGCCTCGACCGCTTTCGCTGTGTTCTCGGCCGTGCGCAGGGGTGCGAAGACCCGTTCCTCGAACCACTCGCCTACCTGGTCGAGGACGGCGCGGGCCATGTCTATTTTCCCGTCGGGGAAAAAGTGGTAGAGGCTACCGCGACCGAGTCCGGTCTCCTGTTGGATGACCGACAGAGAGCTGCCTTCGAAGCCTCGCTTGCGGAAGACTCCGGCCAGGGCGCGGACCGCATCCGAGCGGTCGAGGACGGTTCGGGCCATTACAGTCCGAGGTCGCTCAAGCCGGGGTGGTCGGCCGGACGGGAGCCGGAGGCGTCCCAGAAGAACTTTCGGTCGGGCTCCGTGATCGCGACGTCGTTGATGCTCGCGTGGCGGTGGGTCATCAGGCCGTCCTTGTCGAAGCGCCAGTTTTCGTTACCGTACGCGCGGAACCAATGACCGGTGACATCACGATACTCGTAGGCAAAGCGCACAGCGATGACGTCGCCGGTGTATGCCCACAGCTCCTTGATGAGCCGGTAGTCGAGCTCGCGGTCCCACTTGCCTGTGAGGAACTCGACGATCGCGGCGCGGCCCTGGACGAAGGTCGAGCGGTTACGCCACCAGCTGTCCTCGCTGTACGCGAGGGAGATGCGCTCGGGGTCACGCGTGTTCCACGCGTCTTCGGCGGCGCGGACCTTCTGGCTCGCGGTGGTCTCGGTGAACGGCGGAAGCGGAGGACGAGACATGAAGGGCTCCTTTCGAGGGCAAAAACTGTACCAAAGGATACACTATGTACTGACCAGTACATAGTGTACCAACAAGTACAGAGATGCCACGACCTGTCAAACCTGGTCCGTCGCGCGTTGACGGGCAGTTGCTCGTGAGCGGCGATCGCTATGGCAGTTCCTGGCGGGGCGATCTCGGGCGCGTGCCCGGCCTGCTGCTGGGCGACGGAGCCTGATCGGAATCCAAGTCTGGCCACTCCTGTACTGCAACCGCCAACGACATCGGAGTCACCCTGTACTGATCTGTTTGCCCCTGGTGTGCGGCTGTTGGCAAGTAAAGGAACCTTTGCTCTGGCTGTCCAGTTTGTGCAGTTCGGAGGGCGTACAGTCGGCAGAACGACCGCGTAGCGCAACAAAGGAGGTCCACGGTGCCGGTCTGGGATGTCACGGATGCGCCCGTCGACGAGCAGTTCGATCGCTGGTGCGACATCGTCGCGCGGGCGTTCGTGCCTTTGTCGACGGTACCTACTCCCGACTCCAGAGTGGGCTTCACCTCGCGGGTGGAACAGCGGTCGGTCGGTGGGCTGACGTGCAGCGTGTTGTCGTCGCGCCCCCAGAACGTCCGACACGGAATAGCCGAGGTCCGACGAACAGTCGGTGACTACTACTACGTCAATCTCCAGCTGACTGGAGAGTCGCTGGTCGAACACCCGGGCCGACGAATTCGAGTCCGACCCGGTCAGCTCACCGTGGTGGATACCCGCGCACCGTATCGGTTCATCTGCCCGGCCGACTTCAAGATCGTCTCCTTTCAACTCCGCCGGTCGCCGGACGTCGACCCGTCGGAGATCGAGGTACCCGGCGTGGGTGCCGTCCTCGACACCAGAGACGGTATCGGCCGAGTAGTCAGTGCAATGATGCGGCAGGTGTGGGAGATGGCCGCCGATGATCCAGCTATCGCGGACGACGGCCCCCCGCGTAGGGGTGACGTCCAGGACACGCTGTGGGAGAGAGCATTTGCGGCAACAGTTAGTGCCAGCATGCCGAGTGGGTCGGCTGCGGACATCGTCACGGATCCCGCCGCCCTGCGCCGTGCAGTCGAAACCTACGTAGCCAGTCGTTCGCGTGACGGCTCCCTGTCTGCGGCATCGGTCTGCGCGTACTTCGGCATCTCGGAACGGTCACTGCAAAAGCTTTTCAGTGCCTCGGGGACAACGTTCGCGGCCCACGTCCGCCACGAGCGGTTGGTCCGGTGCGCGGCAGCGCTCACGACGTCGCCGACCCGTAGCATCGCTGCCACCGCTGCGGAGTTCGGATTCGACAACGCCGCCTCCTTCTCGCGCGCGTTTCGCCGTGAGTTCGGATCCACCCCCAGCGAATACCAACGAACGGCCCGAAGCCCGTCTTGACGGGCGTGGAGCCAGGCCCCCGTCGAAGGCTGTGCAAAAACCCCCCATATTTGTGCATTCGCCTACGACGAGCACCGTCCCGCCGCCGGCCCCCTAGGCTCCCGATCGACATGCGAAGCCGTCGGCGCCGAACACGACACGGCCCGTGGCGGCGTCACCCGATTGACGAAACGAGTATCAGATGAACGCACAGTTCACCCTCACCGACGAGCAGCTGCACTTGGCGAAATTCGCGCGCACATTCGCCGTCGAACACCTTACGCCCCTTGCAGCGGCCTTCGCCTCGGAGCCCGATCCCGAGAAGCGTGCAATGCTCGCCCGTCCGTACATGGAGAAGGCTGTCGCCGCGGGGCTCTTGAAGGAGTTCATTCCCGCTCCGTTCGGGGGACGCGCTGTCAGCGGGGCGGGACTCGCCGCCGCGATCGAAGAACTCTGCTGTGTGGCACCGGATTTCCTGATCTCCATGGCGGGTCCGGTGATCGCTCTGGCGCCCGTGTTCGAGGCGGGGACCCCCGATCAGATCCAACGATTCACCGCACCCTTCCTGGCCGATTCCGGCGCCCCGCTCGCCGCGATGGCCTACAGCGAGCCCGGCGGGAGCGCCAATTTCGACGCACCACCGCCCGCCGAGGGCACCCGGACCACGGCGTACCTCGACGGTGACGAATGGGTGATTAACGGCGCCAAGGCGTGGTCGTCGCACCTCTCCGGGTGGGACGGAAAGGGACCCGATGTCATGACGATCGTGTGTCGAACCCCGGGCGGGGTCTCGCTCATCGCAGCCGAGCGTGAGCACCTGGCAAACGGTTTGACCGTCGATCACGTCTACGACCTGCCTGGCCTCCGTGGCTGTCTGACCACGCGTGTCCTGCTCGAGAACGTCCGCGTCCCCAAGGACAACTTGATCGGTGCGGAGGGCGACGGCGTGCAGTTGTGTCGCAACGCCTTCTTCGGAAGCGGTGCGTCCATAGCCATCACCGCGACCGCATTCATGCGTCGTGCTTTCGACATCGCGCACGACTTCGCCTGCCGGGAGAAGCGCGGCGGCGCGGTTCGGATTATCGAGCATCAGGCAGTCGCCGACCTGCTGTCGGACGCCAAGGGCAAGATCGAGGCAACCCGTCTGCTGGGTTGGCGGGCGCTCGATGCGGTGGTGGCGCAATCGCCCGCCGGACCGGAGTTGGCATTGCACGCGAAGATCTTCGGATCGGAAATGGCACTCGACGTCGTCAATTCGATGATTAAGGTTGTCGGCGTGGAAGCGTACGACAACGCGCATCCGCTGATTGGTCTATTGCACGACACCCTGTCGCTTACCCTCATCGAGGGCAGCAACATTGGGGTGCGTCGGCGACAGCTCCAGGAGTTGCTGCAGGCCAACGACTTCAATTCCCTCACCGCATCGGGCCTGGGTTGATCGGGTCCATTCCCACGCCATCGAGCGGGTCGGCGACCGCCGGCCTTCGTCGAACCGTCTCCAACAATGTTAAGGAAAATACACTGTGACGACTATCTCGGACGCTCCGCGCCAGCTCTTCCTCGACGGTGAATGGGTCGCCGGCCACGGTGACGAGTTTCCCGCGATCAACCCGTCGAGCGGTGACACGATCACCCGATTGCAGAGTGCGGACGCCGCAGACGTGGACCGTGCCGTTGGCGCGGCGCGGGCCGCTCTGCGCGGTGCTTGGGCGGCGACACCTCCGTCGGGCAAAGGCGTCCTGCTGTTCCGGCTGGCCGATTTGGTGGAGAGAGACCAAGATGTGCTGGCCGCGTTGGAGGCATCGGACATGGGCGCACCGATCACCGTTGCACGGATGCTGTTCGTACCGAACCTGATTTCGACGCTGCGGTACTACGCAGGGTGGGCGGACAAGATCAACGGCGAGTCCATTGCCAACGACGGGTCCATGGGGCGGCCACTGCACTCCTACTCGCGACGGGAACCGATCGGCGTCATCGCCGCGATCGTGCCGTGGAATTCCCCGTTGATGATTCTGGGATGGAAGCTCGGGCCTGCGCTGGCGACCGGGAACACCATGATCGTCAAACCGGCCGAAGACGCCTCCCTGGCCATTCTGCACCTAGCGTCCCTCGTGGCCGAGGCCGGCTTCCCGCCGGGTGTCGTCCAGATACTGACGGGGCCGGGGTCCGTGACCGGGGAGGCGTTGGTGACCCATCCCGGAGTGGACAAGGTCAGTTTCACCGGGTCGACGGCAGTCGGACAACGAATTCTGCGCCACTCGGCCGACACCATGACACGAACGACCCTGGAGCTCGGCGGGAAGGCACCCCAGATCGTCTTCGAGGACTGCGATCTCGCCGCCGCCACCCAAGGCGTGGCAATGGGCATCTTCGTCAACCAGGGCCAGTCGTGCGCCGCTGGATCGCGAATCCTCGTCCACCGGTCGATAGTGGACGACGTCCTCGACGGCATGCAGAGTGCCGCACGGTCACTGATGCTCGGGGATCCGCTGGACCCTGCGACGACGATGGGTCCCTTGATCAGCGCCCGGCAGCGCGAGCGGGTCATGGGTTACGTGCAAAAGGGCCGCGCCGAAGGTGCACGCCTGGTGACCGGTGGAGAGACTGTCGATCCGGGCTTCTACGTGCAACCCACCGTCTTCGTCGGCACGAACGACCTGACCATCGCTCGCGAGGAGATCTTCGGACCGGTTGCGACCGTCGTCCCCTTCGACGACGAGGACTCCGCGATAGAACTGGCCAACGACACGAGGTACGGATTGAGTGCGAGCGTATGGACTCGCGATGTGGGTAGAGCCCACGCAGTGTCCAACCGCCTGCAGGCCGGTGCTGTCGGCGTCAATTGCTGGTCGCCGCTGGCGCCTCAACTACCGTGGGGCGGACTCAAGAGCAGCGGCATCGGCCGTGAGCTCGGATACGACGGCATCCTCGCGGACACCGAGCTGAAAACGGTGTCCGTCCTCCTCTGAGGACCCCTGAACACGGTGTCGCCCCGATCTCCACTGGAGACCGGGGCGACACCGTGAGCCGGGTGGTCACTCGTCCATCAGGACCGTCGTCCGGGCGTAACTATCGGCGAAATTGGTCGGCAGAGTGGCCACGAAGACATTCTCGGTACGGGTGCGGGACACGCGCCAGATGCCATCGTCTCGGCGGAAACGGTTGTTCAGTCTGCTCGACCGCAGAACACCGGTGCCGTCCGCGAAAAGCCACGGCTGCATATGGATCCACTGACCGGATGCGTTGTCACCGTCGACATGGATCTGTTCGGATGTCAGATAGTGCGCGTTCAGGACGAGTCGAGGGTTCGTTCGTGTCCCCCAGAACCGTTCGAAATGCGCTCGCAACGCCGCGGTGCCCTGGACGGCACCGAACTGATCGGCGTAGTAATCTCCGACTCCCTCCCAGATCGCGTCATCGGTGTACAGGTCCAGGACAGCGTCGACACGGTCGGCATCGTCGCGGACAGCGAATTCGGGACACGGGGTGTCGCAGAGGAACATGTAGCGGGACTGAATGCGGCGGATCTCCGCCTCCGACTCCAGAACATCGAGTCGGGCAGCGAGCGCGGCCAGTGTGGAACGGTCTGTCATCGTGCGAGCTCCTGAAGAGTATGGGTTGCTTGGTCGATCCAGGTGGTGAGTCGGGAGCCGCGGACCCGGGTGGGCAGCTGCGAGAACCGCACCGTCAACTCGTGAGTACCCGCCGCGTTCCGGACGGGGAAGACGAGGGACGCGACGTCGTAGATCTCGTCGTCGTGGATCTCGCGGACTCGGTGATCGATCAGGGAAGCCGCGATGCGCATGCGAATGTCACGTTCCTGCGCGGGGGTGAGGCGACCACTCTCGTATTCCCTCGTCGCTTGGCGCATCTGAGCGTAGGCAGCGGCGCCCTCAGCAGGCAGGAAGGACACGGCGTACCCGTGTTGATCGAGGTGGCGCAGCCGTTCTCGGTGCATGTCCAGGGTCGCGGCATCGGCGCCGTGGAGGCCGGCGAGCCACTTCTCCTGCTCATCGTGACTTAGGCCTGCTACATAGGTGTCGCCGACCGGTGGGACCATCGGAATCCGTTGTGAGAGACCGTTGGCCCGGTCCACGTCGGGTGCAGTGACCGAGAGAACTTCCGCCATCTCGTCGCGGCTGACGACAGTGAACACCTGAACCTCGCACCCGATGTCGATGGCCATTTCTTCGAGGGCCGACCGGCCGGCCTGCGCGGCGTGAATTGCCGGGAGGATTTCGTGGTCCATTCTTGCCATCAGTGACGTGCATACAAAACTGCCGTAGCCGCCCTGGAAGAACAAGAGCGGGGACACCGGGTTGGTGACCGCTAGGTCACGAACGGTGCAGAGCACTATCCAGTGGTCGCCGGCGTCGACGGTGTCACGGATGCGCACGTCGATCCAGGCCACTGAATCGTCGAGGACCGGAGCCCCCGACGGGGACGGTGACCACGCAATACCCTCGAGCTTGTTCTCCCAGCGGCGGGCGACGTCGACGACGACGTTCTCCTGTCGGTCACCGATCACGTTAATGCAGAGCGACGTGCACTGCTGCATCCGCTCGAACGTCCGCGACGACTTCATCGGCATGAACGACACGAGTGGTGGGTCGAGTGATACCGAACAGAACGTTCCGACCACCATTGCCAGCACGTCGCCGGCAGGATCGATACCGGTAACGATCACCACACCGGTGGGATAGTGGCTCATGACGGTGCGGAACACCTGCGTGTCGATCACATCGATCTCGCTGTGTGACATCGGTTCTCCGTTCGCGAAACATTCGGTGAAAGTCAGTAGTGTTCGAGGACGATCTTGCCGCCGTCGGCGCTGCGTGAGACGCACACGGCCATGACGGTGCCGGACTCGCGCTCGGCTTTGGAGAGGACGTTGTCTCGATGGTCGGGTCTTTCGGCAAGGACCTGCATGATGCAGGTCCCGCAGATGCCCTCCTGAAACGAGGTGTCGAACTCGACCCCGGCCTCGTCGAGAACGTCGACGATGGAACGGTCGGCAGGGACCCCGAGGACCTCGCGTGTCACACTGGCGATGTTCTCGGACCCTGCTCGGCGCTCGCTCGGGAAGCGATGGGAGGAACGCCGCTTCCTATTCGGACCGTGTGAAGTAGTGCAGCTTGCAGTCGTTCACCGTCATCGCAGCCTCCTCTCGTAGACGTTGTGCAACCTGTGTACGACGCTATCGACGGGGTGCCAGCGCAACCATCGGGAATTTCCAGCGCGAAGGAGGTGAAACCTTTACCCGGGCGCGGTCAGCGGATTCGCCGGCAAACCGACCCCATTCACCAGGGGTAGTGGCGAGACGGTGAGCAGGCAGATCGCGAGCACAGCTCTCCAGGGGCGTACCCACCAACCCGATTAGCGATCGTGTGTGGGACTGTTTGTTGCCAGATTCGCACCTGACTTGCACAGGTTGGAGAGGATTGCCAGGGTCGACGTGGCGTCTGCACTGGTAGAGAGCTTGCTGGTTTGAGATTTGGCACACTAACGGGTCGGTAGGATCTAGCAGGTGGCGCGTACATTCGCAAAGTTCGGACTGCATCCGGGGCGACGGCGGTGCAGATCGCGGTCAAGCAGGGCCGCCGCGACAAAGTCGTCGAGCACCTCGGCTCCGCACACACGGACGGCGAGTTGGCGGCCCTGCCGCAGACGGATCGGGAGAAGTTGCAGGCCGGCCAGCAGGAACTCGACCTCGGCCTTGGCGGTAGTGAGCGCGGGTCGGTGATCGCGGGGAAACGATCCCGCTGGCTGATCGAGGTGATCGAGACCGGATGGCGCAGGTTAGGGTTCGATGCGATTGACGACGACGCGTTCTTCCAGTTGGTCCTCGGTCGACTCGTGGAGCCGACCTCGATGAGCGACACCGCCCGTGTCGTCGGCGAGATCGGCCTGACCCCAGCCCACCGCAACACCTACGCCAACGCACTCAAGCGTTGCACTACAGGCGATTACCAGGACCGTGTCGCCACGAAATGCTTCGAGCATGCCGCGCCGACCGGGGGGCCTGTCACTGATTCTCTACGACGTGACGACCCTGTAGTTCGAGGCTGAGAAGGAAGACGACCTCCGCAAGGTCGGCTACTCGAAGGAACGTCGCGTCGATCCACAGATCGTGGTCGGCCTGCTCGTCGACCGGACCGGATTCCCCCTCGAGATCGGCTGTTTCGAGGGCAACAAGGCCGAAACCCACACGATCGTGCCCATGATCCGGCAGTTCCAGACCCGGCACGACATCGCTGGTGTCGAGATGGTCGTCGCCGCGGACGCCGGCATGCTGTCGGCCGGCAACCTCAAGGACCTCGACGACGCTGTCCTGAAGTTCATCGTCGGCTCCCGTGTTACCAAGGCGCCCGCTGATCTAGCGAACCATTTTCATTGGAAGGTGATGTTTTCACCGAAGGTCAGATCATCGACACCGTCACCCCGGGGCATGCGAAGAGCACCGTCAACAATGTCCGTCACCGCACCGAACCCGTCTGGGACGCAGCCGGACATCTGAAGTCGTGGCGGGCCGTGTGGCAGTACTCGAAACGCCGCGCCGTCCGCGACAACCAAACCCTGAACGCCCAAGAAGCCCGGGCCCGCGAGGTCGTCGACGGGCGAAAGCACCGAAATCGACGAGGTTCGTCAAGACCACCGCGGGCGGCCGCGCCCTCGACAGCGCATCTCTCGATCGGGCCCGGTCGCTGGTCGGGTTGAAGGGCTACATCCGCCAACCTCTCCGCCACCCTGATGACACCGGGCGAGGTCATCGGCAAATATCACGACCTCTGGCACGTCGAGCAGTCGTTCCGCATGTCGAAAACTGATCTACGGGAGCGGCCGATGTTCCACCACACCCGAGACGCGATCGAAGCCCACCTCACCGTCGTGTTCACGGCCCTCGCCGTAGCCCGCTACCTCCAAGCCGAGACCGGGGGATCTCGATCGGGCGCATCGTGAAAACCCTCCGGCCCCTGCAAGAAATCAGCCTGACCATCGCCGGCCAACCCCACACCGCCGCCGACCCACTCACCGCCGACGCCGCCCGCATCCTCACCGCACTGGACATCCCGCACTCGTAGTCTGTGTTGGCACACTAAATCTGTGCAAGTCAGGCCAGATTCGCACGTCATTCGGGACCACCGACGCTTCGGTGGTGATCGAACCAGCCGAATCGCAGCAACAGGATGTCTCCGGGTCAGAATGTGGTGCCCGGGAGGTCGAGAGATCAAACAGAGCGGACTGCCGTGGGCGATTGTGGGCCCACATTCTTCTATCAGTCACTGGAGATTTCAAAGAAACTCTTAGCAAATTTGGCCGTCTGCCGCTTCCGCTGGAACGAGGACGTGTCGCCCGTTGTAGCCATTGAAGTGCGACCCTTCGGGCTTTGACGCTCGGTGGTCAGCCGACGGGTCAGATAGCCGTCGTGCATTGCGCTCAATCCATCCCGACGATCTGAATCAGCGAATAATGCCCGCCACGATTTGATCTCGCAGCCACGACTGAGCCCGGTCACCCTGATGGCGAGCATGCCACACCAGAGTCAGCGTCACGGGAGGCACTGAGATCGGCATCGGAAATACTGTCAACGGAAAGAGCGGCTCAGCCTTCAAGCCGAGCGCTTCTGGGACCGTGAGCACGAGGTTCGTACACGACACGATGCTTGCCGCCGAGATGAGGCCGGGAAATTCCCACATCACTCGACGGTTCACCCCTCGTAGGAGAAGTTGGCGACTAATATCGTCGTTTGTTCCGCCTGATATTATTGCGTGGGAAAGTTCGGAGTAGTCTCTATGTGTCAAATCGCCTCTGCCAGCGGCGGTGGAGGTCACGCAAACCAGTCCGTTTGAGAGCAGCGAGTGCTGACGGAAGTCGGCAGGGAGCGAGGATGGTGCAGTATCCACAAGCATGTCTATATCCCCGCTGCGCATCCGTACGTAGGCATCCTCGACATCGTTGGACAATCGGATTCTTATTCGCGGCGCGACTGTAGCGATCTTCGATAGAACGTCTCCGAGGACAGCGATGGTCGCCCCCTCCGTGGCCGCGATGCTGATTGTCCCGTCGAACTCAGACGGTTCAAATCTCTCTCCCGAGTCTACAATTTCTCGAATCCTACGCAGCGTGTCGGTCAAATCATTGCTGAGTTCGATAGCCCTGCGAGTGGGTACCATCTCGTTGCCAGAGCGCACCAATAATTGGTCCCTGAACATGTCTCGGGCCCTCGACATCGCGTGACTGACTGCTGGCTGACTCATATTCAGAGCCTGCGATGCGCGGGTCATGCTGCGCTCTCGCAAGACAACGTCGAGAACTACGAGTAGATTGAGGTCGACACTACGAAGATCGACGTGGTGCATGACCTGATACTAAAGCAAAGACGCATCCCACGAGGGTGATTCCTCTGAGGCAGCGTGGTTCTACCATCGCTGCGCTTTCGGCATGTAGTCACCCTTCGGGATCGGGATCGGGATCGGGATGGGCAGGATCGACGATGTCGACGGGCGTGGGCGGGCCGACCGAGAGCATCAACGGAGTCCGCAGCGCCGGTCGTGCAACGCCGGTTGCCTGCGGTGGTCTCGATGTTTGAAGAAAATCGGGTCACGTATTTCGTTTCTGCGACGAGGCTGCGGTGTACCAACGTGTAGTTCTCGACAAGAACTCGAGAAATTTTGCGGATGGTAACGGGCCGATTGCGCATTAAGTGACGTTTGGCGAATCTATCGGTTCGGCCGCCTGATTTATTGACGTGTGACGATGATGCTATTTATACGTCCTCGGTTACGCTTCGGAAACTGCATTCGGACTGATTCGATCGAATTACCACACCGGCGGGTCATTAACCACATGAATATCCACAATTTAAACGATGCACTTCACAAGCTGATCATGGCCTCCTAGCATTCGACTGCCGATCCACCTCGGACGGCGAGAGATCGAGCGGAGGAAAAACGATGGAGGGCGAACGCATCATCGTGGTCGGGGGCGCAGGCGCGGTGGGGTTGACCTACGTCGACTTGGCCGTGTCGCGCGGCGCAACTGTCGCGGTGCTCGATCTTCCTGTGTCTCTGGATCGGGCGACCCTGCCCGACGAGGTGCTCCGGTACTCGGTAGACGTCACGAGCCGCAGTGATGTTGACCTTGCCGTTGAGGATCTCACCGGTCGTTGGGGCGCCGCGAACGGCTTGGTATATCTCTCCGGCTACGCTCTGTCACCTCCTCGACCCGCACCGGACGTGACCGACGACGAATGGGCATCGATTCTCGACGTCAATCTTGCCGGTGCGTTCCGATGTTCCACCTCAGCGCTGCAATTACTTCGAGCAGGACAGGGTGCCATTGTGCTGGTGTCGTCGGCAATGGCATTCGGTCCGGTAGCGGGTTTTGCACCTTACATCGCGTCGAAGGCCGGGATGATCGGTCTGACCCGTGCGCTAGCACTCGAATTTGCACCGGAGGTGCGTGTCAACGCCATCGCACCCTCCGCGATGGACACCCCGTTCGTGACTGGTGGGAGCACCGCACCCGGTACCCGCGACGTCGAGTCGTGGTTCGACCCAAGCACCTTCGCCAACGGTATCCCGATGGGTCGACTTGCGGACACCGCGGACTGTGTCGGCGCGATCGATTTTCTTCTGAGCGAAAGCTCGGCCTTCATCACCGGTCAAGTGCTGCCGATCAACGGCGGACGGTTCATGCGATGACCGACTCCAACTGGACCACAGCAGATATCGACCGGTCCCTCGACTTACGCAAGACGGTCACCGACATGAACGGGAGGATAGAGCGGCTACGGGCACTCGGCGCTCGGTCCGTGGCCCAGTGGTCGGCTGTTCGCACCCCCTACGGTCTTTCGGCGGCCGAATGGATTCTCGAGGCAGAATCTGAGAGCGCGTCCCCGCAGGACCCGGTGACTGTATTCATTCACGGCGGGTACTGGCGCGCCTACGGCGCTGATGACTTCTTCTTCGTTCTCGATCCTTGGCGGGAGGCGGGCCAAACGGTCGCCTCGATCAATTACGCACTGTGTCCGGACGTGACGCTAACGGAAATTGTGGGGCAGATCCTTGCCGCGCTGGCTGAGATCGCTGAGCGCCGGCCGCAGTCGCCGATCCGCTTGCTGGGTCATTCTGCGGGCGCGCATCTCGCGATGATGGCCTGCTGCCCGGACCCGTGGAGAACGATCGGACGAACACGCACCCCCATCCTTGAGGCGGTACTGATCAGCGGTCTGTATGACCTCGATCCTGTGCAACGGTCCTTTCTGCAGGACGTGGTCCGGCTGACCGACATCGAGGTCGAGAGGCTTGGTCCGCTCGGCCTCGATCCTGATTCGGCTGTCCGGTATCGCGTCATTCACGGCAGCAATGAGACCGAGCTGTTCCGTGGTCAAAGTCGCGCGCTGGTCCGCCATCTCCAACGTCGTGGATGCACAGCCACCCTGCACGAAATTCCGGGCGTCGACCACTTCTCAGTCCTCGACCCCGATCTAACGAAAGGCGTTCACTTGTGACCACCACCGGTTGCCCCTATTCCAACCCCTTCGACCCGACCTATGTCGCAGACCCCTATCCGGCACTCGCTGTGGCACGCGCAGAGGCGCCAGTGGTGCTAATCCCCGAGGTCGGGCTGTGGCTAGTGACCAGATACGACGACGTGCGGGAGGTCCTACGAGACCCGGTCCGATTCACCAATGCCAACGCGCAGCAACCTCTCTTTCCGTTCGCGCCGGAGACAGTGGAGTACTTCGCCGCATCTGGGTTCGCGCCCGGACCGGCGTTGACCGGAAGCGACGGTGACCTGCACGCCCGATTGCGGGCCTGCGTCCAGAACGCACTGGATTTGAGCATCGACAGGCTCGACTCGCTCGAACCCGTTGTGCGGGACGCGGCGATCGATGCAATCGACGCGCTCCCCGCTTCGGGGGAGTTCGACCTTGTCGAGCGACTAACCTACTCGTTCCCGGCACGCGTGGTATTTCGGCTCATCGGGTTTCCCCCGGAGGACGACCTCCGGTTACAGGGATGGTGCATGGATCGTTTGCAACTATTTTACGGACGCACCGAAGCCGCCGAGCAATTGCGGGTCGCTGAAGGCCTGAACAATTACTGGCAGTACTGCGTCGATTTTGTGAATCGGACGCGTGTCGGCGGTGGCGAGGACACCATCACCCAACGCCTCGTGGCTCAGCACCATGCCGACCCGACGCAATTGTCGTTGAAAGAGGTCGCCGGCATAGTCTTCGGCCTGATCTTCGCCGGACAGGAGACTACGGCCAACGCATTGGCGTCGATGCTGCGCCTGCTGCTCGAGGACAGGTCGCGATGGGAGCGCGTCGCGGGCAATCGCAACCTGATTGACCGCGCCTTCACTGAAACCTTGCGACTCGAGCCGCCGATTGCGGCTTGGCGCCGCCAAACGGCCGAGGACGTTGTGCTAGGCGGCGTGCACATACCGGCAGGATCGAACCTGTTGGTTCACCTGGGGTCCACCGGTCATGACGACACCCGCTTCACCGAGGCTGCGGCATTCGACCTGGACCGGCGGGACTCGGGACGACACCTCGGTTTCGGATTCGGTCGGCATTTCTGCCTAGGTGCTCCGCTCGCGAAGTTGGAGGCAAGAGTGCTGCTCACCGCGCTCCTCGACCGAGTTCCGGACCTCGGATTGGTTCCCGGTCAGCAGCACCCGTTCGTCCCCAACATCGCGTTCCGCGGACCCGGCCGATTACTCGTTCGTCACGGGTGACCGTCGGTAACGGGCGCGCGTGCGTGACGTGGCCGTTGATACCGCAGCAAAGAAATCCATGTACCGCCCTCTAATTTAGCCCGGTGCGAATCGATGAGTTGCATACTCTTCTTGGCAAGTTGAAGTGACCACGGACCTTCAGATTATAGGGGAGTGGATAGTTTCCCTTTGGCCCCCACGTGTTGCAGATCGCTGGGGACATATTCTTATGGCGGCAGGCCGGCGCGAATATGGGAATCAATGCGGTATTGTTCGTACTGGGTGGGTTTATGATCTCGTACGCGGCATCACCGGCTCCGAGGGTTTAGGTTGGATTTTCAATCGTTGCTCTGGTGCTCGCTGCCCGGTTTCTTACTGGCGGGGCTCTCGGTCGTGCTGGGTTCAATCGCCTCCGATCGACTTGGGCGTAAACCAGTCATGCTCTCTGCGTCCGCTGCGGTCCTCGCGTTTTCCTTTGCATTATTTCCAATCGCGCAGGCGCGGTCGTTGACCGCTTGGGGGAGTATCGGTCGCCGTGGGTTTCGCTCTTGCTGGATTTCTTTACGGCCCTCTTCTTACGTACCTCACCGAGTTGTTCAAGCCCAATAGACGACAAACTGACGCCGGTCTCTCTTACCAAATCGGTGCTGTATTTGGCGGCCGCCTGGCCCCTTCGGTCGCCAATCGCCTCATCGAGTGGACCGGCCATGCTAGCTCCGTCGGTTATTATCTCGCCGCCGGAATGGAAGTAACTTTGGCTTGCCTTCTCGTGTTGCCCGAAACGGCACCGCAGCGTCTCAAAACGTCCTCGGCTGAGACCGTCGGATTCCGTTCAGCTGGCAGCGGGATGATCTGACTACTGCTGCCTCGATATGGCCCGGCATTGTTAGCTTGCCAGTCTCGGGCTTCACGTAAGGTAGATGAAGACAGTGTGTAGGTAGCCGTAGCCCGGCGCGATTGAAATCGACCTCCACCGACTGCGAACGCGTCCTAGCGAAGGACACCGTCATGCGTGACGCCGTTTCTGTGAATCCCTCTCTAACCCAGTCGGCCCGTTTCGAATTCGTGTTCGAAGACGTTACGTCCGAGGCATTGGACGCCACCGACGTAGCAGACGGCCCCCTCGCGTATAGGCGTCTCTGATAACGACATCGACGACGGACGAGTATCACCGAACTGAGAAGTAACCGCATTCGGCCACGTCGCCGCCCTTGACGAAGGCCTTGACATCGACGTCCCCGACCAACAAAGTCGACCGGCACTGTGGACCAGGTATGCGCGCCGTTTTGTTGATCTGAATGCGATACCGATTCGAACCATGTGCATCGGCGGCGGAAAAAGGATCGCAGCAGTCGTGAACCTGTTTGCGTAAGTGTCAGTTTTCTCGCACCATATCCATAACCCTCACCGACAATTAGGATTCGCTATGACGCCTTTGACCAAGCCGATCAACAAAGCCGTTGATCTGTCCGCCGTAACCGAGAGAGAGATTTTCCTCGGGCACGTCGGTGGAAAGCTCTCTGTCGAGCTCACCGCACCTCTCGAAACTCAGCGTGATCTGTCCATCGCCTACACGCCGGGCGTAGCGCAGGTTTCCCGCGCAATCGCCCAAGACGGTGCGCTGGCCAAACAGTACACTTGGACCGATCGCCTCGTCGCCGTCGTTACCGATGGGTCCGCGGTCCTCGGCCTAGGCGACATCGGGCCGCTCGCATCCCTTCCAGTGATGGAGGGCAAGGCCGCACTGTTCAAACGCTTCGCCGGGCTCAACTCCGTCCCAATCGTCCTCGACACCACCGACGCCGACGAAATCGTCGAAACGATCGTACGTCTGCGCCACAGTTTTGGAGCTGTCAATCTCGAAGACATATCGGCGCCGCGCTGCTTCGAGATCGAGCGACGCGTAGTCGAAGCGCTGGACTGCCCGGTGATGCACGATGATCAACACGGCACGGCTATCGTTGTGCTCGCCGCACTCAACGGTGCGGCTAGGGTTCAAGGTCGTGACACCCAGGGTTTGAAGGTCGTCATTTCCGGTGCTGGAGCTGCAGGAGTCGCATGCGCGAACTTTCTTCTCACCGCTGGAATTTCCGACGTCATAGTGCTGGACTCCAGAGGCGTCGTCTCGTCCGATCGCACTGATCTCAATACTGTCAAGGCCCAACTGGCTGTCCGCACCAACCCGCGCGGGGTGACCGGAACCACGGCCGACGCGCTCGTCGGAGCCGACGTGTTCATCGGTGTTTCGGCTGGACAGATCGACGAGAGCTTAATCGCATCAATGGCATCTGACTCGATCGTCTTTGCTTTGTCCAACCCGGACCCGGAGATTCTCCCGGACCGGGCCGCGCAGTACGCAGCAATCGTTGCAACGGGACGAAGCGACTTCCAGAACCAGATCAACAACGTGCTCGCTTTTCCCGGCGTGTTCAAAGGCGCTCTCGACGTCGGAGCACGCCGCATCACCGATGGCATGAAGCTCGCCGCTGCCGAGGCAATCCTCTCGGTTCTCGGTGACGAATTGGCGACGGACAAAATTGTCCCGAGCCCACTCGACCCGCGTGTCGCCCCGGCCGTTGCGGCCGCAGTTGGGGCAGCAGCACAAGCAGATGGTGTTGCGTAAGGACAGCGGGAGAGCATCCAAGCCTCAACTCAGACATCTGAACGACAGCACCCACAGTGAGTGTCTGTAACTGCGATTTTCGGCTTTTGGTCGTAACCTGAGTTGGGGACGCGAACGCGAACAATCCGTTGCATGGCTTCCGTTGGGCCCTGGACTCATCTGAGGCACCATCAGAAGATTGTAGACATCCCAGGGCCGTAAGTCGTCAAGCAGCTCGGGTGGCGCGGCGGTGGTCCCAGGCGATGTGTTCGTCGTAGTGGGTGCGGTGGCGGAGGCAGCCGTGGAGGATACCGACGAGGCGGTTACCGAGGGCACGGAGCGCTTGGTGGTGCAGGTCACCGGCGTCGCGTCGCTGGTCGTAGAACTCGCGGGCACCGGGACTGAACGACAATGCGCAGAACGCCCATTGATCGACCGCATCATAGAGGCGCCGGTTGCGGACGTGGCGGGCGAGCACCGCGCGTTTCTTGCCCGACGCGACCGTCAACGGCGAGGTCCCGGCGTAGTTTCTGCGAGACTTGGTCGTGGTGTAGCGGTCGGGGACGTCCGAAGAACTCACCGAGCACCCGGGCGCCGAGGATGACACCAAGTCCTGGCAGGGAGCGGTAGATGTCGGCGTCCGGGTGTGACTCAAAATGGTCGGCCAGGGTGGTCTCGAGTTCGGTGATCTGCCGGTTCAACTCGACGATGAGACCGACCGCCGCTCTGGTGGTGGCGGCGAACGCGGCAGCGACCGGCGCCGGCGCGGCCAGGTGCTCGGCCCGCAGTCCGGCCTGGATTTCGCGGGCCCGACCGTCGATATTTCGTTGCCGACCAGCCTTTTTGAGGGCGGATCGGATCGCCGGCAGGGTCAGGTGCGCGGCCTCGGCGGGAGTCGGGGCGCGACCGAGTACGGCCAGGGTGTCGCGGTCGTGTAGGTCGTCGAACACCTCCAGCGCGGCCGGGTAGTACTCGCGCAGCGCCGAACGCAGTGAATTGGTCTGCCGGGTGCGGGACTAGATCAGGTTCTGGTGTCCGCGGGCGAGGACCATGATCGCCTCCACGTCCGGGCTGTCTCCGGCGATCGGCCGGTGATTATGCCGGTCGGTGCGCACCAGGTCCGCGAGCAGCTTGGCGTCACCGGGGTCGGATTTCGCGCCGGAGACGTGGTGGCGGTCGCGGTAGCGCGCGACCGCGAGGGGGTTGATCGCGTAGACCTGATAGGAGGCGGCGGTCAGCGCCTGCACCCATAGGCCGCGGTCGGTTTCGATGCCGACAACGACTTGACCTGCCTCTTCGGCGTGGCTGGCTATCAGTTCGTGCAGCTGCCGGATGCCGGCCAGCCCCTCGGGGAGCCGCCGAGATGCCAGCCGTCGCCCGGCCTCGTCCATCAAATGGACACCGTGATGGTCTTCGGCCCAGTCGTCTCCGACGAAGATCATCGATCGCCTCCTTTGGTCTCCTATTCTGGGTGGAATCTGTTCGAGCCCAGAGGCACCCGGCGGCAACCTGATATGGAATGGACTTTGTCAAGAGGGCAGGGAGAAGCGGCGCCCACGACCGTCGTCGCGGACGCCGCTTCATTTGACCGAATGACCGGGAGAGGTGGTGGCGAGCGTGTCTGTATCGACGCGCGGTCACTCTGACCCGAAAATTGGATGGTGAGTGGGCAGGCCGAAGGCAGCCGGCGGAGCCGGGTTATGTTGTTCTGCCGCGTTAGGTTTGGGGTCAGGCAGCGGTGTCGGTGATGACGGCTTTGCCGTCGCGGATGGCGATGTGCTGGCCAGTGAGTGCCTGGAGCTGGGTGGCGAGGTCGCGGGCGCGGCGGTGCTTGTTGATCCGGGATTCGTAGTATTCGGGCCCGAGGTCGCAGAATTTGGCGTCTGGGTCCGAGAGCAGGTGGTAGATGACGGTGAGTACCGAGTTGCCGGTGGCCACGATCGCCTTCTGCTTGCCGCGGCGTCGGGCCAGGCGCCGATAGCGGGTGCCCAGGAACGTGTCGGCGCGGGAGTTGGCGAACGCGATGCGGCCGAGAGTACCCGCCAGCCACGGGTTGCCCTTGCGCCGGCCCTTGCTCATAGACTTGCCGGCGGATTGGTGGGTCTGCGGGCAGAACTTCGCCCACGACACCAGATGCGCGGCGGACGGGAATCGGGTCATGTCGACTCCGGTCTCGGCGATCAAGTCGGCGGCGGCAACGGTGTTCACGCCGACGATCTCAGCGAGGCGGGTCGCCTGTGGGGAGAAAGGGCTGATCGCGTCCTCGATCAGCGCGTCGAGTGCGGCGATCTGGTCGCCGATCCGGTCGCTGTTGTCGAGCATCATCTTCAGAATCGTCGCGTGGTGGTCGGTGAAGAATCCACGCAGCGCCTCTTCGAGCTGGTCGGTCTTCTTCCGCGCACCGCTCTTGGCCAGCCCGGCCAGCGTCCGCGGATCCCGCTCTCCGGCGATCAGGGCGCGCATCATCGCCCGTCCAGATACGCCGTGCAGGTCCGCAAGCACCGACGAGATCTTGATCTGGGCATCCTCGAGCAGCTTCTCGACCCGTTGCTCTTCGCGGGTGCGGTCCTGTACCAGGGCACGGCGGTAGCGGGTGAGGTCGCGTAGCCGGCGGATCTCGGGCGGCTGCACGAGCGACGGCCGGCACATGCCACGCTCGACCACCTTCGCCAGCCAGACCGCGTCGGCCCGGTCTGTTTTCGCCCTGCCGGGCACGTTCTTCACCTCGCGGGCGTTGACCAGCCAGCAGTCAAAACCCTCGGCCTCGAGGAGGTAGTACACGCCCTTCCAGTAGGTGCTGGTGGATTCCATCACCACCCGCTGCACGCGCCAGTGTCGCAACCAGGCCACCATCGCCAACAGCTGTGCGGTGGTCGTGCCGTAATCGCGCAGCTCCTGCATTCGCCTGCCGGGCCGCTGTGGGTGTGGCACCCGCACACACGCCTCCAGGACGGCTTTGCCGAGATCCAGCGCCGCGACCCGCTCCACTAACAGTTCGACATCGTCGACCTCATCCATGACGAAATTCCTTCCCACGGAACCGATGCATGAAACGCGGTCGCCCGCAGGAGCCGAACGGGGAAAGAAAGAGTCGGACCCTAGTGCTCGTGGCAACAATGCGCAGCCCCACCATCGGCTCCCTGGATCAAACTGATATTCGGGCTCACCCGCGCCAAAGAGTGATTGACCTCGGCGAGCGACCGCACCCGATTTTCCCGCATGCGCGGGCGTCCCCGGAAGGGGACCACATAACTGATATACGCGGGTTGGTTACCGCAGGACGGACTGTTCGGCTGGAGTGGTTCGCGGGTCTAATGGCGAGCGTGATCCAAACGCGGAGTTGAGGATTGCTCATAGGTCGCTCGCGGGTCACTCCCAGGCGCTGCCGTCACCACCACGGAAGGCCATCCGGACATCTGTCGGGCGCCTTGGGCATACCTCGGTCCCGGGAGTATCCGCTCAGGAATGGCGGTTCCCTGGCCGCGGTGATTGGCGGCAAGCGCGATCTAGGCGAATGACGCTGTTCTGGAACGCCAGTTGTCGGCCTGTCGCAGGCCGGCGTTAACGACGCTGACCAACTGAATAATTGTGCGACGCGACGCTATTGCGTGGAGGTCGTCGTTGTCGAGAGAGTCGATCGGCAATATAAGCGAAGCGATCGATGGGAGCTCGCGAGCAGGCCGAGTGAGCGGTGCAGTGTCTCCAGTGGCGACTCAAGTGTGCGACTCGCCCGGTCGAACTAACGTCCGATGGGTTGGGTTCTGTTCATGAGGCGGGGGAGTGCCGGACGCACCCCGGTACGCGTGTCGATCGAGGTGACGCAACCGTTCTCGCTGCATTTCCAGGGTCGCGGCATCGGCGCCGTGGAGGCCAGGCGAGCCACTTCTTCTGATCGTCGTGACTCAAGCCCGCTACCTAGTACTACAGTTGCGTTTAGGGCAGGTGTCCTCGGGCTCGGTAGTGGGATTGCCGGGCTCGGTGTTGATGGCGGCGGCGCCAGTGGGAGCGGGCGAGGACGTGACGGGAATCGGGTAGATACCTCCAGATCAGGTGGCAGAGCAGCCGTCGGATCTCCGGCACGCTCAGTGCGATCAAGTCGCTGTCGTCACCGTGTTCTCGGGCCCCTTTTTGAGCGGGTGACGGTGAGGAAGGTGTGCGCGAGCATCGAGAGGGTGATGTGCCGGTACCAGCCCGCGTACTGCCGAACCTGGTAGTGGTCGAGGCCCGTCTGTCCCTTCGCGGTCTGGAAGGTTTCCTCTATCGCCCAACGGGTTCCGGCGACGGTGACCAGTTCGGTCAAGGTGGTGCGCGCCGGGCTGTGGCACAGGTAGTACGCCAGATCCTCCGGGTCGGTGCGACTGCGCCGGGCCAAGAGCCAGTACCCCGTCGTCGGCCAGTTCAGCCCGCGGATCGGTGCACGCGCCCAGTCGTAGAGTCGCTCGCCTTTCGCACCGTCGCCGGCCGAGCGGGTCCGCCACGCCTGGGCAGGCAACGCCGCGATCGCCGTATCGGCCCGCAGTTCGGCGCCGTCGACGGTGATGACGCGTTGGTTCACCGAAGTAGCGAGCACATAGGACAATCCGAGCTCCTCGCACTGGGCACGGAACGACAAGGACCGGCCGACCTGGCTTGAGAGGAGCGTGGCGTCGCCTCGACACGAAACTGCCGTAGCCGCCCTGGAAGAAGAGGAGCGGGGACGCCGGGTTGGTGACCGCGCGGTCACGAACGGTGCAGAGCGCTGAAGAGCACTATCTAGTGGTCGCCGGCGTCGACAGTGTCGGATGCGCCCGTCGATCAAGGCCACTGAATCGCCGCGGCCACGATCACCACACCGGTGGGATAGTGGAGCATGTGACATCGGTTCTCCGTTCGCGAAACATTCGGTGAAAGTCAGTAGTGTTCGAGGACGATCTTGCCGCCGTCGGCGCTGCGTGAGACGCACACGGCCATGACGGTGCCGGACTCGCGCTCGGCTTTGGACAGGACGTTGTCTCGATGGTCGGGTGTTCCGGCAAGGACCTGCATGATGCAGGTCCCGCAGATGCCCTCCTGACACGAGGTGTCGACCTCGACCCCGGCCTCGTCAAGAACGTCGACGATGGAACGACCAGCAGGAACCTGGAAGACCTTGCCGTCGAGCTCGACGTCGAACTCGCTGTCACCCGACGTGTCGGTCTCGCTCGCCTGAAAGTTCTCGATATGGATCGCGTCGGCAGGCACGTAGTTCTCGGCGTGCCGCCGGATCTTGTCCATGAACCCGGTCGGCCCGCAGAGGTAGACGTGGGAGCCCTCCGGTGCCGCGTCGAAGGCGGCAGTGAGCCGGCCGACCTGGTCGGCACGTGACACACCGAGATGTTCGTGGACCCTGCTCGGCGCTCGCTCGCGCAGAAGTGGGAGGAACGCCGCTTCCTCCTCGGACCGTGCGAAGTAGTGCAGCTCCCAGGAAATACCCTGAACATCCAAGTGGCGCGCCATGCTCAGCATCGGCGTGATGCCGATGCCGGCGGCGATCAAAACGTGATGTGCAGCGCCCTCATCGACCCGAAGAAGGTTGCGAGGATTGCTGATACGGACCCTGTCACCCACGGCCAGGTCGTGCATGGCCGACGATCCGCCTCGGGACGACTCGGTCAGCTTGACCGCAACGGCGAAGGATTCGCGACCGTCGGGTCGACTGCACAGCGAGTACTGGCGGGTGACCGCCGTGGGACCGACCACGTCGACGTGGGCGCCGGGCTCGTACGGTCCCACCGATGACCCGTCCGGGCGAGTGAAGTACAACGTTCGCACGGTTGAGGTCTCCTGCACAATGGTCGACACCACGACGTCGATAAAATCCATGGGAAACACTCCTCGAGAGATGGTGGGGCGAAGTTGTTTAGCGAACGAGCAGCCCGCCGTTGATGTCCCAGCACGCGCCGGTGACGAAGTGGGCGTTGGGCGCGGACAGCAGTGCGGCGGTGTCGGCGAGGAAGTCGGCGTTGCCCAGCCGCCGGACCGGAATGGCCTCGACGATCGCGTCGAGCCGGTCCGGAGGAAGCACCGCCCGGACGGAAGGCACGTCGTGTGGGCCCGGAGCGATCGCATTGACCGTCACGCCGCGCTGGGCAAATTCCTTCGCGAAGATCTTCGTCACCGTGAGGATGGCGCCCTTGGACGCGGCGTAGTGCGCACCGGTCGCGGTGCCGCCGTTCTGGCCCGCCAACGACGCCATGTTCACGATGCGGCCCGACCCGCGCTCGGCCATCGCCCCGCCGATCACCTGGCACCCGTGGAACACACTGCCCGCATTCGTTGTTAGGACGTCAGCGAACGACGCTTCGTCGATCGTCATGACCGGCGCGACAACCGTTTTGGCTGCGTTGTTCACCAGGACATCGGGGATGCCCCAGGACGACGAGATCTCGGCGAGGACACGCTCGAATTCGGCTTTGTGCGCCACGTCGAGCCTGGCCGCACGTGCCGTGCCCGTTCCCCCCGAGAGCTCGGCAGCGAGTGCTGCGGCACGCTCATCGTCGATGTCGGCAATCACCACGCGGTCTCCGCGGGCGTGCAGGCGGCGGGCTATGTACTCACCCACACCGGCCGCCGCCCCCGTGATCAGGGATACCGCGCTCACAGCATGTATCCAGACGCGCCGACTGCGTCTTCGCTGTCGATCAGCCGGGCGACTTTTCGGACGATTCGATCCTCTCCGGGATCGACGCCGAGGTGGATGGTGTGTGTCAGGTCGGCGCCGACCACCGTCGTGGTGCCTCGCTTAAATGCGGTGACGATCTGAGCGGACCGCACAGTGATTCGGTCGTCCGCGACGTCCACCACAGTGAAGCGCGAGATCGTGCGCGCGGTCCGAGCTGCGGCCACCGCGGACATTGAGTAGCCCTGCATCATGCGTTCCACTCGGGCATGGCGCATCGTTGCGTCGTCGTAGACGAGATTCAACGACGCTGCGAAGTCTTCGGTGGTCGGGTCGATCGGCACCACGTAGTATGCGTCTGCGGTGTAGAGACCCTCCCACGCCGGATAGTCCTTGTCGTCGAGCAGTTCGGCTTCTTTCCACACGAGGCCGATGGCGCGGCCGACGCGCGGATCCCCGAGATCGATCGGGTTAGTCATCGCTCATCATCGCCTTCCACATGCGGTAGGACTCGCGCATACCGGTCTCGTCGGTGACGTGCGACGTGGGCCATCCTTCGTCCGTTGTCGTCTCACGGTTCACGCCGCGATTGACCATGATCGGCATCGTCGGGTCTGCCACTGCGCCAATCTGGACCCGGTCCCACCCTTCGGCGTCGTCGGGGCTGCCGAAACCGAACGGACCCTGGAAGTGTTCGTGGATTCGCAGGCGCTCGCGGTTGACGTTTTCCGGACCACCGTCCATCCCAATGGCCATATGCCAGACCTCGGTCTCGTCAACGCTGATCGGAATGAGAACTCGAAGGAACGACGACGACATCGCGATGTTCGGAAATATGTTCAAGTTGAACCCACAGCCGTGCATGGACCGCATGTACCGACGGATGCGTTCGGGACTCTCACCGGCCGCCGTCAAGTCGCCGACGAGGTGCTGGAAACGCGGCTGAATGGCTTCGCTCCCGTCGTCGATGTCGAGGTCGACGTGTTCGCCGGCCATCACCGCGACGCTGTGGCCGTGCCCGAGGGCATGCGTCTGCGCATCCGGGTCATCCATGAACGACATCATGTTGGCCGTCTCGGCATCCACCGAGGCCATCCACGACTTATGCACCATCGGGAAGTGGTAGCCGTCGGTGGTGTTCTCGAGTTGGATCTTCCAGTTTCCCTTGAAACGAATCTTGTGCGAGCCGAGGACCTTGGCCGGGTATCCGTTAGTTTGCTTGAGGAATCGATCCATCCACAGCTTGGCGTCGCCGAGGTGATCGACCAGCGGTTCGCTCTCGGCATCGAACGTCGCGAAGATCATCCCCGCGTACGATTCCGTTCGCAGTCTCCGCAGCGGAAAATCGTTCTTGTCGAGGACGCCCTCGTACCCGTCCGGATAGGGAATGCCCCGCAGGCGACCGTCCAACGTATACGACCAGTTGTGGTAGGGGCACGTGAAGCCGTTAGCCTTGCCGCTGCGCTGGTCGCACACCGTTGCGCCGCGATGCCGACAACGGTTCAGAAGTGTGTTGAACGTGCCGTGACGATCACGCGTGACGATCACCGGTTGGTCGCCGACCTGCGTCGTCTTGAAAGACCCCGGCTCCGGAATCTCGCTCTCGTGCGCGACCCACACCCAGGTGCGGTAAAAGATGCGCTTCATCTCCTCGGCGTAGATCTCCGGGTCGGTGTACAAACGACCGGCAACTCGGTCGACACCGGCGAGACCGGCGAAGGAACCTGGGGCGCGACTTGGGTCGGCAGTGGGCACGGCCGCATCGTCGAGTGCAGTCACGACGCCGTCTCCACATCGGTGCGGATCACGAGTTCGCGGCCCATACGTGCCTCGATCGCGAAGTACCGCCACAGCGCGTGTTCGCCGATCATGATAGTACGCAACAGGTTGCAGGCCTCGCGAACCGTGGGCTGATCCCGGACGTCGGCGAGAACGTATGCAGTCCAGGGCCATCCGGTCGACGGGCCCACCATGTGGGCGTCGTCGTCCATCGTGCCGATGACGTCGACGCCGTCGAGAGCGGCGAGGGCGGACAGGAATTCCATCGTCCCCTCCCAGATCGGACGGATCTCGGATTTAGGGAGGTCGAAAAAGTTCTGGTTGTTGCCGATACAAAACAAGGTGCGAAGGGGTCGCTCGGACATGGCTATGCCTTTCTCGAGAAGGGCCGAAGGGTCAGGGGAAGCTAGGGAGCTCGGGATCCTGTCCGAGGATCACCGAGCCTGCCGCCTCGTAGGTGTGGGTCTGCAACATTGCGTGCTGGGCGGGAACGAGGGAATCCTGCACGTATCGTTGCAGCGGATGGGACTCGTAGATGGCTGCGGTGCCGGCCAGATCGAACATGCTGAGCACCGCTCGGCGCCCGACGTGCGCGGCGTGAGTGGCGGCGAGGCGCAGTTCGTTCCGGTCCGCCTCGGTGATCGGCCGCTCGGCGACAGCCTTCTTCCAGACTGCGGTGGTGGCCTCGTAGAAAAATGCGCGCGCGGACCTAACGTCGGCCTCGCTCCGCGCGATGCAGTCCTTGAACGACGGTCGTGCGCCCTTTGACGCGCCTCCCGTCACCGAGGTCTTGACCGCACCGGCGTCGCACATGTGGTCGAGGGCTCCGCGGGCTGCGCCCAGCGCGACGACGGCGAGCAATTGCGCGGCGTAGGCGAGCGACGGGTAGCGGAACAGAGGTTCGTTCACGAGGGGTTCCCCGCCGCGGACGAAGGTCATCTCGTCCGGCACGAAGACACCCTTCACGCGAACAGCGTGCGAGCCGGTCGATCGCATCCCCGCCACGTCCCAATTGTCGACGATCTCGACATCGGACGGGTCGAGCAAGGCTGTCAGCGGACGTCCGTTCGAGTCCGGACCACCGGTCAACCCGACGCCGATCAGGTCGGCGGCCCGACATCCACTCGCGAACTGCCATGTGCCGTCGAGGATGTAGCCGCCGTCGACGCGCTCCGCGTCCTGCATCGGGAACATCGCGCCTGCGTATGTGATGTCGGGACCGTGAGAGTAGATCGCTTTCTGGGAGTCGATCGGCAGGGGAGCTAGGTAGACGACGGTGGCGCCGAAACTTGCCACCCAGCCCGTTGCCGGATCAACCCTGGAGATGCGTTCGACGAGTTCGAGGAACTCCGCGGGTGGGGTCGGCTCGCCACCGAACTGCGCCGGCACGGCCGCCCGGTAGACCCCTGCGAGTTTGAGTAGGTCGACAAAGTCGCGGGGTACGAAGTGTTGATCGCGGAACTCGTCCCGCCGTTCGTGCAGAACCTCGAGGGCGAACTCGAATGCGGCATCCCGGCCTAAACCCGGGGGCGGCACGTCTGGTCGGCTGCGAAAGCGCCCCGGCGTACCCCCTCTGATATGCGTAGAGCCGTCTGCCGCAATGTCGTTCACCGACATTCCAGCCTCCTCTCGTAGACGTTGTGCAACCTCTGTACGACGCTACCGTTCGGGTGACGACGCAACCATCGGGACTTTCCGGCGCAAAGGTGGTGAAACCTTTACGCGGGGCGCGGTTAGCGGACGGCCGTCGCATTCGCCGGCGAACCGACGCCACCCACCAGGGGTAGTGGTGAGACGGTGAGCAGGCAGTCGTAGCGACCCTCGGCCGCGCAGGCAGCGGCGAGATCGTCGAGATCCCACAGCTCTCCCAGGGGCATACCTAGCAACCCGATTAGTGATCGGTGCATGATTCCGGCGTGCGGATCGCCGGTCTCGCCTTGACACTCGGCGACGGAGCGGAACGGCGTGGTCGGCTGAGCGGGCCAGCATTCGACGGCGAAATTGTCGGCAGCGACCATGGCGATGCGTTGATCCCACAACCATCGGGGGAAGTCCTCGGTTTGCAGCAAGCCTGTGTGGAACTGTTTTGTCGCCAGATTCGCACGCCATTCGGGACCACCGACGTTTCGGTAGTGATCGAGCCAGCCGAATCGCAGCAGCAGGATGTCTCCGGGTCGGACGGTGGTGCCCTGGAAGTCGAGAGCCGCGGTCACCGTCGAGAGCGGAACGGGTTGGCCCGACTCGTGGTTCAGCGGTGCTTCGGTCGCGCAGGTGAATCGGTCTAGATCGACCAATACCGCCCGGCCGACCACCGGTAGTCCCGCGAGATGGTGGATGCTCAGACTTTCGGTGCCCGGGAGGAAGGTGGACCCGTCCGCTCCGTTGTAGAAGCCGTGATCCGGATGCGCGATGTGGCGAAGTCCGTCGATCTGCGACCCGTACTGGGTGTAGAAGCCGTCGAGCCACTCGTCGCGGTGGAACGGGGTTCGCTGAAAGATATAGTGCCGCAACGGCTCACGAGTGGGTGCAAGTGACGGCGAGATCGAGTCGGACCGGAGGTCGAGCGAGAATGCCTGCCCCGCACTCACGGACATCGACGATTCAGTCAGATCAGCCAGGCGCAAGAAATTCAGCGTACCGAGCTGATCATCGGCGCCGAAGACGCCCCAGGACGAGCCCGGTGGTCCGTCCCGTCGATCGAGAAGCTCGTTGTAGGAGGGATAGGGATCGGTGGTGGACGCCGATGACGTCATGGGTGACCTCGCTGTTCCGGTGTGTGATGGGAAGAGGTGCCGGCGCCGAGTGCGGCGCTAATCTCCGCGGCTGCCTCGACGAGGGGCGGTACGAGCTCGTCCACCATGGATTGGAACGAGCGCGACGTGGTGCTAGACGACAGCGACAAGGCCGCGATCACGCGCCCGTCCGCGCCGAAAACGGGCGCAGCAGCGGATCGCCGCCCATACTCGAGCTCCTGGTCCACTGCGTCCCACCCGCGCTCGCGCACCAGGTCGAGTCTGGCGGTCAGATGGTCGCGGGTGCTCAAAGTATGGACGGTCAACGCGCGCAGGTCCGCGTAGGCGAAGTAATGTTCGAGATCCTCCGCGGCTGCACCCGCGAGAAGCACGTGGCCCATGGAGGTCGCGTGCGCGGGCAATCGTGCGCCAACCGCCAAGGGTACGCTCGTTATCCTGTGTCGCTGAACACGATTAACGTAGACCACCTCGGTCCCGTCGAGGACGGCTACCGAAGTTCCCTCGCCAATTCGATCGGTCAGCGCCTCCATCACCGGCTGCGCGGCGCCCGGTAGATCGACGGACGACAGGTAGGCGTAACCCAAACTGAGCATTCGGGGGGTCAACGTCCACCGATGGCCGACGGACCGCGCGAAACCGAGTTTCTCCAGGGTCATGAGGATTCGACGAATGGTCTGCTTGGTCAAACCTGTCCCCTCGACCAAATCGGCCAGCGCGAGATCGGGACCGGCGCCGGTGAAAGCGGTGATCACGGTGATTGCACGCTCGATCGATTGGACGTAGTCACGCCGTTCGATGTCAGGCGGCTCGTTCATGCGGCTCCTTCTCACCTCTTGACCGTTGGGCGTGGCAGACCTATCGTAACCGTGTCCGCATTACGGTTCAACAGTACGCAATGCGGACCCAACTTCCACCCCCCTGTCGCGCGACGTTCGTCCCCGTCTACGGCCCGGCGCTCGCAGCTGCTCTTCGTTTCGTCACGAAAGGAATGACGTCATGACCCACATCGAGGTCGCCGGCGCGGACCGCATCCGTACGGTCGTCGAAGATCTGGAACGAGTGTTGCTGGATTTCGTTCGAACCCGTGGAATCACGCATGCGCAGTACCGTGCCGCGACGGACCTGATCATCGAATCGGTCAAAGCGGGCGAGGAATCGCTGCTTTTCGACGTCTTCTTCGAGGCGGAAGCCACCGATGTCGGCAACGCAGGCCGTGAGGGCAGCCCCGAGGCCATCGAGGGCCCCTTCTATCTGGAAAACGCTCCGCAGTTACAGGGTCCCGTCAACGTGATGCCGCAACGTCCGGACGAACGAGGAGTCCCGCTGTTGTTCCGCGGCACGGTGACCGACGTCGACGGGCGTCCGTTGCCCGGCATCGAGCTCGATCTCTGGCATGCGGACGCGGACGGTTTGTATTCGAACATCCACCCCGGCATCCCGGACTGGAACCTCCGTGGCCGTTTCACCACGGACGGCGACGGCGCTTTTCAGGTCCGCACCATCCTCCCGCCCCCGTACGAGATCCCAAAAGACGGACCCACCGGTCGCGTGCTCCGCGCTCTGGGGCGGCACTTCTTCCGTCCTGCACACTTGCACGTGAAGCTTCGAGGCGCCGGTTTCGAGGAAATGACGAGCCAGTTGTACTTTGAGGGCGGTGACTATCTGGAAGACGATGTCGCCGGAGCCGTACGGGACGGCTTGGTGATCCCCCTGGTCACCGTCGACGACCCAGCGCGCTCGACCGAGCACGGCTTCGACCGGCCGTTCGTCGACGCCCGGTACGATTTCGTGCTCGAACGCCGCGCCAACACAAGTGCTTCCGCATGATCGTCGACTCGATCGAGACCACAATTCTCGACATTCCCCTACGGCGACCGCACAAATTCTCGATCCTGACCATCGATTCACAGGCTCTCCTCCTGGTGCGCGTCACCACCCGCGACGGCATCGTGGGTGTCGGTGAGGGAGTCGTGCCGGGTGGGCCGTGGTGGGGTGGTGAATCGATCGAAGGAATGAAGATCCTCATCGATCGATACCTCGCCCCGCTCCTTGTGGGAAGGGACGTCACCAGGATCGGGGCACTCGGCAAGATGCTCGACCGCATGGTCGCCGGCGCCGAGTTCGCGAAGGCAGCGCTCGACATGGCGCTGTGGGACGCATACGGGAAGGGGTGCGGCCTGTCCGTCAATCAACTCCTTGGCGGACCACACCGTGACCGGTTACCCGTGACCTGGGCGCTGGGCGCAGACCCCGCGGATGTGGTCGTGGCCGAAGCCCGTCATAAACTTGCGGCGGGTGAGCACCGATCGTTCAAGCTGAAAATGGGGGCGGGGCGGCCAGAAGACGACGTCACTCGGGTGTGCCTCGTCGCCGATGCACTGTCGGCTGAGGCCGATCTTGCGGTGGATCTGAACGGGTCGTGGGATCTCGCGACTGCCGAACGTTTTCTGCCCGAGATCGTGGCAGCCGGTGTCGGATTGATCGAACAACCGTTGCCGCACTGGGATGTTCGTGGGATGGCTCGGATCGCCGATCTGCTCACTGTGCCCGTGATGGCGGACGAGAGTGTACGCACCGTGCACGACGCGACCCGTTTGTGTCAGGAGCAAGCGGCCGACGTGCTCGCGGTGAAACTCGCCAAGGGCGGCGGCATCACTGGTGTCGTCGAGACGGGTGTCGTCGCGGGGGCGTTCGGGGTGACCTGTTACGGCGGCACCACCATCGAATCGTCGATAGGGACGGCGGCGTCGCTACACGCGTTCTGCGCGATGCCTTCGCTTGAGGCCGGCTCCGAGCTCTTCGGCACTCTTCTGCTCGCCGACGATGTCGTCGTCCGGCCGGTGGCGTTCGAAGACGGATTCGTGCATCTGCCCACCGGTCCCGGTCTCGGCGTCGAGGTCGACGAAGAGAAGGTGGCCCGCTATGCGCGCGCGGTATGACCGAGCGGTGACAACTCTGTCCGCGCGGGCTCGGCCCCGGTGGACCCTGCCAGAAAGGACCCGAATGTGACACTGCACTTCGAGCACGTCACGGCCCCCCAACGAGTACTGTTCGGCACCGGCCGAGCTGCGGAGAAGGTCGCGGCCGAGGTGAAACGCCTCGGCGCGCAGCGCGTCATGGTCATCGCCGCCCCGTCCGAGAGCGTCGTGGCACGTGAGGTTACGGCGGGAGTCGCTGTGGCGGTCCATCACGACGACGTTGCCCAGCACGTTCCGGTCGCCCACGCCGAACGGGCCCGTCGGGTAGCCGAGAATCACGCGGTGGACCTCGTGATCAGCGTCGGAGGAGGATCGACCACGGGACTGGCCAAGGCTGTCGCGCTCACCACCGGACTGCCGATCGTCGCTGTGCCGACAACTTATGCCGGATCGGAGGCTACCAACATGTGGGGGTCCACCGAAGCGGCACGGAAGACCACCGGTGTGGACGACCGCGTCCTGCCGATCGCGGTCGTGTACGACGCCGCACTCACCGTGACGCTCCCGGTGGAATTGACCGTGGCGTCCGGCCTGAACGCGTTGGCGCACTGCGTCGACTCGATGTGGGCACCGCGCGCCGATCCCATCGATCGAGCACACGCGGGCGAAGGCATCCGAGCGCTGGCAGAGGGACTACGCCGTATCTTGGCTGACCCCGGAGACATAGTCGGACGTGAGCAGGCCCTCTACGGCGCGTATCTCTCGGCCGTCGCGTTTTCCTCCGCAGGATCGGGCCTGCACCACAAGATCTGCCACGTGCTCGGTGGGGCCTATGATCTGCCCCACGCACATACCCACGCTGCCGTGCTCCCCCACGTCCTCGCGTTTAACGCACCCGCAGCGCCGGAAGCGGAACGCCGGATCGCCGTCGCGTTCGGCTCCTCAAGCGCAGTGGATGGGCTGGAAGATCTGCGCATCATCCTCGGCGCTCCTCGCGCGCTGCGCGATCACGGGTTCACCGACGATGTCATCCCCGAGGCCGCCGACCTAATCTTGGCGTCGGTGCCGCCGTCGAATCCCAGGGCGGTGACGGCAGCGGACCTTCGTATGCTGCTGCACGCAGCTCTTATTGGGGAGGTTCCCTCGATGGGCTGACGAGCGCGACCGGATTGTCGAGCAGTCGTACATTGCGGAGCCGAGCGTCATCATGACACCCGCGGGCTAAGGAGTACCGATGCGTACCAGACACACTGGACCCGGCCGATGCGACACCGCACCGGTCGCGGCGGCCGTCGCAGCATCGATGTTCGTGCCGGGGGACTCACCCCCGCGGACGTCCAGGCGTCCCGCTGCGCCGAGCGTGCACTATTCCTGCGTTGCAATATGTGCACTGAACTGCGCAATCCGTACTCACAGATGAAAAACCGGAGCACTCGCACCACACTTCGAACCAGCCCAACTGAACTGCGAAAACCCGCCTCACACGAAGACAGTCCACGCCCGGACCACAATCCGGACAGTTTAGGACCAACCAGCGCAAGACCTCTGGAATGATTTAAGGACAATTCGATGATCGTTATTTTCGGAGGGACCGGTCAAGTTGGTTCTGCAACCCTATGGGCCTTGAACGGTATCGCAAGCCAATCCCCAACCACGGTCCCCCCGGTCAGGGTTCTCAGCCGCCGTCCTGAAGCAGTGCCCAGACCAGCGGCCTTAGGGCTCGAGGTGATCCAAGGAAACTTCGATAATCAAAAAGATCTCGAGCGATCGCTCCGGGGCGGTGTACGGACTGTCATCCTGGCCACTGGGGACAGCGATGGACAGATTCAGCGCGAGACGGCGATCATCGACGCCGTACAGGAGACCGGTGGAATCAGGATCATCAAGATCTCCGCGGCGCTTGCAGGAATGTCCCCACCACGTGCAATCGGAGTCGCCCACGCGCAGATTGAGGAATACCTCATACGGAGCGGACTGCCGTGGGCGATTGTGAGACCCACATTCTTCTATCAGTCACTGGAGATGTTCAAAGAACCTATTAGCAAATTTGGCCGTCTGCCGCTTCCCCTGGAACGAGGACGTGTCGCTTTCGTGGATCTCCACGATGTGGCATTCGCTGTCGCTACGTTGGCCGTGACTCCGGCAGCGCTCCATGGGCGAATCTACTTGCTGACAGGGCCCGAGTCGGTCAGCCTGTTCGAGGTTTGCGAGCGGCTGACAAGCTGCGCCGGTAGGCGCATAAAACCCCTTCATCTTCCGTTGTCTCTGTTTCGTCTGATGCTGGTCGTCGTCGGGAAGGTCTCGTGGCGCGATGCAAGTATCGCGGCGGGTGTTGTCGAAGCGTGTGCAGAGGGATTGGAAGATTTCGTAACAGGCGACGTTCTGGAGGTGTCCGGTAGGGAACCCCAGAGTTTCGATGACTATACAGTCGCGAACATTGCGAACTTCGTTGGGAAAAGCCAACCTGATTAGCCGGCAGCGTGAGTATTTTGACCGTTGCGGTCAACCCTGATGACCAGGAGCCCGGCCGGTTTACAGCATGTGGGATATGCCAGATGGAAGGCTGTCCCCGTCGAGCATTCTGGACATGGTGCGTCCCTGGGGGTGTGAAAAATGTTTTTGCACTGACTGATTCAGCTAATAGATGTGAATGCTTCGACGACGTGGGCTGGGATGCGCCCTCGCGTGGAAACGTCGAAACCGTTGGTTAGAGCCCACTCGCGGATCTGAGCACTCCTCGAGGCGCTATCGGGAGTTCTTTTGCTGGTGGCGGCTGAGTGGGTACGTCGGCGGCCGCCCACTCGTGTGGATGCGGCGAGGAGCTTGGCGACGGTGATCTTTCCTTCTTCGATTTTCGTCAGGTTGGTGGGTGAGACGTCGAGTTCGTAGTCGACTCCCATCCACGTCCAGGACACGGTGCGCGCCTCGTCGGCGTCGATCTCGCGCCCATCAATATCGTCGATAATGGTCGTCGTCTGAATTTTCGCCATATTAACAACGCTACAGATAGGACGCCATAGGTGCACTTATCGCCATCGCAGGTATCGGACTCATCTATGTGGGGATGCACGTACCAGTCGACTCTATGCCTGTGGGAGTGACTGGCGCGGCCGCGATCGACCGCGCCGTGGCGCACCAACTCGTCGACGGTGCGGATTTCGAGGTCTGCTGTCCAGTCGCCGCCGATTGTGTAACCGAGCGGCATGACGACCTCGTATTGCGTACCGATGACCGTCGGCGCTTCGGAACTTTCTTGCTGTTGGGCTGAGGCGACGGCGAAGGTGTGATTCGCTATCACTGCGCCGTCGAGGAATTTGAGGCCGCGCATAGTGGAGCCGCCGCGCACAATGAACGCTACGACGCCGTTTTCTGGGACGGGACTGTTGGTGTGCCAGGTGACCCGGGTGTCGGCAACTTCGACGCGGGTGAGCCCGAAGCTCCCTGTGGGTGTGGCCGTGCAGGACGAGAGTTTCTGCGCCGGGGGTGTCGACTCGGTAGCCGTTTACCTCCGCTGCGGTGGTGTCGTCGGACGCGTCCGTTCCTGCACCGCAACCGGGTCATGGTGACGCCGATCAGCACCACGGTGGTCGCGAGCATTGCGGTCATCTTTATGGCCGGATGGTAGGCCACCGATGCTGTGGTGGTCGGGGAGTTGATGCGCGAACTGTTTTCCAGGCGGTGACAGCGAGGACGCGTTCGGCGGTTTTGGTCCCGGCGGTGGCGGTGGTGGTTCGGCCGGCGAGGTGGGCGGTGGCGGTGAATCGGGGTGTGCGTGGGCGAGTCCGTCGGTGTGGTAGTCCCAGTGCGGTATCGGGAGTTGTTCGTTGTGGGCGAGGCTGGTCAGCCAGGCGACCGGGTTGGAGAGTGCCTTGCGCTTCTTGGTGTCGGTCAGTCCCGCAATGGTGGCCAGTGGTGTCAGCCCCATACCTGTGGTGGCGGTGGGTGCGGTGACCGGGGGATGCGGGTCGGGTTCGGCAGCGGGTTGTGGCGTGTGTGAAGTTGGCGGCCAATGTGGTTCGGTCGCAGGATGATCGGTGCCGGTGAGGTGCGATCGCAGTGCGGCCCAGAGCGCATTTTGTTCGGCCGATTTTCTCGCCGGCGCGAACATCTAGGGGCCGCGGGTGCCGTGGAAGGCCCGGCTGGCAGCTGAAGGTCCCGGCGGACAAAGCCCGCACCGAGCTCCGCGTTCCACTCGGTGACGGCGAGGCGGTTCCCGACGAGCTGGCCGCGTTGATCTGGGGAGCCGCGGCCGGAAAACCGGTACACCCGTAACGCGGGGACTGTAAGAACAACGGTGTAACTCTGAAAGGAGATGCACCATTATGACTGATGTGATTGATCGTGAGGCCGAGTCGAACTCGGCACGTGTGGGTGTCAGCGACGCGCGGCTGCAGGAGCTGGTGGATCAGGCGCGGGCCGAGGGTTTGCAGCTCACCGGAGACGGTGGGTTGCTGGCGAAGTTGACCAAGCTGGTGGTCGAGTCCGCGCTCGAGGGCGAGCGCGGGCATGCCTGGGCTTCGGTGCATCGGTGGGCTGTCGCCCTCGACGACGGTCGCCTGGTCTTCGCCGACACCGACGACCTCACTGCCGATCCGAGCACGTCAGGATTCGCCGGGTAGACCGACCCTGGCCGGTGGAAGAACCACATGGGGGCCGCGCCCCCGAGGGGCGACCGGGCTGCAGGGTTCTCCCCGTGGTGGCAGGACTGACCAGGTGTTGAACTGATCCGCCTCCTGACGGTACGTAGTCCAGGAGGGCGACGGGGAGTTCGTCGCTGGTCCTGGGGTATCGGGTTGCCGAGCTGGGTGCACCCTGACACTGCCGGAGGAGTGGGTGTCGGCTGGTCGGTCGAGCGCCGAGTGGGCGGGCCCCGGTCGCGGGCGGCGGCGACCGTCTCGTGAGTGACACTGTCGGCGGGCAGTCGGGGGCCGGGGACATCGGTGGCAGCCGGTGGCGGTGTGGGTTGTGTTGGGGGACAGTCAAGCGCAGCCCCCGCCAACGAGGGATATCAGCTGACAGGGGCGCTACACGGTCAACCTGCACGTAGTGACGAGCGGCGCATGAGTGATCTTCGTGAGCCGCGGTGGGGAAGTCCAGGGATTGTGATCCACACCATCACACATTTTTCGATCTTGTTGATGGGGTGGCCCAATCTCCCACTGCGGTGCTTTCTGCCCGGACACGGTAAGGGCCGAGGCCGAACACATCGACTGACCTGCGAAGATGGCATGTCCCCGGAAGGGGTCACGCGCGTCGCCGTCAAGGCGGTTCCGCCGCCGATGAGGGTTTGGTGGGCCTACCGTGAGGGGGCAGTGTCCGCGACCGGCGTGGGCTCACGCCGGGGAGGGGCGATGACTGCGAAGTTCGAGCTTTTCACGGACGCGGGCCGGCAAGTTCCGGTTTCACCTGAAGGCAGCCAACGGGGGAGATCATCGCGGCCAGCGAGGGCTACACCTCGAAGGCGGCGGCCCAGAACGGGATTGCGTCGATCAAGGACAATGCCGCCTCCGCTCCCACCGAGGATGTGACCTGACCCGAGGTGTGGCCGCCGGGGGTGGGGAGGGGTGTGCGGCTTGGGACGTCGTCGCCCGGGTCGAAAGGGTGGCCGCACGACAACTGGTATTGCGGTCGGTGATCCGGAAGGTCTTCGTTCGCAGGCTGTCCCGATGGAATCGAGCCGACTTTGTGCGGTCGAGTTGGATCGGCTCCGCGGTATCTGGATTCTGCGGTGGGGTCAGGCCGTGGTGGGAATGGTGATCTCGGCTCTGCCGTCGAGGCCAGGTAGGAGGTAGTGCGGGCAGGTGATCAGCTGCCGCGGCACGGGTATCACCTGAGGGTCGGTGTCGAGGTAGAGCCGGTAGGCGAGCTGCCCGCGCCGATGGGTGCCGGTGTTCGGGTCGACGGCGCCGAGGAAGTAGCCGTGCGCGGCGCCGGCGGTGGAGAAGATCGCCCGCGCCCACTCGGCGGGTTCGGCGGGCGGCAGATACCGCAGTCCGCCGGTCGCCGCGTCGAGGGTGTGCACGATGACCGTGACAACGAACCCGACCGCAGCGGGGAACCACTGCTCGGCGGCGACATCGAACGGGGTGAGGGAGGTATGAATCCGCAGTTCGATGTCCGTTCCGGTACGGGCCGCCGCCGCGAGGATGTGGGGAGCCGCTGAGGCGTCATCGTCGGTGGCCAGGCACGGCAGCACGGCGTCGGTGGTGAGGTTGCCGGGGCAGGCGGACATGGGCACACAGTACGGGCCGCAGACACCCGGCCGGCCGAACGACCGGTGATCCGTCCGGTCGAGGACTGGTTCGCAGGATGGGGCATCTGAGCTGCGGTGACAGCATGCCCCTCGAAGCGCAGTGGTGGCCCACAAATGCCGTGCTGCCGGCGTTCTTCTCGACGCCAACGAGGCGGCACGATACTGATCGCTACCAGCTGGGGCAGGATGGGTTCGTGAGCGACCGCACCGCAGCCGACCTCGAGCGTGAACTCGTCATGCTCACCTACGTACGGGACCGCCTCCGGGCATCGGAGGGCGCAGACTTCCGGATCCCCATCACCGCCGTCGATCAGGTGCTCGATGAGCTCAGCGGTCTCGAATCATTGCCGTGGGATCCGACCTGATTCCTTCCGGGCGACGAGCGAGGGCCGGCCGCCCACGAGTCGCAGGGCGTCTGCGAGGCGGGTGTGGCGGCCTTTACGGCCTGGAACTGCGGGTATAAGATTACTTATAGAGGAGGTGTGGGTTATGACGATCATGATGGACCGGGACCGGCTGTTCTCGAGCATGGCCGAGAACCGGGCACGTGAGGTGGTCGCGCATATCGGTTTCCTGCGTAACCTGCGGCAACTGTACGAGGGTGGGGTCACACAGACACGGTTGGCGGAGGTCAACGGGGTCAGCCAGCCCGCGATCAGCCAGATGCTCCAGCGGGCCCGCGTCGAGGCGCCGGATGTGCGTCCGGGCACTCACGGCGGCACCGCCTACGAGGTGGCCGCGCGGTGTGCGGCCGGCGAGATCGATCCGGAGACGATGCGCGCCGAGCTGATCGGCTGGGAGTACGACAAGCCGACGGCGCCCACCGCCTACCCCGACGTGGACGACGTCCGCCCCCAGACAGAGGGCGGCTTCAACCACCAGATCGGCCGCGCGCTCACCCATGGGTTCCTCACCGATGAGGACTACGACCTGATCCTCGACGCACTGGCCGACTGACCTGTGCCACCTCCCGAATTCGAGGATCGCCGTGCCTTCCTCGCCTCGCTGTCCATCCCGGGCGGCCCGCTGACGATCGACGCCCCGCACGCCACGATCAACGACCGCCGCTATTTCCGCCGGATCAAGGGTGACCCTGTCCCCACCGGGGCACGGTTGCGGCTGCATGAGCGGATCCTCGCGGACTGGCGAGCCTCGCGCACCCAGGTCCGCCGCGACCGGGTTTTGATTCTCATGGCCGGCCCGCCTGGTGCCGGGAAGTCCACCGCCCCAGCCCATATGGTGGGAGGCCGCGCGCAGGGGTGGCGGCATCTGGATGCGGACGAGTTCAAACTCCGCCTCCTTCAGGCGGCCGTAGAGGACGGCTCCGTGCAGCAGCTGCTGCCCGAGGAGCTTCGGGCACAGCCGGGGCAGCCAAGCCGGTTCTATCCGAACGAGCTGTCCGCGCTGGTGCACATCGAATCGAACCTTCTGCTCGAGCGTGCCCTCACGGAGTCGTTGTCGGTGGGGGAGAACGTGATCATCGACGGCACCATGGCCTGGAAACCATGGGCAACCGAGCTGGTCACTCGCCTCGAGCGGGAGCACTACACAATTCACGTCGCCGACGTCGAAGCCTCCCAAGAGATTGCTACCGCCCGGGTCGTGCACCGGTGGCAGCAGGGCCTGACCGCCGCACTGACTACGTCCGACGCAGACCCGGCGACGCGGATGGGTGGGCGGTGGCTTCCGCTCTCCGCCGTCGACCGACTGTTCACCGACACGCGGCTGCCCGACGGGACACCGCTGCACGGCATGTCCGTCAGCGAAGTCAATGCCCGCGAGGTCAGCGAGGAATCGCTGGCCGTCTCCCGATACGACCTGTACCGCACCGTTGCGGTGGACCGGGGGCCGGAGCACATCGAACGCCGGGAACGCACCGCGGGTGGACAGCTAGAACGAACGTGGGGCGAACTTGACAGTCCTAACCCCGCGGACAGAGCCCCGGCATCCGAGAGCGATCGCATGTGACTGCGCATAGTCCTCAGGACGCGCCAGCGGCAGGAGATACCCCTGTCCGGAACGGTAGGCGGGTCCGTGGCCCGCTGCCGGCGCAAGGCGACTTGCTTGTCAGCGACGGCTACGGCGATCGGCCGGTGTTTCGGCCGATCGCGTCCCCCACCCGGTGGCTTGTCATTCATATGGACTAATACGACCAGCAATTGACGCACATACGGTTTCCCGCGAGTAGCCGACCCGGTCCGTCTGCTATGTATTAGCCATGATCGCAGCACCGTCGACCGCTGAGTTGACACCCGAATCCGCGAGGGCACATTGCCCCTTCAGCGATGAGGCAGGCCGCAGGGCCCTTCCGCAACTGCGAAGCGCAGGCGCTCGTCGGGGAGCGAAACGGTGACGGGAGTACGGATCACCACCGCTTCAGCATCGACGGAACAGCCTGGCAGTCTCCCACTAGATCGATTGCGGACCATAGTTCAGGACTCGCATCTCAACTTTCTGATCGGTGCAGGCACTCCAAGCGCATTCTTTGGCATGCTCGGGGACATCGAAAACGCGCTGACAACGCTCAACGAGATTGATGCTGACGACGAGGCGAAAAAGATTGTGCGCGCGTCGATCCGGGCGTACTTCTTCGACAACGTCATCATGCCGAACTTCGCTCTGCTCGCCCCAGTCCCAACAGGCAAGGCGAGTGAGGTCCTGAGGTCCTACGCCATTTTGGGGCAGACGCTGAACCGGATCCTCCTCCGTCGGCGTAGCACACTGCTCAGCAAGAAGGTCAACCTCTTCACGACCAATATCGACCTGGTCTTCGAAGTCTCGTTTGAGAGGCTCGGCGTCGAGTTCAACGATGGATTCACTGGCAAGATCCGGCCGACATTCGATATGGGATCGCTGAGCTCGTTGCGGTATCGCTCAGGAGTCAGATACGAGCATCTCTCCGAGATACCTACGTTCGACCTTTACAAACTGCACGGATCGATCGGATGGGAGTTGCTCGACGACCCCACGACCACGTCCGACATCGCGTTCGATCGGTCGCTCACCGGCGTTGCGGCGACCCGCGATGCGCTCGAGGCGCTCCGCCCGGAACTAATCCCAATTGTCGCGCGGGGGGACGTCGACGCAGCAACTCTTCTGCAGCACGCTGACGGCCTGACGCTATCGGCGAAGCACTCGGCGTTTTCAGAAGCGTATGACCGCCTCGTGATCGTGAACCCCGAGAAACAGAAGTTCGCCACCACGGTGCTCACCGAGACCTACTACGAGCTGATCCGACGGTTCGCGAACGAGCTCGAGAAGGAAAACAGCGCACTCATCGTCCATGGCTTTTCGTTTCGCGACGAGCACCTGCGCAAGCTGATAGTGCGGGCAGCGCGGACCAACCCCACACTGCAGGTCCTCGTATTCTGCTACACCGCATCCGATCGGGTCTCCTACGAAACGCTCATCCCCGAACTCGACGTACCCAACGGAAACTTCACCTACATAACGCCACCGGACGTCGACAGTGACCCGCCCATTGTCTTCGACCTGGACACCGTAGTCGAGAGGTACCTCGCGCCGCTGATCCCAGAGCCGCAGCGCCGACCGGACGGACAGATCGAACTCATTTTTAAGACTGACGATGGCGAGGACACGTGATCGACGAATCGCTGCTCCAAGACGACGCGGTCTTCCGCGTCGGTCGTGTGGTCCTAGTCGAGGGCCGCCGGGTCCGGGTAGTGGTGGACAGGCTGAAGAATGGGGCACACCTGCTCTACCGCGGTGGCATTGTTCGCAACGTCGCAGTCGGCAGTTACCTGAAAATCACAAAAGGCTTCGTAGAGATGATCGCCAAGGTCGACGGCGAGTACATCCAGGAAGACCGAAACGCTTCCCCGGGCTACCGGCGGGCCGTCGACAGCTTCACGAGGACACTCGACGTCAGCCTGATCGGATTTCTGGAAGACGGAAGGTTTCAGCGCGGCATCCGAGAGTTGCCCCTCCTCGACAACGAGTGCTTCATCCTTACTCAGACCGAATTCCAATCAATCCACCAGTTCGTCGCACCCGGCGCAGCAACCCTTCCCATCGGTGTTCTCGCGATGGAGCCGACTCAGGAAGTGGCCATCGGAGTTGATGCTGTCTTCGCCAGCCACATCGGGGTTTTCGGAAACACCGGAAGCGGCAAGTCCTACACCCTCGCGAAGCTCTACCATGAGCTCTTCAAGAAGTTCGCCACAGCACCAGGGTTCGCCGATCGGGCCCAGTTCCTACTCATCGACTTCAACGGGGAGTACGTGGACCGTGACGACGAGCCGGGAGCGCACGCGACGGAAGTGATTGCCGCCGCTCCGATCAAGCAGTCCTATGTCTTATCGACGCGAACCGATTCCGGCGACAAACTCCCACTCCCCCGGAAAGCCGTCCACGACTCCCTCTTCTGGACGGTCCTACTGGACGCAACGGAACGAACCCAGGCACCTTTCATCAACCGTGTACTTACGAGCGAGTACTGGGACAACCTCCTGCCCGACAGCTCGTCGCTGCTCGGCGTCATTGCCAACCTCGTCTGCCGAGCAACGAAAATCAGCGACGCGACAATCGATCGGCAACTTAGCTTCAACTTCCTCGAAGAAATTCGCGACTGCTTGGGTCCGGCATCAACCCCGGAGTTCGACGAGGTCATCGAGGACTTCCGAACAAACCTGCGGTTCCATTCGAAGTACGGTAGCTTCTTCTGGTCAACTAGCGGCCGGTGGGCTAATGCCGACGGGTGGGACGAGTTCCTGACCCCCATGATCACAACACTGGACCTCGACTTCACCTCAATCAGCGACGTCGACCTCGTGCGATTCAAGATCGTCATGCAGTACTACCGCGACATCATTAGCGGACACGCAAACCGTGAACACCTCGGCCCACTCATCAAGCGGATGAACGAGCGCGTGCCCAGCATCAAGAAGCTGATCACTGTCTCAGATGACGCTCTTGCGGCGCACCCGCTCACCGTCGTATCCCTACGTGATGTGAACCTGTCGATGCGCAAGGTCATCCCCATGGTTCTCTGCAAACAACTGTACGACCTGAAGAAAGAAACCGACCCGCGCGGAGACCGGTACCTCAACCTCATCATCGACGAAGCGCACAACATTCTCTCGACCCAGTCGAGCCGAGAAAGTGAAGCGTGGCGCGACTACCGGCTCGAAACCTTCGAAGAGATTGTGAAGGAGGGCCGCAAATTTGGCGTGTTTCTCACCATCGCCAGCCAACGGCCTCATGACATCTCCGAGACCATCATCTCCCAGCTGCACAACTACTTCCTGCACAGACTCGTAAACAACCTCGACATCCGCGCAGTTTAGAAAGCCGTGGCGTACCTCGACACGGTGTCGTTCGAATCCCTCCCGATCCTGCCGACAGGAACCTGCGTTGTCGCAGGCGTGTCCGCACAGGTGCCGGTCGTCGTGAAAGTGGGTAAACTCCCCGAAGCAGCAGAGCCGAACAGCAGAACAATGTCGGTCACAAATGCCTGGCTGACCGCGCTCTTGGACGAGGGGCCGCAAACCCCTGACGACAACGATCCAGGCGACGCGGGAGACACGAGCAACGATCAGCCACCTTTCTGAAGTCGCAACACGGGGTCGACCGCCGAGCAACGTCAGCACCGAGGTAGCGCGCCGGAGACCTATATGCGGCCACCCAGTGGAAACTCCCCGCTAGCTCCCGATACCGACGTCCGGCCCCTCCCACCGAGCTCCACACTGGTCCATAGAATTTCGGTATGCTCGTGCCGTCGTCGGTAACGCTGACGGTGCGCGTGGGAGCGAGTTACTGGTTTGGTCACCGGAATGCTGCTCCCGCGGTAGACCCGCCCTCGGGTTGGGTTCGAGCGTGGCAGGCCGTCAATTGGGACATCAATGCCTGCCACACTTCGTCGTATCTGGGGTGTGTTCGACGCAGTGGGAGGGGATTTGGTGACGTACAACGTGAGCCCGGACGCGCCTCCGACCCGATTGGATCCGGAGGCCGGCACCAGCAGCACGCCCGCATCGAAGCCCGCCGGCTACCGCCCGGCCGCCGCGTACGACGACCGCACCCAGGAGCGTGACTCGGCGCGGGAACTGGACCGGATTCTGCTCCCGTAGCTCTGTGAGTTCCTTCGCGGCGTCGGCGTTCATACCGGAGTACTGGCGACGCCAGTTGTACAGCGTGGCCGCCGACACCTCGAGTGCGGCGGCGATCTCTTCGCCGTTCTTGCCTTCCGCGGCCAACTCGTCGGCTCGTCGCAGCTTGCGAACGATGTCCTCCGCCGAGTGACGTTTGCGTCCCGCCTGATCCCTATCGTCCCTTCTTCGCCCTCACCAGGGCAATCAGGGCTCTAGAACGACCCGGACCTACTCAAGGGGGACACGCCAGCGTCCTTAAAGTACGCGGCGCGTTGTGTCGCCTCAGTCGTTATCGCCTGTAGAGCTGTTGTGCCGGTGCGGAGCTTGTCGATTTGGGGGTTTACCGAGGCGGCCAACCTGTCATTTCCTTACTGACGCGGAGAAGGGGATGCTGTGTTCGGGTGCAGTCCCACTCTTCTGCAGCAACTGACTGATCCCTCAAATTACGCCGAGCGATTCCAGAAGTGCGTAATTCCGCCGAGGAATGCCGAACAGCTAGTCTGCTCTCTGAGTGCGGTCGCGCGGGTGATGGGTCTGGCATCGGGTTGTGTCTGTATGCGTTTCGCCCAGCGGCTGCGGTTACCGGGGTTGGGGTTGTGTTTTCAGCATGGGGTAGGAGATGTCGCATCGGCGTCGGGGGCCGGTGAGTGAACCCGCTGGTGTGGTGAGTGCACGACGAGGGGCGCGGGTGGGGCCGATGTGTCCGGAGACGGGCGCATCCCGCTGCTCGGGTCATCGGCGGGTTGGTGACGGCTGCTCGGTGGTGGGGATTTGCGCTGTGACGGGTGTGGTGCGGGTGATTCCGGTGCTGGCGGCGAGGGCGATGAGGACGAAGGCGATCGCTGCCCAGGGGGTGGTGGTGACGCCGGTGGTTTCGACGAGAATGCCGCCGGTCCAGGAGGCGAGGGCGATGCCGGCATTGAACGCGGCGATGTTGAGTCCGCTGGCGGCTTTCTGGGCGCCCTCACCGCGGTGCGCGGCGAGGGCGACGGAGTGCGTCTGCACGGCGGGGGAGATGAGGAAGGCGAAGACGCCCCAGGCGAAGACGGTGACTGCGAGCCCGGTGGGGTGGGTCGAGATGAGCAGGATCGCGATGAAACTTGCGGCCAACCCGGTGAGCGCGATGCGGATGACCGGTGTGGTGCCGATCCGGTCGGAGAGGGCGCCACCGGTGAGGTTACCGAGGACGGTGGCGGCGCCGAAGAGGAACAGGGTGAGGGTGATCCCGGTGACGGTGTAGCCGGCGTGCTCGCCGAGTAAGGGTTCGAGGTAGGTGAATACGGCGAAGGTGGCGCCGAAGCCGAGGCCGGTGACGACATAGGTGAGCGCGAGGGGGCGGTCAGTGAGGAGGGTGAGTTGCTTGCGGATGGAGATGCTTTCGCCGGCGCGGGTGGGAGGGAGCAGGATCGCGATCGCAAGGGCAGCGATTGCGCCGAGGGCGGCGACGAGGAGGAAGGTGGTTCGCCAGCCGAGGGCGGAGCCGATGATCGTGCCGAGGGGGACTCCGATGACCATCGCGACGGTGAGCCCGAGGAACATCAGGGAGATGGCGCGGGCAGCCTTGTCGTGCGGCACGATCGCGGCGGCGGCCGGGGCGCCGAGCGCGAAGACGGTGCCGTGGGCGGCACCGGCGACGATACGTCCGATGAGCAGACCGGTGAAGCCTCCGGCGGTGGCGACGAGGATGTTGCCGATGGTGAAGGCGATCATGAGAGCGACGAGCATCCAGCGGGAGTTGTAGCGGCTGAGCAGACTTGTCAGCACTGGGGAGAGCAGGGTGATGGCGAGGGCGTAGCTGGTGACGAGCAGTCCGGCCGTGCCCAGTGAGATGCCGGTGTCGGCGGCGATGGTGGGCAGCAGGCCGACCAGCACGAACTCGCTGATGCCGATAGCGAACGCGGCGAGTGTCAGAGAGATCAGACGGATCATGGGGAGTTCCTCGTAACCGTGGGTGTGTGTGAGCCCTGTGGGTTGCCGCGTGTGGGCGCGGGGTCCCCACGCGGGCTCGTGCGGATCAGTACGCCTGCGCGCCTGCGCGAGCAAGACTCTCGTCCGCTTCGGTGGTGGCGCCGGCGACACCTATCGCGCCGACGAGGGTGTCCGCGTCTCGCAGGACCACGCCGCCGCCGAAGCTGATCAGGCCGCCGTTCGTGTGCTCGATCGAGTAGATCGCCCCACCCGGTTGTGCGACCTGTCCGAAGTCGGTGCTGTCCATCCCGAACAGCGCTGCGGTGCGTGCCTTCTTCTGCGACACGTCGACAGGGCCCACCACGGATCCGTCCATGCGGTGGAACGCCACCAGCACACCCGCGGTGTCGACCACGGTGATTGCCACCGCGAAACCCTGCGTGGCGGCCGACTTGGCCACCGCCGCGATTGCCCGCTCTGCTCGCGCAACATCACTCACGATTCCTCCTTGGTGAATCAGGTGCCGAAATTGTGCCCGAAAATTTGATGATGTGAACATGATGTTGGCTCATCTGCACTATTGTCAAATTAGAGGCGAGATAAATGTGCTATAGTTCAATATTGTGGAACAGCGTGAAGGGTCGGGTCGGGTGATCCAGTCGGTGCAGCGTGCGTTCGAGTTGCTGGAAGGTGTGGCCGCGGGTGGCGATGGCGCCCGCCTGAGCGAGCTCGCCGATGCTGCAGGGCTCAATCGCAGTACGGCGCACAACCTCTTGGCCTCCCTGGAGGCGCTCGGCTACGTCGAGCAGGCAGGTAAGGGGACCCCGTACCGGTTGACCAGCCGACTTGCCCGGCTGGTGCGCCCCGCGGTCGAGGCCGAACAGGCCCTTCGGCTGCGGATGCGCCCTATCCTCGAGCGCGTCACCCAGCAGACGGGTGAGACGAGTTATCTCGCCTTCGTGTCCGGGGAGGAGTATCTGTGCGTCGAGGCTGTCCAGTCGGGCGAACCTCTGCGCCTGACCGTCAGCCCCGGGGAACGTGAGCCACTTCTGGGCACCGCAATCGGGCACGCTCTCCTGGCCGCCGATCCGGACCTGGCAGCACGGCTCTCTACGGCCGAGTTCGCGCGGTGGTCCGACAACGAGGCCCGCATTTCCGACGCGCGCCGGGACGGTTACGCGCTCGACCTCGAACAGTTCCACCTCGGAGTCGCCTGCGTGGCAGTCTCCATCGGCTCGAACGCTGCGATCGGTGTTGCCGGTCCCAGTAGCCGACTTCCCGAACCTCGATTGGCAGACATCGCCATGACTGTGCGTGCCGCCCTCGCCGACGATTGAGAGTCGCCATATCTCGGAGGCGCGCATCACATTGGCTGACTGCAAATGAATCGAACGGGATGAGGCCGTCGAGGTCGAGAATGTAGGACTGTGCGACTTCGGTCGAGACGCACCCGGCCACGCGTACTTATCAACGGCGCTGCCGGAAAGAGTCACAGGGAAGCGTTGCGCTGCTTGAAGAGGCGCCTCTCGGGCCTCGTCTATCGGCAGCTTCTCCGCGACTCGGCGACAGGTCTGGCGGCGCTCCGGGACGGCTCTATCGTCCTGCGCGGCCGGCTGACACTCCGCACAGCGGCACTTCGGACCAGTCACCTCCCGGACTCACCAACTTCCACTTCTACAACCGCCACAGGTTCGGCTTGGCATAGGGAGGGCCGTCTAGGGCTCGGCTCCGTCAGGCGGCGAAGCGGCGTTCGGCGGGCGGGTAGCCAATGCTGACCCAAGCGCTAGCATCCAGCTAATCTCGGCCAGGACTGATCCTGAATAAAGCGGCACCCAGGACAAATAAGCGCTTCTTTCGCCGTGGTGTACCTCTGAACTGCCAATACGGAGAAGTACAGACCCGTTGAGAAAGCGTTTACAAATTCGGTGACGTGGGTCATAGTAGTCGGGTTCCGGCAGTTTCTTTTTCACAGTCGGGAGTTCTCGATGGGCATGACCGAACTCGGCAATGAGCGGTCGACCGCGATGCCGTACGGGTCGGCGGGGCAGCAACGCCGCCGGGTGATCAAGGCGAGCGCGGCGGGAACCGTGATCGAGTGGTACGACTTCACGCTCTACGGTCTCGCGGCCGCCCTCGTCTTCGGACCCCTCTATTTCCCCGGGGCGGGGTCCCTCGCCGGCACGATGGCCGCCTTCGGGACGTTCGCCGTCGGGCTCGGCGCCCGCCCGATCGGGGGACTGGTCTTCGCGCACTTCGGCGACCGGCTCGGTCGCAAGCCGATGCTCCTCATGACTCTGCTCGTGATGGGCGCCTCGACGACGCTGATCGGTGCGCTGCCCACCGCGGACTCGATCGGTATCTGGGCGCCGATTCTCCTGATCGTCCTTCGCTTGTTCCAGGGTGCGGGCGCGGGCGCCGAGTTCGCCGGGGCGATCACGATGGTCACCGAATCCACGGACAGCTCCCGGCGAGCCCTCTCCAGCGCGTATCCGGGGGCCGCGATCTACGTCGGAACCGGCGGCGCCACGCTGATTTTCGCGTTGCTGACGCTGATGCCCGACGACCTCTTCCTGTCCTGGGGCTGGCGTATACCGTTCCTGGCCAGCGCCGTCATCGTTGTCGTGGCCGGTTATCTGCGGCTGAAGGTGAACGAGACGGCGGTCTTCGAGGAGGCCGCGCAGCACGGTGAGGTGGACCGCGCGCCGCTGGTCGACGCGGTCCGCAATCACTGGCGACAGATCCTGTGCGGACTCGCCCTGTTCAGTTTCGTGATTCCATGGGCCTACGTCATGCAGGTCTTCGCGCTCTCGTTCGTGACCAAAACGCTCGGTGTTGATTCAACTCAGGCCCTGATCGGATTGATTGTCGCCGAGTTCTGTGCCATCCCCGTGATCATCGGGTTCGGTCGCCTGGCCGACAAGATCGGTCGCAAGCCGGTCCTGTTGTCCGGGGCGATCTTCGGCATCGTGTTTCCGTTTCCGATGTTCATGATGCTCGACACCCGGTCGCCGTGGATCGTCGGACTGGCGCTGATCCTCGGCATCTGCCTCGTCCAGGGCACGACGTCCGGTCCGGGTGGTGCGCTGCTCTCCGAACTGTTCCCCACCAAGATCCGGTGGAGCGGCATCGCGATCTCCCGGGAGATCCCGGCCGCCGTGGTCGGCGGCACGATCCCGCTGGTCGCCACCGCCCTCGTCGCCGTCGCGGGCGGAACGCCCTGGCTCGTCGCGAGCTACCTCATGGGCTTGAGTGTGGTGGGGCTGATCGGCATCGCCCTGCTTCCCGAGACCCTCGGCCGGAGCGTGGGTTCGCGCATATCCGCGGAGGCCGCATCGTGACCCGTCGCGTCGTGGTGGTCGGTGCCGGCCTCGCGAGCGCCGCGCACTTCACAGCCATCCGGGCTGTCGGCGCCGACGTGGTCGGTGTGGTGACGCGCGACGAGGCGAGGGCGGCGGCCGCACGCCGGCTGGCACCGGAGGCACAGATACTCCCGAGCCTCGATGCCGCGTCCGCCCTGGACGCGGACACGGCGGTGGTGGTCACGCCGCCGTCCAGTCACCTGGCCGTCGCGTCGGTACTGGCCGAGCGCGGCCTGGACCTGGTGATCGACAAACCGCTGGCGGCCACGTTGCACGAAGCGCAGGCGATCGTCGACGTCGCCGAGCGATCCGGCGTGCGGGCCGCGGTCACGCTGCAACACCGCTACAAGGCGGCGGCGCATAGCGCCCGGCAACTGCTCTCGGACGGTGCGATCGGAGCGCTCCGCTCGGCGACCGTCACCGTCCCGCTGTGGCGTCCCGACTTCTACTACGCCGAGGCCGGACGCGGCACCTGGGACCGCGACGGCGGCGGAGTGCTGATCACCCAGGCCATCCACACCCTCGACCTCTACCTGTCTCTGACCGGCCCCGCGCGCAGTGTCGTGGCGACGGCTTCCACCAGTCGAGGCCGGCTCGAGGCCGAGGACACGATCCACCTGCTGATCGACCACGGCACCCACGCGGCGTCCGTGACGGCGAGCACTGCGGCCTGGCCGGGCGGCGCCGAGACGATCCACCTCTTCGGCGACGCGGGACAGCTTCGGCTGACGGGTGATTCGCTCGTGCGGATCGACGAGGGTGTGCGCACGCTCGTCGACGGGTCTGTCGACGCGTCCGGACCCGACCCGCTGCCGATGACGGCGTGGTTCCGGTCGCTGTACGAGGACGTGTTCGCCAGTTGGGCGGCGGGGGCGACGCCGCTGTCCGAGGCCCGGTCCGGTTTGCCCGTGCAGTCGGTGATCGACGCCGCCTACCGGTCCGCCACAGCCGGAACGATGCCGATCACGAGCACTCTCTCCGAGGAAAAGGAAAGTGCATGTCAGTCTTGAGTATTCGGGTCGACGGTCCAAATGAGTATCGCCTCGACCACGGGGACGTCGCGGTACCCGGCGAGGGGGAGGTGCTCGTCGCTCTCGACTCGGCCGGGATCTGCGGCGGCGACCTGTCGCATCTGCGTGGCCGGAACGCCGTCGCCGCGTATCCGACGGTGTTGGGCCACGAATGCGCCGGGCGGGTGTCACGGGTGGGTCCGGGCACGAGTCTCACGGTCGGTCAGCCGGTGATGGTCTACCCGACCACGGGGTGCGGCCGGTGCCGCGCCTGCCGCGACGGCAGGATCAACAACTGCCCGAGCATCCGGGTGTTCGGATTGTCCGACCCCCGCGGGTGCTTCAGCGAGAAGTTCATCGTTCCCGAGGCGCAGTGCGTGCCCGTGAGCGACTCGGTGCTGGACCGTTTCGGGGCGCTCGTGGAACCGCTCGCCGTTGGTGTTCATGTGGTCCGGCGCGGCGGCGCGGCGGAGGGGGACACCGCGCTGGTCATCGGGACCGGTGCGATTGGTCTCGCGACCACGCTGGTGGCCCGGAGTCGCGGCGTCCGGGTGTTCGGTGTCGATCGCTACACCGAGCGTGCGCAGCCTGCCCTGGCGTGCGGGGTGAGCGACTTCACGACCGACTCGGGGGACGCGCTCGAGGGCTGGCTCCGGGAGCGGACGGACTCGGTCGACCTGGTCTACGACACGGTGTGCACCGAGGAATCGTCTCGGCTGGCGCTGCGGGTGCTCGCACCCGGCGGCCGCAACGTGGCGATCGCGTCCGCGAAACCCGGGCACGAACTGACCCTGGACTACAGCGCGCTCTATGCTCGCGAACTTTCCGTCGTGGCCTGCCGAAATTACGTCCGGCAGGACTTCGTCGAGGCGGCCGAACTGCTCGAGTCCGGGAAGGTGGACGCGTCACCGCTGCATACCGCGACGTTCCCGCTGGACGAGTTCGGACGCGCGGTCGAGCAACTCGAATCGAACGGCAGCAAGCACGTCAAGGTGTTACTGACGCCGCGGAAACTGCTCGGAACGCGCGCGTTGTTGTGCAAGGAGCCCGCGTCGGCGTGATCGTGGGCGATCTTCGCGATACGCTGTAAGCGTTTCCACTGATCGAGGTGGTAAACGGTAGCAATGGTGACGAGAGATATAGAGGCAGCGATGGTTGATCAGACCCGTGTGCCCGCGAGCCGTCGGGTCACGATCAATACCGTAGCGAAGGCGGCTGGTGTCTCGATCGCCACCGTCTCCCGTGTTATGAGCGGCAGCCCGGCGGTGACCCCGGATCTCGCGGCTCGGGTCCACAAGGTCGCCGACGAGCTGTCCTACCGGCCCAGCACGGCTGCACGCGGACTCGTCCTCGGGTCGCTGAGGAACATGGGCGTGATTCTGCCGGACTTAGCGAATGCGTACTTCTTCGACGTCGTCAAGCAGATGCACCACGGCGCCAAAGCCGACGGATATCGGATGCTCGTCGCCGACTACTCCGGCGACGCGGCCGACGAACTCGCCACCGCACTCGACCTGCTCGGCCAGGTGGACGGCCTCGTGCTGCTTTCGTCGAGGATTCCGACGAGCGGCCTGAAGGAACTCGCCAAGCAGTCGACTCCCGTCCTGCTCGTCAATCGGGTGGAACTGGAAGTCGATCTCCCCATGGTCGCCGTCGACAACTTCACCTCCATGATGCAGCTGTGTGGGCACCTCGCGCAGCTCGGCCATCGGCGAATCGTCTACGTGAAGGGCTCGGATCTGGCCTGGCAGAACCGCGAACGGTGGCGAGCCATCGAAATGGCGAAGGTACTGGGAATCGAGGCGACGGCGGTCCCGTCGGACGGCACCATTGAGGGTGGCTACGACGTGGTGGAAGAAGCACTCACGCACCAGCCGACAGCCCTCGTTTGCTTCAACGACCTGACCGCGCTGGGCGTCATCTCGAAACTGCGGGAGCGCGGACTCCGCGTCCCCGAAGACATTTCGGTCACCGGCTTCGATGACATCGACATGGCGCGCCACCTGGCACCGCGCCTGACCACGGTGGTCAGCCCGAAGATCGACCTGGGCAACCAGGCGTGGTCGCTGATGCGCGCGGCCCTGAACAACGAGACCACCACGTCTCCGCCGCTGATCCCCGCCGACGTCGTCATTCGCGAGTCGACGGGGCCCGCCCCCAGTTAAGCCGGATTGCGAACGGCGGCAAGACCTTTCGCCGCGGCGTGAACCGCCTCCTTCGGGTCCGCGGCCCACCAGCGGTCACTGAGGACCTCGACCTCCACGAGCCCGGAGTAGCCGGAATTTCTGCAGTCGGCGACGAATCCGGTCATATCGATGCATCCTTCGCCGGGCATGCCGCGGCTACTGAGTTCGCCGTGGATCGGGGTGACCCAGTCGGCGAGTTGCACTGAGAACAGGCGGTCGCCTGCCCGGGCGATCTGCTGCGGCAAAGCCGCATCCCACCACACGTGATACGAGTCGAGCGCGATGCCGACCAGGTCGGATCCTATCGCCTCGACCAGGTCGTTGGCCTCGCTCAGTGAGGTGATCACCGACCGGCTCGACGCCATCATCGGGTGCATCGGCTCGACCGCGAGTCGCACTCCCGCAGCCCGGGCGTACGGCTCGAGTTCGGTGATGCCGTCGTGGACCTGCCGCCGTGCGCCGGGGAGGTCGCCGGGGGCGGCGCCGCAGACCAGCACGAGGCAGTCGGCGCCGAGGGCGTGTGCCTGATCGACCGCCACCCGGTTGTCGGCCAAGGCCTCTCGTCGCAGCCGAGCGGTCGGCTGCGGGAACATTCCGCCCCGGCAGACGCTGGTGACGCGCAAACCCGACCGTCGGAGCCGGGCCGACGCGTCCGCCAGGTCCACGCCGTCGAGGAGGTCCCGCCACAGGCCGACGCCGCCGAATCCCCACTCCTCGGCAAGACCGGTGACCTCGGTGAAGCCGGCCCCCTTGACGGTGACGGAGTTGAGACTGCACTGTGCGAGGTCCATGTCAGCGGATTCCGTGCACGGCGAAGTAGGCGGCGGCGCGGGCGGCGGTGAGGTCGGGATCGGTGAACAGGCCGATCGCGTCGGCTGCGCGGACCAGTTCGGCCAGATGAGGGAGGCTGCGGCCGGTTTCGAAGCCGCCGATCATCCGGAAGTGTTCCTGCTTGCCGTTCAGATACGCCAACCAGGCAACGCCGACCTTGTAGTACTGCGTGGGGGCGGTGAACAGCAGCCGGCTCAGGGTTTCGGTGGGGCCGAGAATGTTCCGGAAGCCCTGCTCGTCACCGTCGTCCAACCGCGCGAAGGCGGCGGAGGCGAACGGGCCGAGCGCGGCGAACGCACCGAGGAGGGCGTCGCTGGTGTGGGTGCCGTCGCCGGCGATCAGGCCGACGTAGTTGTAGTCGTCGCCGGTGAACACCCGCACCCCGTCGGGCATCCGGTTGCGCAGGGCGATCTCGAGTGCCGGGTCGAGCAGCGAGACCTTGATGCCGCGCACGCGCTCGTGGTGCGTGGTGATGATCGCCAGCACGGTGTCCATGGCCGCGCCCGGATCCGCCGATCCCCAGTAGCCGTCGAGGGCGGGATCGAACACCGAACCGAGCCAATGCAGGACCACCGGGCGGGTGGCCGCCGACAGCACCGCGTCGTACACGGCGAGGTAGTCGTCGGGCCCGGTGGCGGCGTGGGCGAGGTGCCGACTCGCCATCAGCACCACCTCGCCGCCCACGGATTCGATGGCCTCTACCTGTTCGAGGTAGGCGTCGCGGATTTCGCCGAGCGAGGGGGTGTCGGTCTTCAGTTGATCGGTGGCGATCCCGACGACGACCTTCCCGTCGACCGCCCTCGCGTCGGTCAGCGTGCGGACGGCGAGTTCCTTCGCCGCGGCCCAGTCCAGTCCCATGCCGCGCTGGGCGGTGTCCATCGACTCGGCCACCCCGAGGCCCAGCGACCACAGGTCGCGGCGCAGTTGCAGGGTCGTGTCCCAATCGATCTGGTCCGCGGCATTCTCCGCCGATGCCCGCAGCGGATCGGCGACCACATGCGCGGCCGCATACACCGCCCTGCTGGTCGGTGGGGTGGACCGGGTGTTCAGCCGTGCCGGTGCGCTCAACGTGAGAGTCGTGAGCGATCCGTGACGATCAGGCAGCAGGATCGAGGCCATGAGAACTCCTGTAATCGTTTTCTTGATGTTGTGCAGCTCACAATATACTGTGGCAATTGCCGAGGTCCACACCATTCATGGGCCGATCGGCATCATGTAAGCATTTACAGGAGCGGATATGACACAGCCCGGAACGGGTGCCGCCTCGAGGCGCTGGACACTGACCACCGCGACACGAGCCGTGAGCGACATCGCGCCAGGATCGACGATCGCACTGACTGGTTCGGGCGGCGGGATCCTCGAACCGGACACCGTCCTGAAAGCACTGGAAAGGTGCTTCCTCTCGACCGGATCGCCGAGTGAACTGACAATCGTGCACGCCCTCGGTATCGGGGACCGAGTGAGCCGCGGAACCAACCACCTCGCGCACAAGGGCATGGTCAAACGGGTCATCGGCGGGCACTGGACGTGGTCACCGACGATGATCGACCTCGTCCGCAACGACGAGATCGAGGCGTACGCGTGGCCGGGCGGGGCGATCAGCCAGCTGCTGCGGGAGATCGGCGCGCGCCGGCCGGGCCTCATCACCGCGACTGGTCTCGACACATTCGTCGACCCGCGGCACGGCGGCGGCAAGTTCACGCCGTCCGCCACGGAAAACCTCGTCGAACTCCTCACGCTGGACGGCCGTGAGTACCTGCGTTACAAGCCCTTTCCCGTCGACGTGGCCATCGTCCGCGGTGATTCCATCGACCCGTCCGGGAACGTCACGTGCTCGGGCGAGGCGGCCCAGCTCGACGCGCTGGCCGTCGCACAGGCTGCGAAGGCGAGTGGCGGGCGGGTCATCGTGCAGGTGAAGAACCTGCTGGACCGGCCGATCGATCCGCGGCTCGTGCACATCCCAGCCGTTCTGGTGGACGATGTCGTCCACGCGCCGGCCCAATGGCAGACGTATGCTGGCGAATTCGACCCGGAACTCTCCGGCGATGCGGCGAGCTCGGGTTTCGGCGCCACGAACCACGACCCGATCCGCATGCTGATCGCCCGGCGGGCCGCCGCCGAGGTCCGGGACGGCGACGTCCTGAACGTCGGTTTCGGGGTTTCCGCGCTGGTCGTGGATGCGCTCGCGGAACAGAATCGCTTGGATGACGTCACACTTGCCATCGAGCAGGGGCTCATCGATGGCATCCCAGTCTCCGGTGATCTGTTCGGCGCGGCGCGCGGACCGAAGGTCGTGCACTCGTCGACCACCCAGTTCGACCTGTTCTCGGGTGGAATGCTCGACGTCAGCTGCCTGGGTATGGCCGAAGTCGACACCACCGGTGCTGTCAACGTCAGCAAGATCGGCGGTGGCATCGTCGGACCGGGCGGGTTCATCGACATTTCCCAGAACTCGCCGCGCGCCGTGTTCTGCGGAACGTTCACCGCCCGCGGCCTCGATGTCGAGATCGTCGGGGGAGGACTGGTGATCCGGCGCGAGGGCTCGGTGCCGAAGTTCGTCGACCGCGTCGATCAGGTCACCTACTCCGGCGCTCTCGCCGTCCGTGAGGGGCGCGAGGCGGTGTACGTCACCGAACGCGCCGTCTTCGCCCTTACCCGGGACGGCCTCGAGCTCGCCGAGATCGCACCCGGCATCAACATCGATCGGGACATTCTTCCGCACATGGGATTCCGTCCGATCATCAAGAACCCACGCCTGATGGACGCGGGGCTATTCGCCCCCGTCGCCGTACACATCTGAGGAGAACCACATGTCAACCGGAAACAGCGTCATCCCCTCGTCGGTGCTCGGCGCCGACGAACGCACGCTCGTCGCCGAGTTCGTCGACGAACGGATCCGCCCGGTCGCCACCGAATTGGACGAGACCGAACGATTCCCCGAAGAGATCTACCGCGAGATGGGCAAGATCGGGCTCTTCGGCATCACCGTGCCCGAGGAGTTCGGCGGGGTCGGCGGCACCGCCCTCGACTACCTGTTCGTCATGGAGTCCCTGTCCTACGGGTACGCGTCGGTGGCCGACCAGTGCGGCCTCGTCGAGATCCTCGGCAGCCTGCTCGGCAACTACGGCACACCCGAGCAGCAGGAGCAGTACCTGCGCCCCATGCTCACCGCCGAGAAGCGCTGCGCCTACGCGCTCACCGAGCCAGGATCCGGCTCCGACCTCGGGTCGATCACCACACGGGCGGTCCGCAGCGGCGACGGCTGGGTGCTCACCGGCGAGAAGATCTACATCCACAACGCCCCCGTCGCGGACTTCGCCGTCGTCCTCGCCGTCACCGACCCCGAACTCGGGAAGCGCGGCGGCATCTCCGTCTTCCTGGTGGACGTCGACCAGCCCGGCGTCAGCCGGGCCTACCACGAACACAAGATGGGCCAGCGGGCCTCGCAGGTCGGTGGGCTGGTGTTCGACTCCGTCCAACTGCCGGCCGACGCCCTCCTCGGCGACGAAGGCAAGGCGTTCGGGTACATGATGAAGGTGCTGGCCAAGGGCCGTCTCGGCATCTCGGGCCTGAGCCTCGGCATCAGCCGCGCCGCCCTGGACGCCGCCACCCGGCAGTCCCTCGACCGCAGCCAGTTCGGCAAGCCGATCTCCGCCAACCAGGGCATCTCCTTCTCCCTCGCCACCGTCGCCACCGAGCTGCGGGCCGGCACCGCGCTGGCGGTCGAGGCGGCACGGGCGCTCGACACGGGGGTAGCGGACGCCGAGACGCTCTGCTCGATGGCCAAGCTCTACGCGTCAGAGGGATGCGTGCGCCACGCCGACGCCGCCGTGCAGGTGTTCGGCGGCAACGGCTTCATCCGCGGATACGAGGTCGAGCGCCTCTACCGCGACGCCCGCATCACGAAGATCTACGAAGGCACCAGCGAAATGCAGCGGCTCATCATCAGCCGGTCAGTACTGAAGGGAGCCGCGGCATGAGCGGCGCTGCACAACCCACTACCTCGGTCGATCTGTCCAGAAAGACCGCCATCGTGACCGGTGCGGCCGGCGGCATCGGTTCGGCGATCGCCCGCGCCCTCGCTCGCAGCGGGGCACTCGTGGTGGCGGCCGACGCCGACCCGAAGGTCACCGACGTCGCCGAGGAGTTCGGCGGACACGGCCTCTGCGGCGACCTCACCGACCCCGAGTTCGGCGCACGCGCGGTCGATCTCGCCCAGCACCTGTCCGGGCGCCTGGACATCCTGATCAACGCGGCCGGGATCCAGTTGCGGACCACGGCGATCGACGTGGACGAGGACGGGTGGGAACGCCTCCTCGACGTCAATCTGTCGGCGGCCTACCGGCTGACGCGGCAGGCGGCCAAGTCGCTCGTCGACGCCCGCGGCGCCATCGTGAACATTGCGTCGCTGTCCGCGGATCGCGCCGTCCCGGGCATCGTTCCCTACGGCGCGACGAAGGCCGCACTGACTCAGCTCGGCAAGGGTCTGGCCGTGGAACTCGGCCCCCTCGGCGTGCGCGTCAACACGGTCTCACCGGGCTACATCGAAACCCCGATGACAGCGGACGTGCTGGGCCAGGAAGACTTCCGCGCCCAGACGCTGAGCCGTATCCCGTTGCAACGGTTCGCCGACGGCGACGACGTCGCCGACGTGGTGCTGTTCCTGGTCTCCGACGCCGCGCGGTACGTCACCGGGGTGGTCCTGCCCGTCGACGGCGGGTACTCGATCACATGACGCGCCTGGCGACCGTTCCCGCGGTCACGTTGAACAACGACGTCACGATGCCCGCGCTCGGGTTCGGCCTGTTCACCATCCCCGACGAGGACATGGGTTCCACGGTGTCTCACGCACTGTCCGCGGGCTACCGCGCGTTCGACACGGCCCCGATGTACGGCAACGAGGCGTCTCTGGGCGCGGCGCTGGCCCGGGCCGATGTCAATCGGGACGAGATCTTCGTGACCACCAAGATCTCCAACGAGGACCACGGCTACCGGCAGACACTGGACGCGTTCGCGGCGAGTGCGGCGAAACTGGGCCGCATCGACCTGTGTCTGATCCACTGGCCGGCACCGAGCCGCAAGCTCTATCTGGAGACGTGGCGCGCACTCGAAAAGCTGTACTACGACGGACGGGTGCGGGCGATCGGCGTGTCGAACTTCCAGCCCGAACAACTCGAGCGGCTCGCGGAGATCGCGACGATCACCCCCACGGTCAATCAGATCGAACTGCACCCGCTGCTCACACAGTCCGCACTGATGGATCTGCACCGGTCGATGGGCATCCACACCCAGGCGTGGGCGCCGCTGGCGAGGGGACATTTGAACGACCACCCATTGCTGACTGCGCTCGCGGCCCGGCACCGTGTGTCGATCGCGCAGATCGTGCTCCGCTGGCACATGCAGATCGGGACGATTCCACTGCCCAAATCTTCTGCGGTGCACAGGATGCGGCAGAACGCGAACGTGTTCGACTTCCGGCTGTCTGCCGCGGAGATGGACGCGATCTCGGCCCTGAATCGGGATCAGCGCACGGGACCCCACCCCGATGACGTCACCTGACGCCGGCCCGATGCGGGTGGCGATCGCCCCGGATTCGTTCAAGGGCTCACTGACCGCGTCGGAGGTGGCAGCCGCTCTGGCAGCCGGCTGGTCGACGGTCCGGCCGAACGACGAGCTGGTCCTGCTCCCGCAAGCGGACGGCGGCGAAGGCACGGTGGACGCCGTCGCGTCCTGCCACGACACCGGCGTGTGGCGAGAGGTGCCGGGGGTTCGAGGCCCCGACGGACGTCCGACCACCGGACGCTGGCTGCTACTCCCGGACGGCACGGCGGTGATCGAGCTCGCCCAGATGAGTGGGCTGCCCCTGATGGATTCGCCGGATCCAGGGGGAGCGTCGACGACCGGCCTGGGACAGGTGATCGCCGCAGCCCTCGCGGACGGTGCGAAGGCGCTGCTAATCGGACTCGGCGGTTCCGCGTCCACCGACGGCGGTGCGGGCGCACTGCGGGCGCTCGGCGCGAAGCTCCTGGACCGCGACCGCCGCGAGATTCCCGACGGGGGCGCCGGCCTGGCCGCCCTCGCCTCGATCGACGTGGGCTCGCTGACCGCCCCCCCGCCCGGTGGCGTCGAACTACTGACGGACACGACGGCCCTCCTGTGCGGCCCACAGGGGGCGGCGCACGTCTTCGGGGCACAGAAGGGCGCCGACCCCGCGGAGCGCGACCGCCTCGATCGCGCGCTCGCGACGTTCGCCACCTGCCTCGGCGCACGACTGCCGTGCAGTCCCGACGAACCCGGCGCGGGAGCGGCGGGAGGCACGGGATTCGGACTGTCGGCCTGGGGCGGCCGGCTGGTGCCCGGCGCCGCCCGCATCACGGAGCTCACCGGGCTGAGCGCCGAGTTCGACCGCGCCGACGTCGTGGTCACCGGTGAAGGCCAATTCGACGCAACGTCGCTGTCCGGCAAACTCGTCGGTTCCGTGCTGGAACGGTGCGCGGAGACCGCGACCCGATCCGTGGTCGTCGCAGGCCGCCTAACAGCGTCGCCGCCCGGCATCGGGATCTCACTGTCCGACCTGGCGGGGAGCTCCGAAGCTGCACTCGCCGCACCCACGATGTGGTGCCGCGTGGCAGGCGCGACCGCGGCCGCCCGCCTCACCAGCAGCTTGTAACCGATTTCTCATGTGTCCGGCCCATCCGGATAACCCCTGACTACACCAAGAAGCGCTTGACTTGTGACGGCAATCACGGGTAAGAAAGCGTTTACATTCATTTTCAGGAAGTGGACGAACGATGACACGGACGCAACGATCAATCAGGGCGGCAGCCCGGGCCGTCGGCGTTGCCGCGGCAGTCTCCGTCATGGCGAGCTCCGCCATCGCCTGCTCGACGGGATCGGAACAGATCGAACGGGACGGGGCTGCCGTCAACCGGAGCGACATGGTGATGGTCTCCGAGGTCCGGTCGCTGACCAACCCGTACGAGGCCGCGTGGGTGCAAGGCAGCCGCGCGTACGCCGAATCGCTGGGGATCGAACTGAAGGTGATCGTCTACGGCGGTGACTCGCAGAACGCGCTGTCGCAGTTGCAGTCGGTGCTCGCCGCAGGCAAGACCGTCCTGCTCAACATCAACCCGAACACCAGCGCCGACACCCCCGCGATCGTGCGCGCCGTGCAGAACAGCGGCGGCTGCGCGGTCACCCAGTGGAGCAAGCCAGCAGACCTCCACCCCTGGGACGTCGGGAACGGTTGGGCGTCCTACGTCGCCTACGACGGCATCCAGCAGGGCGCCGATACGGGCAAGGCCCTCGCCGATTCGCTCGGCGGCACCGGCGGCGTGATCGCGCTGCAGGGTCTGCTCGCCAACGAGATCAGCCAGACCCGGTTCCAGGGCTTCCAGCAGGCCATGGACGGACAATCCGGCGTCACCCTGCTCGACGACCAACCCGCCGACTTCGACCGCAACAAGGCCTACACCACCACACAGACCCTGCTCAACAAATACGGCGACCAGGTTAACGGCATTTGGGCCGCAACGGATTCCATGGCACTGGGCGCTCTGCAGGCGGTGCGCGAGGCGGGCCGCGCCGGGGAGATCAAGATCGCCAGCGCCGCGGACGCCACCCCGGAAGGACTAGCCGCCATCGCAAACGGGGAACTGCTCTCCACCTACACGACCGACCCCTACTTCAACGGCGCGATGGGACTCGCCATCTGCTACCAGGCCATGACCGGCGCACTCGATGTCGAGTCGCTGCCCCGGGAGAACCGCGAATTCTACGTCGACCAGACACTGATTACCGCGACCAACGCCGACCAGTTCCTCGCCGTCCCGAGTGACGAGGAGATCGTGCGGTCCGTGCAGGATCCGTTCTCCCGCATCACCGGCCCGGTGGCCCGATAACCCCCGCTCACGATTCACGAACCACACAATCTTCCGAAGGAGTGACGATGTCGACGACTGAAGTGGCCGGGGAGGTGACGACCCCCGCAAAACCGCCCGCGCCCGCCCGAACCACACGGCTACGCGTGCGCCGACTGCTCGCCACGGCCGGTCCGCTTGCTGCCCTGCTGGGACTGTGCGCCGTATTCGCGGCACTGGCTCCCGGCTTCGCGACGGCGAGCAACGCGATAGCGATCGTGGAGCAGGCCGCGATTCCCATGGTCCTCGCGATGGGCGCCACGCTGGTGGTCCTGGTGGGCGGCGTGGACCTGTCGATCGAGGGCGTGATGGCGGCCAGCGGGCTGACGTTCGTCCTGCTCGCGGCGAACAGCGTCAACGGCAACGACCTTGGACTTCTCGCGGTCCTGCTGGCGCTGGGGGTCGGTCTGCTCTTCGGAGTGATCAACGGCGTGCTGCACGTCGTCGTCCGGGTGCCGTCCTTCCTCGTCACACTGGGGACCTGGTTCGTCGGCCTCGGTGTCGCCACCGTGCTCTTCGGCACCGCCACCCCTCAGCTCGCCGACCCGTCGCTCACGGCCTGGGCAGGCGGCCACTGGCTCGGACTTCCCGTCGTCGTGGTGTTCGCGCTCGCCGCCGTGGTCGTGACAGTGCTGCTGTGCAAGGGAACCCGGCTCGGCATGCACACCTACGCGATTGGCGGCGACGAGGCGACCAGTCGCCTGGCGGGCGTCCCGGTCGGGCGCACCAAGATCATCCTGTTCGCCGTGGCCGGACTGCTGTCCGGGCTCGGCGGAGTGCTGGCCACCATCCGGCTCGGCGTCGGCGACGTGAGCGTCGGATCGGGAAGCCTCTTCCTCACCCTGTCCGCGGTGGTCGTCGGCGGCACGCTGCTGAGCGGCGGTCGCGGCGGACCCCTGCATTCCCTAGTAGGTGTGCTGCTCCTCGTTGTCCTCGGCAACGGACTTCTCCTGTCGGGCGCCAGCCCGTACATCCAGCAGGGCGCGCAGGGTCTCATCATCGTTGTCGCGGTGATCGCCACCGGGTGGCCCGCCCGCAGTCGATTGAGGGTCGTGAAATGACATCTCTCCTGGAACTCCGCAATGTCACCAAGAAATTCGGACCCAACACCGTCCTCGACGACGTGAGCCTGTCTATCGCTCCGAACGAGGTCGTGGGGCTGATCGGCGAGAACGGCGCCGGAAAATCCACGCTGCTCAAGATCCTCGCGGGAGTCCACCACCAGGATGGCGGCCGGATAGTCCTCGGCGGGCGCGAGGTGAGCTTCGGAAGTCCGGCTGACGCCGCCGACCACGGGATCGGAGTGGTGCACCAGGAGCAGTCGCTGCTCCCGAACCTCACCGTCGGCCAGAACCTGGTCCTCGGACACGAGGGTGACACCGCCCGTGCCGGGTTCCTCCGCCGACGGAAGATCAGGGCCCGAGCCCAGGAGATGTTGTCGGTGGTGGAGTCGACGGTCGACCCTGGCGCGCTGACCGAGACGCTCGGCTTCGCCCAGCGCCAGATGGTGGAGGTGGCGCGCGCCGTCGGCGGCAGGCAGGTGGAACACCCGCCGCTGCTCATTCTCGACGAGCCGACATCGGTGCTCGAACCCGAGGACGTCGAGGTGCTCCATCGCCGGGTCACCGCCCTCAAGGAGCGCGGTTCCGTCATCTTCGTCTCCCACCGTCTCGACGAGGTTCTCCGCTTCTCCGACCGCGTGTACGTGCTGCGCGACGGCAAGGTGGTCGGTGAGCGGATCGCCTCGACGGCAACCGAATCCGAGCTATACCAGCTGATGATCGGGAAGGGCGCGGCCGAGGAAATCTACTCGTCGGAGCGCAAGCAGGCCGTCTCCCGGACCGGCACACCGACCCTGTCGATTCGCAACCTCACCTGCGGCGGCAAGGCGAAGGAGGTGTCGCTGGACGTCCACGCCGGCGAGATCGTCTCGGTGGTCGGCGTCGTCGACTCCGGGCGCGAGGAGGTGGCCCGCGCCGTCTTCGGCGCGATCCCCGTCGACTCTGGAACCGTCGAGATCGACGGACAGCGGTCGGCCCCCGGATCACCCGCGGACGCCGTGCGGTCCGGTGTCGCATATGTTCCCGCCGAGCGTCGCGTCGAAGGCATGATCTCGGGAGCGACCGTGGCGCAGAACATCGCGACAGTGCATCCGGTGAAGGCCGGCGGTGGCCGGATCTCCTCGGGCGCCCGAGTGCAAGAGACCGCCCGCGGCTGGATCGAGAAACTCGGCATCCGGCCCGCCGACCCCGACGCCGACATCGCGCGACTGTCGGGCGGCAACCAGCAGAAGGCCGTGGTGGCCAAGTGGATCCTGGGCGACGGCCTGAAGGTACTGGTTCTCGACCACCCCACCCGCGGCCTCGACATCGGCGCGAAGGAAGACCTCTACGCCGTCTTCCGTGACCTCTCCGACAGGGGAGTGGCGATTGTGGTGCTCGCCGACACCCTCGACGAGGCGATCGGCCTCGGCCACCGCGTGATCGTGATGCGGGACGGCGAGATCACCGGCGCGTTCGACTCGCCGCCCGAAAACCCGCCCAGCAAACTCCAACTCCTCGAGAAGATGATGTGATCGCCGTGGCAACAGAAACTTTCACCGCGAGAACTTCCGCCGATATGCGCGCACCCGAGGGTGCGGCGCCGGCGGTGTCCCGGACGATGCGGGACCGGTTGCGGCTGGCCGGCCCGTCGGTCGTGCTGGTCGCGCTCGTCCTACTCGTCGCTCTCGCCGAACCGAACTTCCTGTCGATGAACGCCCTCGCGGTGGTCTCGGCGCAGGCGGTCCCGATTCTGCTGCTCGGGCTGGGCCAGATGTTCGTCATCCTCACCGGCGGCATCGACCTGTCGGTGGCGGCGCTGGCGTCGCTGGCCACGGTGATCCTGGCGACGGCGATCGGCTCCCTCGGTCCGCTCGCCGTCGCCGTCACCCTCGTGGCGCTGACTCTGATCGGTGCGCTGACCGGTCTGCTGATCGTGTTCGGGCAGGTCCCGTCGTTCGTCGTCTCGCTCGGGGCGCTGGGGTTCTGGGGTGCGGTCGCACTCGTGGTGTCCGGGTCGACCACCATCTACATCAGCGAAGGTTACGACGCGATCTTTTGGCTCAGTTCGTGGACGGTACTCGGTCTCCCCATGGCGGTGTGGGCCGCGGTGGCGGCGGTGGCCGCGATATTCTGCGCGATGCGGTTCTCGCCGCGGGGCAACGTCTTTCACCTCGTCGGGCTGAGTGAGAAGGCCGCGATGATGAGCGGCGTCCGCACCCGGATCGTCCGGATCGGCGCATTCGCCCTCTCCGGATTCTTCGCGGGCGCGGCGGGTATCGTATTGTCGGCCCAGCAGCAGAGCGCCGCACCGCAACTCGCGGATTCGCTGCTCCTCCCCGCCATCGCGGCCGTGCTGGTCGGCGGCTGCGCCATCACCGGTGGAATCGGCGGAGCGTGGCGGGTCCTCGTCGGTGCCCTGGTGGTCACCGTTCTCCGGGTCGGCGGCTCGGTGGCCGGCATCGACCCCAGTTTCCAGCAGATCGTGTACGGCGCGGTCGTCATCGTCGCGGTCGCCGTGACCCTCGACCGCAGCCGGCTCTCGATCATCAAGTAAGACTCTGTGTCAGTGTGAGATTCGAAGGAGAACGATGAGTACGACGGCACGCGGTGCGGTGATTTCCGAAGTAGGCGGCAAGTGGGAGGTCGACGACCTCGTCCTCGCGGAGCCCGGACCCGGCGAGGTGCGGATCAAGGTGATGGCGTCCGGACTGTGTCACTCCGACGACCACCTCGTCACCGGTGACATCCCCAACGCGCTACCGTTGGTCGGCGGACACGAGGGTGCCGGTGTGATCGACGCGGTCGGACCCGGTGTCACCCGGCTCGCCGCCGGCGATCACGTCGCCACCGCCTACCTGCCGGCCTGCGGAACTTGCGCATGGTGCGCGCAGGGGATGCAATATATCTGCGACACGGGGGCCGGTATGGAGGCCGGTTTCATGCTCGACGGAACGGCGCGATTCGCCACGCAGTCCGGGCGGCCGATCGGCGCCATGCAACGCCTCGGCACGTTCGCGAACTACCTCGTCACCTCGCAAGCCCAGGCCGTCAAGATCGACGACGACATCCCGTTCGACGTGGCCTGCCTCGTCTCGTGCGGGGTCGCCACCGGGTGGGGCTCCGCCGTGAACGGCGCAGGTGTCCGTCCCCGGGACACAACGCTGGTCGTCGGGGTCGGCGGTGTGGGGATCAACGCGGTGCAGGGCGCCCACCACGCCGGTGCCGCGCACGTCGTCGCGGTCGACCCGGTCGCGTTCAAACGCGAACGAGCCCTCGAACTCGGCGCCACCCACGCGTACGCGTCGATCGACGAGGCCATGCCGTTCGTCCGCTCGGTCACCAACGGGCAGGGCGCCGACAGCGCCGTCGTCACCGTCGGCGTGGTCGACGGACAGCTGATCGCCGACGCGTTCGGCGCCGTCCGCAAGGAGGGAACCGTCGCCGTCGTGTCGATCGGCCAGAACGAACCAGGGATCCCGATCAGCCCGCTAGAACTGGTTGTCTACGCCAAGCATCTGCGCGGGGTCCTGTTCGGCAACTGCAACCCCACCCGGGACATCCCGGCCCTGCTGGACTACTACAAGTCGGGACGACTGAAGCTGGACGAACTGATCACCCGGCGCTACAGCCTGGACCAGGTGAACGACGCATACGTGGACATGCACGCGGGGCTCAACCTGCGTGGTGTCCTGATCCACGAACACTGACGAGGAACTGCCAAAGATGTCGACAGTCGAAGCAACACAGATCCGCAGCTACGGACACTTCATCGGCGGGCGCAGCGTGCCCCCGTCGGACAACATCATCGAACGGGTCAGCCCGGCCGACGGCCGCGTCGTCGCCACGTTCACCGCGGGCACCCGCGCCGACGCGGACCGGGCCGTTGCGGTCGCGCGGGAGGCCTTCGACGACGGCGAGTGGCCGCACTGGACCGCGATGGACCGCGGCCGGGCGCTGCTGCGCTGCGCCGGGCTGATGCGCGAACACGAGGAGCGACTCGCCCGGATCGACGCGGAGGAGTCGGGCAAACCGATCACCCTGGCCCGCGGCGACATCGGGGCGAGCATCGAGTTGTTCGAGTACGCGGCGGCGCTGGCCATGACGATGCACGGTGAGGCGCACACGGCGCTCGGCGACGACTGCACCGCCATGGTGGTCCGGGAACCCGCCGGCGTGGTCGGCATGATCATCCCGTGGAACTTCCCGCTGCTCCTGCTCGCGCAGAAGTTGCCGTTCGCGCTCGGCGCGGGCTGCACGGCGGTGGTGAAGCCGTCCGAGTTCACATCCGGCACCGCCGTCGAGCTGGCCCGGTTGCTCACCGAGGCCGGGGTTCCCCACGGCGTGGTGAACGTGGTGACGGGCGCGGGGGCCGAGGTCGGTGCCCCGCTCGCGGAGAGCAGCCTGGTCGACATCCTGTCGTTCACCGGGAGCACCGCCACCGGCAAGCGCATCGTGGAGGCCTCGGCGGGCAGCGTCAAGCGACTGTCGATGGAACTGGGCGGCAAGGCCGCCAGCGTCGTGTTCGACGACGCCGACCTCGACGACGCAATCGACGGCGTCCTCTTCGGGGTGTTCTTCAACCAGGGCGAGTGCTGCGTGTCGGGTGCCCGGCTCCTGGTCCAGGACTCGATCGCGGACGCGTTCCTCGCCCGCCTCGTCGACGCCGCCGGGCGCATCACGGTGGGCGGACCGCTCGACGACGCGAGCGAACTGGGACCGATGATCGACGCCGGCCACCTCGAGAAGGTGCTCGGACACATCGACGCGGCCCGGCGGGACGGCGCGACCGTCCTGACCGGCGGTGACCGGCTCGACGGCGAGAACTGGGAGAGTGGGCATTTCGTCGCTCCCACGATCCTCGACGGCGTGACCGAGGAGTCCGCCGCCTTCCAGGAGGAGATCTTCGGACCCGTGCTCACCATCACCCGGTTCAGCGACGTCGACCACGCCATCCGGCTCGCCAACGCCACGGAATACGGACTCGCCGGATCGATCTGGACCAAGAACATCGACAAGGCGCTGCGGGTGGCGAAGGAGATGCGCAGCGGCCGCGTGTGGGTGAACACCACCATCGACGGCGCCCCGCAGCTGCCTGCCGGCGGCATGAAGCAGAGCGGGTTCGGCCGCGAGATGGGCCAGGCCGGCTTCGACGAGTTCACCGACGTCAAGACCATTCAGATCCGCACCGGACCACGCAAGCGCGTCTTTCCGAACTGGACCGGAGGCAACCGATGAGTGCCACCTACGACTACGTCATCGCGGGCGGCGGCACCGCGGGCTGTGTGCTGGCCGGGCGGCTGACCGAGGATCCGACGGTCCGCGTTCTCCTGCTCGAGGCCGGCGGCAACGACCGGCATCCGTTCATCCACGTGCCCGCGGGCTTCGCGAAACTCACCGCGAGCAAGTACGACTGGGGCTTCTCGAGCGTTCCGCAGAAACACTGCAACGATCGGGTCATCCCCCTCGCCCAGGGCAAGGTCATCGGCGGTGGCGGCTCGATCAACGCGCAGGTGTTCACTCGCGGCGCGCACGAGGACTACGACGAGTGGGCACTGAAATACGGTTGCGCGGGATGGTCGTTCGAGGAGATCCAGAAGTACTTCCTCCGGTCAGAGGACAACGAACGGCTGTCGGCGCCGTACCACGGCACCGACGGGCCACTCGGCGTCTCCGATCCCATCAATCCGCATCCGCTGTCGAAGTCGTTCGTCCAGGCGGGTCAGGAATTCGGGCTGCCGTTCAACGGTGACTTCAACGGCAAGCACCAGTACGGTGTCGGCCTCTATCAGACGACCACGAAGAACGCCCGCCGGTGCAGCGCCGCGGTCGCGTACCTCGCACCCGCCCGGAAGCGACCCAACCTGACGGTACGGGAGAACGTTGCCGTGTCGCGGGTGCTGCTCGACGGCGGGCGCGCCACCGGAATCGAGGTGCTCACCCCGCACGGTGTGGAGACGTTCCGCGCATCCCGCGAGGTGCTGGTCGCCGCGGGTGCGTTCGGATCACCCAAGATCCTGCAGCTGTCGGGGATCGGTCACCCCGACGACCTTCGCGACGCGAATGTCGACGTGGCCCATGCCCTTCCCGGTGTCGGCCGGAACCTGCACGATCACTGCGACCTCGACGTCATCTACGAGCTCCGCGAGTACCAGAGCCTCGACCGCCTGAACCTGATGCGGCCGGCCACGGCCAAGGCCGGACTCGAATACGCGGCCTTCCGGCGGGGCCCGCTGGCGTCGACGGTCGTCGAGGCCGGCGGGTTCAGCTTCGGGCACGCGGCGGAGTCGATTCCGGATCTGCAATTCCACTTCCTGCCCGCCGCCGGCGTCGAGGCCGGTGTCGCCGCCGTCCGCCCAGGCTACGGCTGCACCCTGAACTCGTACTCACTGCGGCCGGAGAGCCGCGGCTCGGTGAAGATCAGATCGAACGACCCCACCGCCCCGCCGCTGATCGACCCGAACTTCCTCGCCACCGACTTCGACCTGGAGTCGAGCATCGAAGGGCTCCGGCAGAGCCGCGAGATCATGGCGCAGTCGTCGATGGCCCGGCACATCAAGGCCGAACATCTGGCCGGCGGTCTGTCGGTGAACACGAAAGACGACTACGTGAAGTTCGTGCGCGCATACGGCCGCACCTCATACCACCCGGTCGGCACGTGCGCGATGGGTGTCGGCGACGACGCCGTGGTCTCACCGGAACTGAAGGTGATCGGCATCGAGGGTCTGCGGGTGGTCGACTCGTCCGTCATGCCGCGCATCGTCAGTTCCAACACCCAGGCACCCACGGTGATGATCGCCGAGAAGGCAATCGACCTGATCCGTGGGGAAGAATGACCGGATGACCCATTTTTCCGGACTGACCGAGGACGTGGCTCGGGAGGCGGCCGAGCTGGCTCGACCGTCGATCGAGAACCTCTCCCACGGATCTCCGGGACATCTCGTCGTGCTCCGGCCAGGCGTCACCCCATCCGCCGACGCGGAGTTACCCGTCGTCTACCGCCACAGCTGGGGTGAGAAGAGGGACTGGGCCGGGCCGTACGACACGATCGCCGAGTCGAAAGCGCGGATCAGCTGGACCACCGGCCTGCCATCGCATGCCGTTCAGCAGCTGCATCCGTACCTCTACCAACAAGGCTGGACCAAATGGGGTGGCAGCGCGGTGGGCGAGGGCGGGCTGGTCGTGGCGTACAGCGGCGACAAGTGGTTCCACGACCAGTTCTATTCAGAGCTCGTCGTCGCCGCGATCACCCTCGTGTGCCACCGCGAGATGGACGCCGTGATGCGCGACCCGGGCACCCTGTTCCTCGGCAACGGAGGCGAGAACTCATGAAGGTTAACGACACTCGGAGGTTCGGCCGCAACGGCTTCGACGTGACCCTGCTCGGCTACGGCGGTGCGCCCATCGGCAACATCTTCCGGCCGATCCCCGAAACACAGGCCCAGGCTCAGATCACCGAGGCGTGGGAGATGGGGGTGCGTTCGTTCGACACCGCACCCATGTACGGGCACGGACTGTCCGAGCACCGGGTGGGCCATGCACTGCTGACCAGGGACCGCGACGACTACGTGCTGTCCACGAAGGTGGGGCGCACGCTGACACCCGCACCGCATGGGTCGTTCGACACCGGAATCTGGGTGGACACCCCGCCGTTCCGGGCCGACTTCGACTACTCGTACGACGCGGTCCTGCGGCAGGTGGAGGACAGCCTGCAGCGCATGTGCCAGGACAGATTCGACATCCTGTACGTGCACGACGTCGACCGGTACACGCACGGCGACGCCCAGCCCGCACGGTTCGCGGAAGCGCTCGAGGGTGCGTTCCCCGCGCTGATCCGGTTGCGGGAGGAGGGCGTAGTCCGGGCGATCGGCGTCGGGGTCAACGAGGCCGACGTCTGCGTCGACGCCCTCGAACGCGTCGATCTCGACTGCATCCTCCTCGCGGGGAGATACACACTGATCGAGCAGGATCCGGTGACGGACCTGCTGCCGCTCGCGGTTAAGCGCGACGTCGCGATCGTCCTCGGCGGTGTGTTCAATTCGGGCATCCTGGCCACCGGTGCGGTGCCCGGCGCCAAGTTCAACTACCAGCCCGCACCCGAAGAGGTGCTGAGCCGGGTGCGTGACATCGAGAAGTTTTGCGAGCGTCATCGGGTTCCGTTGACGGCCGCCGCGATTCAGTTCGCGGCCGCGCATCCCGCGGTACGGGAGCTTCTGCTGGGTGCACGGAACTGCGAGCAGCTGCGGCAGAACGCGGCCTGGCTCGAACACCCGATCCCAACCGAATTCTGGGACGATCTGAGGGCCGCGGGGCTGATCCGGGAGGACGCGCCGACACCTGCCTAACTGAAAGACTCCGCACCATCACCCCTCGATCCCACGGCGACCGAAATGCCGGAATCGGTGAGGGACTGACCCATCGAACGCCGTCTTCCCTGCCCGGAATGTCGGGCTCGACTTCCTCTCTCACCGCAGACACTGACGAACAGTCACCGTGCCCACCAGCTCGTCGATCGTCTCCGCCGGGTGTCCTCCCTGGAGATGATCGACGTACTCGTCGACCGCCCCACCGGGTGTCCTCCCAAGGGGCGGTCGACGTCATTCCCTGTCCGGAGGTATCGAAAAGGACGCTCCTCGAAGCCAATGCGCTCGGAAATCAGGCAATGAAAAGCAAAAAATACGTGCTCTCCATCTCCCTGCCACTGATCGGACTTCGTTCGGGTGTGCGTCGGTTCGAACCGATTCACGGCCATCCGCCGAGGAGAGATGGGTGGGCCTACGGCGGACTGCTACAGCGAGTGGCCCGCCGAAACTTCGTCGGCGGTGACCACGGTCATTCGCGCTTTTTCCAGCCGTGCGGTGTGCCGTTTCGCCACGTCGAGGTCGGCGTCAGCAGTTCCGAGTGTGTCCTGGGCGGATCGGCCCCGTCCGGTAGTGCACTGGACTATCGCGTTGACAGATCAGCGCCCGGCGGGTGCTGTAAGCGGTGCGCGTCCCGTCAGCGGGAGTGGCCGGTCCAGCGATGTGGGTTGTGGGCGATCGCGGTGGCATGTCGAACTGTGTCCACTCTTTCTCTCACTGCCGCGACCGGTTACGGGCCAACAGTATGTGTGCGAGGGTCATGGGGAGCAGGACAGCGTCGGCGGCGGATGCCCATACTCCGAACGCGGCGCTCACAGCCAGCACGGTGATTTCCCGGCTGCTGGGAATGGGGCCGGTGAGGTCACCGTCGGCGTCGACACTGAGGGTGACCGTCTGACCCGACTTGGCGGGCCCTCAGTGGGCACTGGTGCGGTGCGGTGCCCGTGCGGGGTGGACCAGCGGGCCCGGGCAGTATCCCGCAGTGCCGACGGAACGAAGCGAGACTTCCAGGGTGTCGGGGCGCGGGATGAGTGTCCTCGAGCAGAACGGCCGGTACCTGATGCATGCCGGCGCGCAGTGCCTGGGTGCGGTGTTCGAGCCGGGTGTGCGTCGCGGTTCCGAACGCGGCGGCGACGGGGATCGCCAACAGGACCAGTATCGCGGCGAGTAATACCAGGGTGGTCTCGATGCGGTCGCTTCGACGCATCAGGTGGTTGCGGCTCCAGGGACGCAGCCGCCACCACCGGATCGGTGTGGGCGCCGGCGCCGATTCCTCCGGGCGCATCACTCACCCCCCAGCAAGTTCCGCTTCTTCGTCCTTCGATTGTGTGTCGAAATCTGGGGTACTGTCGCCCACGCCGTGTTCGGGAAGATTCATGGCTGCGGAAAACACAGAGCCGTGTCGCTGCATCACACCAAACCGAGATAGAAGTCGCAGGCGCACGGAGCGCGTGTTCCCGACCAAGGAAAAACCCCGCCGGGCTCGCCCGAGGACCCGACTGAGCCGACCGCTTGAGCGTCGTGGTGCCCGCGGCAGTGGCGACGATGCCGGTGGTGACATCCGACTACGGGGTCGCCCCTCTCGGCAGCATCCGCCGCTGACGTGCCTGGCAAACTCGGTCGGTGTGATGGACGCGGTCGAGGTATTGGTGACTTCTATCGCTCCGGAGACCGCAGGTTGCGTAACTTGTTTATCTTGTTTGACGGCGTAGCATGGGGGTATGAGCACCAAGGCGCACGCTGAACGCACCAATCCTCGTACGGCGGCTGCGGCCGGCCGGAAGGGCCGCACCGGCCGGGCGGCGGGGTTTTCGACGGTCCTCGAGGATGCGCTGGCGAGTGTGCCGGAGGTCGAGCGGGAGAGTTTCGTGCTCGGTGTGGTCGGTGAGGACGCAGACGGGCTGGACCGTGCGTTGTGGGGCCCGGGACCGTCACCGGCGGAGCGGAAAGCGGCGGCGTTGGTGAACCTGCGCCGGCAGTATCAGGCGCGCCGTGCGGTGGTGGAGGCGTCGCTGACCCGCCCGGAGGCGGCGGAGTTGCTCGATGTGTCCGAGCAGGCGGTCCTCGACCGGCTCAAGGCGGGGGATCTGGTCGGGCTGAAGAAGGGCCGGGAGTGGAGGCTGCCGTCCTGGCAGTTCAGCGCGGACTCGGAGTTGGGATTTGTGCCCGGGCTCGCCAAGGTGACCGCGGTGTTCGCCGGGGGTGCGGTGTCGTTGACCGAATGGGCTCTCGCCCCGAACAGTGACCTCGACGGCGCCACCCCCGTGGAGGCGCTGGCGGCCGGACACGTCGACGACGTGGTGCGGGCGGCTCAGGTGGGTACCGCGGCCGCGTGGTAGCCGCCCTGGGCGCACCGGTACGGCCGCTGCGCGGCGGACAAGCCTGGATGTGGCGGTGGCGGAACCCCAGTGCGGGGCACCCGTGGCGGTGGTGCCGCATCTACCACCCGTCCCCGCACACCCCGGACGGGATCACCCACCGCAGCTTCGTGCCGTTGCACCGCCTCGATCCGCACCTGCCGGCACCGGGTGGCGTTCCGCGGCAGTGCCCGGACGGCCGGTCGGTGCTGTATGTCGCCGGCAACGTGGCCACGGCCGTCGGTGAGGTGTTCGGTGACTACCCGGCCGCTGCAGTGTGCCCGCGGTACCGGGTGGCGCTGCTGCGACCGACGGCGCCGCTGGCTGTGCTCGATCTGCGGGGTCAGGGCGCGGCGATGCGAATCGGTGCGTTGCCGTCGCTGGCCACCGGCGAGCATCCGCGGCCGCGTACCCAGGAGTGGGCGCGGGCGATCTATGAGGATCAGCCGGTGGCCCGGCACCGGATCCACGGCGTCTACTACGACGCTGCACACTCGAACGGACCCGCTGTGGCGTTGTGGAACACCGAGTCCCGGATCGAGGTGGTCACCGACACGGGCGGGGAGGTGCAGGACTTCGCGCTCGCCGAACCGAGGATGTGGCCGCGGATCATCGATGCGGCGGTCAGCGTGGGTATGCGCGCGGATCTGGTGCCACGCTGTCACCTGTGCCCCTAGGTCGAGCGTCGAGGAGGACAGTCACGTGGCGTCGCCTTGTGAGAGTGCGCAGTCCCGGCAGATCAGCTGCCCACCCCGGGCGAGGACGGCTGCAAGTGGTGGGCCAGAAGGCAACTGGTGCAGGGGAATTCGTCGGATTGTGGGGGATGACGCGGACGGTGCGTTCGTCGCTGGACAGGTCGGCGCCGGGGTAGTTCGAAGGATTCGGCGGTGTCGGTGTCTTCGACGTCCACGGCGGGGGATGAGGTGTCTTTCCGGCTGGCGGTGAGCTGTTCGAGGGAGGTGTCCGCTGTGTCGTCGGATTCGGTGACTTGCGGGTGCGTCGTAGTCGGTGGCAGTGACCACACTCCACGTGCGGTGCCGCGGTCATGACAGTGTTCTCCCGGCAGCTGGGATGTGGCCGGCGCGCGCCTGCGCCGCAGGGTCGGTACCGCTGCGACCGGAAGTCCGGGAGACGCTGCACCGCCGGAAGTTGCGGCACAGTCGCCGGGTGGATGGTGGGGGCCGTAAGGCGCACGCCCGCTCGCCGCCTGAACACAGAAAGCGTCAAAGCAACCAGACTAAATCCCTAGCCGCCGAGACAATTTCGGAATTTCGTTGGAGATCAACCCTGCCATGGCGAGCCGCGCTCGTCCTGCATGAGCGACGTGAGTGTGAACCCCAAAACGGGTCGTGTTGGTTAGCTCACATGGGCAATGTCTTGAGACAATTGAAATGTCAGTTCGGGTGAGCTTCCTCATTACCGAGACGGGCCTGCCGTTACTGTGTGCGGTCGACGTTGCCGATGTAGAAGGAGAGCACGATGGCGGTATCACCGAGGAATTCCGCAGGTTCGGCGAAGAGGACGACCAAGGAGATCCGTGAGTGGGCGATCGGAGAGGGTCGCGAAGTGTCGCCCCGCGGTCGGATTCCGGCCGAGATCGAGCAAGCCTTCTATGACGCTCAGGCGAAAACGGCGCCAACGAAGGTAGCCGCGAAGAAGACGGCCGCGAAGAAGACGGCCGCGAAGAAGACGGCCGCGAAGAAGACGGTCGCGAAGAAGACGGTCGCGAAGGCACCGGCCGCGAAGGCACCGGCCGCGAAGAAGGCGGCCGCGGAGGAGACAGTCGCCAACAAGGCGCCGGCGGCGAAGAAGGTGGCTGCAAAGGAGTCGGTCGCGGAGAAGATAGTCACCACGAAGGCGCCGGCGAAGAGCGCGGCGGCGGTCAGCAAGGCTGCGGCGAAGACGACGACCAAAGAGATTCGCGAGTGGGCGATCGGAGAGGGTCGTGAAGTGTCGCCCCGCGGTCGGATTCCGGCCGAGATCGAGCAAGCCTTCCAAGACGCTCAGACGAAAACGGCGCCAGCGAGGAAGGTAGCCGCGAAGAAGGCAGTCGCCAAGAAGGCACCGGCGGCGAAGAAGGTGGCTGCGAAGAACGTTCCGGCGAAGAGCGCGGCGGCGGTCGGCAAGGCTCCCGCGCAGACGACGACCAAGGAGATTCGCGAGTGGGCGATCGGAGAGGGGCGTGAAGTGTCGCCCCGCGGTCGGGTTTCGGCCGAGATCGAGCGAGCCTTCCATGACGCTCAGGCAAAGAAGGTTCAGGCAGAAGCGATGCCGGCGAAGAAGACGCCTGTGAAGAAGGTAGTTGCGGAGAAGGCTCCGGCGGAGACGTCGGTCGCGAAGAAGACGGTCGCGGAGAAGGCTCCGGCGGCGAAGAAGGCTTCGGCGAAGACGACTGCCGCGAAGACGACTGCCGCGGAGACGACGGCCGCGAAGACGGCAGGGGCGAAGACGGCGGCTGTGGAGTCGGCTGCGGATGCGACGGCCGCGGAGACGCCTGCCGTGAAGAAGAACGTCGCGAGGAAGGCTCCGGCGAAGGCGACGGTGGCGGAGTCGGCTGTGGAAGCGACGGGCGTGAAGACGCCTGCCGTGAAAAAGAACGTCGCGAGGAAGGCTCCGGCGAAGGCGACGGCGAAGGCGACGGTGGCGGAGTCGGCTGTGGAAGCGACGGGCGTGAAGAAGGCTCCGGTGACGGGAGCGGCGGCGGGCACCGCTCCGGCGAAGGCGACGGCCAAGGAGATTCGCGAGTGGGCAATCGGGGAGGGCCGTGAAGTGTCCTTGCGCGGTCGGATTTCGGCCGCGATTGTGCGAGCATTCCAGGACGCTGCGGCGAAGTTGCCGCTCCCGCTCGGTTGAAATGGGTGGGGGTCCGCTGATGAGCGTGACCGACCGACTGCTGTTGCCGCGGTATGCCGTCTCGGCCCGGGCCGTCGCCCGCGCCGCCATGGAGGGTGATCGCATGTTCGGCACCGTGGAGGTCACCGTCGAGGTGCTTGCTGAGTTGCTCGAACGCCAAGTCCTCCCCGTGACCAGGAGGGTGCGCCGCACTGACGGTGCCACTGGTGTGTGTCGAGCGGCGCGCTCTGATGACCGCCCGCTCAGGGCAGGATGAGGTTGTGGGCGATCGAACCGCAGCGGACCTCGGGTGTGGACTGGCCATGCTCGCCTATATATGCGGACGACTTTGTGCGTGGGAGGGGTGAGGACTTCCGTATCCCGGCGACCGTGCTCGATGAGGTTCTCGATGAGCTGAGCAGTGTCGAACGATCTCGTGCGATCCGACGTGGCTGACGGCGGTGTGTGGGAGTCGTGCTGGAGCCACCTGTGGGCGGGGGACGGTGGTGGGCACGAGTGGGCGCCGGTGCATCGGTGGGCGGTCGCGCTCGACGACGGGCGGCTGGTCTTCGTGGACACCAAAGATGTGACCATCGATCCGGGCTCCTACCGCTCCGCCCCGAACCCGGACTCGGCGGTGAGAGCTGTGGACTCATCATCGGTTTGGTCGCGGGTTCGAGCCCCGCCCGCCCCACCGCGTTCATCGCCATGCGCCCGACAGGCTCGTGGATGAACGAGGTCAGGCCGTCGTGCCGCGAGTGTGCGCGAGACGGCGAGAGGTGGTCCTCCGGTCGGGTGGTGGCGCGGAGGATCGCACCGTTTCTATCGGAAACGTCCGAGTCGTCGGCTGCTCCGGCGTTCTCAGGCGCAGTCTCGGCAGATCAGCTGCGCGGGGTCGGCGAGGCGGCTGCGGTGGTGGACGAGGAAGCAACTGGTGCAGGTGAATTCGTCGGCCTGTTTGGGGATGACGCGGACGGTGAGTTCTTCGCCGGAGAGGTCGGCGCCGGGTAGTTCGAAGGATTCGGCGGTGTCGGTGTCTTCGACGTCGACGACGGGGGACTGGGTGTCTTTCCGGCTGGCGGTCAGCTGTTCGAGGGAGGTGTCCGTCTCGTCGGATTCGGTGACCCGTGGGGCGTCGTAGTCGGTGGCCATGCCTGCTGCTTCCTGATGCTTTGGGTGTTCGGATCCGCCAGATTAGAGGGTCCCGCCGCCGGGACACGCATCCGGGTTATCGGGTGTTGTGGTTGCCCCGCCACCGATGCCATTCCGCCGACGCAAGTGCGCGCCGCCTCGACGGTCTCGCCGGAGTGGCGACGCGATGGGCGGGAGCGCTGAGGGTGGCCCGGTGATCCGTCAGCACCTCGGTGAACCGCAGTTCTTCTTTCCTGAAATACGGTGTGTGATAGAGGTATTCAACATTCGTCCTTGTCCAGGGCAGCGAGCGTCTGAGCGAGGCTCCGGACCCCTGAGGGAAGAGATGAGTGTGCTTGTTAGATCGCCCATCCGGTGGCGAACGTTACGGGAACGCCCATGTCAGCGCTTCCCTCTCATCCTGTTCGCAGACGGGTCCGTAACCGGAAGGAATCGTTCTCGGCCCTGGCCCTCACCGCGGATTCTGCGGTGAGGGCGACCACCAGGGGACGCTGGGTGCGAGGTGGGGGTCGGCGGCCTGGAAGGTCCCGCCTGTCGGTGCCACCTGTCAGGGAGCGGGCGGGTGGTACTGCCCGTACACGCCGCCGGGGTGGCCCTGCAGGTACAGGTTGTGCTCGTAGGTGGCTCGTGCGGCGAGCTCCTGCCGGCGTTGGTGCTCGGCACCCTGCCGGGCGCGGTGGTTCTCCCACACTCCGATGCCGCCGTACGCGATCGCGGCGAGGGCCGCCGCTGCGGCGATCACCCACCAGTACTTGATGATCAACCCGAGCACGAACAGGACGCCCAGTCCGGTCAGGACGGGATGTTTCGAGGCGAAAGACCGGCCCACGTGCTACTTCTTCGTCAGTGTGACGACGACCGGATCGTCGCCGGCGACGATGGTTCCCGGGGCCGGCTCGATGCTGACGGCGGTCCAGTTCGCGGCCATGATCACGAGGGTGTCATACGGGTCGGCGGAGGCGAGGGAGACGTTGGTCAGGCCGAGCTTGGACAGTTCCTGTCGCACGATTTCACCGTTGCGTCCTGCGACGTCGGGCAGTGTGACCTGCGCGGGAACCGTGGTGGGTGCTGCGGTCGTGGTGGTGATCTTCGGTGCCAGTGCCGCGACCGCGGTGGTGGTTGTTGCAGTGGCGGCGGACTTGTTGTCGTTGCCGCCGCCGGCGAGGCCGGCGATGACGAGCAGTGCGACGATCCCGCCGGCGATCCAGGGCCATTTGGGCTTGGTCTTCGGAGCGGCGGGTGGGTATCCCTGCGGCGGCATTCCGTATGTGCCCGTTGCGTACTGGGGACCAGGTGCGGGGGGCTGCTGCGGTGGGTAGTGCGCTTGGGGTTGCTGGTAGTACCCGTTCGGTGGCGGGGGCTGTGTCATGGCAGATCCTTCCGGGTAGGTGGTGACGAGGGGGAGAGCAGTGAGCGTTGGTACGCGATGGCGGCGTGGGGCACGAGGTGCGCTGATCGACCCCCGTCAATGGGGAGTGCAGGGATGGGATGAGCGGTCACGCCGTGTCGGGTCCGGAGATCGTGTCCGGGCTGGATGGGCAGATGGAAGTAACCGGCGGACCCTCTGGTAGACGGGATTCCGCCAGGGCAAGCCTTATTCAGGCCTATTTGGCGCCGGTGAAGTACTGTGGGCAGTACGCCTTCGTCGACGCGTACATCAGGTTCTCCGCGTTCTCGGGCGTCGGAGGCTTCGGTCATGATCTGCATGACCACCTTCCTGTCCACACCGGAGTCGAGCTGCGCGCACACGTCCGCCCCGAGCCCGAGGACGGTTGTCACGCTGACCCCGCGCCAGTGGAAGTTCAGTTCATCGATGAACGCTCTCTCCTGCGGGGCCAACGTCTCCGAGACGGTGGGCCGGGCCACGGTCTGACCGGGCCTCGCCCTCGTCGGCCGAACCTCCGTGGGTGGTGGTTACCTGCGTGGTGACCGTCTCCTCCCGGGGCACGGATTCCGAGCTGCACCCGGCCAGTGCCAGAGCCTCACTGCCAGCAGCAGGGGAACCACTCGGTGCATCCCTACTTGCTCCCGGTGACGTCGACGATGTTCGCGAAGAACTTCGGCACGGTGGTGTTGCCGCCGATCTGGGTGTCGTAGGAATAGGAGCCGACGACCTCGACGTACAGGGTGACCAGGTCGTCCTCGACCACATTCGCGGCCGTGGTGGACAGCACTCCGACCATGGAGTTCACGTCGTAGTCGTAGTAGTCGCCCGGGTTGGCGCCGGTCTCGGCGCGGAACGTGGTCTTCCCTGTCGCGGAGTCGAATTGGGTGACCACCCCGTAGATCACCAGCTTGCGGCCCTTGTGGGCGTCCGGGTCCTTCGCCAACAGGGCGAAGTCACGGTCGCCGATCTGCTCGTAGGTGCCCCGGTCCATCTTCGCGGCCAGGAGTTCTTGCTGCCGCTTACTTTCGGCCTCGGCCTCGGCGGCGCGGCGGACCCGTTCCTCCTCGTGCTGCCGCTTGATCTCCTCCTGCTCGAGCCGCTTCGCCTCGGCCTGCTGAGCTGACAGGGTCGCGGCGGCGGCGCTGGTGCGGGAGGCGAGGGCGGTCTCGGACGCCGTCGGGGTGTTCTCGTGCTGGTTGGCGGCGATGCCGAGGAAGAGGATCGCGGCGGCGAAGCAGCCGCCCACCACCCAGGGCCAGCGCTTCTTCTTGTCGCCGGTGGCCCACGGCTGTTTGGGAGGCATCGGCGGCTTGGGGGCCTGGCCGGGGCTGGGCTGCCCGAGCTGGCCCGGTTTCGGCTGGTTCGGGTCCTGAGGAGGGAAGGGCGTGTCGTTCACTGGGTGTCTCTTTCGATAGTCGACGCCTGCTGCGTCCTGTCCGTAACCGTCGGGTGTCCCACGGCGTTAGTGCAGTGACGGAAGGCTCTTTGATGTGCGCCATCGGGTGGGTGGTGCCAGAACCTCCCGCAGCTCCGACTCCGAGGCGTACCGGTCGACGAGGGTGGTCCTCCACCATGGCCCGGGCGGCGTCCGCGTGGACCCGGTCGGCCTCGATGATCTTCCAGCGCTGGTGGTGCTTGTTCAGCTCCGGAGCCTGCTTGCCGTCGATCGGCTTCCACGCCTTGGCGATCCCCTGCTCACTCGCACTGGTGATGACGCGAACGTCGAGGTCAAGGCGAGCTGTGTTGCCGGGTCGGCACCGTCCGTACGCTGGGGGTTGCGACCCCGGACACGACCCTCAGATCTGGGGCCGTGTCTCGGGGTCGCTCGGACCGTGCGGTCTTACCGTTGTGGTTGTCCGGGAAAGGGTGTGGGTCAGGCCTGGAACATGCACATCGGCGGCGGGGGCCCGAACAGCGACCCGAGCGAGCCTGAGCCTGCGTAGTCCTCGTCCCAGTACTCACCCTTGGAGACGATCGTTTCGTAGGTGCGCAGGTTGAAGGTGTGGCAGGAAACGTACAAACCGGCGGCCGGTGTGGGCTCGATGCCGAGCCAGTCGCCCTTGTTCACGATCTGGTCGACCTCGACGACGCCCCGGCAGGTGTAGCCGTCGAACTTGGAGCCGTCTTCCTTCCAGATGACGTAGTTCATGCAGTTGGTGCCGGAGTAGTAGATCGACGAGCGAACCTTGTCCCCGTAGTAGGTGGTGGCCTGGGCCGTGCCGGCGCCGGCGGTGGCGATGGCGGCGGCAGCGACAGTGGTGGTAGCCACGGCCGTTGCGAGACGTGTCAGACGCATTGGGCGCCCTTCCTGTTCAGTGTGGTACCCCTGATGGGAGTGGACGTGCTCCCCGGCCAGCCCTCGGGCCGGGGAACCAACCACCCACATCAGGGACAAGGTCAGTTGCACTCTTGACCGACTCGTAGCCGTCGGCGGCTGTTCGGATCTGCCGGGGTATTCATCGAAAACCCTGCGGAGCTGAAGCGAGGAGCCGAATCGTGGTGCGTCATGCGGGTGTCTCGTCTCTCAGGGGGAGTCACTAGCCTTGCGCCATGAAGGCGCGCAAGCCCAGGTCGTGCGCCGTTGATGAGTGCGATAGTTGAAACTAATACCAGACGAACCGGGCGATAACACAATTCGGAACGATCTCCCGCGTGTAGCGCGCTCTCCGCGCAATGTGTTGCGCTTCAAAATATCCGAGTCAATAGATCATTCGACCGACAAGAGCATTAGAACAGGGACTTTGTCCTCTAGCGGCGACGGGAAGCGGGTGGTGCGGGCTGTACAGCCGATCTCTCATTCACCTGACTGACGTGCGGCTGGCGGTACTCGCGGTTGCTAAGGTCGTAGGTCCGCTTCGCTTGAACCAGGAGCAATTTCATGAGTGATCGTCCTGTGCACCTTGTCCAGTTCCTGGCGTCGGCTGCGATATGCGGCGCAATCGTCTCTGGATGCTCGACCAACGCAGATGAGTCCGACGCGGAGGGGTCAGCGGTGCCCACAGTGACGGGGTCGGATGCCAGTGTCGTCGTGCAGGTGGACTGCGGCGACGATGGCGTCGCCAGCGTCAAGGTGTCGTATGGCGGAAACTCGTCTGACGGGGGTGGTGTCCTCGTAGGCCGAAATCCCACAACGCAGGCCGCTGGTGGCATGGCGACCTTTTCCCGGCAGTATGGCACCGATGTGGAATTTGATGACGCGACGCTGTCCGTGACGACATCGCCGACCACTGGGACGTGCACTACGACGCTCACCGATTACAACAGCGGTGAGGTGATCTCACAGCGCGAGACCGCAGGCAGAGCGGTGTTAGAAGCCATCGTGAGCGCCGGGCAGTAACGAGCCTGACGTTCGCAGCGGCGACGGCCTACCGCCCGTAGCACCTCATCGGGATCAAGTGAGACACCGATAAAGATGCGAATCCGCGGTCCTCGCTGCCGGATTCCTTGCTCTCAGAGGCCGTTCGACGAACCCTCAGCGGCAGCTGGGGTGTCGCTGACGGTGGGTTCCGGCACCGTGGCTTCGGCGGTTGTACCTGCGCGGGGGTGCCCGGGAGTAGCCCAGTATTGTTCGGCCGGTGTCCTTGACGTCTCAGATCGAGTGGGCCGGATCGCCGTTCATGCGATTCGCACAGAAGTCGATTCCTAATGCTGCCGCGGTCACTTTGGTTCACGATGGTGTCCGCAAGCAGGCGCTGCGGACCAAGTCCAGTCATACCGGGAAGCGGCCGGACTGGGGTCTGATCGGAACATCGATCGATTTTCGTCTGAGACTGTCGTTCGCCACGGAGGATCTCGTCCCGGTGTCGGCGCGCAGGGGCCACGCGGCGCTGACCAGAGACCATCCGGAAGCCTCACCTCTGTTGGGCGAGTTGACGGCCGCGATCGCCAGCGTGCTCGCCGAGTTCCCGGCGCAGCCGGCTGACCGTATCGAGTTGCCCGAATCGATGGAGAACGACCTGCTCCGCCTCTGCGTGGTCGCCGGCCAGCTGGATCAGCTCTACCGCTCGTACCTGCACGTCATCGACAAGACACCGCTACTGGAGGGCGGGAAGGCGGTCACGTTCGATCAGGCGCGTAAACAGGTGCCGTGGTTCGTCATCGACCAACTCCACGACCAGGTCTGCCTCGCGAACACCGGACTCGGGCAGCTACGTGCCGATGCGAGGACCGCGCGCTCGGGGATGAGCTTTTCCGGGTCCGACGCCATCGGGGGCGCCGACGCGGACCTGCTGGTCGACGGGCTGCTCCTCGACTTCAAATCCACCCACGCCGCGACGACGATCACCAAGTCCGATGTCTATCAACTCGCCGGGTATACCCTGCTGGACTTCGACGACGAACACCACATCGATCACGTCGGGATCTACTGGACACGGCACGGGATCAAGCGCACATTCTCACTCCCCGGTTTCTTCGAGCTGCTCGGGGCCACCGAGACGGTCCCGGAACTCCGGGCCGGGTTGCGGGCCGAACTGACGGCATACAACGACCAACAACGGCGTGACCGCGACGCGGCGAGGACCGCCGCCGGGCACCGAGAGGCCGTCGATGCCGCGGCTTTGCACGAGAGCCACGAGGAGATACCGGTTCGCCGCATCCATCGGGCCCGCCGCTGGCTGAGCCGTGTGGTGCAGCGCTGAGACCTGAAGATGGGGCGGGCTGTGTCAGCTGCCGAAGAACGGCATCCCAGGACGTTCAGGCTCGGGTTCTGGTTGTGGTTTGGTGCTTCCGTCGACGGTGAGGGTGAACTTGTCGCTGCCGGCGGCGGATTGCACGTCGCCTTGGAGCCAGCAGTACGCCTCGACGGTGTAGTCCCCGGTGTGGGGCACGGTGATGAGGAATTGTTTGGTTTCGCCGATGGATGCGCCGAAGCCGGGGACGCTGGCTTGGGGAAGGGGCGGCCATATCCACGGCATGTCGCCGCCGGTGTTCTGGTGGTCGGTCAGTTGCGGGAAGCATTCGATTCCCGGGTAGGTCAGAGGCCCGAGGTTGGGGTTGGGGTTGGTGACGGTGGCGTGGACGACGAGCCCGTCCGCGTCGGCGGTGATGGTCGGCGCCAGAACTGGTTCCGCGGCGCCTGCGGAGCCGGCACCGAGGAGTAGCGTCCCGGTGAGGGCGGTGAGGACGCCGGCGGCACGGACAGTGCGTGTCGGGGTGTGCGGGTGCATAGTCAGTACTTTCCTGTGGGGGTGGGGCAGCGCCCGGTGTATTTGGTGAGTCCGATACCGCGGTTCGCTTTTTTGCTGCGGCCGACGGGTCCGCCCTGGGGTTCACGGACCCAGGAGCCGGTGGTGTCGAGTCCGGGCATGTGTTCGCTGCCGGGGTGGCTGTAGCGGGTTTCGCCGTCGACAGTAAGGATGCCGTCTTGCACGTCGATGTGGGCGATGGTGGCCCAGTAAGAGTCCTGTCCGTTGCCGACGTAGACGAGGATTTCGTCGGCGTCCTCTCCGGGGAGCCCACCGGGTGCGGCGCGCCCGTATCGGATGGCGACGCGGGGGCGGCCGAAGGTGTCGATCGCGCCGGTGCCGTTGTCAACGCTCTGGTAGACGTTGACCAGGAGATCACCGTTCTCGGTGGGCAGGACGCGGACCTGTTCGACGGCGGCCCGGTTGCCGTTGCCGGGGCCTTTGCTGTCGCCGTAGTGGTGGATGAACGGCCACTTGTCGAGGCTGCCGCGGTGGCGGGGTTCGCCGCTGATGACAACGAACTTGTTGGTGACCTCGTCGCGGCAGAAGAAATACACGTCGAGATCCCCCGTCCCGTAGCGGGTGACCCTGCCATAGGCGTCGTAATGGGCGCCGCGGCCGTCCCATTCGAGTCCGACGGTCAGCACCCAGTTGGGGTCGCCCTGGCTCTTGCGGAGATCGATGCGCGCGGTCTTGGTGGCCGAGTCCTTCGACAGGGTTACCTTGACTTTTTCGAAACTGATCGGCGACACCGCTGGCTGTGGTGGTGGGGCGTGCGGGGAACGGTAGGGGTGGCTGCCGCTGCGGCCACGACCGGTGGGTGCACGGGCGTGTACTGGTGCGGCGCCGCCGGTGCGGGCGGTGCCGGGGCCGCCGGCGGGGAGGCGGGTTCGTTGGAGACGTCGATACCGTGGTGGGTGACCAGGGCTGCCAGCCCGGTGTCCCAGCCCGCGGAGACATTGCGGGCCTTCCAGGTGCCCTGGCGGCGGTAGACCTCGAGCAGGACCGCTGCCCGTTCGGTGGTCAGGCCGAGCGCCCGTGCGGTGACCCGCATCCCGGTGGGTTGTTCGAGGACGACCCCGAGGTTGCCGGTGTCCGCGAGGCTCCCGGCGACCTGGTCGTCGAGCGCCACGGCGATGGACAGTTTCTCGATTCCGGCCGGAACAGCGCGGAGGTCGATCGTGATGCGGTCGGCGGCGACCAGTCGGACCGCACCCTCGGGGGAGGTGGGTTGGTTGAAGAAAATGAAGTCGGCATCGGAGCGGACCCGTTGATCACCGCCGAGCTGGAAGGCCATCAGGTCGATGGTGCCGTGGCTGACGCCGGAAACGGCCACGGTCAGCGTGCCGTCGTCGATGGGGGTGTTCTGGCCGCGGGCGAGATCGGTCATGAGGTGCGGCCGGAGCCGGTCCTTTCCGGGTGCTGGTGAGGTCAGTGGGTATCGCGCGTACCGCCCGCAGGGGGAAATGGTCGGCCTATGCGACCGTCGACGGACGAGGCAAACGCTCAGACACCGGACGCCCCGCCGGACATGGTTGCACCGGGCGGCGCCTCGACCCTCGTCCTCGATCTCCGGTGTGTGCTGTCTGGCAACCGATCACGCGCTGATAGTACGGGCATAACACGGATGCACCCTGCAATGGCGTGTCCGAAACATCACGTTCTAAGGTGGGTAGCCTGAGCGTCGAATGGGGTGGGCAAACAGTGCGCATCCACACGCTGTGGGCGGAAGGATCTTCATGGGCGTCACCCTGGCCAAAGGCGGCAACGTTTCCCTCGACAAGCAGGCACCGAACCTGACCGCGGTCGCCGTAGGTTTGGGATGGGACGCACGCTCGACCACCGGTCACGACTTCGACCTCGACGCGAGTGCGCTGGCGACCGGCGAGAGCAAGCGGGTCCTGTCGGACCAGCACTTCGTGTTCTACAACAACCTGCGATCACCCGACGGGTCCATCGAGCACACCGGCGACAACCTCACCGGCGACGGTGACGGTGACGACGAGGTCATCAACGTCGACCTCAAGGCGGTGCCGCCGAACGTCACCAACATCTTCTTCCCGGTCTCCATCCACGATGCGCAGGCGCGGGGGCAGAGCTTCGGGCAGGTCACCAACGCGTTCATCCGCGTGGTCGATCGCAGCACCGGCAACGAACTGGTGCGCTACGACCTGACCGAGGACGCTTCCATCGAGACGGCAATGGTGTTCGGGGAGTTGTATCGGCATGGCGGCGAGTGGAAGTTCCGCGCGATCGGTCAGGGTTACGCCTCCGGTCTGGCCGGGATCGCCCGAGACTACGGCGTCAACATCTAGCCCATCGCAGCAGGTGCGTGGCGCGTTCGGCGGCGCACGGTGTCATCCACGTAGACCACGGAGAGCGGCTCGCAGCTACTTCTCGTTCATGGGCTCGCTCGTTCACCGCAGCGGGCGCTCGGCGGTCCCGAACTGTCGGTGAGCTCCAGACTCGATCTCCCCACCAACGCGAGTTTCGATGGTCCCGTTCGAATTCATCGAACGGGACTCATTGATTCGCTCCTTCGGGACATTTGAAGTTGCTATCGCTTGACCGAACGCTTCCCGACCACGAATGGACCCGCATGCCTGACTCCGCATCCCCCGGCTGGTATCCCAACCCATCGGGGGAGCCCAACTCAGTCCGGTAGTGGGACGGCCAGACTTGGACGGATACGCGACAACTCGATGCGCCTGCCGCCCAAGTCGCACCTTCGGCCACACCTGCGTCAGCAGCGCCGGCTAAGCGCAGCCGCAAGGGCATGTGGATTGCAGCGGGCGCTCTGGTCATCGTTGCTGTCATCGTCGGTTTCACCGTGTTCGGCGACAGCACAGAGGATGAAGCCGTCGACCGATGCACAAGCGCCGTGGCCGATCGGATGAAGTCTCCGAGCACTGCCGAGTTCAGTGACGTGTCCGCGTTCGAGACAGACAGCCTCAAGACCATCGACGAGGACTACGCGCAGTTGGACAGGTACAGCAACTACGGCAAACTGAGCCGCTGGGTCGTCACCGGCGATGTAGACGCCAGCAACTCCTTTGGTGCCACCGTCCGCAGCGAGTTCAATTGCAGCGCCATCGTCGGTGACGGGACTATCGTGGGCGTTGAAGTCGGCTACATCGAGTAGTTCCCGGGCGCAGAAAGTTGGTCGTCGACGTCACGGTCGGCCGCGAAAGCTGCCTATCGGTTGTCTCGTGTGGCTACATGCGACTTCCCATAATTGGGAGCGAACGCCGCCAACACTGGGCAACAGGAGGGTCGATGGCCGCGGCGATGCCGAGGACTCGTGGGTTGTCGGTGACCATGTCGTCGTTGACGTACCCGAGGGTCATGCGTGGCGAGCGGGTATTTTGCCGGCGTCCGAGGCCGGATACGCCACCGGAAGCAACCGGTAATTCCGCCCGAGGCCGGGCACGACGGCCACGGCCTTGCGTCTGCCATATAGGGCGAATGCATGGCGTGTCAGTGTCATTCACTCGATGTACGTGACGGGTAGTCCCATTGCCGATCCGCGGAGCGCGGCGTCATGCTGGTGGGGCTGGTCGCCTGGACCGCGAACGGCGCCTCGAGGTGACATGTGCGAGGCCATCGAAGGTAGGCCGAGACGTATCCAGGAGCCTCCGCATCACGCGGAATGATGTGGAGGCCTGGTCGACTCGAAGGGGAAGGCCGGGGTTGCTTCCGGGGCTACGCGGGTGCGTGCTGGGTGGTGCGGCTGGAGTAGATATCGACGAGAATATTGATGCGGCGCTGCAGGTACCTGGTATGGGAGCCGAACCAGAACGGCGCCCACAGCCACGTGACGACCGGCGACACCCGCGTCGAGGATCCGACCTGGGTGTGAGCCTGGTTGAGGCGCTTGGCAGTCCGGGACAGGCCGATGAGCCCGTAGATCGGGATCAGCTGGGACCACCACCGAGTCCAGGCTTCCCGGCTGACGCCTGCGGTGGCGGCCAATTCCCCGCCGATGCGGTCGTACCATACCAGGTAGTAGATACCGAAGGTGATGACGGTCAGCCACCACAACCCCCATGGCCCTTGCTTCCGGATCATCGACGTCGGTTGAACGGTCGTCACAATTGCCCCCTTGTAGTGGACCCCTCCGAAGTCATCTGCGGCAGAGCAGCTTTAATCTGGTTCTGCGCGTCAGCGACTGGGAGTCTCCATGTCGGATCAAACCAGACAACTCGATGCAGCGGTATAGATCGAATGAATGTATCTGCGTGTACCTCGAACTGAGTCTGACGATGCCTTTCTCGGAGATGCGTCAGCTGCCTACGGCCACTGCCGGCGCGGATGGTGGCGCGCCCGAGCCTCATGATCGAGCAACTTGAGAGTCCGACAAGGCTCCGGGACCTGATGTCGGGGCGCCCGCGGCCCACGCGACCTAGGGCCATCAGTGGAGGAACAAGTCAGGAATCCCCTGAACTGCACTTATTCATTACCGGCGGAAGATCCAAGCGCTATAAGTGGTCAATTTGGCGATAATTATGATTACACTAGGCGTATGACACAACGAGAACGATCGACGGCAGACCATGCGCACTGACTTCTAGTCCGACAATGCCAACTGTCTTGACAAGAGCCTCAGGTTTGGCTGAGGACCCTTGTCGGTCCATCTCGAAGAGGTTCACACATGCCTACTGATCTGTTGACACGTACAAGCGAAGACACCACCAGGCTCGAAACCCACGAAGTTGCCAAGTACCTACTTGACCACTTCGGTCGCACCTTTACTGCCTTCGTGGCCGGTTCCCGGAGTCGGGCACTACCCGCGCGTTGGGCGTTGGCTCCAGGGGAGCCAAATCACGTCACCCCGGCTGTGGACAAGGTGCGCCGATTGCGCGCTGCCCACACTCTCGCTACGGCTATCGACCAGAAAGAAAACGACCAAGTGGCCAGAGCATGGTTGATCGCAGCCAACCCGCGACTTGGCGGTGCGTCCCCCGCGGAGCTGATACGCGAAGATGAGATGCAGCGCGTATTTGCAGCGGCGAAAGCGTTCCTCGAAGGAAGCTACAACGCTTAAACGGACTCTGCCAAGCGGAGACTGGCGGACGGTGCTGTCTCGCCCCGCCCTATACTGTTGATCTTGGTATAGGGCGGCGGGAGACCGGTGACACAGACAGCAACAACCAGTGCGGGCAGTGGAGAGAAGCGCATCTGTTCGCGCACCGGTCTACAGATCGTTCCCAGTGTCGGCCAAACGGTCTACCGTATCGGCGAGACCGAGTGGGGCCCGATGAACCCGCTGAAGCGTCCCCGGAGCGATGATCGGGGATCGTGGTCGCGCTGGGATGTCCCCGGGCACCGCACCCTCTACGCTGCCAGCGAGGAGACCGCAGCGTTTTCCGAGGTCATCAGTTACATCAGGCCGGGCTTGCCCGCCACGCCGATGGACGAGCTGTTCGATGACGTCGGTGATGACGACGCCGAGACCCTAGATGCCCAGATCGCCGCAGAACTCCCTCGGCACGGCTCGATGCTGATCCCGTCAATCTCAAAAGGGTGGCGACAGGCTCGGTCTATCTATACCCTGAGTCTTCCCTGGCAGGGTTGGTTCGTGGACGTGACGGCGGCGCAGAGTATCTCGACCATCCAAGCGGAACTGCGTGACACCCTGGGGAAGCTCGGCGTCAGCGAACTCACCTTGGGCGTGATCACCGGAAACCTCGACAAGATGATCACCACCACGATCGCTGAGTGGATCCGTTCTGTTGTTCTCGACGACGGATCACTTCCGCACGGGATCGTGTATCGATCGAAATGGGGAGCCGATTGGCCCGCCTGGGCGATCTGGCTCCGCAGAGTCGACGACGGACTGGACCCCGCATCCGAACAGCTGACGTCCATCAGCCAAGATGACATCGGTGTTCATACCAAGACCCTGGTGGACGCGGCCAGGCTCCGCAACATGCGGATCTACTGACGCGAGGATGGGCGGCGACCGCCGACTGTTCCTGAACTTGTGATGAGGTAACGGATGCCAAGTAATCAGTCGGCGGGGATTTTCACCGACACACCGATCACAGACATCACCCTGGACCGGCTCGATCGAAAAGCGTTCGCCGCCCAGGTTGCACGTCGTATCGAAACGGCGGGGAGCGGCCCGAGTGTGACCTTCGGGTTGACCGGTGCGTGGGGCAGCGGAAAGTCGTCCGTCCTACGCATGATCGAGCAGCAGATGCCGCAGGCGTGGTCGGTTCGGTACTTCACGCCGTGGGCCGCCTCCGACCCGGCGACGCTCATGGCCGAGTTTTATGCCGTGATCGGCTCCGCTCTTCCCAAAAAGACACTCGCGAAGGTCTCGAAGATGTTCGAATCGATGGCCCCAGTCGCTGCTGGCGCCGTCGCGGGCGTGCCCATGGCCGGCCACGGCTTGAAAGCGCTCATCGAAAGGGGCGCAAAGGCCCTCGATAAACCTTTTCGCGAGCAGTTCGAGTCCGCGTCGAAGATCTTCGCCGACTCCGGCCTCCAGGTCCTGGTAATCGTCGACGACATCGACCGACTCCACCCCGACGAACTGAACGCCGTTCTGAAGACCGTGCGACTACTGGGAAACTTCCCCGGCATCCACTACCTGCTGGCATACGACCAAGAAACCGTGTGCGAGGTCCTCGCAAAAACTCCGATCGCGGCGAACAACGACCGTGCACTACAGTTCCTCGAAAAGATCGTGCAATACCCGTTCGACCTCCCGCCCTTGCAGCATGGCCACCGTCTTCGCGACCTCACCGAGGCACTACAGGCTCTCGAGATTGATCGTGACCTCGGCGCGATCCTGACCGGGCGCAGCCAATTCGGAACGTCCCCCGCGAACAACCTTCTCGAACTTGTTCCCGAGGTCGACCTGGCCACCATACGTGCGATCCACCGCCTCGTTGCCCAGTTCGACACGACACTGATGGTGATCGGCCCGGAGGACATCAATGCCGAGGATCTGCTTCTGCTGACGTTCCTTCGATTGCGCTACCCCACGCTCTACCGTCAGATCGCACGGATGAAGATAGACCTGACTGACACCCGCACGCGATCGGGAAACCAGCACGTCGACTGGTCGCCGATTTTGATAGACGCGGTGCCACAAAGTACCGACCAACGGCGCGAGCGCTTGAAACTTCTGCTCGGATATCTGTTCCCCGCGACAGCATCACGAGGACTGATTGGTCGTTCCATCGGCCGAGGCCCCGGCAGAAAACGGGTTTCCGAACCCGCGTACTTCGATCGGTATTTCGTGTTCGGAATCCCGATCGGCGATATCAGCGACGCCCAAGTCCTGCAGGGCTTGTCCGAGATGGCTAGCACGGGACAACTCGACCCCGCATCAGCATTGGGCGCGGCACTTGCCGGCGAGAACACCGCTAACTTCACCGCAGACAAGGCAATCAGCTTGCTACCGGACAGAGTCTCGGAGTTCAACACCGCGAACGCGATGTCCGCAGCATTCGCAATCGGGCGCCTGATTGAAGACCCACAATCGGCCTCGTGGTGGTCCGCACGCATTCGCCTCGCGGATTGGCTCGTCCGAGCCGCCCTCACCCAGGCTCCATCCGACGACGAGGCCCGCCGGGTAATTGATCGTGTCGAGGCAGAATGGACGCTGCCTCAGGCTGTGCGAGCTCTCGCAAGAATCGATCGAACAACGCTGTCCGGACCGGAGCGTACTGCGGTCGAGCACCTGGAAGCGAAGTCTCTCGCTGCGGCGATCGCCGACTTCGATGTCCAGGAGACAGCCGTGGCGGGTTCGGTGCTCTTTCACCTCGGCTTTCTCACTGAGGACAGCCAGAGGAAACTCCGTGAACGCGTCGATGACATCCTCCAGGGTGGCCGTCCACTCGATGATGTCGCCGCCAGGTTCGTGGGCATCAACATCGGCATCACCCCATATGCCGGTAGGCGGACACTCGGGGACTTCTACAGGGACCAGTTCGAGCAGGTTGTGCCCCGGCAATCCTGGGTACCGCACTATCAACCAGTTCCCGCCGGCACCCCGATCCAGATCGATGACGTCTCCTTTGCGAACCGTCGACGCCGCGCCAGACAGGAACTTGCGCTGATGAGCACATCTCAGCCGTGATCGTCGCTGGTTTGCGCTTCACAGGCGCTCGGGTGGGGTGGCTTCATCGCCGTCTCCGCGGCGGATTGATGGGGGAGGCTTGAGCGGAACAGCTCTGGGGTCCGGTTTTCTATCAGCCCAATTGGAAACCCAGGTCGCTGCCATCCCGATCTGCCCCGCACGTATCCGACATCGTGACCACTGTAATCTTGACCCACCCGATTCAGTCCGTTCGCTAGCTATCCGCACGCCGCGGTCCGTCCAGCCTTCTTCTGCATCAGGTGGTCCTAGAGCCAGGTGAAATGCAGTTGGATGAAGTATCCGCCCATCCAAACTCGCACCCGGCTCCGACACGGAGACGGTGTCAACAAGTTCTTCTCGACTATCTCCTTGTTCTTCCTCGAACAGCTAGTACAGCAAGTGCTAGGAGTACAGGGGACGCCAGCCGAATGATGTAATCGAGAACCGTGCCCGGACCTGTTGTACGCAAAGCGGATGTACCCACTGGGCGTAGCAACGATACACCTTCCTGTGCTACGAAACGGAATGCCTGAGCCAAGCTCGCAGTCTGTCTCCCAGTGCTTTCAGCGACGAAAAGGAACTGGCCATTAGTCATGTCGACAGCTATTGCGCGCTCAGGCAATGGGACAATCGTCGCGAAGGTCGGCAGGGTAAATAGTATGGCAGATACTAGCAAAAGAATAAATAGACAAATAATTGCCCGGGATGCGCGCAGACCGTATCCGGATATCGCCCAGTACATCGAAAGCAAGGAGCGTTCGATTAAAGATTGTTTTCCTAATATCGACGACTGCCCATCCTTACTCTTCCGGCCGCGACTGGCGATTCGGCGCATCTCCATCTCTCCGTAGTAGAAATCAGCTGCTCCCGGTGCGTTCTTTGCATCCTCGAAACCTTTTCTTAATTCCCGGTAGATGGAGGCTACGCGAATTCCATCCGGAATTTTCGTGTCGTCTGCGGGCGTTGGTCCCCAGCCTCGACTATGTGCACGACGCCAAAGCAACTCCTCGGCGATGATGTTTCGCTCCGACCGGCGAAAGATTCGGCTGTATTTTTCGCGGTCTGGAACCCGTTGGAAGATGCAACCGTAACCGATTCTCAGTTTATCCAACCCGTGGGCGCCTGAGAACGTGCACTGGGTCATGTCCACATCAGATATCGATAATCCCGAGACATCTGAACGTTCTAATGAAAGTATCTTTGTGTTTTTCGGAGATGCAATTTCTTGATCGAAATTCGATGCGCGCGTGTGGATGCGGTAATGGGCACTTTGGCGGATGGACTTCACTTCGTCGGATAATTTCGGATCGATTGGAATTGCATCGGGGATAGTAAATTTCAGCTCGGATACCCCTTCGACGATGCTGCTCTGCGAAAAGTCGGCGTCCGACATATCGACGCGCAAGGCGCGGATTTTCGCGTGTACGCCACCGCGGGCTATCAGCCTGACGCAGGACACCTGCTCCGCGAGCAATGTTATATCGGTTCGAGACGTGATTGACACCTGATCCAAGTTAATGCTGTCGCCTGCAAGCCCGTCGATCTCGGAACTAAGTTCGGAACCTCGAAGGTTCCAATCCTTTGCGTATGCTTCCTGGAATGAAACTGCTCCTGTAAAAACTGCTCTCCTGAAGATCGCCTCGTCAGAGAAGACCGAATAGTTGAATCGCGCGTCGCTAAGAAACCGCGCGTCTTTGAACCACGCCTTATGAATGAATCGGCTCTTATTGAATCCGGCTGTTCCCGTGAAAGTTGCAGACGAAAACCCGGCACCGTTCGCAAATAGCGTTTCGTTGAATCGACAATCTTTTTTGAAAATGGATTCGAAAAAACTGGCTGACGAAGCGAAGGTTACATTCTTGAATCGCGAGGTACCTTCGAATGTTGAGTTTTTGAAGTTGGCGGTCCCCAGAAATGAAGCATCATTGAAGTCCGATATGGTTTTGAATCTCGCGTCGTTAAATATGCTCGACTCATTTAGAAGGCTCCGACTGAAATCGGCTTTTCCTCCAAACTCGACATTGTTAAAATCGGCGAGTGCAAAGAATTTGGCACGCGTGAAATCTGCGGCTGCATTAAAAACTGCGTTATCAAACACGGCCGAATTAGCAAAAGTGCAACCTTTAAACTGTGCATTGAGGACGAAAGTGGCGTTGCTGAATATACTTGTTCCGCTAAACTCGGTACGATTGAACACTGCGGCTCCAGTGAACTTCGATTTGCCAAATAGTGCACGCTCGACGCGGCAATCTGTTAATTGGGTGGAAACTATTTGGGCCCCTTCTAGTCGCAATTCTCCGACGATGGCGGCTCCTTTTAGGGATACTCGCTGAACCTTAATTCCTGGATATGTATCTGAAAGTAGTAGGGAAAGCAGCGCAGCGCGGATCGGCCGGCGGGTCCCGTCCGCTGTTGCCGGAGTGCTATCGAGGTGCACATCGCTGGCGAGGTTGCAAAACTGTCCTGACTGGGCTGCTTCGATTACTTGAGCCTCCGCTTCGGTGAGATCGGACGGAGGAGTCGTCATCGTGTGCACAGGGCAATTATGCAGGTTCGTTCTTCTGATTCCGCGGTCTGGTCCGTGGCCGGCAAACACGTGAGACGCGGGTCGCCAGATGGCGAAACCTGTGATATAGAAGCTGGTTTCGGGTCATGACTTCCTGGGTTGACGCTCGCCGAACTGCGCGACGACGCTCGTTCGGGCTCGTATGACCTGCGACGTAACCGGTCGTGTCTCTCGAAGTGGGAGCCGATGCTGCGCGGGGAGCCCATTCCGTCCACGGTCGTGTGGCAGTGGCAGGGTCCCCGATAGTCGGTCCGGTACTTTCTAGAGCCGGTTCCTACGTGCTGTCGCCTGCCATGAGCATGGGACCGTTTTGACCTGATTCTTGCCACCTTCATGGGACCACTCGGATTGCCAGTTATGGGACCACCCGGCGCGTCGCGCCGAAGTCCCGTCGGATCGCTCGTTTGATCGTCGTGTCGGTATCCCCGGTCACGAAGGCGGACGGGCATGGCGTTTCGGGAGGTCAACGTGAACGAAGTCAAGGAGGTGCTCCGCGTCTGGCTCGGGGTGCCTGGGTCCCGGCCACCGGGGTTGCGCACGATCGCGGCGCATTGCGGGGTGGACCGCAAGACGGCCCGTCGGTATGTCGAGGCCGCGCAGGCTGCGGGCCTGCAGCGCGACGACGGTGTCGAGGCCCTCGACGACGGGCTGATCGGGACGGTGATCGAGGCGGTGCGCCCGACCCGCCCGAACGGACACGGGCCCGCCTGGGACAGGCTGCTGGGGTTCGAGGACCAGATCCGGGCGTGGGTGGCCGGCGACGGGAACCATCCGCCGCTGACGATCACCAAGATCGATACGCTGTTGGCCCGTCAGGGCTGTGTGGTCCCGTATCGGACGTTGCACCGATTCGCCACCGAGCGGTGCGGTTTCGGCCGGAAGGACACCACCGTCCGCATCGTCGACGGCGATCCCGGCAGCGAATGCCAGATCGACTTCGGCTACCTCGGCTACCTGACCGATGCGGAGACCGGGCGGCGACGCAAGGTCCATGCACTGGTCTTCACCGCGGTGTACTCGCGGCATATGTTCGTGTGGGTGAGGTACTCGCAGACCCTGGTCGCGGTGATCGCCGGCTGTGAGGCGGCGTGGACCTTCTTCGGCGGTGTGTTCAAGGTGCTGATCCCCGACAACCTGAGGCCGGTAGTGGCGGACGCGGACGCGATCAACCCGCGGTTGTCGCAGGGTTGGCTGGACTACGCCCAGCACGCCGGGTTCGTGACCGACCCGGCGCGGATCCGGTCGCCGAAAGACAAACCCCGGGTCGAGAGGGCGACGCAATATGTGCGCGGAAACTACTGGGCTGGTGAACACTTCGCAGATCTAACGGAGGCGCAACATCGGGCCGAGGCATGGTGCCGTGACACCGCGGGGATGCGGATGCACGGCATCACCGCTGCCCGCCCACTCGAGGTGTTCGACGAGGACGAAGCGCCGATGCTGCTGCCCGTCCCAACCGACTTATGACGTGCCGATCTTCAAACAAGTCAAGGTGCACCGCGACTTTCATGCCGAGGTCGCCAAGGCGTTGTATTCGATCCCGGGACAATGGATCGGCAGTACGCTCGAGGCCCGGGCGGACAGTGCGCTGGTGAAGTTCTATCTGCGCGGAACCCTGGTGAAGGTGCACCCCCGCCAGCCCGCTGGCGGGCGGAGCACCGACCCGGAGGATCTGCCCACCGAGAAGGTCGGATACGCGATGGAAGGACCTGGACCGACTGATCGGCACCTGCACCGGGCACGGCCCCGCCGTCGGTATCTACGCGCAACGGCTGCTCGACGACCGGTTGCCCTGGACGCGGATGCGGGCGGTCTACCGGCTGCTCGGGCTGGTCCGCCGCTACGGGCCTGGCCCGGTCGAGACGGCGTGTTCGACGGCGTTGGATCTGGATGTGGTGTCGGTGAGCAAGATCGCCTCGATGCTCGAACGGGCCACCGAGAACACGACGCCGCTGCTCCCGGCCGCCGGATCGGCGGCACCGTCCAGGTTCACCCGCGATCCCGCCGAGTTCGCCACCGACAGGACCGTCACGCCCACCACCGGGGCCCGCGTTGCCACTGCGGGGATCGACCCTGCCACCGAGCGGACCACCCCTGCCACTACAGGGACCGGGGTTGCGGCCGAGCGGCCCGGGTATCTGACGGTGATCGTCGGCGGCGCTGGCGACACGGAGGAGACGCGATGACCACCCACCCGCACCGGCGGCCGGGCCGGTGGACCCGGTCGGCGCCGACCTGATCGCGATCCTCAAAACCCTCAAACTCGGCGCCCTCAAGGACACCCTGCCCGAGCGCCTCGCCCTGGCCCGCCAGCACCGACTCAGCCACGTCGCGTTCCTGGAACTGCTCTTCGCGGACGAGGTATCCCGGAGGGAATCACGCTCGGCAACTTTGCGTTCGGCGAAGGCCGTCCTGGAGCAGTCGATGCGAATCGACACCTGGAACGCTCTCGACGACCTGCGTTACGACCGATCCCTGCTGTCGGATCTGGTCTCGCTGCGGTTCGCCGAGGCCGGCCACTCGGTTTTGGTTCTGGGACCGGTCGGAGTCGGCAAGACGCACCTGGCGACCGCCCTCGGACACGTCGCGATCCGGTGCCGAATGACGGTGCTCTGCGCCCGAGCCGACAAACTGTTCGCCCGGCTGCGCGCCGCCAGGCTGGATAACACGGTCGAAGCGGAGATGCGGCGCATCGCCACCGTCGATTTGCTCATCCTCGACGATTTCGCACTTCGCCCGCTCGACGCCACCGAGACCAATGACTTCTACGAACTGGTCGTCGAGCGGCATCGCCGCAAGGCGACGATCGTCAGCTCGAATAGGGAACCGTCGGAATGGCTGTCGATGACCACCGACGCCCTGCTCGCGCAGTCGGCGATCGACCGGCTCACTTACTCGGCGCACACCCTCGTCATCGAGGGCCCGTCCTATCGGCAACGCACCCGTCTGGGGCATGGCGCGGTTGACAGTTCAGAAGGCGAGGTCGATGCTCGATGACATCTTCGGGTGGTCCCATGCTCGTGGCAACGAGGTGGTCCCATCACCCTGGCAAGCGACAGTGCAGTCGATCAGTCGATCTCGCACGCCACCGACTGGTGCCGATGGGTGCATCCGGCAGCGTACTCGGCAGGAGTCTTGTACCCGAGTGCCGAATGCCGGTGCCGATGATTGTGGTCGTCCTTGAAATCCTCGATCACCACGCGAGCCTCGAGCAGCGTAGGCCAGTAGTTGCGGTTCAGGCACTCATCACGCAACCGGTTGTTGAACGACTCGATGAACCCGTTGTTCCACGGCGTACCCGGCGGAATGTAGGACACCCCCACCGAACCAGCGCAGAATGCCCGCAGTGCTTCCGAGATGAACTCGGGCCCATTATCTATGCGCAGCACCAGCGGCGGACCACCCCATATCGCGAATGCCTTCTCCAAGCCCTCGATCAACCGGCCGGCTGTTCTGCTCCCGCAGCTCCTTGAGTTCCTTCGCGGCGTCGGCGTCCATACCCGAGTACTGGTGACGCCAGTTGTACAACGTCGCCGCCGACACCTCGAGTGCGGCGGCGATCTCCTCACCGTTCTTTCCTTCTGCGGCCAACTCGTCGGCCCGGCGCAACTTGCGCACGATGTCCTCCGCCGAGTGACGTTTGCGTCCCGCCATGATCCCTATCGTCCCTTCTCCGCCCTCATCAGGGCAATCAGGACTCTTGAACAACCCGGACCTACTCAAGGGGGCCACGCCATCCCCAGCACAGTTCGCAGTCGAGACCCAGATGAGGTCGACGAGGTCGACGAGGTCGACGAGGTCGACGACATCGTGTGCGCGCTGCCCGACGGATCTCACGTCGGGAACCGAGGCGATGCACGCCCGAGGCGCGCACTTGAAAGGCTTCGGCATGGTCGATCCGCCATCCATCGGTCCGCAGTCGCCGGAGTTTCGGTGGAGGATCCCGCGCTGACCAGGGAGGCCAACGGCTCACCGGTTACGTTGCCGTGTCGACCAATTCAACTCGGTGTGACAATGTCTGTGCGAGACGGTTTTCTCGTCTGCTCTGCGGGAGCGTACGGGTCACCTGCAACTCCCGGCGGAGAAAGGGAAAGTTGGATTTTAGCTCGCTATAGCCTTTCTCGCTGAGTTGCACCTGCCATGTCTCCGTACATGCCGCGCTCATGGGTGGTTGGTGGGTGAGTTGGCCGCGAACAAAAAGGACTGTTCGCGCGCGCCAGTCACCGTCGCTTCCTGTCCAGGTAAACAGAATTTCTGGGCTGGGCGTCCAGCCAATACTGTGGCCCACGGCGGGGTGGAGGGCGAGCCAGGTAGTATGTGGTGCATCGGTCCAGTGTTCGTGGCCACGCAATATCAGTTCTTGATGATTCCAGTCGAGGTCAGGTTGGTGCGGGTATCGAAGTGCATCCGCCAGGGACTCTTCCCAAGCTGAGCTTTCATCTAATAGCTCTGTAGCAGAGGCAGTTCGGTGCGATGCATAGATTCGACGCTCCTCCTCTGGCCTTCCCCACTCGAGGCTGCGCCACTCGCCGCATTCTGCAAGTACATATGTTGTGGTGGAGGAGTATTCGTCCTTGTAGTGCGCGGCAGCCTGTGAGACCTCTGAACACCAGCCACTTGTGTCGTAGTCTCGTGTATTTGCAGGTCGCCAAGGTAGCGGCACCCATGAGGGCAGCGGGAATGGTTCGATGCCCGAGAGCCGTTCGTCCACAAGCCTAAGGTAGTAGGAGGGCAGCTTCGGTAGGACGCCCAGGGCGCCGGCATCATCTAGCTCGGCGATAACGTTACCGAGCGCCCGGCGGCCAGCCATGTAGGCCCACGGTCGATGGCTGTGCTTCTGCTGGCGACCCTTGAGCAGACTTGCGTGCGCGCGGTGCCCACCACGAATCCATCGTTGGTCGCTGGCGGTCGCGATCGTGGCTGCGCGATAGAGAACCGCCGACTCCTCCAACTCGGCGAGCCTAGCGAGCCATCGTAGTGGTTCGTCGAATGGCGCAACCATCTGTTGTGGATCGTTTGGATCCAGGTGGGGGGTTCCCCGGCGGTCCAACTCAGGCGGCCTTCGGTCGGGCAGCGGCGGTAGCGACAACCCATAGCTTCCCGGCAAACTTCGCCGTTTCGGCTCCGGTAGGGCCACATCGTGGATGTGTGCGAGTCGACGAGCGAGGTCGCGACACAGGCCGTCGTCGCCGATAGCTACCTGCTGGACAGCTACGGTGAGCTCAGGGAGCAGACTTGATACCCGGTCAGCGGGTCGGGCGGTGATCATTGCCAGAATTGCAGCTTCGGCGTCCCAACCCCCACGCCGGATTGCTCGGGCAAGGGCCAATTGTCCCACCGCTTCGTCGCGTCCACAGATTAGCTGCAACGCCCGCCGTGCCCCGAAGTCGAGGGTTCGAATGGGATGGCCGAGATAGGATGTAACCCAATTCGCGAACGCCATGAACGGAGCGACTGTTTTCCCGGTGGCCGAGGGTGGCATGCCGGTGTCCGCGGGGGCGGCCACATCGAGATATTCTTCGATATCGGGCCATGCGCGCGCGACGGTGTCGGGACCGGCGACCAAGTCCACGATCCGTCGGATATGGTCAGGAGACATCTGGCCCGACAAGGCGCCGGTGGCAAGTGAGGTCGCGAGATCCGTTCGTGCCACCTGCACCAAGCTGGGATTCCGGTCTCGGAGTGCAGAAGCGAAGAGGGCAAGCCTGGTGCCACCATCGTAGTGCCGGAGCCAACCATAGGCAGGCATGCGGCTAAGCGCATCGGTGAGCGTCTTAACGGCTCCCTCGATTTCACCGGAACGCGCACCTAGAGCTACGAGCTCTCCGAGTGCAATGCCATTAAGACCTAGACGTTTGCCCTCCTCCAACAGAGCGCGCGCCATCCCCACGGGCACCGATGACGGGGCTGTTCGTGTCACGGCTTTGTCCCATCCGCCTTCTGGGCTATCGGCGATAGTTGCAGATTTCCGCAAATGAGTCAGCAGCGCGCCGATTGTCACGACGGGCGGTGAAGTGTCTGTGCTGGGCGTGGACACCCCCTGCGCTGCCTCGTGACCCTGTTCGGCATCCACGGCATCCGTAGTATCTGCACGTTCTTGACTCACAGTCCACAGTCGAGTCGCCTGACTCAGTGCTGCAACGGCTTCTGGATCCTCGTTTTTCCGAGTACTTACTGCCTTCGAAATGCCACTGGTCGGCTCTGGAATGATTGGATAGAGCAACTCTGTTGCAGCGGCTACGCCGATCACAATAGGGATGTCGGGATGCCGGCAGGCGGCCAGTACCACAGCCTGTATCGCGTGCGCTTCGCCGAGCGCTCCGGAGTCGCACAGCCACTCAGCGAGTTCGCACCCCAGCGAAACGTCGCGGGGGAATATGAGCGAGATCAACTCTTCGGCAGCTGCCTCTACCTGGCGGGAACCGCTGGATGCGGCCGACGCGATCCGGCTCGCATACCTACGCACAGTTTCCGAAAACTCAACTGAAGTAAGCTCACCCTGTTCGATTGCTGCGCGGAGCCAGGCGAGCCACTCGACCAATTGATAGTCTTTATCGCTGGAGTCGATTCCAAGCGATGCCAGCACGGCGGACTGCGCTGATCGTCGCGCCAGGTGGGGTTCGCCGGCTGCTGACCAGGTTTGAGATTGTTTCAGCCAGTTGGATACTCGGGAATGGGGATCGTGGGACTGGGTATCGACCATACCGTCGAGTCGATGGAGTCGTTCCAACGCCCATTCGCGAGCCTCGGGACCCGCGTTGATTGCTGCGATGATTACAGCTTGTTGTTGTGTAGGTGTCCAATATTGCGCCCGCTCCGGAATAGTCCAAGCTTCGTCGAACATTTCGAGAAGGCGCATGAACTTTGCGCCAGGGTCGGACGCCGCCGCGAGGCGCACGACGCGACTGAAGAGATCGGGCGCGACATCTTGGACGTTGTACCATCCGGTCCAATCGCGTGTCTGATCCGACGGCACTTCGAGAAGGCGAAGAATGGGGCCCGCGTGTGCCGCGACCGTCGACGTTTCCCCAAGGCCGACCGCCGCCGCGAGCTGTCGCCCTTCTATCTCGGCGAGTGCGCGAATGGCGCGCAGAAGTCGTTCGGTGCCGGGGTCACCTGATGACGACCACTTGCCTGGCGGCATCGGGTCAAGGCCTGCGGGATCGGGCAGTACATGGCGAATGCATGTGAGACTAATCAGCGTGCTGAACGGATCGAGACCGTGCTGCCCGTACAGCGAGGATGGCCATGCTGCTGCGGTGCCCGCTGGCAGCAGTTGAACGACCTCGGGTTCGTCGTGGAAGCCGTTACGAATGAGTAGTTCTACAGCGGCGGCTCGAATGTTTAAAGGTAGCGCATGAGTGGATCGATTCGCGGTCAGATCCTCATCGTCGCCTTCTTCCTCATCCGGTATGATTTTTTCGGCGTCGATAGCGGTAATCTCACGGACCCACCGCATCACCTCCGACGGTACGCGGTCTTGCGAGGCGGTCTTGGCACGCACATAGCGAGCGAGGCCTCGCCAGCTAGCAGACGCTTGGACGTCAATGAGCGAGAGAAGTCGATCCAGAGCTTCGTCATCGCGAATTTCAGTTAGAAGGTTGCAGCATCGCGCATGAGCCCAGTTACGGCAGGCGGCCGTGTCGATGTCTTGCTCGATCTCTTCACGGCGTGTCGAGTCTGTGGAGGCCGGTAATGGCGCTGTGTACGGTTTCGGCGCCGGTAGGTGGTGATCGAGTTCCGCTAGTACGGCTTCCAAACCGGACAGCCGCCAAGTCACTTCTGCCCAATCCGCCACAACATTCGGCGATAGGCTCGTGTTGTTGGCGAGGCCCGCCAGCCCTCCGCAAGTGCGCACGATATGTTGTGCGGCACTCACATCCCCTTCCGCTGCGAATGCAACCGCAAGCTCGATTGCAGGGCCCAACTCGATTCTCAGTCGACCGCCGCGGACGACATGCTCCAAAGCCAGTTGCGGATCGAACGAGAACACCGCTGAGGCGTACTTATCGGTCTCCAACACAAAACTCCGCAGGTGCAGCTCGTTGAGGAACATCAACATGAGCAGGAATGACCGTGAGTCATCGATTAGTGTCGCCGATCGCAATGCGATAAGCGCGTGATCGCGAACGGTGGTCGAAGGGCGGAGCTGAAGGAGCGACTCGCGCAACCTGGCGGGCGTGGCGAGCGTCAGCACACGATCGTGCTGATTCGCAAGAAATCGGTGTGCCATCTCCTCATCGCGATACAGGCTCCAGTCCTCAGAATTTGCGCAGATGTCAGCAAGTCGCTGATGGAATAGAAGGTTTCGTGTCTCATCGACCTCGTCGGCAACCTTCGCAGTCTGATCCTCAAGGAATCGACGGAAGCTGTTGTGAATGAATTGCCAGTTGGTTCCGGAGCGGCGGAAGAAGGTGTATGCCTGTTCAGCGAATGCCGACACCGCGTAGGAGTCGGCCCATGTCAATAGCCAATCCATATTTACCGGGACACGAAGCCGGGCAACCAGGCCGAGGAGGTCCAGTACGTGGTGGTCCGTGCCGATGGCCTGCAGATATCCCTGGTAGCGCGACTCTATGTTGCCGCCGTAGCCCGATGCGTCGGCGAGTAGCCGATCTGCTCGCTCTCGTCGGCCGGGGAGGTCCGGTTCACTCGATTCCAGCGCGGTGAGTTCTTGGAGGATGTATGTGAGGGCGAGCGGGTGACCCTCGCTTGCCTCGGCTACCTTCGCCACCTGTCCTGGGTAGAGCCAGCTGTCAAGCCCTGCGATGACAACTACACGTTCCACCTCGTCGTTGGACAGTGGCGGTAGCGGTACCGTTCGGCCGTCCTGGTCCAATGCCGTCCGCACTACAGCCGGCAGGATCGACGTGGTCTGGGTGCCGAGAACGACGAACACCCCATCGGGAAGCGCAGTTGGTGCGGGTAGTTCCTCGAGGAGTGAACGGCTTGGTCGCTGTTCCCGCGGAATGTGGTCGAGCCCGTCGATCACTATCACTGTTCGCTCTTCGTGATCTTTCCAACGCAGTCCGGCAGCATCGATCTGTCGAAGAAGTACAGACCGTTGGCTTGGTAGGTCGTTCCCAACTCCTTGTCGAGGCAGGCCACTTTCTTCCAGCGCGAGCGATACGTCGTGCAGATAGCTCTCCGCCTCCCCACGGCTGCTGAGCGGATCGGGCGCGTCCGGCACGAATGCGTAGTAGCGAGCCACGTGCCCGTGCAGTCGTAGGCTCGTCAATAGGGTGGATTTGCCGGACCCTGCAGGCCCCAGCAGGGCTATGTAGCCTCTCGTCAGCTGGCCGAGCGCGGTCTCTAAGCCAGCTCTCGCAGCCTCGTTCGTCGTGTAGACAGCTGGTATCGGGAACTGGTGAGGGTGACGGTACCGGAGCCGCTCGGACCACTCCAGGCGATCCATTAGCTGGTCCCGAGTCAAATGGACTTGTCTGGCGTCATCACGAACGATGTTCTGAAGCGTCTGCGCCAGGTGCTGGACCTCACGGTCCGTCGGGTCTTGGTCCGGACGCACCAATGGGTCAGCGAGCTGAAGCCCGAATACCATCTCGAAGTCGCCTACGAAACTGGCGAACTCGTCGGCAGTCAAACCTGTCAGCTCACGCATCCTCGTCCACACGGGAGCCCATTGGACTACTTCGGGCAGTTGGGCAAGATTGCTCCACAGTGTTGTTCCGCCCCGGACCTTCGCCTGAACCGGTTCGAACGACCGCACTACAAATGCTGCCATGCTTCGCGGACCGGGGGCTGATGCGAGCGCTATGGGTGTCTTTCCCGTCGATGGGCTGTTCGAAGCGTGATTGTTGGTACACAGATACACCGTGAGCGGATCGGACGACAAAGGCCTCAAGCGTTGCCATGCATCGGCCAGCTTCGCAAGTAGACCCGGTTTGCCGCCTTCTCCGCTCGTGAGGTCGCTCCAAGTGAATGATCCAGCGGATTGAGACCATTTGACTTGCAGCGCGTGGCGCCTAGGACCGGACTTGAATTGGAAGTCATCAGCTACGCCAGCTTCGGGATCTGCCACCCGGATCCATTCGAGGGTGGAGAGCTTGGCAAGTACTACCCGCGCAGCAAGCTCGAACTGCCCACCGAACCCGACAACGGCGTTCACTTCGCCTCTACTTGGCTCCACCACACCTCCTGGAAAGGTTGAGAGAACGATTATGCCTGGTCTTTTTGCAGGAAAGTGTCGATGTCGGCCTGATCGCCGCCGGTTGCCGGTCACCGGTCCGCCGGGGCCTGGGGTGAGAGGGCGCGGGGTGTGACATTGCGGTTGCCGACCACCCCCGTGTTCTCCGGATGCTGCCGCGACCTTGGCGCTGACGAAGTATTACGGTCGCTCGCATCTGGGCGATGATGCCTACGTGGGTGCGCACTTCGACTCCTGGTCGAGTACCGGGGAGCGGGCGGGGAGGCGGACCGGTTCCCCGCGGATCCAATCGGAGTGACCTTCCTGTCGGTGCAGGTCCCGACGAGGGCGATGCGGGCATTCCTCGACACCGGGACGGTGCTGCTGAGCGCCCTTCTGACGGCGGTGCGCCCGGATCGGAACGGGGTTGGTCGACCATCCCGGTGGCCTGCCTGGGGCTGGAAACGGCCCTGCTGGCGTTGCCGGGTGTCGGCCGAGCGAAGGCGGCGAAGTTGATCGCCCGCAGACCGCCTCGGGGGCTGTTTCCGATGTGGGAGTCGGTGGTCAGCGAAGGTCTTAGGCATCGTCCGTGCACGTCTGAGTCCGGTGCGGGAGGCATTGCGTGCCGGTGACGGCGCGTTGGGTCGCCGGTTGGTATCGATCCGGAGGAGGTGTCCTGGCTTTTGGGGTGTTCGGTGTTGAGAGCGTCGGTAACGCGGTGGGTGGCGCCGGGGGTGGGTTGCTGGGTCAGTTTGCGTCTGAGGTGCTCGCGCATGTCGCTGATGGGCGGGGGTGCGAGGTTGGTGAGGATGTGGGTGCCGGTGGAGGTGGGGTCGTCGACGAGGCGAGGAGGAGGTGGGCGGTGCCGACGGAGTTCTGGTGGTGTGCGTGGGCAGCGCCGGCGGCGAGGATGACGACTTGGCGGGCTTGATCGGTGAATTTCTCGAACACACGCACTTCCTCCCCGGGCGTCGCTGTACGACGCGAACCGCTGCTGACTTCCCTGTTGTTCATTCTGGGGATCCTGTGCGGTGGGTAGGTGGTTATGAGCGGATCGACGCGTAATGGTGTTGTGACCTGGGTTGGTGACATGTCCCCGGTTTGTGATGTGGGGGTGCCGGGGTGAGGGGCGGGGCGCACGGGTGTCTGTTTCACCGTTTGGTGCCGTTTTTAAAGTTGTTGGTATGCAATATGTTTAGATAAAAGGTTGTCAGATAAGGTCTTACGTGAGTTATGCACAAATACCAGGTTGTGATATTCGTAATATGGTGTAGAGCAACAGGTTTAGAAGATTGTCTAGTTTATAAAGGTTTGAGATGTTTGAGTGTTGGGTGGTATGCTGTGGGGTATGATCAAGCGGCGCGGGGAGGCGTAGTGGGTGTCGAAGCCAGGCACGCCAACCGGCCTCCCCGGCTTCGTTGGGGTGCGGGGACTGGTTAGAACGTTCCGATCAAATGCGGTGGTTTGCACCTAATTTCGGAAACTCAGAGGAGCGAAGCGACTCGATCGACGGCAACGGAAATTGACTGACTGCGAGCCGCGCAGCGGCTCCCTGGCGGGGAGCGAAGCGACTCGCTCCGTCTCCCGGTGCGGAGCACCAG